>NZ_CP155079.2:4704943-5377078 GCF_039634365.2 Mucilaginibacter sp. PAMB04168
TTGCTGCTCAACGTGTTTTCCCTGATTATAACGACATGGCCGATAACAAAGCAATGCTGGAAAGTATTGCCCGCAACTTTGGTTACCAGTATGGTGTAAAGAAAAACGTCCGTATCAACACTATTTCACAATCACCTACCCGTACTACTGCAGGTTCGGGCGTTAAAGGTTTTGATGGCTTTGTTGATTTTGCCGAAAAGATGAGTCCGCTTGGTAATGCCACTGCCGACCAGTGCGCCGACTATTGCGTCACCCTGTTCTCTGACCTTACCCGCATGGTAACAATGCAAAACCTTTTCCATGATGGTGGTTTCTCCTTTACCGGTGTTACACAGGCCATCATCGATCAAATGAATAAATAGATATCTCATATAAAAAAAGCCATAGTTAACTATGGCTTTTTTTTGCCCCGATGTAACTAATCATTTAGTTATATTTGAATATGCGAAGCATTTTACTCATATGGTTATTTATCTTGCCTGCATTAGCTCATGCCCAGTATACCATATCGGGAAACATCATTAACCTGTATGATAAAAAGCCTGTTGCAAAGGCAAGTGTTTTTTTGAGCAACACAACTATTGGCACTGCCTCAGCAGACGATGGTAGTTATCTGTTACGTAATGTGAAGCCTGGTCAGTATGACATGGTAATTACTGCCATTGGTTATGAAACCCTATACAAAACCATAAAAGTAGAGCAAACCCTTAACATACCTTATATTGAACTTACACCTAAGACGGTTGAACTAAACGCAGTTGTAGTTAAGCCAGATCCCGAATGGCAGAACAACTACCGGATTTTTAAAGACGAATTGCTGGGTCCAAGCGATTATGCGTTGCAGTGTAAGATATTGAACCCGGAGATACTTGACTTAAATTTTGATAAGGCTAAACGTACATTAACTGCTTCCACCAACGATTATCTTGAAGTTGAGAATAAAGCGCTTGGTTATAAGCTTAAATATTTACTTACCAACTTTATTAAAGATTATTATACCGGTTCCCTTTATTACCAGGGCAACGTATTGTTTATTCCTATGCAAGGGAAGCCTTCCCAAGTGCGCAAATGGTACAAGAACCGGCTCGTAGCTTATATGGGTTCTTCACAACATTATTTACGCTCAATATTGGGTAATCAACTAATTGAACAAGGGTTTCGAAGCATGCGATTAATTCGTAAGCCAAATCTGCAACGTCCACCTGATAGCTTAATACAAGCTAAGATTGCAAAATACAGGAGTGCCGCCGTAAGCATTCATGGCAATAATATCATTATGCAAAAAAAAGATTCTCTGGAATATTGGCTGGAAAGGAAGCGAATGCCTAAAATAGTTGAAACCCTGGTTACTGCCCAGTTGAATGTAGACAGTTTAATAAAAAAAACTGACCAAAAAGGAATATTTGCTATAGGCTTTCAGGACGTTCTGTATATTGTATACAATAAAAAGAAGGGGCATAGTAATTATGACAAGCGGCCGCTCAATGCACCCGATTTTCCAACTAGCTTAATGAATTTCTCTGAGCCGTATGCCTTTTTTGATACAAACGGCATTATAGTCAATCCTACATCAGTTGTTTTTGAAGGCGATTGGGGAAGCGACCGACTAGCTAAACTCCTGCCCTATGATTATGACCCGAAGGAAAAAGAAAATGGAAAGCCTTAGCCTTCAAATCCTCAAAAACAAAAACAGTCGCTTAGTAAGCGGCTGTTTCGTTATAATTGTTTTTGGATTAACTGTTTTTGGATTAACCTTGCTGTTCTGCTTCCGGTGTTTTGCTTTCACCACTGTTTTTAGCGGTTACTTTAATTTCGTTGGCTTCTTTGTCGAAGTCAACTTCCATTATATCACCTTCGGCCAGTTCACCTTTCAGAATTTCTTCTGCAATTGGGTCTTCGAGATATTTTTGAATAGCTCGTTTTAGCGGACGGGCACCAAAGTTTTCGTCGTAACCACGCTCGGCTATTACTTCTTTAGCATTCTCAGTCAACTCAATTTTGTAGCCTAATCCGTTAATACGGCCAAACAATGCAGTTAACTCGATATCAATGATCTTGTAAATGTTTTCTTTGGTTAGAGAGTTAAACACAATTACATCATCAATACGATTCAGGAACTCAGGAGCGAAAGCACGTTTCAATGCGTTCTCAATCACACCTCTTGAGTGAGCATCAGCCTGGTTCACTTTAGCCGCAGTGCTGAAACCAACACCTTGTCCAAAATCTTTTAACTGACGGGCACCTATGTTAGAGGTCATAATGATGATGGTATTTCTAAAATCCACCTTACGGCCTAACGAATCAGTTAATTGACCTTCGTCCAATACCTGCAATAGGATGTTGAATACATCAGGGTGAGCTTTCTCAATCTCATCCAGCAACACTACTGCATATGGTTTACGACGTACTTTTTCAGTTAACTGTCCGCCTTCTTCGTAACCTACGTAGCCCGGAGGCGCACCCACTAAGCGTGACACGGCAAATTTTTCCATGTACTCGCTCATGTCAATCTGGATTAAAGCATCCTCTGTATCAAACATGAAGCGGGCAAGTTCTTTGGCTAACTCGGTTTTACCAACACCAGTTGGGCCTAAGAAGATAAATGAACCAATTGGTTTTTTAGGATCTTTCAGTCCGGCACGGGTACGTTGTATAGCCCGGGTCAGTTTTTTGATAGCATCATCCTGGCCAATAATTTTGCCCTGTATGCTGGTACCCATGTTCAACAGCTTTTGGCTGTCGGCCTGGCCTACCTTTTGTACTGGTATCCCTGTCATCATGGCAACCACTTCAGCCACGTTATCTTCGGTTACCGTATAACGCTTAGATTTGGTTTCGGCTTCCCAAGCAGATTTTGCTTGTTCTAGCTCTTCCAGTAAATGTTTCTCGGTATCGCGTAGTTTAGCTGCTTCTTCATACTTCTGGCTGCGTACTACGCGGTTCTTTTCAACCTTGATTTGTTCGATCTTTTGTTCAATATCCAAAATGTTCTGTGGAACATGAATATTGGTTAAGTGAACACGTGAACCCGATTCATCTAAAGCATCAATTGCTTTGTCTGGCAAGAAGCGGTCGGTAATATACCTAGCCGTTAAGCTAACACAGGCATTAATTGCTTCAGGTGTATAAGTCACCCCGTGGTGCTCTTCATACTTATCCTTAATGCGTGTTAAAATTTCAATGGTTTCATCAGGCGAAGCCGGCTCTACCATTACCTTTTGGAAACGACGGTCTAAAGCGCCATCTTTTTCAATGTACTGACGGTATTCATCCAACGTTGTAGCGCCGATGCATTGGATCTCTCCGCGAGCCAAGGCCGGTTTAAACATGTTCGATGCATCCAAAGAACCTGATGCGCCACCAGCACCTACAATAGTATGGATCTCGTCAATGAAAAGGATAACATCCGGAGATTTTTCAAGCTCGTTCATTACCGCTTTCATACGCTCCTCAAACTGGCCGCGGTATTTAGTACCGGCAACCAATGAGGCCAGGTCTAAAGTAACCACCCGCTTGTTAAACAATACGCGTGATACTTTGCGTTGCACAATGCGCAAGGCCAAACCTTCGGCAATGGCCGATTTACCTACACCTGGTTCACCAATAAGGATTGGGTTGTTCTTTTTACGACGAGACAGGATTTGTGAAACCCGCTCAATTTCTTTTTCACGGCCTACAATAGGGTCCAGTTTACCTTCTTCGGCAGCTTTGGTTAAATCGCGGCCAAAATTGTCTAAAACCGGAGTTTTAGATTTAATATCTGATACCTTTTTAGGCTGGCTGAATGATTCTTCTTCTTTAAAATCATCATCGCCACCGGTTGATGAACCCGGCATTTCATCGGTTACATTCTTATGTGATTCTACTTCACCTTTAAAGATTTCGTAGTTCACGTTAAATTGCATAAGCAATTGTGAGGCAATGTTATCTTCATCGCGCAAAATAGACAATAGCAAGTGCTCAGTGCCTATAATATCGCTCTTAAATATTTTTGCTTCCAGATAAGTGATTTTTAACACTTTCTCTGCTTGTTTAGTTAAAGGAATGCTACCAATGTGAACATTGGTTCCGGTTGTACCCTTTACAGCATCTTCAACAGCGCGGCGAAGTTTGGCAGTATCCACATTTAAGCCTTTCAGCAATTTTATGGCTATTCCATCACCGTCGCGAATAAGTCCGAGTAACAGATGTTCCGTTCCTATATAGTCATGCCCAAGGCGAAGTGCCTCTTCCCTGCTATAGGAAATCACATCTTTAACACGTGGCGAAAATTTAGCTTCCATTTAGTACCTTTCTAAATTATTGAGTGAACATCCGAATGTATATCTTTTAGGGTACGCATGCGGAAGTAATATAATGTTATCAACAATATTGCCAACATTACCAGTCGGCGCATTCAAATTGTTAAATAAATGTAATCTGTACCCGTTTAGTCAAACTATATATGCTAAATCCAAATTTAACAGCTGTTATAACGTGTAATCTACTATAAATTACATTTGCAATGTAGTATTTGATTTAAATTAATTATTAAAGTTTAACAATTAATTTTTTCGGCCCGGGTAAACGTATCGGTAACATGCTATTTCGTCAGCAAGCACGACATTAAGACACAGAACACAACCATTTATTTCCATATGTACGGTGCTACTTTAACTTAAGTTACATACATTTTTTAAACTGTAGGTGCATGTAATTTATGGCAGTGTGCCTGTAATTGTAAACAAGACGATTCAGAATTTTAAGCTACTGTCTCTTTTTGTAATCCCAGCATTTTGCATCATATTTGAATTCCAATTACAGAAATGAAATGGCCGACGAAAAAATAATATTCTCAATGGCTGGTGTAAGCAAAATTTACCCGCCACAAAAACAAGTACTTAAAAATATATACCTGTCCTTCTTTTACGGCGCTAAGATTGGCGTTATCGGTTTGAACGGTTCGGGAAAATCATCCCTGCTTAAAATTATTGCCGGTCTCGACAAATCTATTCAGGGGGAAGTAGTTTTCTCACCCGGATACTCGGTGGGTTACCTGGCTCAGGAACCGCAGTTAGATCCTGAGAAAACCGTGCGCGAAGTTGTGGAGGAAGGTGTAGCCGAGATTACTTCCATCCTTAAGGAATACGAAGACATCAACGAGAAATTTGGCTTACCGGAATACTATGAAGATGCCGACGCCATGGATAAGCTGATGGCACGCCAAGGCGAACTGCAGGATAAAATTGATGCGGTGAACGCATGGGAGTTGGACACTAAGCTGGAACGTGCTATGGACGCTCTACGCTGCCCCGATCCTGAAACTAAGATTGGTGTATTATCGGGTGGTGAGCGCCGCCGGGTGGCTATGTGCCGCCTGCTGTTGCAGGAGCCGGATGTGCTTTTACTGGATGAGCCTACCAACCACCTGGATGCCGAGAGTATTGATTGGCTAGAGCAACACCTGAAACAATATAAAGGAACTGTTATAGCCGTAACGCACGACCGTTATTTCCTGGACAATGTTGCAGGATGGATTTTAGAACTGGATCGTGGCGAGGGCATCCCTTGGAAGGGTAACTACTCAAGCTGGTTAGATCAGAAAGCCAAGCGTTTGGCACAAGAGGAAAAAACTGAGAGCAAGCGCCAAAAAACGCTGGAGCGTGAGTTGGAATGGGTACGTATGGCACCCAAAGCCCGCCATGCCAAAGGTAAGGCCCGTATTGCCAATTATGAAAAACTGGCATCTGAGGAAACCAAGGAGCGCGAAGACAAACTAGAACTCTTTATTCCACCAGGCCCGCGGTTAGGCAATGTGGTAATTGAGGTAAATAACGTAACTAAAGCTTACGGCGACCGTGTACTGTTCGAAAACCTAAGCTTCTCGCTGCCACCGGCTGGCATTGTGGGTATTATTGGCCCTAACGGTGCCGGTAAAACTACGCTGTTTCGTTTAATAACCGGGCAGGAACAACCTGATGCAGGCGATTTCCGCGTAGGCGAAACGGTTAAACTGGGTTACGTTGACCAGATGCATGATGACTTAAAAGCCGATAAATCGGTTTGGGAAAACATTACCGATGGGCAGGAAACCATCCTGCTGGGTAATAAACCCATTAACTCCCGTGCTTATGTATCTAAGTTTAACTTTAATGGTGGCGACCAGCAGAAGAAGATCGAAGTGCTATCGGGCGGTGAGCGCAACCGGGTGCATTTGGCTATTACGCTGAAAAAAGGCTCAAACGTGCTATTGTTGGATGAGCCTACCAATGATATTGACGTTAACACACTCCGCGCACTGGAAGAAGCACTGGATAACTTTGGCGGCTGCGCAGTAATCATCAGTCACGACCGTTGGTTTCTGGATCGCGTTTGTACCCACATCCTGGCATTTGAAGGCGACTCGCAGGTATACTTCTTTGAAGGCAACTACAGTGAGTATGAAGAAAATCGCAAAAAGCGCCTGGGCGATGTAGCACCAAAACGCATTAAGTATAAAAAACTGGTAGGATAAAATTAAAGACAAGAGCTAGACTGAAGAACAACGCCCCGGTACACAGAAGAGTGATCGGGGTTTTGTTCTTGAGATGGTAACATTAGTCTGGAGAGCGGTAAGCGCATTGCGCCTTTTAGCATGGAGCTAAAGCAGCGCGTTAATGTGCTGTATATTAATTGCAAATCCGTAATACTTGGCATTCTGGAAAAAATAGCTATTGTTCGTAATCTTGCCTATCAGAGAGACCTTCTTAACCGGCTGGTTCACCCTGAAAGAATTTCCAGTATGCGTTTGAGATAAAAGGCTTGTTAAGACCGATATGCGCCTGGTGTTGGATAGAATGCGGTGCCTTCCACAACTAGCCAATTACTTCTTTTCCGTAATTTCCTTAGTTCTTCCCTGTATTAGTCTAACCAGCAATGGGAAAGCCGGTTCGGCCATGCCCACATGATCGAAACCCTGCAGTTCGAACAGATGGGTTTGCTTATGACCAACATATTTCATCATACGTGCCAAATAGGCATTTTCTTCGTAGCGGCCCAGTAGCTCCAATTCGCGATCCCCGGTAATGAGCAGCATGGGCGGGGCATCGAGGCGTACGTGGTAAAGCGGAGCATACTCATCAATAACGGGCTGGGTATCTTGTATGCCGCGCTCCTGCCTTATAGTAAAATGCGTAATGGCCTGTCCACTAAAGGGAATAAGCGCTGCAATGCGGTTGGCATCAATGTTATATTTTTGTAAGTATTTTTTATCTAACGTGACCATCATACCCAGGTAACCACCCGCCGAATGGCCCGATACAAACATTAGCCGGTTACTGCCGCCATATTGTTCGATGTGCTGAAACGCCCAAGCTATAGCAGCAGCAGCATCTTCAATATAAGCAGGTGCTTTTACGTTGGGCGATAAGCGGTACCCCACTCCAATTACAGCAAAACCTTTTTCCGTCAGCGCCTTAGGTATCTCTTTACTGCCACCAGTAATACCGCCGCCATGAAACCATAGTACGGTAGCAAAATTTTTCACCCCTTTAGGGTAATATAAGTCCAACCGGCATTGTGAGGCCCGGTAGGCGTCACCAGTGGTATCAGCATAGTAAGCTATATTCTTCTGCGTTATGTATACCGGTTCCGCCAGCGCCACTTTACTCACCAGCAACAGTAGAACGACTATCTCTTTCATTTAGGCAATGTAAAAAATATTTCAATACAGGCAGGTTGCCGCTGCACATTATAACAACCGCCATATTCCTAAATTAAGGTCTTTATCATTAAACTTGCTGATTTTGAAAATGTATATCCAAGTACAACTTCATACCAAAGAATAGTATTTGTAACAGATACGCTATTTAATTAATAGGAAATTTGTTTTTTCAGAAATAGATGTATCTTGGCTAGTAAATCACGCCTGCCATAACCTTTGAATACTCGCATTACTAATATCGAAGCTGATATCGAAACGTTAAGTCGTATATCGGCTGTGCCGTCTATTTTAGACGTAATCTGCCGTACCACGGGTATGGGCTTTGCCGCAGTGGCGCGCGTAACCGAAGATAGGTGGGTGGCTTGTGCCGTAAAAGACAATATATCGTTTGGGCTGCAGCCTGGCGGAGAATTAAAAGTAGAAACTACTATTTGCCATGAGATAAGGCAGCACCAGCAACCTGTTATTATTGATCATGTACTAACTGATACCCATTACGCCGACCACCATACGCCCGCCATGTATGGCTTTCAAAGCTACATTTCGGTACCTATTACGCTTAAAGACGGCAGCTTTTTTGGCACCCTGTGCGCTATTGACCCTAAGCCAGCCAAGTTGAACACGCCCGAAATGCGCAAGATGTTTGACCTTTTTGCCGAACTGATTGCCTTTCACTTGCAAAGTGTAGAGGAATTGGCAAGCGCCCAGGCTAACTTAGCCGAAGAGCGCGAAACAGCCGAGCTTCGGGATCAGTTTATTGCCATATTGGGTCATGATTTACGCAATCCTATTGGCGCCATAAGCACTGTTGCACAAATGCTGCTACGTATGCCCCTGGAGGATCGGATAATGCGCCTGGCCAAAATTGTGCAAGACTCCAGCTTCCGGATCAAAGTTTTAATTGATAATATTCTTGATTTTGCCCGTGGCAGGCTTGGCGAGGGTATCAGCTTAAATTTACTCGAGTACCAAAATTTTACAAGCCTGCTAAACCAGGTAATTACGGAGTTGCAATTGGTTTGGCCTGATCGTATTATTGAAACCGATTTTAAAATGACCGAACCGGTTACTTGTGATGGCGGCCGCATAGCGCAGTTATTTTCGAATCTTTTGGCAAATGCACTTACCCATGGGCAACCCGATGCGCCGGTTAAGGTGCAAGCCATACAAAATGGTAAAGATGTCATACTATCGGTGCATAACCATGGCAAACCCATACCCGATGCTGCCATGAAAAGACTATTTCAGCCGTTTGAAAGGGGTGAAGTTAAACCCGGGCAACAAGGACTGGGGCTGGGTTTATACATAGCCTCCGAAATTGCCAAAGCACATAACGGCACTTTAACAGCCAAATCATCGCCGGATGAAACCTGCTTTACCTTACGAATGCCTATAAGCAATACCTGATTACCTTTGCTTCTTACTGCCTGGTTCCTGATCATGTGGAAAACGCGCACCCCGATCGGTACGCCTCCCCTGTTTATCCTGAAATAAAAAACAGCCGTTCATAGTCAGGATAACTATCAGAAGAGCCATCACTACATGGCTGCGTTTCAGTAACGTCATCATATTTTCACATATTTAATTTATAAACCAGCTTACCTTCTAACCAGCGAAACACTTACTTCCTCCCGGTCGTAAGCTTCTAAATTTTTAAGCAGTGCTCCAATTTTCTGTTCCCATTCGCTTTGTTTGTCCTCTTTTAAGCTATGGTTGGTTTCCCGGTCGTAGGCATCCTGAAAGTTACCACATTCCTGCGTAATGTTACGGTAAATAATAGTTACCACAGCCTGCAGGGTAGCAGGCGTATATGTAGCTTCGACTATGCGTTTATAATAAAGCCGCTTGTACAATTCAGTAATATCAAAATGCCCTTGCTCATGACGCAGTAATCTTTCGGATGCTTTGTTCTTACTCCATGAGAGGCACGGGCTAAAAAAGCAGATCATTTTAGTTTTCAGCTCATTTTTGCTTACCCGCCACTCGCGTACAAAATTAGATCGTGTTCGTGCAGCAGCCAGATCATTTGCATTGGGTACTGCCTTAAAATCGTCCCAGGTCAGTTTTTTGTCGGCTCGCCATACAATACTGTCGCAGGCTGGGGTTTGGGCCCGGCACAGCACGGGGCTTAACAATGTCACACTATATAAAAGGTATCTTAGCAATTGCATTAGGTATGTAAAAGCAAAATGCCCGTTTAGGTTTTAAACGGGTCGCCTTTATTTTTCGGAAGTAAGCGCTTGTGTTAAGATATAACAAAAGATATAAGCCTACAAATTCAAAAATCTTTTCATTACTGGGTTAGCCAGTATTTTACCGAGCATTAAATCAGCGCCGTATTTGGTAAAGTGATTTTCATCGAACATATAAGGGTCGCCAAACTTAGATAGCGGCAAGGGCTTTGCGTTATATAAGTCGACGTAATTGCTGCCAAAATGCTGTTTTAAAAACTGGTTAGTGTTGTAGGCCGGCTCAGCGTTGTAATTATTCCATAAAACCATATTATACTGTAACTCCCTGGCTGCAACCACAGGGTAAGGTATAGTGTAGGTTTCGTTTTGACCAAGTATAACCACCCTTATATTATACTTTTTAAGGTAGGCCAGCGTATTTTCCAGGTTTTGTTCCAGGGCTGCTAAATTACCGTCTGGTGTATTGATCCAATTCGCACTAATAATTACACCATCAATTTTATCCTTGTTCTTGATCAGGTAATCGTGGTAGATGTAATTAATGATCTCAAAACACTTTGCCGCCCCGTTTTTTTGCAGTAAGGGGAGGCATGCTGTTGCTGACGCCTGCAGTATATTAACGTTGTGCGGTGCCAGCTTTTCCTTAAGCGACTGCGAGTATTGGGCGGCATGACTATCGCCAATTAACAGTATATTTTTTTTGGTGTTTGAAAAAGCCAAACAGCTATCCTCGTTAAGTTTTTTATCACCAGGTTGTTTCACACCTAAATTAACAAAGCAACAGCCATCACTAAATTGCTTGTCGCGCGCCTTACCTGTTGAGCTTATCAGCTCTGTTACCTTAAGCGCCTCAGGTTTAAATAAAATCTTATTTACCGGAAGATATGCTAGGCAGCAGGTAATTACCAAGGCACCGCCGGCCACAATCCAAATTGGCTTGCTATTGTCATGCTTCCTGGCTTCGATGTACCGGTTAGATATGTAGGCTAATGCAACCGCTACAGCTATTGAAACAGCAACCGTTACCGCACTATGCTTTATGCCCCAGTATGCGGCTATAACGTATACCGGCCAGTGCCATAAATACAAAGAGTAGGATATAGTTCCCAAAAATTGCACTACCCGGCTCTTGATCAGAAAGAAATCGTTGTAGTTACAAATAAGCACTAAAAAGGTGAGTGTAACTGGCAAGGCCGTCATCTTTCCGGGCCAGGGCAACTTAGTATCGAGTTGATTAAAGCAAACCAAAATAGCAGTATAACATATTACGGCAACAATATTCTTCCACTTAAACCGCTGCACAAAAGGTTCGATAAAAAATGCTAAACCGCCAGCAAGCATCTCCCAGGCCCGGCTGGGCAACAGGTAAAAAGAAGCATTATTATTAATTTGAGTATACTTTTCACCACCTATAAAGCCAGCCACGGTGGCAAGCCCAATAACTGTAAAAACCCTGTTTTTAGTCTTCAGTACTTTATAAAGGATAAACAAAGCTATTGGGTACAACAAGTAAAATTGCCACTCAACCGATAACGACCAGGTATGCAACAACATATTGGTCTCAGAAGATGGATTGAAATAACCAGAATGCTTCCAGAACCAGATATTGGAAAGGAACAGAATACTGGAGACAGCATTTTTTTGAAACGTCTGGTAATCTTCAGGAAAGTAGAAGAAGAAACACAAGAGCGTTAGTACCAGAATTAAACTGAGCAGTGCAGGCACAATTCGCTTCAGCCTTTTGTTATAAAACTCACCAAAAGAGAATGTTCCCCTTTCTAAATCGGTAATAACTATACGGCTCATTAAATAACCCGAAATAACGAAGAAGACATCTACTCCGGAGAAACCTCCTCCAAACTGAGGTACCTTGAAATGAAAAAGTATAACACCTATAACAGCTATTGCCCTAAGGGCATTAATATCGTATCTGAATTTCATTATATAGCGCTATACTTTGGGAGCAAGCAAGCAATCGTAAATATACGATTAATCTGCCAAAGCACTATTGCCGACGCATCGCTGATATGAAACTTCAAATAAGATGTTGACAACCAACACATTGTTAACAAATAAATCACTCGGGCGTAACGTTTATATAAATAAGTATCGCTTATTTTTATAGACCTAATTAAGGTCATCAAAAATTAACCATTAAATATATGACCTGGAGAAAATTTAGCGGTGAAATACTGCAAACCCCCATCTTAGAAGAAGTTGAGCATGCCATTGAGCGCGAAAACGCACTGGGCAACAAACTTAAAGTGTGCATTGGTACCGACTCGCAGGTGAAAGGCCTTGTTACCGATTTTGCAACCGTAATTGTTTTTTTACGTGAGCAACGCGGCGGCTTTATGTTTATACACCAGGAGCGCACCTCCAAAAAAATGAGCATTAAGGAACGTATGTTGAGCGAGGTTCAAAAATCGATAGACATTGCCTACAAGCTTTGCGATCTGCTCGATTTATATGAGGTAGACCTAGAAGTACATGCCGATATAAATACCAACCCCATGTTTAAATCGAACCAGGCACTGCATGAGGCCATGGGCTATATTTTAAGCATGGGCTTTGTGTTTAAAGCTAAGCCCGAAGCTTTTGCAAGCTCGTATTGTGCCAATAAAATGGTACATTAAGTTACCGTTTGTATATGGCATTGCGTTTACCTAAATTGCGTAAAAGCACTTTGCATGAAAAAATTCTTAGTTATTGCTGCCCTCGTATTAGGCGCGACAGGCGTGAATGCGCAAACTGATGATGACGCCGCAACGCTTACCAAGGTGGGCCAGCAGTCCCCAGTGTTTGAGTTTAACGCAGAAAAGCAAAAAACAGCCTCTATTGATAGCTACAAAGGCAAAATAGTAATGCTTAACTTTTTTGCTACCTGGTGCCCGCCTTGCCGCATGGAGCTGCCCCGCGTGCAAAAGGAAATTTGGGATAAATACAAAGACAACCCAAAATTTGCGTTGATGGTATTTGGCCGCGAAGAAGGCTGGGATAAGGTATTGCCTTTTAAGACCGCCAATAATTATACGTTTAACATTTTGCCCGATGAAGGCAGAAAGGTGTTCGGCCTTTTTGCCAAGCAATCCATACCGCGTAATGTAATATTGGATGAAGAAGGTAAGATCATTTACCAGTCAACCGGGTACAGTGAGCAGGAGTTTAATAAACTGCTGGCCTTGTTAGACGCGCGATTAAAAAAACCGCAGCCCTGACAAAACCGTTAGTTAAGTATGAAAACCTACGAACGACGCTGGGAGCAATTTATGCCCATCAGTTTGGATGAGGCCTGGGACTTTTTCTCGTCGCCGCTTAATTTGCAAAAGATCACCCCGGCCGACATGAAATTCACTGTAACCTCACCGTATACTGCAGACACTAAAATGTATCCCGGCATGATTATCACTTACAAGGTATCGCCCGTATTGGGTATCAAACTTAACTGGATGACGGAGATTACCCACGTGCAGGATAAAGTATATTTTGTAGACGAGCAACGCTTTGGCCCATATGCTTTATGGCACCATCAGCACCATTTTAAAGAAGTACCAGGCGGCGTATTAATGACAGATATTTTGAATTACGCCATTGGTTACGGCCCAGCCGGTATATTTGCCAATAAATTGCTGGTGAAAAATAAAATTGAACAGATTTTCAGGTACCGAGAGAAAGCGATTGAAAAGATGTTTGGCCACTCCTAACTCCTGTTATTACTGAATGAGGAATGCTGAAGTACAATTGCGCATTGACTCGTTTCTATGCATTTTTCATAAAAAAACAATGTCATACCAAACGATAGGGAGAACTCTTGTCGAACTGGTTAGGAAATCGCTTTAAAGAGATTTCTCGTTAGCACTCGGAACGACAGTATGGTTGGCCAGGAGATTATTTTCGAAGCCCTCCTACCTGGGTTGAGAGGCTTTCTAAAACATTCCAAATTCGTCCATCATCCAATTACTTAAATAACTGTAAATGGATGGTGGCACTTCGTGAGCCAGTTCAGGGAATACGAATAGCTTGTACTTAGCCTTGGTAATGTTGTTGATCATGGCATACTCGTTGGTTGGCGGCGCCAGATTATCAAGCAAACTAATACCGATAAGCGAGGGGCATTTAAGCTGGTCCGAAAAATTTTTGAGATCGTAATAATCGAGGTTATATAATATCGTATTTAGCGCAATTCTTCGTTTACGGCCATAATCCACAAAGCTTTTCATAGGCCACTCTTTGCTGCCCACGAGCCCCCTGTAATCACAGAACACCGGATTGTTTGATGAGCATAGCTTAACCCGCTTATCTAAACTGGCCAGCGCTATAGAAAGGTATCCGCCCATACTGGCGCCCGATACAATAATCTGACTCGAATCCAGATCCTTTCGCGAACTGATAAAATCGATAGCCCTGATGCAATCCAGTATAGCTCCTTTAAACACATATTTGTTCCGGTTCTCTACATCGGTAGTTACGTAAGCTTCGGTAGTGGTATGCACCACATCGCGGCTGTTACCATGACCACGTACGTTGAACGAAAATACCGCCATTTGCGGAGAGCCGTAAATAGGCTTTACCCCTTCGCCGCCATAGCCTGGCAATATCACCCAAACCGGGAACTTTTCTTTAGGTTTCCGGTCCTTAGGCAGCGTAAGCCATCCCCTAACCGTAATGTTGCCGTATGATTTGGCTTCTACCAAAAACACATTAGTATTCTTTTTGTCGGAATCGGGCTGGGCAGTAACTTTAAAGTTAGGCGCTATTTTAGCCAGGTCATTTTTAGCGGTGTTCCAAAATTCATCAAAATCGGCCGGCTTGCTGCTTTCCGATCTTATTTGCTGCGGGTTAATGCCAATTACACGGCGTATGGTATCATCATAATCGGTCACATTGAGCATAATATTGACCTTATAAAACCCGGCCGATTGTGTTGGAAGACTTAGATTATATTTAGCACTACTCTTTTTACCAATATTTACACTGATGGAGCTGCGGCTAATTTCTTTGTTGCCCGATGATAAAATAAGATAGCTCAAAGTGCCTTTTTGGTCTTCCTTTAAACCGTTCTTCACATCAACCTTGTATATAATACGCTCATTGCTTTGGTATAGCGCATCTTTTTTTGAGGGTTTGGCTTCCCAAACCACTTCTTCGGCATCGCGTAAGGCAACACTGCCGCTGTATGGATTAATTATAGATGCACAAACAAACGATGTGCTACATAACAGCAACAGCAGGCATGCTAGCAAACCTTTACCAACAAGTGTTTTAATAGCGTGTAACATCAAAATAAGACTAAAAAATTCCAAACTGGTCCATCATCCAATTGCTTAAATAAGTAAAAAGCGATGGCGGCACCTCATGTGCCAGTTCGGGGTAAACAAACAGCTTATACTTTTTCGATTCAATATTGTTCAACATGGCGTATTCATTAGCGGGCGGCGCCAGGTTATCCAGCAAACTAATACCAATGAGCGATTGACACTTTAGATTGTACGAGAAGTTTTTGAGATCGAAGTAATCAAGCGTGGCAAATATTTTTTCCATAGGCAGGCGGTGTGCCTTGCTGTACTTCACAAAATCGCTCATGGGCCAGTCTTTGTTACCGGCCAGTGCACGATAATCGCAAAAAACAGGGTTATTGGCTGAGCATAGTTTAATGCGGCTATCCAGGCTGGCAGCTGCAATAGCTAAATAGCCCCCCATGCTACCGCCGGATATAATTACGTTGTTGGAGTCCAACTCCGGGCGCGAGCAAACAAAATCCATGGCGCGTATGCAATCCATTATGGCGCCCCGATATACGTAGCGGTTACGGCTTTCAATATCAGTAGTCAGGTAACCTACTTTGGTGGTGCGCACTACATCGCTGCTGTTGCCCTGCCCGCGTACGTTGAATGACAATACGGCCAGTTCGGTTGAACCAAATATGGGTTTTACACCCACACCACCATAGCCAGGCACCACCAACCATACCGGAAATTTCTCGTTAGGCTTACGGTTCTTTTTGATGGTAAGCCAGCCTCTTACGGTGATATTCCCTAACGATTTGCCTTCAATAAGGTATACGCTGGTGTTGTCTTTTTCCAGGTTGGGCTGCTCGGTCATTTTAAAATGCGGCGCAACTTTGGCAAGCTCCTGTTTTGTGGATTCCCAAAAGGCATCAAAATCGGCAGGTTTGGCGTGGCCCGATTTAATCTGCTTTGGATCAATACCAACAACCCGGCGTATGGTATCATCATACTCGGTAACATTAATCATTACGTTAACCTTGTAAAAGCCGGCTTCCTGACCGGGCAGTTTCAGATCGAACCGCTTCGTGCTTTTTTTACCAATGTTTACGTTGATAGAACTTCGGCCGACCTCCTTATCATCAAAGGTTGATATGAGGCAGCTCAGCGTACCCTCCTGGTTCTCTTTCAGGCCATTCTTAACTTCAACGTTGTAAACTATCCGCTCATTTGCACCATAAATAGCTTCTTTTTTTGAAGGTTTGGCATCCCATGTTACCTCCTCTTCATCAATGGTAATGCTAATCGGTGCGGCTTTAATAGCCAGCCTCCCCTTTATGGGTTTTGAGACCGATACACTGCAAATAAGTAATAGCGCTCCTAACGAAACCCACCTGGCTAAACTTATTTTAATTGTATTGAACATGTTATAGAGAGTAGTAGCTGTTAAAATCGGCGCGAAACGGATAAACCAATATTAGTTCCCATACCTGTATTGCGGCCAATCAAAAACTGGTTAACGGTAGCAAAAAAAGACAGATCGCGGTTTACCAGGTAACCATAACTTAACGAGGCCTGATGATAGGAGAAATCCCTGTTTTGTACGATGTTAAGCGAAAACTGCTTATTGGTACTTTGAGACATAACACCCGAGAGGCCAAAACTGAACTGGTTATGCGTATCCAGGTTGTACCCTATGGTACCCGTGTACCTGAACTGTTGAGGCCCCGAGTTTGAAAAGTAAGCTCTGCCACCTGCCTGTAGGGTAAAGTAAAAGTTTTTGCCGCTACCCGACATTACCGCCGACAGATCGGTACCGGGCGCGCCCAAGCCTAATGATGAGCCTTTGTAAAGTGGAACAATAGCCGTGCCTTGTAAAGCTATGTAATACTTGAATTCAATATTGGTTAAGTAATACCGCAAACCCAACTCAGCATCGCCAAAGCCATAAACTGATATTTTTGGAACCGTGCCTTGCTTTACTTGGTTAAGCACATAAGGCACAGCTGCAATGCCCGTCCACCGGCGTGATATACCATACTCGGCATAAAGCGCTATGCTTTGCGAGGCAAAATAGCCACCGCCGGGATAGCTGCTCAACTTACCTGTTGAGTCCCACCGGTTGCTGGCCCTGAAATAACTTACCGATAAAGAGGTAAGCAGTTTGCCCTTACGCACAGGCCAACCGCCGGCATAAGCGTTTTGATGAAATAAAGTTAGAACCAGTATACCCATACTAAACAGCATGATAAACTTTTTTGGCAAGTAATATTGGGGTAGCGATATAAACATGTATTAACCTATTATTAAAAGTCAGACACAGCCAGACGAAACATTTTTACGTAAACTTAAATCACATTGTTTGCTTATGTAGGCTTGTAGTTAACTGGCTAAAATCAGTTAACTAACAGCGCTTACACAGCAACTCAGTTATCAAAGCAATAACTGCTGATTAATTAGGAGCCCGCAATGACTCCTTAAGCCACAGCAACTGAAACATAAAATAATCAAAGTTCATTTCGTGCGCCTTATCGGGCGCTACGCGATACTCTTTTTGTACATTGTTAGCAATTTTATTATACATACCAAAGCTGCAACGCGGCGGGCAGTATTCATCCAGCAAACCAACGCCCATTAATACCGGGCAGCTTACCAGGCCGATGAAATTTTGCGGATCATAATAATCCCAAAGCGACAGAAACCGGGCCGACGAAAAGCCACGGTGCAGTTTCACATAATCCTGAAAGCGGTTAACAGGCCAGGTAGTTTTAGGGAATGAGGTACCAATGGTATAAGCATCATGCATGTCGGCATACAAGGGCAACTCAAAAGTACAGGCGGTTACCCGCTTATCTAGTGCAGCTACTACAATTGCCAACGTAGCGCCTTGGCTACCACCCAACACGGCTACCCGGTTAGTGTTAAGGCTCAAATTGCCGTGGCTCATAATAAAGTCCAGACCACGCAAGCAGTCCATATATACGCCATGGTAAATGTACAGGTCCTTATTCTCTATATTGGTAATGTTATACCTGTCAGATTCAGGCGCCACAACATCGCGGCTCATACCGTTTCCGCGTACATCTATAGAAAATACGGCAAAGTCCGGCTTATCAGTTTCGGGCCGCATAGGTATATTATAGCCGGGCAGTTTGTAAATAACCGGCCAGTTGCGGCCCTGCGTAGGCACCGTAAGCCAGCCGCGTATCTTCACATTATTCCACGAACGCATTTCCACCTTATAAACCCGTACATCAGGGTTTTTAGATTGCACTTCCGATATCTTGTAGTCAGGATTAATTTTAGCCAGTTGATCTTTTGATTTGCTCCAGAACTCGGCAAAGTCTTCGGGCTTATGCAACTCAGTTGTAATCTTTTCAGGATCTACCGCTACTACACGCCGAACGGTATCATCATAATAGCTTAGGTTAAAATTGAAATGTACCCGGTAAATGCCGGCGCCTTGCTTAGGTATGCGCACGCTGTAAGTGCTCGAGCTATTTTTTCCTAAACGCACATTAGTTGAGCCCGACCATACCTTCTTCCAATCGTCAGTTAAAAGATCGTAACTAAGCTTACCCTCTTGTTTTACCTTGTAAGTACTTTTTACTTTCAGCTTCCAGGTTATGCTGCTGCCATCAGTAAATACCGCATTTTTGTTACCAGGCTTAGCATCAATAAATATCTCACCTTTGGGATCATCGTCCTGCGCATGTACCTGCATTGTGCTTAACAGCGCAAACAGGCAACTTATCCCTATTACCATCCTCAGCATGTTATTCCTTTTACGGTTAATTATCCTCTGCATGTAATTAAAACTTAAATACGGCAAACACGGCCCCACCATAACCTTGCGGAGCATTGCGCCCTATAACAGTATAGAAAGCGCTGCCAAAAACAGATAATTTATTAGTGAACTTATGACCATAGCTTAAGGAGCCCTTTACGTAATAGCCGTCATAAACCAAATTGGGATTTACACTAATCAGGTTCCCGTTACTGCTAAATGAATTAACGCCGCCCACATCAAACGTAAGCTGGTTCTTTTTGCGGTCATCAAGCGCGGTACCTATGGTGGCCGTATAAACAATCTGGTTGGGCCCTTTTTTATCAAAGTACCGGCGGTAACCACCTTCGAGGTTAAAGTAGGCATTGCCCGAAAGTACCCCGCTGTACATCATCTTACCTTCGGCACCTAAAACGCCGTAACCCAATGTATTCCCAACGCTTGATACCGTATAAAGCGGCGCTATCACCGTGCCTTGAACTGATAAAAATCTTTTGTATTTGAATGCCGCCAAGTTGTAACTCAGGGCAATACTGGCGTCGCCTAAACCACTTGGGGTAGCCTGGGTTACACCGCCAAATTTGCTGCTTTGCATGGCGTAGTTTACACTAACCAGCACATCGGCCCGGCGGCTAATGCCTATACCACCATACAAACCTACAGTAACCGCATTAAAGCCGGTACCTGACGGCGTGTTCACCTTATTACCTTGCTTATTCCAATAGTTTTTAGAACTGTAATAGGTAAACGACGGGGTGAAAACATGCCTGTACTTACCTATAGGCCAGCCCGCAAAAACACGCGTTGCGCCGGTAAGCAGTAGTAGCATAAAAAAGCTCAGCAAGTAAAATTTCTTCATCTATCAGCAAAATATCTGCAGTATCGGTTATCCTTTAATAAGTACTGATTCGTTCTCCGGATTTTTAGGCTTGTTCTTGATCAAAAAGTCTGATTTACGGATGTAGTGGTTCAGCGGCTCTTCTATTGTTTTAAATAACAAGATAGACAGTGCGTTGAGCAGTACAAACTGAATTAACAGGTTTACGGTGTCATTCTCAAACGGCGAATGCTCCCAGTTCATGCCGTGCTTATCGTAGTACTCAAAAACCCAATCGTTGGCGGCATTAAGCCAGTCATTTAAAAAGTTGCGGATGTAGCCCAGGTGAATGAGGTAAAAGATATAAGAGCTTTTGCCCAGCAGTTCCACAAATTTTAACGACAGGATGGTTTTGAATATGGTTGACTCAGTAAGCAAACCATAAAAGAACATAGCTATGCAAGGCGGCAGTAGGTAATTGTTGGTTACAATGCCAAACGGGTTGTGCAAACCGGCCATCCAGCCCTTAGGGATACTCAATTGCGACATAATGCCAACGCAAACCATCATGAGCAAAAAGCCTATATAAGTATATTTTATGTTATTGGTTCGGGTTACACCTTTATTAAGGAGCAGGAGCGCCAGTTGTACACCCACAAAAAACTCAAAACAACGACCTAAAAACGTATAGATCATGGTAAAGGTGAAATTGCCGAAGAAACCATACCAATCCATGTTTCTGAAAACAAGTACCAGCAGCAAGGCTACCCCTGTAATAATCACAGGCTGAATAAATAGTTTACGATACCTTTTAGAGATAAGGAAAACAAACGGTGCTGAAAAGTAAAAGCATTCTTCTACTGTAAGTGACCAGCCTTGGGCTATGCCGGTGTCCCACAAATCACTGAAAAAACCACGTACAAACGTTACGTGCATAAGCAGCAGTAATACAGGCGAAGGAAAATCTTTGGTGATACGGGTATCGTGACTGAAGTAGTAATAAACAAAGGCTAGTACAGTGAGTAAAAAGTACATAGGGTAAATGCGAGCCACCCTGTTTTTAAGGTACTGCTTAAACCAGTCTTTCGTTAAATGAAAATTATGATAATAGCGGTAAGTAATTAAAAAGCCCGACAGTACAAAGAATATGGTAACCCCCATGTGAAATTCCTGTAGAAATCTTTGCACGGCATGAGGAAAATTCCCGTCGAATATGTAATCGAAGTGAGAAATAAACACCAGGTAAGCAGCAAGGGCACGCACGCCGGTTAAGGCCGGAATATAGCTTGGTAAGGGTTTTGGGTGCACAATAGTTTAAATTAAACTCAAAATTAATCAATGAGTTTATTACAAAGCAAATACCAAACACCGTTTACAACAATGCGGAGCCTTGTATAATGCCTCGGCTTTCTATCTTTTGGTCGATATAATACTGTATTTCTGATTTTTTAAGTTGCCAGTTTGGAGCAATGAGTAACTCACGGTCTGACAGGCCGAACAAGCGCTGCACAACCACATCCGGGCGAACAAGCGGGAGCAGGTCGCATAAAAAGTCAGCATATTCGTCAAGGCTGAAAAGCTTAAACGGCTCGCGTTTATACTTTACCCCCATAACCGAACCTTCAACAATGTGCAGATGATGGAACTTTACGAATTTGATTTGCGGAAAACGATTTATCTCGTCGGCATAGCGCAGCATCATCTCCCGGGTTTCCCACGGAAAACCAAAAATAGTATGCACACAAATATCGAGTTTGCTGTTTTCCACCAGCTTAAGCGCTTTAATCAGGTCATCGTGCGTACAGCCGCGGTTAATCTGGTTGAGGGTGTCATTATAAATGGATTCCATACCCATTTCTAAGTCAACGTCAAAGCGGTCGGTATAGCTTTCCAGCAACGCAATCTTCTCAGCATCAATACAATCCGGACGGGTACCGACTGATAGCCCTACAATATTCTCGGTATCTATGCTCAAAGCCTCATCATACAGCATTTTGAGGTAATGCGCCGGGGCATAAGTATTGGTATTAGGCTGAAAATAGATAATAAATTTATCGGCCTTATTGCCTTTTCGAGCACGTTCCATGCCCTGTATTACCTGCTCACGCAGGGAGGGTGCCTGGCGTGATACTGATGGTGTAAATGAATCGACGTTACAGTAAGTACAGCCGCCATAGCCTTTAGAGCCGTCACGGTTAGGACAGGTAAACCCACCATCAACAATTACCTTAAACACACGCTGCCCCTCGTACTTTTTACGCAGCCAGGCGCCGTAGTTATTGTAGCCTTTAAATCCCTGTTTAACTGTATCTTCTGTCAATTGCATCGGACCGCAAAGATACAAAATAATAAAAGCTTAAAAACCCACTATTTTCAGCCGAAAGTAATGATACCGGCGGTTTGAATAACTAATGGACAAAAATCTCAACATCACGCGAGTAAATTAATACTCAGATTGAGCACATATTTTCACATGCGCTTCATATTGGCTAAACCATGTTATGCATTGATAGCTTGCAGATTAATAGCTATTCTAAACTTCTTCCCTCCTTGTTAGTGAAGAAGTAGGTAAGCCCTACCCCCGTCTCTTCTCTACCCGATCATAGAAGCCTCCGAAAGAGTTTATCTTTACGTTATCTTCATTGAAGAAATCGCCGGGGAAACCCAAACTTATTTTACTGGCCTCATCAAGACGGGATTTGTGTTGCTCAGTTAATACCACTTCGGCCGCCTGCAAATTTTGCATCAGTTGATCAAGCTTTGTAGCACCCACGATAGGTATACATGAAAAATCCTGCTGCATCATCCAAGCCAGCGCCACATGTGCGGGGTGGGTTCCCAACTCGTCAGCAATAGCCATCACTTCGCGGGTTATGCGTTCGCTATTGGCATCGCGCCGGTTGCTTTCAGGCTTTACACGACCGTTTTCGCCACGTAAGTATTTACCGGTTAATGCTCCGCCTGCCAGTGGAGCCCAGGGCGTCACCGTCATGCCGAAGTGTTTGGCCATGGGTATCAGTTCACGTTCGGGGGTACGCTGTATAAGGCTATACTCCACCTGCAGCGCAATAAACTGGCTCCAGCCCATCAGTTCGGCCAGCGTATTACCCTTAGCTACTACCCAGGCGGGTGTATCGCTTATGGCCGCATAGTTTACCTTACCTTGCCGTATCAGGTCATCCAGGCCCCGCAGTACTTCATCAATGGGTGTAATATGGTCCCAAATATGCAGGTATAGCACATCAATAAAATCAGTTTGTAAACGTTTAAGGCTTTCCTCTACACTGCGCATCATATTTTTCCGGTTATTACCCGATGCGTTCGGATTTGTAGTATTATCCTTAAGTGTATACTTCGTAGCTACAACAAACTGATCGCGGTCATGGTTAGTCAGGTATTCACCTATAATCTTTTCGCTGGTACCCAGCTTGTACACGTTAGCTGTATCTAAGAAATTACCTCCAGCTTCGGCATAGGCATCTAAAATTTCAAAGCTACCTTGCTTATCGGCGCCCCAGCCCCCCTCGGTACCAAAGCCCATGGTACCTAAACATAATTCGGATACTTTAAGGCCCGAGCGGCCAAGTAATTTATATTTCATAAGAATAATGCTCCTGTTGGAAAGCGCTAAAACAAAATTAGTAAATGACGATTATGTTTAAACCAACCATATGCAGCTTAGTTTGACGCCGAAACAATTTAGGCAGCCTGCTTGTAATTTGTTAACACTAATTTGCCCTAACCCCATGAAGATTATACATACTAAAGGCCCTGTAAACGCTGAGGAACTTAAGGACTTTTTGCAACAGGAACTTGGCCCGCTGTTTAAAAAGCAGCGCCATGCCGATATTGATTTTGTTTTTATCTTAACCGGCAACGGCGTCCAAATAGCACAGCCAGATCTTTACGAAGATTTCTTGTTTAAGATTGAGATTGTGAATGATCAGGAACTGCATGTAACCAAATCTGAACATTATACAGATGATGTAAATGTATTGACCCTGGAAGATATTTTAAATAACCTGTTCATGGATTACCCCGGCCGGGACAACATTGATATGATTGAGGAACGGTCATAGGTATTTCAGGAAGGGGAATTAGCCAAAAAAAATGTCATCCCGGGCGAATGCGCGAAATGACATTTTTCTTAAGTATATGCTACTAAAACCCTTTGCAAAGGGCTTTCATTAATTACCCGTGTATCCAGCTAAACTTGTACTCGAGCATAGGGTTCTTCATACGCTCAGCCACGCGCATTAAGCGGTCTGGCAATTTAACTATATAGTCACGCGCTTTTTCACCGGCTTCATTTAATTCGGTCATACCCTCAATCTGCCATTCATCAATCAGCGTTTTCAGAATGTCAACGTAATCAACAGCAGTGTATACGCTCAGGCGCTGTGCTGCGTCGGTAAAGTGACCAAAGGTTTGGCCTATCTTTAAACCCACTTCGCGAAGAAAATGCGCAGGCATTACAATCTTTTTGCGCATCATATCTTCAAACGCCAGCATAGCCTCGTTAGCATCCACTTCAAATATTTTACTCATGAAGTGTTTGTAGGCTTTTGCGTGCCGGGCCTCGTCAGATGCAATAACACCACACATTTTTGACAGGAGCGCGTCGCCATCTCTTTTAGCTAATGAAGCCACCCGACGGTGAGATACGTTGGTAGCCATTTCCTGAAAAGATGTATATATAAAATTTCGGTATGGATCGGTACCGGTGCCAATATCAAAGCCATCGGCAATTAAATACTGGGTTGATACTTCCATTGCACGCATATTAACACGGCCTGAAAGGTAAAGATATTTATTCAGCAGATCGCCGTGACGGTTTTCTTCAGCAGTCCAGTGCCTTGTCCAAGTCATCCAGCCGCTGTGCTCGCCTTTGTCCACACCTTCAACCATGCTTAACCACGATTCATAGGTAGGCAGGGCCTCTTCGGTAATTGTATCACCAATAAGAACGGCCACCAGGTCATAAGATAATCCCTGTGCGCTTTCCTGTAACTCTTTAATTTCAGTAAAAAAGGTGTCTCTTGTTGAATCCGGTAATAAATCGGACGGCTGCCAGATCTGATCGATGGGCTTCAAAAATTCATGCATTTTTTCGAGCATGTATTTTTCAATATGCTTCATCACTTCTCGCCGCTGCTCTTCAAAAAATTTCATAATCGTAGTTAGTAAGCAAAGTTACTCAAATAAAACCGGTTAATATAATTTACTTTAAACGTGTGATGCCTATAGCTTGTTTCATACAGTCGGGCAAAGTGGCCAGCGATGGCTTTCCTTTAAAAATAGAAAAATTACCATCATAATCCCACAGCATGCCCGGCATCTGCAGCTGCTTAAGCGAAGTTCTCACTGCTTTTATATACCTGCAACGGCTATCTAAATCGGCGTACTTGTTATAAACGCCATACTCACTGCATAATACAGGAACGTAATATTTAGCCGACCAGTTTTTTACAATTTGCAACTTGTCTTTAACCGACTGCTCATTACCATCATTTTTGTACTGATTGTAATTGGTTTCCCCCCAGGTATTTTTTGCTTTCGGGTTAAGTGCTGGAAATTTTTCTACGTTATAGGGAAAAGGAACCCCAGTTGTAGACACTTGGTCGCCTACCCATGCCGCTCCCTGGTGGGTAAAGAAAAAAGGTTCGTAAAAATGATAAATGTAAATAATGTTCTCATCGGCCAGGCGTACAAAGCGGCTCAGCTCGTAAATACTGTTATAATTTGAGGCACCCACCAGTAGCGTTCGCTTTTTATCGACCTTGCGTATACTGCTTACCATATTAAAAGCTGCATCTTTCCAGCGCTGCGGATCCATGGGTGGTGGTTCGTTATATAGTTCAAAAAACAATCTATCCGCAGGCACCTTAGCATAGCGTCTGGCTAACAACTGCCAGGTCTTAATGGCCTTTTGCGTTGCTGTGGTGTAATTTGTATCGCTTATTGTACCATAGTGATAGTCGATAACCAGCTTCAAATTGTTCTTACTGCAGTAGCGCCATACCTCGTCAATACGCTTCAGCACATTAACTATAGGTATATTTTTAGCCTGATAATACTCGAACGCCACAGGCAATCTTACACTGCGAAAACCCAACTGCCTGAGCAATTTGAAATCAGCCGGCCCAACTCTGTTTTGTTGAATGGCCTTATCATCCCAGGTTTGCTCCAGCCATGATATGCTGATACCATTGTCGAGACTGGCGGCTCTTTTAAATGCAACGGCCCTGTCTTGTGCCAAGGTTGGTGTGCTTTTTGCAATCAGCACACAAACTATTACCACTGCCTTTCGTAAAAGTTTAAAATTGGGTACTTTTAAGCCAGTAATTTTGCGGTTATCGGTTTCTAACATCCAGTTGCTTATTTTATAGAAGGCGGTTTTTAACTCCTGATTAACTATTGCTAATACCCATAAATGATTGCCCAAATCAATAAAGAAGAGTTTGCGAAAGAAACCCGTAAAAAAGCGTGGTTCCTCACCAATAATATCATTTGGACCATAATATTCTTATATCCATTACTTGGTATTATTGATTTTATTTACTTCCCTAATTCGTGGTTTTCTATCCTTGTTACCCGTATTATCGTAGTAATAGCCATTTATGGTCTATATAACTATTTTCAGAGTAAAAAGTTGGACCACCGCCTGCTTCTTCACATTAGTTTCTTCTTGTTATCAGCATCTACAGCGGTGCTATGTTGCGTGGTAGATATCAATCACCTTACCATTTACTTCCTGATGTACTCGGTAATCATCCTGTTTCTTAACCTGCAGGTGTTTTGGGAGCCGGTAAATTCATTAATTCAAGCCCTTGTAGCGATAGTACTGCTAGCTTTATTATACAACATTTTAAGCAATTATAGTTTAGACCTCTTTATAGGTAACGGGGGCCAGTACTTCTTTATTATAGCGCTCATATCATGCCTTATACCTACCGCACGGTTTAAAGTTATACAGCGCGAGGTGGCTTCTCAATTACTTATTGAGCAATCAAACGAGCAGCTTAAATCGCAAAACCGCGATATCATGGAGAAGAACAGCATAATTGATATACAATACGATAAGCTACGCCGGTTAGACGAGCAAAAAAACAGCTTTATAAATATTGCCGGCCACGATTTGAAAAACCTTATCGGCTCTATAGTAATGAGTAACAATATGATACGCGAAGAAGAGTACCGCCTGAGCGATGATCAGAAAGAATTCTCTCATTATATAGCCGAGTCGGCCGAAAAGATGCAGTATTTGCTCAAAACGCTGATGGATGTAAAGGAAATTGAGTCGACAGAGATTAAGTTTAACTTAGAAACTTTTGATGGCAACACCGTAGTACAACAGGTATTTAAAGGCCTGGTTGATACGGCCGGCATGAAAAACGTTCACCTGATTGATAACATACTAAAGCTCCCGCTAAATGTGCGGCTTGATAAGGTATTTACCAGCCAGGTATTTCAAAACCTGTTATCAAACGCTATCAAATTTTCGCAAACCAACAATAACATACGCGTGGTGACCAGCCTGCAGAGGCAAAAATTTGTGTTTGAGATTATAGATGAAGGCATTGCCATAGGCCAGCAGGAATTAGATATAATGTTTAACCGCCTCAAAACGCTAAACGATGCATCGGGCTCGGCTGCAGAGAGCCGCCTGGGCCTGGGTTTATCTATTGCCAAGCTAATGACCATTGAAATGGGTGGCGAGCTTATATACCGGAGCGATGATAACGGTAATTATTTCAGAGTAGAATTTTTTGCCATTTAACTTAACTTAAGAACAATAACCTGCACTTAATATGAATAAATTTTTGACCCTATTAGTTTTACTAACAACCCTGTTTGCAAAGGTCACGGTTGGGCAAACCAACATATCTTTTAAAACTTTTGGCCATGATGATGAGGTAATTTATGGCATGAGCGGTGTAAGCTCATTCTATTTCCGTATGGACCCATTGGTTGAAATGAACAACAGTAAACTGGTGTTGTATTTTGAGCCGTCGCAAGCGTTGATTAAAGACCTTTCTTACATCAACATTATCATCGCAGATAAACCGGTGTTTAGCGGTCGTATGACCCGCGACTCGGTGCAGCGTTTAGTTATTCCTTTAAATCGCAGCTACCTGACCGATAAAGGTCAGTTCCTGAAAGTACAGGTAAAAACATTGCTTACCATTACTGATAACAAGTGTAAGGATCTTGACAACCCCGCTATGTGGATCAAGGTAAAAAGCTACTCTTTCTTGTCATTAACAAAAAGCACTAATCCTAACGTTGCTAACCATGTAAACATTAGCAATTCATTCGAGTCCAAAACGGCCATAGTTTATCCAAGCAACCCTAACTTAGCTGATTTAAAAGCTGTTGCCTGGGCATACAATAAAATAAAAAGATCACTGGCGGTAAGCGACCTGCGCGTGTATTCTGCAGACAAAATTCCTGATAGTATCAAAAACTACGTAATGGTTGGTACAATAGATAATTTGCCTGCCGATAAGCGTAATTTAATATCGGTTACTCCACAAGGCGGCCAGGGCTTAATATACCTCTATAAAGGCAGCAATAACGATTCAACAGCTAACCGCTACCGTTATATTTCGTCCATATCAGCAGCACGCCAGGCCTTCTCTACTAACGAGATCCTCTTTATTACCGGCGCTGATGAGGGCGGTTATGAAAAAGCAATTACAGCCCTGGGTAACTACAATATTTTAAACTCAGCCTTTGGTAATTACTTAGTAATTAACAATGCCGACAATGATAAAGCCAAGAACCTGAATCAGCAACGTACTAAGCTTACCTTTAGGGATGTTGGTGGTGTTTCCAACTTCATGTCGGGTATTGGTTCGTTAAGAAGCGTTTATAACTTTAAAAACAGCGACTTTAGCTTTACACCTAAAGAAGTAGAAATCCGATTTGTGGGTACCTACAGTGGCATGAGTGCTAACGACCGTGGTTTCTTTAACATATATCTCAATGGCATGCTCATCAGTAGCGAAAAGTTAAACGAATCGGGTAAGTTAAACAGTTCGGTTATTGTGAACCGTTATCAGCACCGCAAATACAATTCGTTAACTGCTGAGTTTCGTTTCTATCCGTCAACTGGTAACTGTCAAAACAGCTTCCTGAATTTCTTTGGTGAGATCGACGTTGATAAATCATACCTGGAATCGAGAAATCCGTTTGTTAACAATACACTTAGCTTTTACCAGTACCCTGAAGCATTTAACGAAGGTGAAACCCGTATAGTAGTAAGCAAAAGCTACGCTAAATATGCAGCAGGTGCGGTTGGCGAGGTTGTATACGAGCTTAATAACAACTTAAACAGTAATAACTTCCCTAAGTTCCTGTACTCTGATGAGGTTACTGACGGTGATTTAAAGAAATATAACGTTGTGGCATTGCTATCGAAAGATGACGGCCTAATGGACAAGTTCCCTGATGCACCTATTAAGTTTAACCACGCGTTTCGCCTGTACAGTAACGAGGATAACAAGATGGTGTATGCGTTATCTGACTCTGTTTCGAACGGTTTAGCGCAGATCTTCTATGGTCGTGGCAGCCACAATGCAATATTGGTAATGACCGCTACCGGTCAGGATCTGAACGGCGCATTCCTATCGGCCTCGAAGTCTATCACAGAGCAGTTATCAACGCTAAGCAGTAACGTAAGCGTAGCCGACGTAAATGGCAACAAATACCTGTTTAACATTGATAAAACCAATGATAACATTGAGTATACAGATGCAAAAAGCGGCCTGGCCCGTTTCTGGGAAAATTACAACCTGTACGTGCTGTTGGGCGTATTAGTATTAATACTGCTGGCATTCTTGTACGTACGTTCTAAAGTGCAAAAGTCACAAGATATCTTAGGCGAACAATAGTAAGCCTGTATTGCCAAACAATAGCAGAGAATGGATCCATTTTCTGCTATTGTTTATTTAAGAATTACTTACCCAATTTATAATATGCGTACTACCCAGGGTGAAGATTTGATGCAAAGTAGCTTTGACGGGGTTTACTCCGGCACGCGCAATTCGTCCATCTTTCAGATACTTGTTCAGGATAATTTCCTGAGCAATGAAGATTGCGACAAAATTGACGCCTACTCGGCCGAGATTGGTCAGTCGCCGGTTAAAATTGCCCTTAATTTTGGCTTTATATCACGTAAAAATTATGAACGCTCTTTAACTAATGCAGGTTATGTTTTTGAGCAGATCAGAGAAGAAGCGTTTGATGAAGCCGTTCTGGAGAAGATTGAGCTAAAGTTTGCAGATGAACACCTGGCTGTTCCGCTACGTATAGAGAACCACCGGGTGGTAACTATAATGGCCAACCCGGATGATCAGTTGTTTATTGATTTCATTAGGTTAACCTATGGCATGGAGCCCCTCATCATTGTGGCATCCGATCTGGATATCACCTGGTTGAGCCATAAGTTGCTTGGTCAGAAATATGTTAAGTCGGCCGTATTTGAGTTGCTAAACAGTGATAACGCCAGTTCGGCCTTAACTACCTTTACCTCCAAACAACTCATATTTATATTCAGTTTTATTGGCGTTATAGCTGCCGGTTTAATACTTAACTTTAAAGTCACCTCCATTATTATGAACGTGATTATGAGTACGTTTTTTTTATGTACCATAACGTTCAAGTTATTCCTTTCGCTGGTGGGTTCAAAGTTTGAGCTATACCAGGCGGTAACCAAAAGCGAGTTAAAAAGCCTAAATGATGATGATTTACCTGTATACACTATACAATTACCGGTTTATAAAGAGGATAAGCTGATTAAGAAACTAATTTGGAACCTGCAGAGTATCGATTACCCCCGCAACAAGCTTGATATTAAACTGCTGATTGAAGAAGACGACGATAAAACACTAAATGCTGTTCGCAACCTCGATTTCCCGGCAATATTTGAGGTAATTGTGGTTCCTTTTCACATGCCGAAAACCAAGCCGAAAGCTTGTAATTACGGCTTGCATTTTTCGAGGGGCACGTATCTTACCATTTACGACGCCGAAGACATTCCAGATACCGACCAGTTAAAAAAGGTGGTGGCGATGTTTAACAAGCTGCCAGAAGAGTTTATATGCGTACAATGTGCATTAAACTACTTTAACCGTAATGAGAATTTCCTGACACGTATGTTTACCCTCGAGTATTCTTACTGGTTCGACTATGTATTACCTGGTTTGGATACGCTGGATATCCCGATTCCGTTGGGTGGCACCAGCAACCACTTCAAATTAGCACAACTTGTTGATTTAGGTGCGTGGGACCCTTTTAACGTAACAGAGGATGCCGATTTGGGTGTAAGAGCTTACGCTAAAGGTCATAAAATTGCGGTAATTAATTCTACTACGTACGAGGAGGCCAACAATGATTTCTTTAACTGGATACGTCAGCGTTCACGCTGGATTAAAGGTTATATGCAAACGTACCTTGTGCACATGCGCGATCCTGCATTACTGATTCGTAAAATTGGATTTAAGGGCTTTTTAGGATTTAACTTCTTTGTGGGTGCAACGCCTATAATGTTCCTCATTAACCCTATACTGATTCTCATCTTCATTGCTTATGTAGTGTTTGACTTGGGCATCATACGCACCTTATTTCCTGACTGGGTTTTATTCATATCCATTTTTAACTTGATGGTTGGGAACATCCTGATGATTTATGTAAACATGATGGCCGTATTTAAGCGCCGCTATTACGAGCTGATTTTATTTGCTATTGCTAACCCCTTATATTGGTTAATGCATTCTGTATCGGCTTATAAGGGCTTGTATCAGCTTATCGTAAATCCATTCTACTGGGAAAAAACCAACCACGGTTTAAGTAAAACACATAACCAAAACAACGCAGCTAAGCAATGAAACGGTCAAAAGCCTTCTATTTAATTTTAATTACTCTTTTACTGGCTGTTTACTATATAATAATAGGTGTTTTCTTAAACAAGCTTGGCTATACCAATCATGAGTCATTGTTTTACATTGAGAAAGGAAAGATTGTTAGCCATGGCTTAGGTAATAAATTGCGGGTTATGGGTTTGACATCGCCCATACTTCCGTTTTATGGTTCTTATGTTTTTAGCTTTCTCGACTCGCTGCTGGCACCTATACTGGCGTCGGCAGTAGGTACCGCCGTATTATTCTACATTATGGCTACCTCGTTGATCAAACGCAACAAGGACAACTTTTACCTCCTGATACTGGTCATACTTTTTGCCTTACATCCTGGACTAATCTATACAGCCTGCTCAGGTAAAGGCACATACATGGTTCTTATTTTCTTCTTCCTGTTTTTCCTGAACATGTTGAGGTTTTATAATTCTAATACCACCTATCACATTTCGGTTGCCAGTATATTCTTTGTGTTATTGGTATTTAGCGACTATAAATGTATTTGGCTATCGTTATTCTTTATCCCTCTGGTGTTATCCATATCGCTGCATAGCCTAAACTTAAGTGAGAAAGAATCAGTATTCAGGCTACATATGAGTTTTAACAACCCATCATTGCGCCGTAAGCTTATCAATAAAACGTTCTCTATCTACAGCATTATATTCATTCTCCCAATCGCTTCCATAGCGATTTATAAAGTATTGAATCTTACCCACGCAGACGACTTAAACTACTTTCTAGATAGCCCATATGCAACCTGGAACATTATTGCCGAGAAGTTTGAGTACAGCTTAACCTCAACCAAATTTGACATACCGGAAATTTCGGTGCTGGTGTCTTTAAAGGCTATTATATTTTGCCCGATGATTGTATTAGCCATTTATCTTTTTAAGCAGAACACCTACCAGATACTTACCTTACTTACGCCTTTTGGCTTAATAGAATTTTTGAAAATTAAGTATGACCGGGTTAACCTGGTGTATGAATATTATTTGTTGTTCCTGGTTCTGGCACTGCTTTGTATCATTTTTCGGGCGCGCTTTGTTAAGAACCAGCGCATGCTCAAAGCCGCCCTGGCCATAGTTGTAGCGGTGCAGTTATATATTGGCTTTGTGTTTTTAAATAAGTCTTATATTCCTGAAGAGTACAATTTCGCCAATACATTATTTGATCGTACCACCAATAGAGTTGACGAGCAAAATCACGAATTAGCCAATTACATCAACACTATGAAAGAAGGAGAAGATCCAATTTTGGTAGATGATGCAGTTGCATATACCGTAGCCTGCTATGTAAAGAACATTAAACAACTTACAATGCCCTATCAGGATAATTACCTAAGGGCTGTAGAAGCACCGGAGAAATACAACGGCTACGTGTTAATAGCTAACGAAGCCAACCCTATGTTAGGATATACACAGCTGACTGACTTTTACTTGGATAACATTAAGCGGAAAAACCCACGCCTGTACGTCTATAAGATTTATGTGACTGATTATTGGACGTTATACCGCTTCCTGGATTAATAGGTCATTTGTACCCTTATTTAAAGCCTGGCTTAAGCCGGGCTTTCTTGTTTTAGATCGTTAAGTCGGCTCCTTATCGTGCAATACAACTCTGGACATCATAGTTGGTTAAGGCCGATACTTTAAATATTAGCGGCTCATACCTGTATAGTTATATATAGAAAGACCTCCCTAAAGCGCCGGCGCAACTCGTTCCCAAACAGCTGAATGTCATTGCGGTTATTAAGTATCTTTTCAACCTCATGCGAGGTTGAAAAGCAAATTGCCGATAATGGATTCAAGTACTAACAGACGAAATCAAAAACCCTTGTTTTGTAATTATCGTAGCAACGGTTCCTCTTTAACTGAAACTTAGTAAGTGTAATCCATGAGAATACATACATCTTTGAGTAAAGCATCAGCTTCCGTAACATTACAAACTAGGTTGCATTCCCCCTTTACAAGTCCCTAAGAAGGCATCATGAATACAAGGCATTATGAAGTTAGATGGAAGAACATAAAGAGCTAGAACTGACGGAAACGACAAGATTATAGCATTTCAATGCTCATAGGGTTGAACATGCTGCCTGGAAGGCTGGGAAGCTATGGTGTAAGCGGGGAATAAGTTGAGTGGAGGCTGTTTTGAAACAATCAGCGAGGCGTGTTAGGGGGGCTATAAAAGCAGAAAACCCCTGTAATGATTAGTTACAGGGGGTTAACTGAAAAGGTTTGGCGCCGACCTACTCTCCCACATTTTACTGCAGTACCATTGGCTCTGGCGGGCTTAACTTCTCTGTTCGGAATGGGAAGAGGTGGACACCGCCGATATAGGCACCTGAATATTTTTAATGTTTTTTAGCAGCCCTTTATTAAACGGACTACCTTAAACAATGACAATAATTGAAAGAAGTAATGTTAGTTCTGAGTAAACAACAGCACATGTTGTTTTTGATGGTGTGGTGTGACCGGAAAGATCACACCACTTATCTGTTGACGAAGAAAGCTTCGGGCAATTAGTATTACTCGGCTATGATGTCACCACCTTTACACCTGTAACCTATCAACGTAGTAGTCTACTACGACCCTCAATGGAAGTCTCATCTTGTGGCTAGTTTCGCACTTAGATGCTTTCAGCGCTTATCTATTCCCAACGTAGCTACTCTGCAGTACAGCTGGCGCCATAACAGATTCACTAGAGGTTAGTCCAACCCGGTCCTCTCGTACTAAGGTCAGCCCCACTCAAACTTCCAACGCCCACAACAGATAGGGACCGAACTGTCTCGCGACGTTCTGAACCCAGCTCGCGTGCCACTTTAATCGGCGAACAGCCGAACCCTTGGGACCTTCTCCAGCCCCAGGATGTGACGAGCCGACATCGAGGTGCCAAACCTCCCCGTCGATATGAGCTCTTGGGGGAGATCAGCCTGTTATCCCCAGCGTACCTTTTATCCTTTGAGCGATGGCCCTTCCATGCAGAACCACCGGATCACTATATCCGTCTTTCGACCCTGCTCGGCTTGTCTGCCTCACAGTCAAGCAAGCTTATGCTATTGCACTCCACGTACGGTTACCAAGCGTACTGAGCTTACCTTTGAAAGCCTCCGTTACCTTTTTGGAGGCGACCACCCCAGTCAAACTACCCGCCAAACAATGTCCTCTGCCGTGCAGAGTTAGACACCAAATACAGAAAGGGTGGTATTTCAACGTTGACTAACCGACTCCTAGCGAAGCCGGATCACAGTCTCCCACCTATCCTACACATCCTGTATCCGATATCAATGTTAAGTTGTAGTGAAGGTGCATGGGGTCTTTCCGTCCCGTTGCGGGTAACCGGCGTCTTCACCGATACCACAATTTCACCGAGCTCATGGCTGAGACAGCGCCCAGATCGTTACACCATTCGTGCAGGTCGGAACTTACCCGACAAGGAATTTCGCTACCTTAGGACCGTTATAGTTACGGCCGCCGTTTACCGGGGCTTCGATTCAATGCTTCGCCTTGCGACTAACATCCCCTCTTAACCTTCCGGCACCGGGCAGGTGTCAGGCCTTATACGTCATCTTTCGATTTTGCAAAGCCATGTGTTTTTGTTAAACAGTCGCCTGGGCCTTTTCACTGCGGCTGCCATTGCTGACAGCGCCCCTTCTCCCGAAGTTACAGGGCCATTTTGCCGAGTTCCTTAGCCATGAATCACTCGAGCACCTTAGGATTCTCTCCTCGACTACCTGTGTCGGTTTACGGTACGGGTTTTGATAACCTGAAGCTTAGCAGGTTTTCTTGGAAGTCTGATTACCATCACTATCACGCCACCCGAAGGCTTTGTGTACTATCAGCTTTCAGCAAACAATGCGTACTTTACTACATCGCCTATACCTACGGCCTTTAACGTTCTATTCCGTCAGAACGCGGATGTGTCACTACTCCGTCACTGCATCGCAGTTATCAAAAGTACTGGAATATTAACCAGTTGTCCATCGGAATCTCCACTCGGATTATCCTTAGGCCCCGACTAACCCTGATCCGATTAGCGTTGATCAGGAAACCTTAGTCTTTCGGTGGGCGGGTTTCTCTCCCGCCTTATCGTTACTTATGCCTACATTTGCTTTTCTATAACCTCCACATGCACTTGTCGTGTCATGCTTCGCCGGCGATAGAATGCTCCCCTACCAGTGTATATAAATATACAATCCATAGCTTCGGTATACTATTTAATGCCCGTTTATTATCCATGCCCGACCGCTCGACTAGTGAGCTGTTACGCACTCTTTAAATGAATGGCTGCTTCCAAGCCAACATCCTAGCTGTCTGTGCAGTCGGACCTCGTTAGTTCAACTTAATAGTAATTTGGGGACCTTAGCTGATGGTCTGGGTTCTTTCCCTCTCGGCCCTGGACCTTAGCACCCAGAGCCTCACTGCAGCGTATATTATTCAGCATTCGGAGTTTGTCTGGATTTGGTAGGATTTGACTCCCCCGCACCCAATCAGTAGCTCTACCTCTGTATAACTTTACCGCCACGCTGTTCCTAAAAACATTTCGGGGAGTACGAGCTATTTCCCAGTTTGATTAGCCTTTCACCCCTACCCACAAATCATCCGGAAACTTTTCAACGTTTATCGGTTCGGTCCTCCAGTACCTGTTACGGCACCTTCAACCTGTCCATGGGTAGATCACAAGGTTTCGCGTCTACCTCCTCTGACTGCACGCCCTATTCAGACTCGCTTTCGCTTCGGCTTCGTGTCTTAAACACTTAACCTTGCCAGAGAAGAGTAACTCGTAGGCTCATTATGCAAAAGGCACGCCGTCACAGAACAAGTCTGCTCCGACCGCTTGTAAGCACACGGTTTCAGGTTCTATTTCACTCCCCTGTTCGGGGTTCTTTTCACCTTTCCCTCACGGTACTGGTTCACTATCGGTCTCTCAGTAGTATTTAGCCTTACCGGATGGTGCCGGCAGATTCCTACAGGGCGTCTCCGACCCCGCAGTACTCAGGATTCTACTAGGTTATTATTCCTTACGCGTACGCAGCTCTCATGCTCTATGGCGGGCCTTCCCATGCCCTTCCGCTTCAGTTTAATATACCACATCGTAGTCCTACAACCCCCACTATGCCGTAACATGGTGGGTTTGGGCTGTTTCCCTTTCGCTCGCCACTACTCAGGAAATCACTATTGTTTTCTCTTCCTCTGCTTACTTAGATGTTTCAGTTCAGCAGGTTTGCGCATTATTGCAATCCATCTTCAATGGATTAGGTTTCCCCATTCGGAAATCTACGGATCAATTCATATTTGCTAATCCCCGTAGCTTATCGCAGCTTATCACGTCCTTCATCGCCTCTGAGAGCCAAGGCATCCCCCGTGTGCCCTTTCTTACTTTCTTCTACACATGCCGCTTTTGCTCGGCATGGTATGCTTTATTTAGAGTTGTTTTAGCAGTATCCGGTAGTTAGTATACAGTATCAAGACCCGAAAGCCTTTTTACTTTTTACCTTGTACTTTCTACTCTTACTCACAACGTCCTTCACTGTTGTTTTCTCAGTTTTACAATTACTTCTTCCAATATGTCAAAGAACTTTCGAATTAGATAGGCAGATGATTGCTCATTTGCTTATCACATCTGTGTGGAGAATAACGGATTCGAACCGTTGACCCCCTGCGTGCAAGGCAGGTGCTCTAGCCAGCTGAGCTAATTCCCCATAAAAGATTTCCCTTTGTAGTAGTCTCGAGCAGATTTGAACTGCTGACCCCTACATTATCAGTGTAGTGCTCTAACCAAACTGAGCTACGAGACTTTGTTTAATGGTTACAGCCACTCTATATATTACCTATATAGTACTGATATGGCTTTTCTTTTCTGGGTTTCTTCTTTTTTCTTCTAATCTTAAGAAATACATGTGCGTAGCAGGATTCTGTCTTTTTACTTACCTCTCTTTTTCGGCTCGTGTTACTTGGTACTGAATACTGCTCCAGAAAGGAGGTATTCCAGCCGCACCTTCCGGTACGGCTACCTTGTTACGACTTAGCCCCAGTTACCGGTTTTACCCTAGGACGCTCCTTGCGGTTACATACTTCAGGTACCCCCAGCTTCCATGGCTTGACGGGCGGTGTGTACAAGGCCCGGGAACGTATTCACCGCGTCATTGCTGATACGCGATTACTAGCGAATCCAACTTCACGGGGTCGAGTTGCAGACCCCGATCCGAACTGTGAATGGCTTTTAGAGATTGGCATCCTGTTGCCAGGTAGCAGCCCTCTGTACCATCCATTGTAGCACGTGTGTAGCCCCGGACGTAAGGGCCATGATGACTTGACGTCGTCCCCTCCTTCCTCTCTACTTGCGTAGGCAGTCTGTTTAGAGTCCCCACCTTAAATGCTGGCAACTAAACATAGGGGTTGCGCTCGTTGCGGGACTTAACCCAACACCTCACGGCACGAGCTGACGACAGCCATGCAGCACCTAGTTTCGTGTCCCGAAGGACTGATCCGTCTCTGGATCATTCACTAACTTTCAAGCCCGGGTAAGGTTCCTCGCGTATCATCGAATTAAACCACATGCTCCTCCGCTTGTGCGGGCCCCCGTCAATTCCTTTGAGTTTCACCCTTGCGGGCGTACTCCCCAGGTGGAATACTTAACGCTTTCGCTTAGACGCTGACCGTATATCGCCAACATCGAGTATTCATCGTTTAGGGCGTGGACTACCAGGGTATCTAATCCTGTTTGATCCCCACGCTTTCGTGCCTCAGTGTCAATCACACTTTAGTAAGCTGCCTTCGCAATCGGTGTTCTGTGACATATCTATGCATTTCACCGCTACTTGTCACATTCCGCCTACTTCAACTGTATTCAAGCCCATCAGTATCAAAGGCACTGCGATAGTTAAGCTACCGTCTTTCACCCCTGACTTAATAGGCCACCTACGCACCCTTTAAACCCAATAAATCCGGATAACGCTTGGATCCTCCGTATTACCGCGGCTGCTGGCACGGAGTTAGCCGATCCTTATTCTTACCGTACATTCAGCTCTCTTCACGAAGAAAGGTTTATTCCGGTACAAAAGCAGTTTACAACCCGTAGGGCCGTCTTCCTGCACGCGGCATGGCTGGTTCAGAGTTGCCTCCATTGACCAATATTCCTTACTGCTGCCTCCCGTAGGAGTCTGGTCCGTGTCTCAGTACCAGTGTGGGGGGTCATCCTCTCAGATCCCCTAGACATCGTCGCCTTGGTGGGCCGTTACCCCGCCAACTAGCTAATGTCCCGCATGCCCATCGTTGTCCTATAAATATTTGATCATTATGCAATGCTGCACTGTGATTTTATGCGGTGTTAATCTCTCTTTCGAGAGGCTATCCCCCTGACAACGGTAGGTTACATACGTGTTACGCACCCGTGCGCCACTCTCATGGGGAGCAAGCTCCCCAATCCCGTCCGACTTGCATGTATTAGGCCTGCCGCTAGCGTTCATCCTGAGCCAGGATCAAACTCTCCATTGTAAAATGTTTTGTTTGTATCCAGACCCTATTACTCAAAATAGAAATCTGATTATTTGTATATCTTTATACAGTATTCAGTGTAACTCCAATTTCGAAAGGTTTTCTTTTTTTTGATAGAGTCGATAACCTTAAGTTATCGCTCCCGCTACGCTACATGTTACTTCTTAAAAGAACTTTATCGCTTCCCCGTCACGGTTCCGCTTTTTATATCTGCTCATCCTAGCGATGAGTGATTTTGCTTTTTGTTTCCCCTCGCTTTCCGTCCGCTTTCGCTTTCGTTCCGTTTGGGAGTGCAAAGGTAACTAAGTTTTTGATTTCTCCAAAATTTATTTCTAAATTTTTTTGAGACTCCTTAAACCGCTTTTCGCCGTTTTTCTTATCCCTGTGCCGCTTTTCAATCTATTCCCGATCATTGCGATTGGGAGTGCAAAGGTAGAAATCTTTTTGACATCCCCAAAACTTTTTTTAAAGTTTTTTGTGATGCCCCGATTGGCTATCCGCCTCTCTCCTGATCTCCTGCTGACGCATCTTTCAATGCTTCAACAATCCCTTCCACCTTTTCAATGTACTTCCTTGCTCAATTGCAGGACATCAAAGATAAAGAGAATATTACTTTACTCACAAATTAATTTAAACAATTTTGATTGTCGCAATTTGAGCGTCGGCTTGTGCCTTAATCTTAACACTTTGTTAATATAACAGGGCCATTTATGGGCGCGTTAATAATGTGTACCTTTGAGGTGCATGGCAAACGACATAAATTTTCCCCAAAGCTTTATCAGTTCCTTACAGCAGGCGCCTGGCTTTAATGAAGAAACTTTCGTGCATACACATCAGGAGGCTAAGGCTCCCACGTCAGTACGTATCAATCCCAAAAAGAAGCTTGCTTTTGAACACGCACAGCCCGTGCCCTGGTGCACAGATGCTTTTTACCTCGATACACGTCCGTCATTTACGTTCGATCCTTTGTTTCACGCCGGGTGCTATTATGTACAGGAGGCATCTTCCATGTTCATAGACCACATTTTACGACATGTATATAACACAGAAGACGGAGCTGCGAAAGTACTTGACCTTTGTGCGGCTCCTGGTGGCAAAAGCACAGTAATCAGTTCGGTTATCAGTAGCGCCGATTTGCTGGTTTCAAACGAAATTATCAAGACACGTGTACCTGTTTTGACAGACAATTTAAACCGCTGGGGAGCATCCAATGTAGTGGTTACTAACAATGACCCTAAAGCTTTTGCCAAACTCAAAGGCTTTTTTGACCTCATTGTTGTTGACGCACCATGTTCAGGTTCGGGCATGTTTCGCAAAGATCCCTCGGCAATGGACGAATGGTCGGCCGATAATGTTAACCTGTGCCAGCAACGCCAGGAGCGTATACTGGCCGACGTTTATCCGGCATTAGCTGAAGATGGATACTTAATTTATTCCACATGCTCGTACTCTTATGAAGAAGATGAAGCTGTGCTTGACTGGCTGTGTGATGAATTTGAATTAGAAAGCGTACGCATTCCCGTACAAGCAGAATGGGGAATTGTAGAAAGCCAATCGGCCGGGCATAAAGCCTGGGGGTATCGCTTTTATCCGGATAAGGTTAAAGGTGAGGGTTTATTTGCCGCCTGTTTAATAAAACGCGAGAATACCGGTCAGTTGCCGGTTTACCGTAATAAAAACCAACCCAAGCCTAATTATAAGGAGATTGATTTATTGAAACCCTATATTAATCAACCATCCGGTCAATACTTTTTTAAGCTGAATGATGATTGGCTGGCTATTGCAAGGCCACTTCGTGAAAGTATGGAGATACTACAGCAATACTTATATATAAAGAAATCTGGAGTACGTTTAGGTAAATTGGCAGGTAAGGAGCTTATCCCCGACCATGAGTTGGCGTTAAGCCTGATGATTAACAAAGACGCGTTCCTGCAAACCGAACTTACCCATGAGCAAGCTATAGCCTACCTGCGTAAAGACAATATGGATAATTTAGGAATAACCGGTAAAGGCTGGAGCCTGATGACTTATCAGGGTTATGCTTTAGGATGGGCAAAACTGTTACCTAATAGGATTAATAATTATTACCCAAAAGAGATAAGGATTTTAACTTCGGAGCCAAGAGATAAGAACCAGGAGTCCCGATAAGACTGGCTATACATCAAAGCAAAGAACCAAGAGATAAGGCAACTTATGTATAAGCATACTTTGTAAAATCTTCTCTCTTGTTTCTAAGCTCCGGTTTTTTTAAATTAATATTCCCCTGTGCTCAGCATCACCAGCGTACAGGCCGACAAGGTTTCTATGCCCCGCTCACGGGCAAGCCGGCGTAGCTCCGGGTTTTCGGTGCCAGGGTTAAAAATGATGCGTTTAGGGTTAGTGGCTAGAATATAGTCGTATAAAGGAGGCTGATTATGCGGACCTACATATAAGGTAATAGTATCAATATCACTGTGTATCTCTTCGGCCTTTTCTATAGGCACGCCTGCTACTTCTCCTTTTTTAATACCTACATTAACTATGGGATGTCCGGTGCGCACCAAACGGTTGGCCGCCAGGTAAGCATATCGGCTACTATCGGGTGTGGCACCCAGTATCAGTGTTTTCTTCTCGCTAATTAACATGGTTCATACGGTTTAATAAAGCAATTTGGCCTGCATGGTAAATTTGATGCTGTATAAAGCCATATATCAGACCTTTGTAAGTGGTAACCGGTTCTCCCAAACCACGCTGATCGTTTATCAGTTCATCCCACTTATTATCGGGTAAAGCTTGCATGGCTTTAATCAGATTGCTGTTGGCCTCATCTAAATCAATAACCAGTTGCTGCCATTTTTGTTCAGACCCTTCGCCCGGCTCGGGCCAATCGCCACGGGCAGGGTCAGAAGCCTGGTTACCTTGCAGGCGGCTTATCACCTCTTCGGTCCAGCCAATCATGTGCAACATGATATGGGCTATGCTATGCACCGACCCCGGCAGTTTATCATAAGCGGCTATCCAATTACCCTGTGTTATAATGGTGCTAATGGGCGTACCATACCAGGGCCTCCCTACAAATATATTTTCTAACTCCTGCTGAAGCTTGTCGGCTGTTTTCATGCATTTATACATACAATTATAGTTCCATTCTTAACCTGTAACTTATCGTCATTAAGGCCATCTATAATACAGGTGCAAAATATCGTAATTATTTTCACTTATCCTTAAAATGTTATGAAGGTTCAACCGTCAGCACTTATATAAACAGAGCATACATTGATTACCGCGCAAATGCCTAACGATAAAACCACCTCAACCCTGCAAGCTATAAAAAGCTACGGTAAGGGGTTGTTGTCTTTTATCCGCAGGCGTGTAAAGAACGATGCTGACGCCGAAGACATACTGCAGGATGTTTGGTACCAGTTGAGCGCTGTAGTAAACACAGCACCTATTGAGCAAACCGGTGCGTGGCTTTATCGGGTAGCCCGAAATAAGATTACAGATAAATATCGTAAACACACCGAGTGGCTGCTTGATGATTTACTATTTGATAATGGGGATGACGATGATGACACCGTAGACTTTAGCGGGCTACTGCTCAATGAAACGGCTACGCCCGAAACAGAATTTATACGGAACCTTTTTTGGGAGGAACTTTTTGCCGCATTAAATGAGTTACCAATTGAGCAAAAGCAGGTTTTTGTTTGGCAGGAACTCGAAGGCCGGAGCTTTGATGATATAGCACAGCAAACAGGTGTAAATGTACAAACGCTGGTATCTAGAAAACGTTATGCCATACTACACCTGCGTAAGCGGCTTAAACAATTGTATAATGACATTAATAACTATTAATAATTAAAAACATGAGAAAAACATTTTATAAAGGCCGGTTTATATTCATACCTATTATAGCAATTGCTTTCCTGTCACTCATAAGCTTTATAGTCATGCAATTGTGGAATAACCTTTTGCCAGATATTTTGCACATAGGGGCTATTACCTTTTGGCAAGCTATGGGTATATTTATTTTATGCAAAATACTGTTTGGTTTTAGCCGGCCGGGCCGGTTTGGGGGCGGCGCTCCGTGGATGCGCGGAAGAATGGCCGAACGATTTAAACACATGAGCCCTGAAGACCGCGCCCGTTTTAAAGAGCAGTTCGGCGATCGCATGTGCCGGGGCCGTGGCCCTTGGGGCAGCCACGACTGGCGGGAGGATGAACCTGTAAAACCTGCAGACGAAACTGCTGATTGATGACCCTGCGCACGTCCTCCTTCTCAAAGGGGATGAGGTTAGAACGCATGTAAAGGCAAGGCGCATTTATTATACCTTATCACTTTTCATATCTAAAAGGCATCCCTTACCAAAAACAGAGGGATGCCTTTATTTTTATGCTATGCCAACTGCTTTACCGCTGCAAGGGCACAGTTCATACCGTCAATAGCAGCCGATATGATGCCACCGGCATAACCGGCCCCCTCGCCACAAGGGTACAATCCTTGTACTTGCGGATGTTGCATGGTTTCCCTGTCGCGCGGAATTTTTATGGGGGATGAAGTGCGCGATTCTACACCAACCAGCAGCGCCTCATTTGTATAATACCCTTTCATCTTTTTGCCAAAGGCGGGTAAGGCTTTTTGCAAGCGGCGATGTATCCAGCCTGGCAGCACCGTTTTTAAATCGGCACTGGCAACACCGGGCAAATAGGAATTTTGAGGAATATCGGCAGACAGACGTCCTTCCACAAAATCGACCATACGCTGGCCCGGGGCAACCAGGTTACCCCCACCGGCAGCAAAGGCAATTTGCTCAACCTGCTGCTGAAAACGTAACAGCTTAAAAGGATCTGTATTATCACCGGCCACATCCTCCAGGTTAATTTGTACAACAGTACCCGAATTGGCAAAAGGATTATTGCGTTTAGACGGGCTCCAACCGTTCACCACAATTTCGCCGGGCTCGGTTGAACATGGCGCAATAATGCCGCCCGGGCACATACAAAAAGAAAATACCCCGCGGTCTTCTACCTGCTCAACCAAACTGTAATAAGATGGGGGTAAGTACTCGCCGCGTATGTCGCAATGGTACTGGGCTTTGTCAATAATTTCCTGCGGATGCTCAATGCGTACGCCCAATGCAAAGGGCTTGGCCTCTATTAATATATTTTGGCGATGCAGCATTTCAAACACATCGCGGGCAGAGTGCCCGGTTGCCAGTATCACCGCATCAGCTTTAACGGCATTACCATCTGCCGTTTGTACACCGGTTATTTTACCAAACTGCACATTAAGCGCGGTCACTCTGGTATCAAAATGTATTTCGCCGCCTGCATTTAAAATAGTTTCGCGCATGGCGGTGATAATGTGCGGCAGCTTGTTGGTGCCGATGTGTGGGCGCGCATCCACCAAAATATCTTCAGTAGCGCCATGTGCCACAAACATTTGCAGCACTTGGTTCACATCACCCCGCTTGGTAGATCGGGTGTACAGCTTACCGTCTGAATATGTACCGGCTCCACCCTCACCAAAACAATAGTTAGATTCGGGGTTAACCAGTCCCTGCTTGTTAATGTTGGCCAAATCGCGGCGGCGTTGCTTTACATCCTTGCCACGTTCTATAATAATAGGCTTAACACCGGCCAGTATACACTGTAAACCGGCAAATATTCCTGCCGGACCAGCGCCTACTATAATAACCGGCTTTTTATCCTTCACATCCGGGTAATCGATATGAAAACTGGTAGGCGGAGCCGCTTCATCTAAAAACACCTGTACCTGCATGCGGTATACCACTTTACGGCCGCGGGCATCGATAGAGCGTTTGCGAATTTTTATTCCCTGAATACGTTTAGGTGATAACTTGAGGTTTTGGGCAGCTATTGCTTTTAAAGCTTCTTCATTCTGGTGTTCCTCGGGCAGGCACACCATTTCAATCTCTTTCATCATAACTATTGCCGGGTTTTTATCCCGGATGATGCAAAGATAAGCATTGTTTGGCAGGGTAAAAAGTGTTCGGCCGTGTACGGATATTGTTCGTTAACGAACACTTTAGTTCATATTAAAAAATACTTATAGCTGTTTATCAGCACCTTACATATTTGGTGCCATAGTTGGCATGAGTGTATCAAATCGAATAACACAGCCATGATCACTGAACAAAGCTTGAACCGGATATGGGAAGGATGCCTGAAACAAGAGCGCAAACAGCAGGAACTATTATATAAAGTATTAGCTCCTCGTATGTTAGCAGCTTGTGTACGTTACGCAAAAGACCGCGACGAGGCCGAGGATATAATGCAAGAAGGTTTCATTAAAGTGTTTGGTTCGATGCACAAGTACCGTGGCGAGGGTAGTTTGGAGGGATGGATTAGACGCATTATGGTGCACACCGCCATATCACGTTACCGCAAACTAAAACCATTGGTACTGACCGACGAATTGCCCGAAGGCGTTACCGTAAATATGAGCTATAGTGAAAGCGGGTTGGAGGCTAAGGAACTGCTAACCATGATTGGCCAGTTGCCCGACAACTACCGTAACGTGTTTAACCTTTATGCCATCGAAGGCTACTCGCACCAGGAAATTGGCGAAACCTTGGGCATCAGCGAGCTGGTATCGCGCACCACCCTGCATCGTGCCCGCGGCGTACTGAAAGACAAACTAAGCCGCCTGAAAATACGCGAACAGTACTGCTTGGCGAGTTAAGCTATATTTAAACCTAACACCTTATCATATATAATATAAAGGCCGATGAACGAGGAGTTTGTTGGCCTTTTTTGTTGCTAATAACAAGAGATGATGGCACTTGAAAATGAATGTTAAGATTCGATATTCAAACTTAAAAAGTATTTCACCGTTTACAGTTTTATAAATCAGTATATCGGTAAGTACTAAATCTCCCAGGTCATGGCCCCATATGCCATACTTTCCGTTCGCTTCATCACGATTATATACCTCGCTACTTTTTCGAACAGCTATTTTCTTAATTGTTGCTGTTAGTTCTTCTTTAAAAAAATCTGATGATAAGTCTTACTAATCTCCCGTACCGACTGACTTCTTGTAAATACGTCCTTGCAAGTAAGATTCAAATCACTACCAGTTATTAGATTATCCCTTTTTCGGTAATGAAGTGCTACGCAGCCGTTTTTGAAAATCTTTGTTTCTACCAGCTCCAACTTAAAGATTTGCGGGAGGCTGCCGGCAGGGAGTAAATGCCGGCCACTACCCGCCATAATGGGGTGCACCACTAAATGAAACTCATCAATCAGGCCCGCTGCCATCAGTTCTGGCAATAGGCTTACTGTGTCAACCGAAATGGTTTTGCCGGGCTGCTGTTTCAGTTTCTGTAATTCAGCTGCCGGGTTGCTCCGGATGATGGTGGTGTTGCCTTCCACATTTTCCAGTGTCCGCGATACGACTACCTTATCAATGGCCACCAACCTTTCTGCAAAGCGGATTTCGGCGGCAGAACCGGAGCGGTCTTTGGCCACATCGGCCCAGTAGGGAAACATAAGCTGATACATCACGCGACCATAAAAGAGCAGATCTACGTCATCCATCATTGCCGCAAAATACTCCATCAACTCTTCGCTTGGTTCGCCTAAGGTGTGGTCGCAATAGCCATCCAAACTTATGTTCAATGCAAATGATACTTTCCTCATATTACGAAAATAAGCAATGCTCATTGATACTAGGTAGGGCTATCCGCGACAAAAGAAGGGCGTTTTAAACCAAATACATCATGGCTAAATTGGCGCTCATCTGTACCTCCTACTATTTTACGTTTTTAGCCTTGAACAATAGCATAAACATTTATTTATGTCATTGCGAGGAACGAAGCAATCTCCATATGCAAAGTTATCAATCAAGCAAGCGGAGATTACTACGTCGCTGTCGCTCTTCGCAATGACATATTAATGGAAGCCTACTGATTACCGTTTGCTACTTGTGCTTGCTACTCATGTAAAACACCAGCTCTCCCCCACTCATAATATCCGCATGCTTAATAGACAAACCAGTTAGTGGTTTACCGTTCAGCAGCACCTTTTGTACGTATACATTTTTATCACTTTGGTTCTTAACCGTCACTGTAAACGTTTTGCCGTTTTGCAGGTTGATGGTAGCACCATTGATTGCTGGACTGCCTAAGGCATACTCATCATTACCCGGCGATACAGGGTAAAAACCCAGGTTGGTAAAGATAAACCAGGCGCTCATTTGGCCGGTATCATCGTTGCCGCCAAGGCCGTCGGGGGTGGGTTTGTACATTTTAGGCAGTATCATGCGTACGCGCTCCTGGGTTTTCCAGGGCTGGTTGGTATAGTTGTACAAGTAGGCCACATGATGCGAGGGCTCGTTGCCGTGCACATAGTTGCCAATAATGCCGTCGCGGGTTATGTCTTCAGTTTCTTCAAAAAACTTATCGGGCAGGTGCATGGTAAATAGCGAGTCCAAATAGGGCACTACGCGCTTATTGCCGCCCATCAATTCAATCAGTCCTTTAGGATCATGCGGTGCAAACAGGGTATAGTTCCAGGCGTTACCTTCAATAAAGCCCTGTCCAATGGTAGTCAGCGGGTCAAACTTCGCACGGAAAGCGCCGTTCTCCAAGCGCGGGCGCATAAAGCCCGATGCCTTGTCGTAAACGTTGCGGTAGTATTGGGCGCGTTTGCTAAACTCTTCGTATAGATCCTGTTTACCTAACTTTTTGGCTAATTGAGCTATACACCAATCGTCGTAAGCATACTCCTGCGTGCTGGATACCGAGTTACCATTGCGTTCATCAGGTATATATCCTTTATCCATATAATAACCAATGCCTTCGTAATCGCGGTGACGGGCGGTAGCAACACAAGCTTCCAAGGCTTTATTTACATCAATACCAGCGGTGTTACCTTTAATAATAGCATCGGCCACAACCGATACACTGTGATAGCCCGACATGCACCAATTCTCGTTACCGGAGTTTGACCATACCGGCAGCATGTGCTCGGGGCTTTGCTCATAATGTGCCAGCATTGATTTTACCATATCGGCATTACGCTCGGGCGCTATAATATTAAACAGTGGATGCAGGGCCCGGTAGGTGTCCCATAACGAGAAGGTGGTATAGTTAGTAAAGCCGTTGGCCTTGTGCACGTTTTGGTCAATCCCTTTGTACTGCCCGTCAGTATCCATATAAATGGTCGGATTAATCAAGGTGTGGTACACTGCTGTATAAAAGTTTTCTTTAGTGGCGCGGCTGTTGCTTTGTATTACAATTTTATGCAGCTCGCTTTCCCACTGCTGCTGGGCGGCAGCTTTTACCTGTTCAAAATTCCAGCCAGGTACTTCAGTCTGCATGTTGGCCAAGGCGCCTTCCATACTAACCGGCGATAGTGCCATTTTAATTTTCACCTTCTCGCCGGTGGTAGTTTTAAAATCGAAGTAAGCCTTTATACGCTGACCGGCAATCTCCGGAAAGTTACGCGTTTGGTTAAATTTACCCCAAAAGCCACGATAAACCTGCCGGGTAGATTCGTTACGGAACCCGTGCGATACAAAAGGCTTGGAGAAACGCATAGCAAAATACAATATCCGGTTTTTGGCCCAACCGTTAGTTTGGCGATAGCCGGTTATCAGCGTATCGTTTACCACATGTACATAGGTCCATACGTTTTTATCAGTGTAATTGTAAATGCCCGCAGTTAAGTCAAATACAATGTGCGCCTGGTCTGATTGCGGAAAGGTATACTGATGAAAGCCTACACGTGTACTGGCAGTCATCTCGGCTAACACATTGGGGTCGTCCAGCTTTACCTTGTAATAGCCCGCCTCGCTCACCTCATTCTGGTGCGAAAAACGCGAACGGTAGCCACTGCCGGGTTTATCGGCTGTACCCGGGTTTAATTTTACAGCACCTACGGTTGGCATTATTAAAAAATCGCCCAAATCAGAGTGGCCGGTACCGCTGAAATGCGTGTGGCTAAAGCCGGTTATGGTTTTATCGTCATACTGATAGCCGGCACAATACTCATAAACTTTAGGGTTGTATTTACCATTCAGCTCATAGCCTACACTATCGGTCTCGGGACTTAACTGCACCATACCAAAAGGCACGGTAGCTCCCGGATAAGTGTGCCCCATACGCTGGGTGCCTATAATGGGCTTTACATAAGGCACCAGTTTTTCGGTAATTCTATTTTGAGCAGAGGTAGCCAGGCAGCTTGCTAAGAGCAGTATTACCGGCAGACAGGCTTTTTTCACTTTTTATATTTGAATTATTAAGTAACTGATATGAAACATATTCGCCATATTGGCATTAATGGTAAAACTTGTAACAACGGTACAGCGTTTGTAATCTAATTACCAAAGATCAACTTTAAACAAAATTTAAGACAAAACATGAAAAAATTATTTTCAGCCATCCTGTTTATTACGGTAGCCATGTCATTTAGTTCATGTGGTTATAATAGTATGGTAAAGCTTGATGAAGATACCAAGGCCAAGTGGGGAGCCGTACAAAGCCAGTACCAGCGCCGGGCCGACTTAATACCTAACCTGGTTGCAACTGTAAAAGGTGTTGCTAATTTTGAAAAAAGCACGCTGGTTGAAGTAACTGAAGCGCGCGCTAAAGCAACATCAATACAGGTTGACCCCGATAAACTGACGCCAGAAAACGTACAGAAATTTCAACAAGCACAAGGCCAGTTAAGTACTGCATTGGGCCGATTACTGGTTGCCTCAGAAAACTATCCTACCCTGCGTGCTAACGATAACTTTACTGCTTTACAAGGCCAGTTAGAAGGCACTGAAAACCGCATCAGCGTAGCCCGCATGGATTTTAACACATCGGTACAAGCTTACAACAGCAAGCTGCGTACTTTCCCAAATAACCTTACAGCTAAAATGTTTGGCTTTACGCCAAAAGGTTATTTTGAGGCCGAAGCCAACGCCCAAAGCGCGCCTAAGGTGCAGTTTTAATTTTTAGTGAGTGGTTAGGTGTTGATTAGTTAAGTCATGTTTACACTCTAAACCGGATTTAATTTCGTCAATAATTAACCACTCAACTAATTAACCACTTAATTCTCACATCATATGGCATTTAACGAGGAAGAGCAACAGCTAATAAGGCAAGCTATTGAACGTGCTGAAAAAAACACATCAGGCGAAATACGGGTGGCAGTCGAAAACACTTGCTCAGAGGATCCATTAGACCGCGCAGCCACTTACTTTTACAAGCTGGACATGGATAAAACCAAGTTACGCAATGGCGTGCTTATTTATTTAGCTGCACAAGACCATAAGTTTGCCATTATAGGCGATGGTGGTATAAACCGGGCAGTACCCGATAATTTTTGGGATGAAACCAAGGAGGCTATGCTGAACTGTTTTAAACAAGGCAACTTGGCGCAGGGCGTCATTACCGGTATAGACAGCGCCGGCCGGCAGCTTAAACAATACTTTCCGTTTGATGAAACCGGCGATAAGAATGAGCTATCGGATGACATAGCTTTTATGGACGGCGAATAAATTATATTTAAACTTACGATGCTTAAAAGATATTTGTTCCTGCTTTGCATAATGCTCATAAGCCTTACCGGCTTTGCGCAGCAATTGCCTGAGCGTTCAACTACGCTGGTTACCGATTACACCAACACACTTTCGGCCGATGAGAAGCAAAGGCTGGAAGATAAGCTGGTAGCTTTTAATGATTCCAGCTCCACTCAAATTGCGGTGGTGCTGATGCGCTCTGTTGGTGATTATGATATTGCCGATTATGCTGTAAAGCTGGGCAGGGCATGGGGCATTGGGCAAAAAGACAAAAACAACGGCGTTCTATTGCTGGCTGCCTTGAGTGACCGCAAGGTAACTATACAAACCGGCTATGGTGCAGAAGGTGCCATAACCGACGCACTTACCCAGCAAATCATACAAAATGACTTAAAGCCTAACTTCAGACAGGAAAACTATTTTGCTGGTTTGGATGCAGCTACAGATCATCTTGTACAAGCCATAAAAGGCGAGTATAAGGCAGAACCGAAAGCAAAAAAACGCAGGCAGGGTGATGGCGGTGGCAACGCTGGCATCATTATCTTTATTGTCATTATTATTCTCTTCTTCATCTTTAGGAGCCGTGGTGGCGGCGGTGGCAATCAAGTTATAGGCAGGCGTGGTGGCGCAAGCCCGTTCTGGTGGTTTTTAGCTGGCAATATGCTGGGTGGCGGTGGCCGAAGCAGTGGCGGCTGGGGCGGTTTCTCAGGCGGTGGCAGCTCCGGCGGAGGCGGCGGATTTGGCGGTTTTGGCGGCGGTAGTTTCGGCGGTGGGGGCAGCAGCGGCAGCTGGTAAAATTTATTGCTATGTACCGCAAAGATCATCTGCTCAAAGAGGCACAACGTATGGCGCAAATGATAGCTAAATTGCTTGGTCTTAAAAACGTGGCCGGCAAGGAGGATGAGTTTAAACAAGTGTTTGACGATACCCTGCTTAGTGATTTTGACATCAGAACAGAGGAGCTACTGGCATTAGACCTAAAGGATTTTGACCTGTGGCTTAAACGAAATAATTTTAACGCCGAGAAGCTGGACACCTTAGCACAATTGCTTTATATGCATGCGGAACCGTTTAAGGCTGAGACACCGGTGATAGCCCAGCTTCACAAAGTACTGCTGGTATTTGAATTGCTGGAAAAAGAACATCACTGGCAATCGTTTGAAAATATAGGCAAGAGGCAAATTATTCAACAATATTTAAAACAACACAATGCCTGATTTGAAGTGGCAAGTACTATCATCCGAATATATACATAAAGGGCCATGGGCTACCCTGCGTACCGATCAATGCCAGATGCCCGATGGACGGATTGTACCTTCTTACTACGTACTCGAATACCCCGACTGGGCCAATGCAGTAGCCGTTACCGATGATAATAAAATTATTTTGGTACGGCAATATCGCCATGCAGCGGGCGTGGTATCGTTGGAAATTCCAGGCGGAGTAATTGAAACGGGCGAAGCGCCCGTTGATGGCATGAAACGCGAACTGCTGGAGGAAACCGGTTATGAATTTAACGACCTTGAATTGCTCTGTAAATTGCATGCCAATCCATCAACTGCTAATAACATTACGCACTGCTACCTGGCACGTGGCGGCAAGAAAACGCAAGGCCAGCATTTGGATGAGCTAGAACAAATAATAGTAGAGGAATATACTATTGATGAAGTTAAGCAGTTACTATCCGAAAATAAAATAACCCAGGCACTTCATTGTAGTACATTGTTTTATGCCTTGATGAAGCTTGGTGCTTTATGATAACGAAAAGCCTAAGTAAATTTAACTGTTAAGCACCCCCCACAACTCTAATCCGTTTGTTTTACAAATTAATAATGCCCTATATGCGCAAGTAATGGCCTTAAGTAAGGTATTGCATTAAATAGGAAAAGCCCTGCACATTATGGCAGGGCTCCGGGTTATAATTGGTTAGTAAACGACGTATTAGTGTTAAGCCATTTTCAGTTTTTTCTGAATATCGGCTACATAGCTTTTAAATTTCTTGTCGGTGTCGATTAAATCCTCAACGGTTTGACAGGCATAAATAACGGTAGAATGATCGCGGCCACCAAAGAAGTTACCGATTGATTTCAGAGAACTTTTAGTGTGTGCTTTGGCCAAGTACATGGATATCTGACGGGCCTGCACAATCTCGCGTTTACGGGTTTGTGATTTCACCATATCAACCGGCACCTCAAAGTACTCGCAAACCAGGCTTTGTATATATTCGATAGAAATTTCTTTAACAGAATTTTTTACAAAGTTTTTGAGCATCGCCTTAGCCAGGTTAAGGTCAATCTCCTTACGCATGAGGGTTGATTGTGCCAGTAAAGAAACCATGGCGCCTTCCAGCTCACGAATGTTGTTATCAATATTGTGTGCAACGTACTCAATTACATCATCCGGCAACTCAATACCATCCTGATAAGTTTTATTTTTCAGAATAGCCATGCGGGTTTCCAGATCAGGCGTTTGCAAATCGGCCGATAGGCCCCATTTAAAACGTGACAACAAGCGCTCTTCTAAACCGGCCAGATCTTTAGGGGCTTTATCAGAAGTGATTATAAGCTGCCTGCCTGATTGATGCAGGTGGTTAAATATATGGAAGAAAAAATCCTGCGTTTTCTCCTTACCGGCAAAGTTGTGCACATCATCCATAATGAGCACATCAATAGCCTGGTAAAAATTAACAAAGTCGTTAATGTTATTATGCTTTAAGGCATCAACAAACTGTTGCGTAAATTTTTCGCACGATACGTACAAAACCAATTTATCAGGTAGCGTACGTTTAATTTCGTTACCTATAGCTTGTGCCAGGTGGGTTTTACCTAAGCCTACGCCGCCATAAATCATAAGCGGGTTGAAAGAGGTACCACCAGGTTTTGCGGCTACTGCGTAACCGGCCGAACGGGCTAAACGGTTACAATCACCTTCAACAAAGTTTTCAAAGGTATAATTCTGATTAAGCTGAGGATCTACATGTAATTTTTTTAAACCAGGAATTACAAAAGGGTTTTTGATGTCCTTGTTTAAAGAAATAGGGACCGGCATAGATTGATTCTTAGCCTCGGCACCGTTACCATTTGAAGGCATATTGGTTGTAAAAGGCTTATTGGATGATGATTGCTCTACCACTATGTTGTACTCCAGCCGGCCATCGTCGCCCAGCTGCTTTTTAATGGTTTTACGAAGCAGACCTACGTAATGTTCTTCAAGCCATTCGTAAAAAAATAAACTTGGTACCTGTATGGTTAGCACGCTGCCATCCAACCTCAAAGCCTTGATAGGCTCGAACCAAGTCTTGAAACTTTGGGTCGGGATGTTGTCTTTAATAATCTGCAAGCAGCTATTCCAAACAGTAGTACAAGTTATTTCCATATAATCTTAAAGATAAAATGCTGATTTCCAACCCCAGGCTCCACTTTCATTGAGACCGCTACGGAACACCGAATATTCGAAAAAAAAGCGGATTAAAAAATTAAATTTAAAATTTGTATTGACGCTTTTTTTATGCTATGAACAGCCACACATCACGTGTTTTCTGGCGTTTATTCATCTTTTCGAAATACGCAACTACCTCATAATTAATAAATTATAAGTTTTATTTTTTAAAACGTAAATTAAGTTTGTTCTTAAAAAGAAAACGCTAATTAGACGTTTGCGTTGCACCAGCTTAACATCAATACTCAAGCCATAAAAGCAATTTTATTACCAATTAAATGGTAAATAATTGACTTTCGGCACCATAAAATTTTCCCTTTAATAATTTTAAACTGCTGGTTAAAAGGCGACCGCCTTAAGTATACGGTTATCCATACACTGCATTGCCTGTTGAACAATGCAGTGCAATAATGGGTACATGGCTAGTTTAAAACAGCTCCTCTAAATCTTTGTGAATCATTCCGGCCGCTATCTCGTAGGGGTTATTCTCCAATTGACTCAGGTGGGTAAGCAAAGCCCGGCTAAACTCCAAACCAGTAGCGTTTTCGGGCAAGCTGCGCAAGGTTCCGTTCAATAAACCAATGGTATCGTCTTTAAGGCGCCTAACAACCGCCCACGCCCGGCTACTTACATATACCTGCTGGGTTATGTTATGCTGGTACTCATCATTTACCTCCTGCACGGCCAGCCGCAGCAAATCAGCAGCCGAATAAGCCGAACCGTTAAGCCGAACCAATAAGTTTGCCGGGTTAATACGCTCTACAAAAAGTACAATACGCTCATAAGCCTGCAACCTTAACGGAAGCGTTTGATTATCGGCAGCTTTTTTTAACTCCAAAACCTGCAGCCGCTGCGTTTTATCCATATAGGGCTTAAATAAGTAAAAGGCTACTAATACTACACCCACGCCGGCAACGGTTAATTTTAAAATATCAAGCAATATATCGTACAATACCATGTTTTTATTATGTTAGTGGCAGGTCATAAATAACCAGGCGGCCACAAAAATCTGCAATTTAACTTATATTTGTATAGCTAAATTAAAATAACATGAGCACTGCTGTTGATATTGAACTTGCACCGGTTAGCTTTACAGAAGGCGCCGCAAAAGAAATAAGGAAATTAAAAGACCAGCAAGAGCTGAGCGATGACTTTGCTTTGCGCGTAGGCGTTGAGGGAGGTGGCTGCGCAGGTATGAATTACATACTCGGATTTGATCAGAAAAAAGAAGGCGATAAAGAGTTCCTGATTGATGGCATTAAGGTATACATGCACAAAGCGCATGGCATGTACCTGGCCGGCATGCAGGTTGATTTTCAGGATGGCTTAAATGCCCGCGGTTTTGTATTCAATAACCCTAATGCGCAAAGTACCTGCGGTTGTGGTACGTCATTCTCGGTATAAGCAACGATACCATATATAAAGCAAAACAGGCAGCTCTTATTCAGACGCTGCCTGTTTTGTTTTCTCTGCTGCCAGCGCGTCGTCAATCGCTTTTTTCATCCATCGCGGATTTGCAAAATTGAAACTAACGCTCGAGAACACGATCTTACCATCTTTATCAACAATTACATTGGTAGGATAAAGGTGCAGTCCAAATCTATTAGCGAGGAAACGGCCATTTTCAATAATATGGTAGTTAAAAGGCTGTTGTTTAATAAACTCTTCTATCTGGTAAGCTTCATCCAGAGCTACTGCAATAAATACAACATCCTTGTTGTCTTTATAATCATCAACCAGCTTGTTCAGGTCCGGTATTTCCTGTCGGCAAGGCGGACAGTTAATAAACCAAAAGTTAAGCACAATTACTTTACCTGCCAGCTTTTTAGTGTCAAACTTTTCGCCATTAATGTCTTTATCCTTAAAATGCTTCAACAGCTCGCCGGTTTTAAATACGGTGCTTTCAGCTGGCTTGGGCAAGCGCGCTATCATTGCTTCTTTCTCTTCATCACTACGCCTGCTTAACACGTAAGTAACCGTATCAGCAGCGCTTTTGCGATAAGCTTTAATCGTATAACTTCCGGTGCTTAACAACCTTCGCCACACCGAACTTGGATATACCGTTCCATCTGCATCCCTAACTACCGTACTTTCGGTAAGTACAGGTGCCTTATTATTGCTTTGCGCAACAACCACAACCTGTAAACCAAGAAATAATGTAAGCAGCAATAAAAGCTTTTTCATTCAATATGATTTTTTACAAGATACACCCGGCATCTTTGATATCCAAACAGTTATATTCATTTTAAGCTTTTGCATCATAGCAACTTATGAGAGCACAGTTATAGCAATAATGTATTAATGTAGATTTGTGTTATTTGCGGCGCCTGCCTAAAGAACATAAACATAGTTGTGCAGTTTAGATAGTTAGCATTGGGTTTGGCTACGGGTTCCATCACGTACCCATTGCCGATAAAACAACATCAAATGAAATATATTCTAATTATTGTATTAATTGCTGCAAGCTTAAGTACACATGCCCAGCTTAAACCAGGTTTTGATGTGCAAGAGTACCTGGAGTTACTAAGCGTATCCCGACAGCAAACCGATACATTGAAAGGAGATCAAACACCAAGGCCGGAACATTACCGCAGGGCTTACCGCTCGGCGGTAGGCCCGCTGCTTAACCGGTGGGAACTTTGGGTTAATGGCAGTAACAAGACAGCTATCATTAGCATTAGAGGCACTACGGCAGATGCGGTAAGCTGGTTGGAAAACTTTTATGCGGCCAGTGTGCCTGCAATTGGTCAGCTGCATATTAATGATAGCACAACATTTAAATATCATTTAGCTAACCACCCAAAAGCCGCTGTACATATAGGCTGGCTGCTGGGTATGGCCAATATATCAAACAGTGTTATACAACAAATTAACAAGCTGTATCAAAAGCAAGGAATTAAGAACATATACATTATGGGGCATAGCCAGGGCGCAGCTATTGCTTATCTGTTGCGCTCGCATTTGGCCTGGCTACAGTTGCATAATACCATTCCTGCCGACATGGTATTTAAGACTTATTGCAGTGCCCCTCCAAAACCGGGCAATCTGTATTACGCATATGATTATGATTACTTAACCCGAGGCGGCTGGAGTATTGCTGTTATCAACGCTGCCGACTGGGGGCCGCAAACACCCTTTACCATACAAACATTTGATGACATTGCCCAGCCCAATCCTTTTGGAGATATTGGCGGAGCTATTCAGAAACAGTCCTTTTTTGTGAAGCTATATATTAAACACGTTTATAACCGGCTACGTAAGCCACCTGTTAGGTCGGTAAAAAATAACCAGAAATATCTTGGGCATATGGTTTACAAGTTCATTAAGAAAAGCCTGCCCCAGTTTAAAGAACCGGCATATGCCCCAACTAACCAATACACCAGTTGCGGCATTCCTGTCATCTTAATGCCTGATGATGATTACAGGAAGAAATTTCCTGATGATCCTAAAAATGTATTTACACACCACATGTTTTGGCCATATTACTATTTAACGGAGAAGGAATACAAATTAGCCCCGCATTAGAATCTCAAGAATAGGGCTTTAATAGGTTTTGGTATACAAACTGATTGTCGTTTCGAGTGCTAACAAGAAGTCCTTGAAAAGCTATCACTAATCTGATCGAGATAACAGTTTGTTGCTTAACAAAAAATGCAGGCCGTGTGGCCTGCATCAGGATGTTTTATAGTTAAAAAAATAAGGGCTACTTTATGCGCTAATTAGCGGTTAGTATACTGTTCCTCGTAATACTGTTGATAATGGCCTGATGTTACATCATTTAACCATCCTTCATTATTTAAATACCAGTCAACAGTTTTCTCCAGGCCTTCTTCAAAAGTTATGCTTGGTGTCCAACCTAATTCATTTTTCAATTTAGTAGCATCAATGGCATAACGCAAATCATGCCCTGCACGGTCGGTTACATAAGTGATCAGCTGAGCCGATGTTCCAGGCTCACGCCCCAACTTCTTGTCCATAATTTCGCACAAAAGCTTAATCAGGTCAATGTTCTTCCACTCGTTATGACCGCCAATATTATAGGTTTGGCCCGATTTGGCATTATGAAAGATCACATCGATAGCACGAGCATGATCTTCAACCCATAACCAGTCGCGCACATTTTCACCTTTACCATAAATAGGGATTGGCTTGTTTTGCTTAATATTATGAATAGAAAGTGGAATCAGTTTTTCCGGAAAATGGTAAGACCCGTAGTTATTAGAGCAATTAGAAATAACCGCATCCATACCGTAGGTATCTTGGTAAGCGCGCACCATATGGTCGGAGCTGGCTTTTGATGCCGAATATGGAGAATGTGGATCATAGGCTGTCTCTTCAGTAAACATACCATCTTCACCTAAAGTGCCATAAACCTCATCGGTTGATACATGGTAAAAGCGGGTCTCATCATAACGGCCTTTCCAGTGGTAACGGGCTGCATTAAGCAAGTTTACCGTACCTACCACATTCGTCATTACAAACTCCAGCGGATTAGCAATTGAACGGTCAACGTGCGACTCAGCAGCCAGGTGAATAACCGCATCCGGTTTTTCTGCAGCAAACAACTCATCAATAAACTGCGCATCAACAATATCACCTTTTACAAATCTGTAATTAGGCTCGTTTTCAATATCTTTTAAGTTGGCCAAATTACCGGCATAGGTAAGTTTATCCAGGTTAATGATCTCATACTCCGGATGAAACTTCACAAACCTGCGCACCACATGCGAACCGATAAAGCCGGCCCCGCCGGTAATAATAATTTTTTTCATGATTTACCTTAAAATATTTACAAGGGTTTACTAGCAATTGCTTTTTCCCACTTCCATGCAGAAGCCATCATAGTATCAACGTCCAGTTCGGCACGCCATTTAAGTACCTGCTCAGATTTTGTTACATCTCCCCACACCTGCTCCACATCGCCACCGCGGCGCGGACCAATCTCCCAGGCAAATTTCACACCGGTTGCACGCTCAAAAGCATTTACAATTTCCAGTACCGATGTTCCTTTACCCGTGCCAATATTAAATACATCGTATCCTTTAAAACTTTCTTCTTCCATCAATCTTAACGCAGCCACATGTGCTTTCGCTAAATCTACTACGTGTATATAATCGCGTATGCAACTGCCATCAGGTGTGTTGTAATCATTACCAAACACAGTTACCTTTTCCCGCTTGCCAATAGCTGTTTGCGTAATAAAAGGCACTAAATTCTGTGGAACACCAATAGGTAACTCACCAATTAATGCCGACTCATGCGCACCAACCGGGTTAAAATAACGTAGCGATACCACTTTATAGTTACTGCCAGATGCGATCATATCCTGCAATATCTCCTCGGCTATTTGTTTGGTATTACCATAAGGCGATTGAGCTGGTTTAACCGGCGCATTCTCAGTTACAGGCAATTGGTCGGGCTGGCCATAAACCGTACAGCTTGATGAAAACACAAAGTTTAACGGCTTACCATAATAGGCGTTAAGCAAGTTAAGCAGCGAGTAAAAATTGTTACGGTAATATTTTAATGGATACTGTACCGATTCGCCTACTGCTTTGAAAGCAGCAAAGTGAATTATTCCTTCTACATCAGCCACGCTGGTAGCCAAGTTTTTAACAGCGGCCTCGTCGCACAAATCCAGCTGATGAAATACCGGCTTAAAACCTAATATAGTTGTTAGCTGGTCTAAAATGCTGATGTGTGAGTTAGATAAATCATCAATAATTACAGGCTCATAACCTGCATTTACCAACTCCACTACGGTGTGCGAACCAATAAATCCTAATCCCCCCGTTACCAATATTTTTTTCATAGTGATGCTTTTTTGACAATAATAAAATTATTTATTGAAAGCGTCGAACTCTTTGTGTTCGATGATATGCTGGGGGAGTGATTTGAAGTACTCGTAGGTGATCTTCAGTCCTTCCTGGCGTGACACCTTGGGCTCCCAGCCCAGTATGGCTTTGGCCTTGGTGATATCCGGCCTTCTTTGCTTCGGATCATCCGTTGGCAGCGGCTTGGAGATGAGCTGCTGGTTGGTACCGGTCAGCTTGATGATCTCCTCTCCAAATTCCCTGATAGTGATCTCATCGGGGTTACCAATGTTCATCGGCTGCACGTAATCGCTCAAAAGCAACCTGTAAATGCCCTCCACCAGGTCATCCACATAGCAGAACGCCCTGGTCTGGCTTCCGTCACCGAACATGGTCAGCGGCTCGCCTCTTAAGGCCTGGCCAATGAAAGCCGGCAGCACCCGCCCGTCGTTCAGGCGCATCCTTGGTCCGTAGGTGTTAAAGATCCTAACAATGCGGGTCTCCACCCCGTGGAAGGTGTGGTAGGCCATCGTAATGGCTTCCTGGAAGCGCTTGGCCTCGTCATACACGCCTCTTGGTCCTACCGGGTTCACGTTGCCCCAGTATTCCTCCGGCTGCGGGTTTACGTTCGGGTCGCCGTACACCTCCGAGGTGGAGGCGATCAGCATCCGGGCGCCTTTGGCCCGGGCCAGTCCCAAAAGGTTATGCGTGCCCAGCGAGCCTACCTTAAGCGTCTGGATCGGGATCTTTAGATAATCGATCGGGCTTGCCGGTGAGGCAAAGTGCAGGATGTAATCTAAATGCCCGGGTATGTGCACAAACTTGGATACGTCGTGGTTATAAAACTCGAACTGCTCAAGCTTGAACAAATGCTCGATGTTCTTCAGGTCGCCCGTAATGAGGTTGTCCATACCGATCACCCGGCACCCTTCTTTGATAAAGCGGTCGCACAGGTGCGAGCCCAGAAAGCCTGCCGCTCCGGTAATGAGTACTCTTTTGCCTTTTATGTCTTGGTTCATTGTTATTGGTTAGTGAATGCGTGAGTGAGTGAATTGATGGATGTGAATATTTAACAACGATTAGCTGAATGGGTTTGAACACGGGTGGCAGAGCTTCTTTATTCACTCTGCCACTCATTCAGAGCCCTTCACTCCTTTTTACTTCACTTCCTTGCGTCCAATAGAGTTATAGTAAAAGCCGCAGTCGATCATCTTGTCCAGGTCGTACAGGTTACGCCCATCAAAGATCACCTTGGCTTTCAAAAGGCTTTCTACTTTGTTAAAGTCCGGCGTGCGGAACAGTGACCATTCGGTCACGATCAGCAGCGCATCAGCGCCCTCCAGTGCTTCGTACTGGTTTTCGGCATACTTGATCTTATCACCGATCAGGTTCTCGACGTTCTTCATCCCCTCGGGGTCAAAGGCGGTTACCGTAGCGCCGGCTGCTACCAGGGCATCGATGATGTACAGGGCCGGTGCCTCGCGGATATCGTCCGTCTCGGGCTTAAAGGCCAGGCCCCACAGGGCAAAATGCTTGCCGGCAAGTTCACCGTTATAGTATTTCTTTACCTTTTCGGTCAGTACCGTCTTTTGGATCTCGTTCACTTCCATCACCGAGTTAAGGATCTTAAAGTCGTAGCGGTTCTCCTGGGCTGATTTAGCCAGGGCCTGTACGTCTTTAGGAAAGCAGCTGCCGCCGTAGCCAATGCCGGCAAACAAAAAGCGTTTTCCGATGCGTTCATCTGCCCCGATGCCTTTGCGCACCATATCCACGTCCGCTCCTACCAGCTCGCACATATTGGCAATCTCGTTCATAAACGAGATCTTGGTGGCCAGAAACGAGTTGGCCGCATACTTGGTAAGCTCTGAGCTCCGCTCATCCATAAAGATGATGGGGTTACCCTGGCGCACGTATGGCCCGTAAAGCTCGCCCATGAGCTTGCGGGCACGCTCATCAGAGGTGCCTACCACTACGCGGTCGGGCTTCATAAAGTCTTCCACAGCTACCCCTTCTCTTAAGAACTCCGGGTTGCTCACCACGGCATATTCCACCCCGGGTGCTGCATGCTGCTGCATAACGGCCGTTACCTTATCTGCCGTGCCCACCGGTACGGTTGATTTGGTCACGATCACTTTATAATCGGTCAGCAGTTTGGCGATGTCGCCGGCTGCACCCAGCACGTAGCTGAGGTCGGCTGCGCCGTCGCCGCCCGGAGGGGTGGGCAGGGCCAAAAAGATGATCTTGGCTTCCCCGATCCCTTCGGACAGGTTGGAGGTGAACGACAGCCGGCCCTGAGCGATATTGCGGTGAAATAACAGCTCCAGTCCTGGCTCATAGATGGGCAGCTGACCTGCCTTCATCATCTCTACCTTCTTTTCATTGATGTCTACGCAGACCACCTCATTGCCCGTCTCTGCCAGACAGGTCCCCGTTACCAATCCCACATAGCCTGTCCCTACTACCGCTATTCTCATATAATTAAAAAACTATGTTGCCGTATTTGTACTTTTATACCTGACGAATATAAGACTTTCATTTTAAATGCTCATACTATATAATATTGGCATAAGATTTTATTATTTCTTTGCAATAATTGTATCTCTATTTAACACTAAGGCCAAAGCCTGGGTAAACGGAAGACGCAGTCAAAAAATCATTCCGCTTAAAAACCACATCTGGTTTCACTTTGCCTCGTTAGGTGAATTTGAGCAGGGGCGGCCTGTTATGGAGGCTATAAAAACGCTGTATCCCGAGCATCCAATCGTTGTTACTTTTTTTTCGCCATCGGGCTACGAAATAAGGAAAAACACGCCATTGGCTGATGCGGTTTATTATCTACCGTTAGATACCGCCAGCAATGCTCAAGAGTTTATAGCAGCCATACAACCTGTTGCTGCAATATTTACCAAGTATGAATACTGGTATCATTATTTTAACGAGTTGCATAGCATGCAGGTGCCTTTATACGTTATCTCGGCTATCTTTCGCCAAAAGCAAGTATTCTTTAAAAGCTACGGCAGCCTGCATAGGCAAATACTACGCAAGATTACCTGTCTGTTTGTGCAGGACGAAGCTTCAAAGGAACTATTAAGCACTATAGGCATCAGCAATGTTTTGGTTAGCGGCGACACCCGGTTTGACCGCGTATGGACCAATGTTAATACCCCTAAAGCACTACCCCTAATTCAACAATTTAAAAGCGGACATTCGGTTTTTGTGGCCGGTAGTACCTGGCCGCCAGACGAGGCGATTATAGCACCCCTACTTAACACACACCCTGATTGGAAGTTTATTTTTGCACCCCACGAAATTACCAGCGAGAAGATTGACAATTTAATAAAGCTTTTGCCAAAAGGTAAAACAGCCCGCTTTTCGCAAATTGCTGAGTTGAAGAATGAGTTGTCAACCTATCAGGCATTAATAATAGACAACATTGGTATGCTGTCTTCATTGTACCAATATGGGGAGATAGCTTATATTGGTGGTGGCTTTGGCGTAGGTATTCATAATACGCTGGAGGCAGCTGCGTTTGGCCTGCCTGTTATCTTTGGTCCTAACTACACCCGCTTTAAAGAAGCACGAGATCTGGTAAAATTAAAAGCAGGGTTTAGTATCAATAATCAGCAACAATTAACTGACATTGCAAATGAGCTCATAGGCGATAATGCCCACTGGGCGCATGCCAGCAGAACAGCCAAGAACTACGTTGCTAACAGTAAAGGTGCAACAGAAATGATTATGAAGAATATTCAGATTAGGAGCTGAAACAGCTTACGTCCGAGGCACAGTTTGCTAAGCATTATAAACGAACCTATTATACTCCTCCCTACTCTACCGAAGAAGAGACACTGTAAATTATTTACCAGATCTTACCATTTGCTCCAGGGCATCGATCCAAAGCGGCGAATCGTTTAGACTCTCAACCAATTGAATATGCTCTCCACCCAACGCTTTAAATTCTTCATTATATTCTTCTGATACTTCAAATACGGTTTCCAGACAGTCGGCTACAAAGGCAGGACAGAATACGAGCATTCTCTTAATACCTTTTTTGGCCATTTCTGCAACTACCTCGCTGGTGTAAGGCTGCATCCAAGGGTCGCGCCCTAAACGCGACTGGAAAGTAAGCGTATACTTCTCTTTAGGAATATTTAATTTTTCGGCTATTAAACGGGCGGTAGCGTGGCATTGGGCGCTATAGCAAAAGCGGTTAGCACCGGTGATGGTATCACAGCAGTTAGCCACTTTCAAACAATGCTGTTTGGTTTCATCGGCTTTAATCATTTGCCGTTGTGGCAACCCGTGGAAACTGAATAATATATGATCGTAAGTTTCAGGCTTATGTTTGGCTCCATTGTGGGCGAAGGCCTCAATTACCAGTTCATTATCATAAAAGGAATTCAGGAAGCTAATGGTGGGAATTGCCTGCCATTTGCTTACAATTTCCATTACCTTTTGCTGCACCGAACCTGTTGAGGCTGAGGCATACTGCGGAAACAATGGAATAACCTGAATAGAAGTAACCTGTGCAGCACGTAATTTATCCAAAGCCGACTGGATAGACGGATTTTGATAGCGCATAGCCATTTCTACATGATATTCATCACCTAAACGTGCCTTAAGCAAATTAGCAGATTTGACCGTGTAAACCATTAGCGGCGACCCTTCCTCCGTCCAAATCTCCTTGTATGATTTGGCTGACTTTGGACCACGGAAAGGCACGATGATCCCTTTAATTAACAAAGTGCGGCTAAATGCATTAATATCAATAACACGCTCATCCATCAGGAATTCATCCAAATAGCGGCGCACATCTTTCGTTTCAGGACTATCGGGCGTACCCAGATTTACTAATAAAACTCCTTTTTTCATAAACTGCCCAACTCCCTAAAGGGGAGCAATTTCGGGACTGCAAATATCTAAAATAAATTGTCAGGTGAGTGTAATACTGGCTCTGAAAGGTGCAATGTGATCAATGTCACTATTGATATGTTTTATCCCCTTTAAGTAAGGCATAAATTGCCATTGCATGACCATGGCCTAATTCAAAATCAACCTTTAGCCAGTTGGTGATATCGCCTGCTTTAACACCAGGTTTTATAGCACCGTTTAAAGTAAACCCCTTTTCTTCGGCCAGCTTCTTAAAATCTTCAGGTCCTTTACCTGTTTTTGCCTGGATATTATCGATGTAAGCTTGAAATGACATGGTACATGGTTTTAGTACCCACAAAGTAAGCAGCTTTAATCAAATTAACAAAGGCGTGCGTACGACAGTTTAAATGGCCGTTTGCTACAAAACCTATTTTTTAGTTTGCCACAAGCGCCACCAAGGCATACCCGGCGAATGATGATGCTCGTAATGATAACCGAAAAAGTAGCAGGAAAGGAAAGCAAACACATGATTTTTATTTTGGGTGCGCGAATGATACTGATTATCATGCTCGCCTTTGTGCGGCTGATAGGTGCCAAAATAAAACAGCTGAAGTGTGCTTAACAACGATGGGACAACCCAAAACAAAATGAGATTAGCCTGAGGTATCCATATTTTAAGCAAATTGAACAGGGCTGCCATAAAAACAACCTGCCAGATAGAAAGATAGTTGCGGATAAACCGGAAATACCATGCTATAAAACTGCCGTGATGATAATCCGGATCCTCATCGGAGTGCACGTGGCTGTGGTGCTTATGATGTTTGGTATATAATTGCGGATACCAAAAGGCAGCATATAAAAAGGTAGTGATATAGCCCGCGGCGTTGTTTACAAATTTATTGGATGATACCGTACCGTGCATAGCATCATGTGCTGTGATGAACAACCCGGTATATAGGTGCATTTGCAACAGGATAAATAAATACAGCAAGGGGTTGGTGAATTTAATATTCCATTGCATTAGTAATATGGTAGAAGTAAACCAGCAACCAATAACTACAAGCGCAATCAAAGCGCCTAAGCCAACTGATGACTGCGCTTTATTGGATAGCTTGTACTGGTGTTCCATGAGTTACTAACAGGCCCTGTGCGTATTTGTTCAGACTGGTACTACCCCTTTAAGGAGTTAGCTTATCAATAGCTTTCCAGCTCAGCCTTAACCTGCTCCATTAGCCACATGGGGGTTGAAGTTGCACCACTAATACCGATAGTATCGCCGGGCAAAAACATATCAGGCTTAAGTTCATCAGGAGCCGAAATGAAGTAGGTGTTGGGATTATGTTTTCGGCACACCTCAAACAGCACCTTGCCGTTAGAGGATTTTTTACCCGACACAAATACTATTTTATTAAATTTTTGTACAAATTCAGGCAAGTCCTTATCGCGGTTTGATACTTGTCTGCATATAGTATCGTTAGCTTTAACCTCGTAGCCACGGGCAATTAGTTCTTCTTTAACGCGGTAAAACTTGTCGGTGCTTTTAGTAGTTTGGCTGTACAGCGTAATTTGTTGCGGCAGCTCCATGGTATCCAGTTCGGCAATGTCCTGAAAAACCTTAGCTTCATTATTAGTCTGCCCTTGCAGGCCAATTACTTCGGCATGGCCATGCTTACCAAAAATTAAAATATTCTCTTTGCTATCATGCGAAGTTTTGATACGGTTTTGCAGCTTAAGCACCACCGGGCATGAAGCATCAATTAGCGTGATATTATTTTGCAACGCTAACCGGTAGGTTTCGGGCGCTTCGCCGTGGGCACGTATAAGCACTTTCTCGTTATGAAGGTTTACCAGATCGGCATGGTCAATTATACGCAGACCTTTGGCTTTCAAGCGTTCAACTTCCTCATCATTATGCACAATATCGCCCAGGCAATACAAGTAGCCTTCCTCGGCCAGTATTTCCTCGGCCATATCAATAGCATACACCACGCCAAAGCAAAACCCCGAATCCTGATCTATCTGAACCTGTAATTGATATGCTCCCATGTAATTGCAAAATTACAAATAAAATGTTAGTAAAATCCCCTCGCCTGGAAGGCTTTGTTGCATCCATAGATCTTCCCATCATCTCCAATAAAATTGGACATCTTATTAATATGGATGGACTTACCGCTTTGGAAAGATTTCTTAATGCAGCTCAGTTAACAACTTAAATTGATAACACTTCATTTTGATAAGTCTGCTATAAACTTTCTTAATAAACTTGAGAAGTAACTTAAGCTAATTGCAATAATCCAAAAAATACAAACTCCACCAGCAGTAATATGGGTGCTACTATGGTTTGCGGCTTAATCTTGCAAGCCTCAAAAAGACCCAAGAACGCCGTGCTTACAAAAAACCAACCTATATAGTTCTTTAGTGTTGGTACGCCGCCCGCCCAACTCCAATAATCAAACTTGATGGCTATAGGCTCTATCAGCAAATCTAACAGTACGAGTAGCGCAGCGCCTAGGAATACGCGGGCGGCGGCGCTTTTCAAACGGCTCCTTTGCATTAACACGCCAGTAGCATAAATAAGCAGAAACCAGTTTATACCTATCATCAATGGTATATCAAAAATCTTAACACCCAGCGTTCTTCCATAATCATAATCGCCAAATATCCAGTGCTTATGCACCCCTATCCATTCTACAACTATGCCCATAACAAAAACAAGCCAGGCAAAACGCCAAAATCTCGAATCGGCCTTGTAATGGTTTACCAACACCACAGCTAACATTAGCAGTAAGTGAAACGGCACCAGTTTCGAAAACACAGGCCTGAATGACGGCACCATAAAGCCAATTAAGCCTACAAAGTGAAAAAGAATAATAACAATGACCGATACTGTAGTTTTGCTTAACCTCATATACGGCGGCCTTTCCACACGTTGTTTTTGGTGAGGTGGTTTTGTATCGCATAAAAACCAATTACTACCAGCGTAAACATTTGCACAGGGTGCAGTAAACTATTGTATAAAGCACTTTGCCCTGATGCCAGCGATATCATAATACGGGTTAAAACAATGAGCCCGCACATGAACAAGATAAGAGGCAAATTTAAAGTTGAGATGACCAGTAAGGGGCCGCCGATAATAATAACCAGGTAAAATAAAAAACCTAGCACGCTATAATTAAAAGGCGCTAAAAAGTTTTTGCTAAAACCCAAAACGCCATCCCAATAACCTGTGTACATACGACAAGTAATTAAATTATTGGCCAGCAAGCTTTCGCCATACAGCTTTTTAGCTTTAACCAGCTTCATTATCTCAACGTCTTCCACTATACGGTCTTTGGATAACTCATGCCATTGGTGCTGGCGGTATAAGGCAGCATGAAACATCATAAACTGACCGCTGGCGGCAGCAAAAGCCGGATTTTTGGTGAGGTAAATTAAACGTATGGGCAGCAGGTTAAGTAATAAGTAGTGCATTAAAGGCACAACCGTACGCTCACCCAGGGTGCGCATATCCTGGTTGGTAAATAAGCTAAGCAAGGCCAGGTGTTTTGATTTAACCCGATGCACGGCACTGTTTATTAATCCATCATACACCTGCTCATCAGCATCTAAAAACAGCATGTAACTCCCTTTAGCCTCCTGCGAAAGTTGATGGCAGGCATACGTTTTGCCTAGCCAGCCTTGGGGCAGCGGCTTTCCGCGCATTACCCTGAAGCGCTTATGAGTAGCGCAAAACGCCTCACAAATTTCATATGTACGGTCCGATGAATCATCATCCAGCACAATCACTTCAAAATTAGGATAGTCCTGCTCATGTATAGACTGCAGCAGCGTAAGAATATTATTCTCTTCGTTACGTGCCGGAATGAGAATTGAGACCATTTCTTCCTGCATCCGGTTAACCTTGCGCAGTTTGGGGTCTGATATGAAGTTAAACAGGGTAACAACAAAGCGCAGAATCAGAAAGAAAAAGACGATTAAAATGGCGATGATCACGTTTATAGAACAATTTGGGTTTGCAGCAGTTTGGCCGATTCGTAATGTTGCTGATATAAATTTTTCAACTCTTCTATACTATCAGTTTCATTAACGCTTTTTTGTACATAAACGTTTATGGTAGGTTTTTTATGTTGAAAGTACTCAATAAAGGTTGCGGCAAACACATACTGAAATTTACCTGCCGCCTGTTTCATTATCTTGAGCAAGCCGCGTTCAAAATGCACATCATTTACAAAATTGGAATATAATCTGGCTTGTGGAAAAACCAGTACCAGGTTTTGCGGATCTTCCAGCAATTGAGCGGCGTAATTTAGCGACTCGATCATAGATCGTGAGTTTTTAACCACGGAGAATGCACCCATATATTTCAGAAAGAACACCTTGCGTACGGTGTCTTCCAGTATCATAATGTGAAATTTTTTCCGGAGCAGTTTATGATTGAGCCAGTATAATAAAAACCCATCCCACCAACCAAAATGATTAGCCAGCAGCAGTACCGATTTATGCTGATCGATCTGGATACTGTTAAAATTAAAGTCCTGAAAATTACTGTGCAGAATATACCCGATATACCGATGAAAGAAGGCACGTATGAAACTATTGTTTTTGGGGTAAATCATGGCATGGGCAAGATAGCAATTCTGTTGTTGTGATTACAACGTGTTAATTACCTACAGCGGTCTAATGCTCTACATTTATTTGATTTTGTAACGCCTGTTTATGAAAGCCGTTGATATTTTCGGCCAACTGATCAAACGAAACATCTCCTGCCACACCGCAATCAAACAAGTGGATGAATGCAGAGGGTTTCAGGCTTTCAAAGTAATCTATCAACACGCATGAATATACAATTTGGCAAGGGCCTTTAATGTGTTTTATAAGACGTTCAATACCTTTCTCAATAACAATACCTGTTGCATGGTTAGACACCAACTCGCCCTGTGGGAAAACCACCACCAGGTTTTCGGGATCGTTTAGCAAGTCGGCCGCGTAATGCAGTGATTTGAGCATTTCGCGCGTACCTTTTTCAATAGAAAAGCCGCCGAACAGGTTAAACAACATGCGCTGCTGCAAATGGTCATGCTGCATCATGATGTACAGCTTACGTTTTAGGTGCCAGTAAGCAAGGTAATTACCAAAAAAACCATCCCACCAGCTAAAGTGATTACATAACAGCAAAACGGAATGGCCGGGCTTTGGCTCAAACGGCATCACTACAATGCGGTTAAATGCCTTATGCATACGGTAGCGCATGTACTTGGCAAACCAGTTGCTGAATAATTTATTACGGCGGGCGGGTATCATATTTTACAATTTACCAAATATTCATCTAACTGGGTGGTAACCAGCCAGTGCCCCATCGGCACTTCATGCACCTGTGGATACTTGAGCCGGTTAATAAATGCCTGGGCAGAGCTTTTAGGAAACAGCATATCATGCTGCCCAAAAACCAGATGGCACTTGATACCATGCTCGTTAATCCGGTTGGTTATCTTAACCACATCGGGCTGTAACTGTTTGATAAGATTTAAGGTATAGTATACATCCAACCGCTTTTGCGGCGTATCCATTTCACTGTAAGCTATCTTGTACAAGCTTTCGTCAATAAATTTTACCTTTTTTAATCCGTTAAGCACACCTGGTGCCAGCCACTTACTTTTGGTTACCGTTTTAAACAACAACTTACCTGCGGGGTTGTGCATTAAAAAATTAAAGCCCTTATAAACCGATAAGCCATCGGGCGCCATGAGTATAATCTCGTCAACCCATTCGGCAAAATCTTCCAATAGTACCAGCGCCAAATTAGCGCCTATGGAGTACCCCATTAAACTTATGCGCTGCTGGCCACCATGTTGCTTAAACCACTCTTCGAGGTAGGCACGCATTAGCGATTTGGGCATGCCGTTGAGTATTTGCTGCTCAGCCCAATTGTTAAGCTGGGTTTGCCCATGAAAAAAGTGATCGAAACTGTATACCCGGTATTGGGTTAAGATAGATTTTTGCAGTACTTCAAATTGTCGCCCCGTCATGCCGTAGCCATGAAAAGCAAGCATGGGTTTACTGCCCGTACCGTATTCGTGATAATGAATTTGCCCTAACTGTGGTAGATGTAGAAAAGCCATTGTTAAGGCAATGTTAGGGAATTTTTGTGAGTCTGGAAGTTTGTAAGTCCAAAAGTACAAATTGAAACTATAGACAGGTGTGTTCAGTTTCACCCACTTCTCATACCCTCTAACTTACTCCACCCACTCACTTACAATTTTGGCCGATAGCAGCGCCAGTGGAATGCCGCCGCCGGGGTGAACACTGCCACCGCAGAAATACAGATTATTAATTTTAGACGAGCGGTTGGCATGCCGCAAAAAAGCAGCAAACTGGCTGTTAGAGCTGGTACCGTATAAAGAACCCTGGTAAGAAGACGTCCTGCTTTCTATGCTGCGCGGATCGAGTATACTTTCGTTTACGATACATGGGGTTATGTCCTCTCCTAACTGTGCAGATAACTTAAGGATAATGTTTTTCCGGGCATCGCTAATCAGGCTATCCCAATCCTGCCCGGTGTTGGCCGGTACATTAATCATCACAAACCAGTTTTCGCAGCCTGCGGGGGCGTCAGCCGGTTCATATTTATTACTGATGTTAAGATAAACGGTGGGATTATTATAAATGCTTTGCTGCTTCCAAATGGCATTAAATTCCGCCTCGTAATTATCGCTAAAGAAAATATTATGGAGATCCAATTGAGGAAATTGTTTTTGTATACCCCAATAGAAAATGAGTGCTGAGCTGCTTCGTTCCTGATTCAGTATCCTCTCCGGAAAAAGCTGCGGGTACCTGGCCAACAGCTTGCGATAGGTAAACCATACATCCATGTTAGATACCACCAAATCGCCCTTTACCAGATCACCTTTAACCTGTAAACCCTTGGCGCGGCTACCGTTCAATACAATTTCATCAACTGGTGCTTGATAATTGAAAACTACTCCTAAATCTTCTGCCAGTTTAACCAGGCTACGGGTTATATTGTACATGCCCCCATCAGGAAAGTAAGCACCATAGTGCTGCTCTAAATGAGGTATTACATTAAGTGTGGCAGGCGCACGATAAGGGTTTGAACCATTATAAGTGGCATAACGATCAAAAAACTGCACCATGCGCTTGTCTCTAAAAAAGCCTGCGTTTGCCCTGTGCATGCTCCTAAAAGCATCTATCTGAAACAAACGTAGTATAGATTGTACCGTACGCCGGTTAAGGTATGTTTTAAGCCGGTGTAATGACTGCTCTAAAAAAACATGATTGGTGATAGCATAAATTTGGCTGCTGTTATGCGCATACTTTTGCAGGGCCTGTGCCGGCTCACCCGTTTTATGGTTAACCTCCGCGGCCATTTTTTCGGCATCTGCATAAGCGTCAATACTGATGCCGTCGGGATAAAAATAACGGCAAACAACATCCAGCTTTCGGTAATTAAAATACTGCCTGGGGTCTTTGCCTGCCAGTGTAAACAATTCATCCACGTACTGCGGCATAGTGAATAAACTTGGACCGGCGTCGAAGCGATACCCCTCCTGCTCAAATTCAGACAGCTTTCCGCCTGCGTAGCCGTTGGCCTCGTATACTTCGATAGTATAACCCTTTACAGCTAACCTAATGGCGGTGGCTATACCGGCTATACCGGCACCAATAATAAGCGCTTTTTTTTGGGGCATGGGCAAATATAAACTACAAGCAATAAAAAAGCAGAACCGTTATTGTTCTGCCTTTTTATTTTCTATTATGATTAGTTATTTATTCAGATGCATCATGCACACCTTCGGCAATCTCTTCAATAGTTTTGCGGTTAAACGCATCAAGGTCGGCCGGGGTACGGCTGGTTACCAGACCCTTGTCGGTCACTACTTCTTCGTCAACCCATTCGGCTCCGGCATTCTTTAGGTCGGTTTGCAAGGATGGGTAAGAAGTGAGTTTGCGCCCGCTGATCATGCCCGTCTCAATAAGCATTTGCGGACCATGGCATATAGCAGCCAACGGTTTACCTTCATCTAAAAACGCCGATACGAAAGCCACTGCATCTTTATTTTGGCGCAGCTTATCCGGGTTCAAAACCCCACCCGGCAATACCAGGGCATCATAATCATCCGGGCTCACATCACTGAGCATTCTGTCCACATCCACTTCAATGCCCCAATGGTCATGGTCCCAGGCTTTAATTTTTCCGCCTTGTGGCGATATAATATGCACAATGGCGCCAGCTGCCTCCAAAGCTTCTTTGGGGCTGGTTAGCTCTACCTGCTCAAACCCTTCTTCGGTAAGGATTGCTACTTTACGGTTATCTAAACTCGGCATAACGTTGTTTCATTTTCATGCAACTTACATAAGCTGCATAAGTACTACAATAGGCCAAATTTTAAGTTTTCAATATTTGGATTTACTGGTTTTCCAGTGCATAATTGATAAAATTACTGGTAAGTCCGTTATCTTCGGTTCCTTTACGCCTGATGAAGTAAAAGTTCCGGGTAATCTCCAAACCCTCCACAGGCACCTCAACTAAATCGCCTTCGGCCAGTTGCCGTACAATAGAGGGCCGTGGCATAAAGCCCAGGCACTGATCGGCCAGTAAGAAATTCTTCAAAGCTTCCGTACCGCCTAATCTTATCTTCACCGCTAGCTCGGCCGGTTTAATGTGATGTGCGGCCAGCGCTTTCAATAAGGCATTTAAAGTACCAGAGCCACGCTCACGCAAAGCCAGGGGCGTTTTTACAAACTGTTTTAGTGTTAAGGATTTACCGGCCAGCGAACTTTTGGCCGAACAAACCGGTATTACCTCGTCGCTCATAAAGGGCTGGTAGGTAACGTTGGTAAGTTTGTTGTCTACCTCAATAATACCCACATCCACTTCATGGTTAAGCAGGGCGTTTAAAATATACTCTGAGTTACGATTAACCAGCTGTACGCCAACATTGGCATAACGCCGCTGAAAACCCGACAAGATAGATGGCAAGATATACAACGCAATAGTAGTACTGGCTCCTAAACGCAAATGCCCTGCCGCCTGCGACTGGTTGCTGAGCACCGACAGATCATATTCCACCTTACGTTCAATCTCGGTAGCCTGCAATAAGTATTCATTCAATTTGGTTCCGGCTTCGGTGAGCATGATGCTGTTACCCTTACGTTCAAACAAGGGCAGCTTATATTGATCTTCAAGCGCTTTTATATGCTTGCTTATTGCAGGCTGGGTAATAAATAGCACTTGAGCTGCTTTTGAGAAACTTAAATTGGCAGCAACTTCTATAAAAACACGGTGACCAAAGGATATCATGTCGGGATAATGATGTAGGTTCAAAAGTAGGCTATTTTACAGCGTACAACTCAATAATAAGTTCAAATAACAGCATTAACGGCAAATAAGTTAACTTAGCCTCACATTTAATTTAACCCGGCAGGCTCGCATGCGATTCAACAAAAACTACCTCATTTTTATAGTTATAGCTGTATCGGTAGCTTTTGCTTTTATATCATACAACCGGGGTATGAAAGCCGACGTAAATGGCGATTACTTTATTTACTGGCAAACTGGCGGGCATTTTTTAAGCGGACAGAAGATTTATACCCCCGGCCTTGTTGATGGTGGTTTTACGTATCCACCCTTCGCAGCGCTATTTTTTAGCTTGTTTTCTTTTTTTCCTTTTCATATATCCGCTTTCCTGTTTACTTATGTAATTAACTACGGTTTATGGCTGGCCTCATTTATACTGGTACACAAAATATTTAAGCAGTTATACCCTAACCAAAATATGAACTGGCCCTTAGGGTTGGCATTACTGTTTTCTATTGGATTTTACTGGCATAACTTTATATGGATGAACGCCAATATGCCGGTGCTTTGCCTAACCTTGCTCGGCATTTGGTATTACCAGCGTAAGCAATTTGGCCTCAGCTATTTATTTTTTATGGCGGGCACTTTCTTTAAGATCACACCGGTATTGTTTCTCATTTTTGCAGCCATTAAACGCGGGCCTAAAGACTGGCCTAAAATTATCCTGACCGCACTGCCCTTTATAATTATACCTGCTATTTTACGAGGCTTCCCTACCGGCATTAATGATTGGAAGGATTATTACGAGGCCTTTGTTGCACCTTTTAGCAAGGGCAAAATAGATGAAAACATCATAAGCTTGGGGGTGCCAGCCCTGCTTAATAAAATAAACACCGGCAATGCAGAAGTGGGCATAGCGCCTGTTTTACACTTAACAGCACGTACTTTAAAACTGGCAATCCTTGCTTTCCAGGTGGTGAGTATATTAGCCATTACCCTCAAGTTTGCATACGACCGTTATATCAAAAAATCTGAAGATTTTTCGGCTGCCGACTTTTGCCTTATTTTTATGGTTCCGTTGCTACTGCCAGGGCGTGTATGGGCACATCATCATGTGTGTACCAGCTTTGTGTTCACTTATGTGTTCTTTGCACTTCTTAAAGAGAAAAGAACAACGTTGCTGGTTTTTACCTGCATACTTTGCCTGCTTACAAATTTAATTACAAAAGACGTAATAGGACAAACCATGACCAACTACCTGAAACATTACAGCTTTATTACGCTGGTGATGCTATTTGTTACCGGTATTATCATTGCTTTAAACTTAGGTACTACAAAACACGCAAAAACAGCTGGAGAGTAACCTTAACAGTTACAAGCCTGCACTTGCATTACACTTATACAAGCTTGCAGCTGTTCGTTAAACTTGTTGGTTAATTTGCATTCGGGTCAACCTCCAGACGTATTACATCATAGCAAATGCCGTTGGCTACACCACCTGCAGGCACGGTTAACACTATAGTGTTTTGACCAGCTTTCAGCAAAGCGGCATCAAATTTAAAATCACGCTCTACCCATGTACCTTCCACCCCATCGCGAATCATACTGGCGCCACCGCCACCTATGTCTGTAAAAGGACCAACATCGTTGCCATTCACCGTAATGCCTAATGAGCGTGCGCCCGAACCGGCAATACCAAAACGCAATATGGCCTTACCCGAAACAGGCACATCTTTAGCCATGGTAAAATTGATGGTCCATGGTGTGGCACGGCCCTGGTCCTTACCGTCCGGTTTAAAATCAGTGTCATGCGGCACATGGTAAATGTACCAGTCTTTGGCGGGGTCAGATTTGCCTATAGTAAAGTTCACATCGTTCGGAAAAAACTTAGCATATTCAATATACATACCCCAGTGCCAGTGGTCGTCACCTTTGTAAAACTCCCTGGCCGAACGGTTGGGCGTACCTATTTGCCATATTTGCTTACCAAAATGAACCGGCTTCCATTGTATAGTACCCAAATCAAGCTTTTGCCCGGGTTTAACTATAATGGTAGCAGTAGCATCATAAGCGCCCAAAACACCGTCGGCAACGGCATGCAACTGGTAAGTACCGGGCCTTACGTTCGGGATAGTAAAGGTTCCATCACTGGCGCCCTTGGCCCAAAATTCGTAATGCTTGGCATCGGTTTGCCAGTTTACCGGCTGCGGCTGAAAATTGAAGCCCGGCGGGCGGCCGTTAGCCGAACGAGGCGGCAAATAAGTACCTCGGTTAGCGCGCTTGCCATTAGGCAATAACCTGCCAGCCGTGTCGGCAGGCGTAGCTGGTGCAGGCGTTGGTTCAACAACAGCCGCCACAGGCGCAGCTTCGGCCCTCACGGGGCGAGGCGCACGGGGTAATTCGGGTTCATCCGGGAACGCCAATCCTACTAACAAATTAGCCAGTTTTACTGTAGGCGCCTGCGAGTCAGTTAGCTCAATACGCCCTTTAACAGTAGCCCGTTGAGCAGCAGGGGTATAATCCACTCCTTTTACCCAGGCATAAGGCCACGCTGCCTGCTGCGCTTTAGCCGTATTCTTTGCATCAGCAAAAAGCGCTTTTGGGTCTTTACCTGTAGGTACGTATATAAACATAGGGCCAACTACCTTAGTCCAAGGCTCATTAGCTGCAAAATTGAGCTGACTGCCGCCATAATGTGTACCCCTCCAGTAATTAAGCAGCGTTGGGTCTCCGCCGTCGCCATCATCCAAATGACCTGTGAGCTCAAAATGATTTGGCCCGCTGCTTAGATACTCAAATGATGGATTGATAATATATAGACCTACCTTTTGCTTGGTAGACGACCAGCCGAAAGCCGGAATTTCAGACTGCTTGGCCGAATAATCGTACTTATGCTCGGCACGGCCTTTATAAATACCGGTAGTAAGGCGGCGTGCCTCTTTCATGTTCAAATCGTCGCCTTCGTCCCAGTCTTTACCTGTTGGCATTAAGGCGTTACGCTTTTCATCTATAGACATCCAGTCGAACACATTGGCCGCCAGTTTAAAGCCAAACCTCGATTCGCCTACCGAGCCTGCCGGGTAAGTATCCTGATGTGTAAAAATAGCATAAGTATATACGCCATGTGCACCGCGTTCCAAGGTATAACGTATTTCCAGATCGGCAATTAAACCGCCGCCTTGTCCTGCAGCCGTAGGGTTAGCCCCTAAAATCGATTTGCCGTCCGAATATCCTTTTACCGAAACTTCGCCACGAGCGCCGCCAACATCGGCCGGGTTTATGCTAATACTGGCTACTTCGCGAGCGGCCAGGGCCGGGCTTTGCTCCCAGTACCCGGCATGATGGCCCGAAACGTAACCCATCAATTCAATGTTGGGTGTTAAAGTTTTGGGCGTTTTGAGGGAAGTAAGATCGCCGGTTCGCTTGTTCACTACCACGGTTAGGTAGCCGTTGCTTAAGGTGTAGGTTGGTCCATTATCGGTAACGGTAACAGGTGGATCAGCCGGGGCAACGGTGCGGGCTTTTGCTTTCGCTACAGGTTTGGGCTTCATCATTACAAATGATGAAAATACCGCAAATGCGACCAGCAATATTGGTGTGTACTTATTTTGCATAAATGGCGTATAATAGGTTATAATTTAGCCAAGAGGCTATTGGTTTATAAAGAAACCAATGTAAATATCCTGCTTTGATTAGCTATCCTGTACTATGATTGTGCTATGGTATTGTTACATAGATTGAATGGACACCTTTATGCAGTACCAGCGCTGCTGCTCGTGAAGTTTATCTCTATGTTTTTTATAAGCAATTAATTAGCTAAACAGTTAACGCCAACAACCTAACTTAAACAACCATACTAATGTTATTAGGATTTCACTCCAACAATCCCGAACTTTACTTTCATGAATAACCTCCCCCCGTTAGCTGAGCGTATGCGTCCGAAATCGTTGGACGACTATGTGGGACAAAAGCATTTGGTGGGCCCGGGAGCAGTACTGCGTAAGGCTATTGAGTCGGGCAATTTACCGTCCATGATATTTTGGGGACCTCCTGGTGTGGGTAAAACTACGCTTGCATATATTATTTCGCAAGGCTTATCACGCCCTTTCTTTTCGTTAAGCGCTATAAATTCGGGTGTTAAAGATGTACGGGAAGTGATTGAGAAAGCGGCCCTGCTTAAGCAGGGCGGTCAAACTTTACCCGTACTTTTTATTGATGAGATACACCGCTTTTCCAAGTCACAGCAAGATTCGCTGCTGGGTGCAGTAGAGCGGGGTATTGTTACGCTAATTGGCGCTACAACCGAAAACCCTTCATTTGAAGTTATATCAGCCTTATTATCGCGTTGCCAGGTTTACATATTGCAGCATTTGCATGAAGACGATTTGGTAAATCTGCTGCAAAAAGCAATGCGTGAAGACGAGGTTCTGCGTACTAAAAACATCACCATACAGGAACACGAAGCCTTACTGCGCCTTTCGGGCGGCGATGCACGCAAGCTGCTCAATATTTTTGAGCTGCTTATTAACGCCATGGATGCGCCGGAGATTATAGTAACTAACAACGCCGTGCTGGAAAACGTGCAGCAAAATATGGCCTTGTACGACAAGGCTGGCGAGCAGCATTACGATATTATTTCGGCCTTTATTAAATCCATGCGGGGAAGTGACCCTAATGGCGCCGTATACTGGCTGGCCCGCATGCTGGTAGGCGGCGAAGACCCATCGTTTATTGCACGCCGCATGCTTATTTTAGCATCGGAAGATATTGGGAACGCTAACCCTAATGCGCTATTGCTAGCCCAAAGCTGTTTTGATGCTGTTAGGGTGATAGGTATGCCCGAAGCACGGATCATTCTTTCACAAACTGCCGTCTTTTTGGCTACATCGGCCAAAAGCAACGCCAGCTATATGGCTATTGATGCCGCCATGGCGCTGGTAAAACAAACCGGCGATTTACCTGTGCCCCTGCACCTGCGCAACGCACCTACTAAGCTAATGAAAAACATTGGCTACGGTAAGGATTATAAATATGCGCACAGTTATGAGGGTAATTTTACTGACCTAGACTTTTTGCCCGAAACTATTAAAGGCACCAAAATTTACGACCCGGGCAACAATGCCCGCGAGAACGAAGCTCGCGAAAAGCTGCGCAAGCTGTGGGGTAACCGGTATAAGTACTAATTACGCTTATAATTGCTTTGGCCCTGCGTTTTGAAATAGGCCATGTTAATTTGTATTTGTGTAGGCTAAAGACTTTTGTAAGCCATAAACTTGGTGTACTAATTGCTTACTATTAATTTTAACTTAGTACTATGCCCGTGATACGCCCCGCCACAATGGCCGATGCCGATTGTATTGTAAAAATTGCACACCAAACCTGGTGGCCAACCTACCGTGATATTCTTTCTACTGAGCAGATTACTCATATGCTGGAGGCTATTTATATATCAGACAAAATTGCCGAACAAATAGAAAGCGGCATACAACAATATTTGATATTGGAAGAGGATGAAGAACCGGTAGCTTTTGCGGCTTACTCGCCGCGCGAGGATGATGCCCAAATTTATAAGTTACACAAGCTGTACTGCCTGCCCAAAACCCAAGGCAAAGGTTATGGCAAAATACTTATGGAAGCCGTTACTAATGAGGTAAAACAAGCAGGCAAGCAAGTGCTGGAACTAAACGTGAACCGCAATAATAACGCAAAATCCTTTTACGAAAAAATGGGCTTTAACGTAGCATATGAAGAGGATGTTGCTATCGGTCCATACTGGATGAACGATTATGTAATGCGCAGAAATCTTTGATTTAAAGAAATCAATATTTAGCTTAGTATGATGAAACCTAAAATATTTATCATTATTATTTCGCTTGTATCTTTAACCCTGGCGTCCTGCAAAAAAGAGGAAAAAAAGACCATAGAAGAATTCAGCATGGATGCATTAATTAACGATGCATGGATGCTGACGCTTAACGATAGCAACACGTCAACCAATCTTAAAACAGGAAACAACGTATACTATGCCGTACAAGACTGCCAGAAGGATGATGTATATGCGTTTTCAAAAAGTAACGAACTGTTTATTGATTTTAAAAACACCGTTTGCAATCCGTCCGAAAATAGCAAAAGCAACTTTGTTTTTGATAAGACTAATCGGAAGATAACCATTGCAGGCGTTACTTATACCGTGCTTGAGCTGAGCGAAAAACGTTTAAAATATACTGTTGCCGTACCTACAGCTAGCGGGGTCAACAATATCATTTATCTGTTTGAGCACTTCTGATAAATAACAATAATTCTTTATCGCCACCGGCATTAATAGTGCCGTTTTGAACAAAGCCTAATTTACAAAGCAGCCTGATCGACTTTGTATTTTCGACCATTGTAATTGCTGCTAAAGCTTCAACTTTAAGTTCGGTAAATGCATACTGCATAGTGGCCGCTACTATTTCCTGCGCATAGCCGTAACCTTCATATTGCGGCAGCAGGGCATAGCCAATATCCAGATGATCAAGATACTCCCGTTTGAGCAAGCCACACATGCCCATAGGCTGATGTCCGTTTTTTGACTCGATCATATATAAGCCATAGCCGTGAGCCGCATAACTTAAAAGCGGCCCGTTTAACAGATAACTTTGTGCCTGTGCAACGGTTTTGATGTCGCGGTCGCCAATGTATTGCAGCCAGCCTGGGCTGTTTAGCAATTCAACTATAAACGGCGCATCGGCCATGGTAAATCTCCGCAGTATGAGCCTTTCGGTCTCCAGCACAACAGCCATAAAGGTGTAAAGGTTAAGTAAATGCAAACGTAATAAAAAAAGCCACTCGTAAATGAGTGGCTTGATGCTCTATACAGTAAGAGATTACCTTTCCAGCTTGGCAATACGCTTAGGCGTATCCTTACCGGCCACAATACTGCGCGAACTTAGTGCAATGGCGCGAATGGTAGCGGTGATGTTGGCTGCATCTAACGAACTGAACTCGTCATCAACACTATGGTATAACTTGTCTGTATCAATTTGGTCGGTTGATATGGTATGTGCCGGTACACCGAGGCGGGCCAGCGTGGCATTATCGCTGCGGTAAAACAGGTTTTGCTGCGGATACGGATCAGGATGAAAAGTGAAGGCAGTGCCTTGCAGGTTGCGCTGTAGTATCTCGCCAAAATCCGACCGCTCGTAACCGGTAATGAATGCCGTATTCTGACCAAATTTTGAAGTCTTGCCAATCATCTCAATATTGAACATAGCTACCGTTTTTTCCGGGTCAAGCTGTTTAGAAAAATATTGCGAACCAAAGCCACCAATTTCTTCGGCTGTAAAAGCTACAAAGATCAGGGTACGTTCGTTGTTGTTCAACTTTTTGTAATACTTGGCCAGGCTTATCATGGCTGTAGTACCTGACGCATCATCATCAGCCCCGTTAGCAATACTATCACCTTCCATGGGTTTGATAATGCCCAGGTGGTCATAGTGGCCCGAGAAAACCACATACTCATTAGGCTTGCTTTTGCCGGGTATCATACCGGCTACATTAAACAAGCTGGGATTATCGGTCTTGGTTTTATAGTTCACCTCAAACAACTTTACATTATCATAGATACCCAATACCATTACTACCTGCTGCGTGCCGGTGCCGGCAGGAGCCTGCATGTTAACATTGCTGTTAAAACGCTCTTTCAAAAACCCGAAAGTCTCTCCAAATTTAGGATCAATGATAAGCAATGTTTTTTTACCACTACGGATATAGGTACGATACTCTTGCTGAAAATTCTGTTCGGCAGTTATGCGGGCTACTTGCACATCCGTATTATTATTCCAATCAAAATTAGCGCCTGCAATAACCACCACGTTAGCCTCAGGCACCATTTGCCCATCAAGCTTAACTTGCTTTTGCACGGCACTGGTACGGTAAGCCGTAAAGCCTTGGCGGTAACTGGTTAAACCTGTTAAAGGCTGTAAACCTGCTTTTTTAAATTCGCTTTCAATAAACGTTGCAGCCTTATCAATACCCGGAGTGAAAGTACCGCGCCCCTGCATATCATCAGCGCTCAGGGTTTTAATAATGCGTTCTACGTCTTTCTGATCAATCAGTTTATTTACATCCTGCGCCTGGCTGCTTAAACCAGCGGCCAACAAGGCCAGGGTTATTATATTTCTTTTTCTCATCATTATTTTACTTTAGTGCTCAACCATTGGTTACGAAATTCTTTTTGTGCGGCCGACAGTTCTTTCCCTGCTGTTTCATAGGTTACCACATCATACATGGGATTCTCCTGCAGCGTTACGGTAACCTCGTGGTTACCTGTGCGGTCTTTATAAGTGTAAGTAACCTTGTCGCCTGGCTTTTTTCCATTAATAATGTCCATATAAGCTTGCTGGTCTTTAACCTCTTTACCGTCAACAGTCATGATCAGGTCACCGGCATCAATACCAGCATTATAGACAGGCGTACCCATAACCGTGCTGCCCTCAACCAATAAGCCACCAGCAACCGGATTGGCACGTAATGCACCGGCCCAAGCCTTGCCTGCCTGTGCTTTACGCAGTACCAGGCCTGCCTTATCCAGCAGTTGTTCGTAGTTATTCTTCTCGAAACCGTAAATATATTTATTAAAGAAATCAGCCGCAAAGGTTGTATTTTTGGTTACCGAGGCCAATACGGCTTGCAGATCAGGAATGGTATAAGGCTTTTCGGGCTTACCATGTGCCAGCCACACGGCGCGCATATAATCATCAAGTGTTAGCTTAAACTCGCTGCGTAAGCGTAAATCAAGGGCCAGTGCAGTAGCACCACCGTAAGTATAATAGCTGGTAAAAATGTTGGCGTTATTATTCTGATCAATAGATACACCGGCATCGGCAAAAACCGCATAGCGGCTCATTTGTGCAGGTGAGTAACGTGCTGCCGCAGGTGTGTTAAGTACAGTGTTTACCAGGCCGGCAATGGTACGGTTATAGCCATCGGCGTTACGCAAGCCGGCACGAACCAGCAGTAACTCGCCATAATACTGGGTAAAGCCCTCAGCAAACCAAAGCTCACTGCTCATATTGGCATGCTCAAAATTAAACGGCTCTAACGATTTTGGACGGATACGTTCTACATTCCAGCTATGGAAATACTCGTGCGAGAAAGTGCCCAGCAAACGATTTTCGTTACCGGCAATTTTAGGCGTAGTTTGCACAATACTGGTGGAGTTGCGGTGCTCCATGCCGTCGCCAGCATTGCTTTCGGCTACATCATGTAAAAACACATAATTGCCATAATCATACACAGGTAATTCGCCAAAAACAGCCTGCGCCTCTAAGGTAATTTTCTTTACCATCTGGCCAAAGGCATTAACCGTGGCCTGGTCATCACTGCTGTTTGAGGTTAAATGTATAGCTTGACGTTTGCCCCCCGGATTGCTGATATCCCAACTGTAAGTTTTGTAAGCCGCTAACGAGGTAGGGCTATCCATCATGTACTGCAAGTTAGGTGCCGAGTAAACGCCATCAGCCTCCGGCTTTAATTGGGTAGCTACTTTCCAGCCGTATTTCTCGGTATCTAAAAATTTAAACTTTACCGGGCGTTTATCCATGCCCATTACCCAGGCAAATGCTGCGGGCATATTAAAATGTGCCGTATTGCCATCAATACCTACATAGGTACCATCCATATGATTGCCAAACAGGGTATAGTTAACAATAACGGTAGTGCCATGCTGGGCTATTTCGTAAACGTCGCCTTCAACCTGTTTAACAGTAAGGGGCACGTTCCTTTCGCCATAAGCTTTAACGTTATAGATGTTCTTGCCAAACTCGTGCGTGGCATAACGGCCGGGTGATGAGCGGCTCATCCGAAAACGCATTACGCCTGCCGGCACTTGCGGTACCCGCATGCTGATCTCAGCTTCGTGATGGGCAACATTAGGAAAAGATACGGTATAGGTAATATCATTTTGGGCAAAAGCAGCGGCCGACAATAACAGGGCGGCCGCCGATAAGTAAAGATTTTTCATGTGAACGCAATTACTGCGCTGAAATTAGGATAAAAAAGGCAGATATGTAAGTGATTTTATGATTTGACCAGGGCGATTCATAAAGCAGTAACGCCAATCAAGGGTTTTGGCCTGAAGATTATTCGAGCGCAATTAAGCCTTTATTGATTAGCCGGTTTAGGTAGATATCCACTTCGGCATCGCCCATGCCGTAAATAGGCAACTCGTCACTAAAGGACTCAAATATAGCAGTGCGGCCGCTTTTTCCATTTTTATAGATATGCAATAGCTTTTGCTCAATGTGGCCTACTCCATCTTCGTTTTGTTGCAGGCGTTTTACATGAGCTTGCAGGGCGGGTTTTAACAGGTGCATGCTTCCCCAAAAAGGATTTTCGTCAATCCATTGCTGCAGTTCATGGGCATTGCCCGTTATATATTTTTGCCAAGCCTCGGTTGCCAATGTAAAGTCATAATCGGTTAAATGCAGGCGATTATCATAAAGAGACTCTAACTGTTCGCCATTTAACTGCCCCATTCCCTTAAAGTTGGTCACATCCGGAAAGTCATCCGGGCACACCAGGTATATTTGCGGTACAGAAAGATCAACATGCTGTTGCAGCAGTTGCATAATGCCCAGCAGGTTTACCTGGCAGTGCAAATCAAACTCAAACCAAAGCGTAATATCTTCATAAGGTTCGCTCAGCTTTTCCAGTTCTTGCAAAATCATTTCCTGATAATTACCGGGTGCGTCTTTAAAAGTTTGGGCAACAAATTCGGCCCGCTTGCTCCAAAACTCCGCATCCAGCGTTACTGCAAGTGGCCCTTCCGAGAAAACCTCGCGCCATACGAGCACATCGCCGTCGAGCCCGGTTTGGTTAAAGCCATTTAAAGTTGCATCGCCGTTTATAATGTGTAAGTGGTTCATTTGTTCACTGGTTCATTGCTTATGGTAAGGTAAGTCTATTTTAGATAAGTTGTTTTCATTTATACAAAGTGTATCATCTATTTACAAATGAACTATTGAACAAAAACTTATCTTTAACGCCGTATGAAAAAGCTGCTTTTGTTGCTCGGTATAGGCGTACTATCGCATCAGGCCTATGCCCAGCTCACTCCTTTCGAGCTAAGTAAAGACAAAAACTACACGGCCACTTACGCCGAGGTAATGGCGTATTACCCCAAGTTGGTTAAGCAATATCCGCAGCAAATAAAATTGTTTAATTACGGTACAACCGATGTCGGCAAGCCCTTAACGCTGGTGGTATTATCAAAAGACGGCGTTTTTGATGCGGCTAAAATTAAGCAGCAAAACAAGCGGGTAATTTTAATTAACAACGGCATACACCCTGGCGAGCCGGAGGGTATTGACGCCAGTATGATGCTGGTGCGCGACCTACTCAAAAACAAGCAGTTGCCAAAAGATGTGGTATTGTGCTTTATTGCGGTGTACAATATTGATGGCAGCTTAAACCGCGGTGTATCACGCATTAGCCAGAACGGGCCGCGTGCTTACGGTTTTAGAGGAAACTACCGTAACTTGGATTTGAACCGCGATTTTATAAAGGCTGACAGCCGCAATGCGCTGGCATTTATGCAGATTCTGAACGCCTGGCAACCGGATATATTTTTAGATAACCATGCCAGCAACGGCGCCGATTACCAGTATGTGATGACGCTGATTGAAACACAAAAAGACAAGCAGCACCCCCTGCTGGCAGAGTATACTTCCAAAACGTTATCGCCGGAGCTGTACAAGCGGATGGAAAAAAGCGGCTATGAAATGGTGCCTTATGTGGAAAGCCTAAAAACCACACCCGACTCGGGCATTGTTGCTTTTTTAGAAACGCCGCGTTTTTCGACCGGATATACAGTACAGCACAACATTATCAGCTACGTAACGGAAACACACATGTTGAAACCGTATGATAAAAAAGTGTATGCCACCTACGCATTTATGCAGCACCTGGTTGATATTTGCGAGCGTGATGCCCAACAGATTGGCGAACTGAAACGCAAAGCCAATGAGCAGGTAAAGCAACAAAAAACCTTTGCGCTTACCTGGACGTTAGATGAGCAAAAGTTTGACATGATCGCTTTTAAAGGCTACCAGGCTGGCTATAAACTCAGTAACATTAGTGGTTTGAACCGGCTATACTACGACCGCAGCAAGCCTTTTACCAAGCAAATTAAGTATTATAACACTTATAAAGCCGGCATTATGGCCAGTAAGCCGGTGGCCTACATTATACCGCAGGCATGGGGTAAAATTATTGATCTGTTTAAGCTTAATAAGGTAGCCATGCGCCGGCTTGCCCATGATACCACGCTTACGGTACAAACTTATTACATTGGCGATTACAAAACCGGCGCCCGCCCTTATGAGGGGCACTACCTGCACAACAGCGTCAAGCTAAACCCAGTTGATAATAACAGTGTGAAATTTTACCAGGGTGATTACGTGGTGTATACCAATCAGGCTATTAACCGTTATATTATAGAAACATTGGAACCACAGGGTGTAGACTCATTTTTTGCCTGGGGATTTTTCGACTCGATGCTGAGCCAGAAAGAACATTATTCGGACTATGTGTTTGAGGATATTGCTTTTGATTATCTGAAGAAACACCCCGAGCTGCAAAAGCAGCTGGAGGATGAAAAAGCAAAGAACCCCCAGCTAGCCAAAAGTGCAGCGGCACAGCTGGACTACGTTTACCGTAATTCGCCGTTTTTTGAAAACACCTATATGCGTTACCCAATTGGGCGATTATTAACTGATACTAAACTTGATTTACAATAAATGCAGCCTTATTTAGAACTGGCACCGGTGGCCTCGGCCCTGTTTGCTTTAAACATTTTATTATCGCTCCTGGCCTTTTATAATGACAGGGTTTACAGCGAATTTATGCTGCACCCTTACAGCATAGCCCGCGGCGAAAAAGTTTGGACCGTGATTACCAGCGGCTTTATACATCGCGATTGGATGCACTTGCTGTTTAACATGTGGTCGTTCTTCTTCTTTGCCTTCCAGCTCGAGGCCTGGCTGGGCCATTGGCAATTTGCCCTGCTCTATATTGCCAGCCTGGTATTAAGCGATTTGCCTACCATTAGTAAACATAAAGATCATTACGGGTATCATAGCCTTGGGGCATCGGGTGCTATTAGTGCCGTTGTATTTAGCTATATTATGTTTAGCCCAAGAACCGAGATGGGCATTTTCCCTTTTCCATTCAGAATACCGGCTTATATATTTGGCATTTTGTATCTGGTGTATTGCGTTTACGCTTCCAGGCAATCCCGTGACAGCATTAACCACGACGCCCACTTTTACGGTGCTTTGAGCGGCATCATGATAACCATACTGCTTTACCATGATGTGGTAAAAGTATTTTTAGAACAGATGGGGTTGTAAGCATCACGTGGTTTAAAATATGACAACCTGGAACCTTAGTGCTAACTAATTATCCCCTACTGTGGTTGCAGGGCGGCAACGTAAAGTTTAAAGCGCTGCTTATAACGGCAAGTCAACCGCCTCGGCACCTATTTTATGCCCATCTGGTGTAAACAAAAAGCTCATGGGTTGCTCAGGGTTCTTTATGATCTCGAGCAACAGGAAACCCCATTTTTTCCAAAAGCTTTCCAGCACTTGTCCATAGGTTTTATTAGTCCATTCATCAAAGGTTGGCCTGCTGCTGGTACCGCGCAGTGGTGCGGCTTCAATAAATATTTCATCTGCTACAGGCAAAATTTCATACTCGGGCAGGCGGTTAAATAAAAAAGCCGAATAAAATACACGGGCGCTGAATTCCTCAAACTGGATGGGGTGCAAGGTGTCATTTTTAAGCTGCTCCCATATCTGCTGATGGTACCGGCCATTAACACCATTATCCTGTAAACAAATAATCAGCCCAAAATCCTGCACACGCAGTGAAATCGTCAGCGTATTGATCTCATCACGGTAAGCAAACTCATTTTCGGCATTGTTTACCTTGAATAGAAAAAAACTAAAAGGCATAAAGCCATCAAAAACAATGGGCAATTTAAGGCTTTGCAACATAAGGTGCAGATTACCAAACTTGTGTGTAAGCGCTTGTGATAAATTGAAAACCTCACCCTGTGCATGCTGCTGCCTGATGCCAGCCTGCATTTCGTTAAAAATAATACCGTAAAGCAATTTGCCTGCCCAATGGAACATAGTAAGCGGATCGAGTTGCTTTACGCCTTCGTATCCTTTGGCAAAAGCAGCTTCTACCTCAGTTTCCAAGGGTGTGATATACTGTTCGTTTATGGCGGCGGCACAAGGTATCTTCAGGTCTTTATAGCCAACGTAGCTTTCGTCCAGCAGTTTAATCACCTTGTCTTCGAGCTGGTAACGGCTCATGAGCCATGCGGGGAAGACCTGTATCTTTTCCTCTTCGGTGCTTAAAGTTTGTCCGGTTAAAAAGCAGTTGCGGTTGCTAAAATTAAAACGGGTAAAAGGATTATAAATTGATGCCGCCATTGCTGCAAAGATAGAGCTAGTAAGCGGTTAAAAGTTAAACCGTATGTCATTCTTTAGCTAAAGCAAGTTAAATTCAACTAAAATCCTGCAAGCTCTAACTTATTTACTAGCTTTAATTTTTGATATGAAATTAACATTTAAACCTTTTGAGCTGCAACTAAAGCACCGTTTCACTATATCTAAGTTTTCGCGCACCTCAACCCCCATTATGCTACTGCAACTGGAGCATGAGGGTTATACCGGCTACGGCGAAGCCTCGATGGTGCCGTACATGGGCGAGAGCATAGAAACAGCGGTATCGTTTCTGCAAAAGGTGGATGTTAAACAATTGAAGTTTCCTTTCAACTATGCCGAGATCATACCTTACCTGGATAGCATAGCGCCGGGCAACCCGGCTGTTAAAGCGGCTATTGATATGGCCTTACACGATCTGGAAGGCAAGTTGCTGGATAAGCCGAGCTGGCAGTTACTAGGTAGTAATGCCGCCCTGATGCCGGTAACCAGTTATACCATCGGTATAGATTCACCCGATATCTTTGCCCAAAAAGTACAAGAGGCAGCGGGCTATAAAGCCATTAAAGTAAAATTAGGCAGCAGTGATGACAAGCAACTTATTGATATTGTACGTTCCATAACCGACGTACCTTTATACGTAGATGCTAACCAGGGCTGGACCGACCGCGAACAGAGCCTTGACCTGGTACACTGGCTGCATGAACAAGGTGTACAACTCATAGAACAACCCATGTCCAAAACCGATCCTGATAGCAACGCCTGGCTTACCGAGCGCAGCCCCATCCCTATTTTAGGCGATGAAGCAGTGCAACGCCTGCCCGATGTGAACAAAGCGCATGGGGTGTATCATGGCATTAACATTAAATTAATGAAATCGGCCGGAGTGTACGAGGCAAAACAAATGATTGACAAGGCCCGCCAGTTGGATATGAAGATATTGATAGGTTGCATGAGCGAAACCAGTTGCGCCACCCTGGCCGCCGCCGCCCTGGCTCCCCAGTGCGACTGGGCCGATCTGGACGGCCCCTTGCTTACCAGTAATAATCCGTTCGCTATGCCAGAATTTAAGGAAGGTAAATGGTTATTGAATGAAGATGCTGGGTTAGGATTGAGGATGTAAACTCATTTTAAAAGATTAGCCTATTAAGCCGATATCTTTTCTCTGAAAGCCATATTAACCTGCAATGCACAATGGAGCTGCTGGTACTGCATGAAAGGTTATTGAACGTTAAGTTCATTAAGCCCTGTATAACCTCGCCTTAAAAGCATAGCTAACAATACAGAGACTTCTTTGTATCTGCAATTGTTAGCCAAAAGTCTCATTCAAGACTTAAACATTTTTTTCTGTAGGGCTACTAATATCGCTCAATTTGGCAGGGATTAAATTCCTCGTTTTAAAGAAGGTAACGGTTACCACCAGCAAAGTCATACATCCGCCAAAAATAACGGATGGCACCGTACCCATTAATTCGGCTGTAGAACCCGATTCAAAGGCACCAATCTCGTTTGATGAGCCAATGAACATTGAATTTACGGCAGATACCCGCCCGCGCATCTCGTCGGGTGTTAACAGTTGCATTAGCGTACTTCTGATTATTACACTAACACTGTCGAACATGCCTTCTGTAAACAGGAAGATGAGCGAAATATAAAAGCTTTTAGATAAGCCAAAGCAGAGGATAGACAAACCAAATCCGGCTACGGCAATAAGCAAGTTTCGCCAAGGCCGGTTCATGGGCGAAAAGCGAGTCATGACCAGCATGGTTAACACCGCGCCTAACGAAGATGTAGCCCGCATAATACCTAAGCCCTCTGAGCCTACCTTTAGAATATCATGGGCAAACACGGGCAGAAGCGCAATAGCACCGCCAAAAAATACCGAGAATAAATCCAGGCTCATTGCGCCCAGCATCATTTTATTCCGGAACACAAAGTTGATTCCGGCCGATAAGCTTTGCCATATATTTTCTTTAGGGATATAAACAGGTGGATATTTACGCAGCATATATACCAGCGCCAGCGAAATAAGCAGCAGAACATTGATGATGATAAAGGTTGGCGTAATACCAAAGCTTCCGAATATTAACCCACCTATAGCAGGCCCCAAAATAGTAGCAATTTGCCATGCAGAACTGCTCCACGTGCTCCCATTAGGATAAAGCTCTTTAGGAATGCTTTGCGCGTAAATGGTAAAAGTGGCCGGCCCGTAAAAAGCCCTGGCTACCCCATTAAGAAAAATCATCACATAAATAGTGGGAACAACCCAGCCGGCATGTACCAAATGGCTCATGCTTTGAAGCGTAACTACAAAAATGGTGAGCGATGCAAACAGTACTACCGAAAATATGAGAAACAGAAGTTTACGCTTTTCATACTTATCGGCAATGTAACCACCGTATAAGGCAATACTAATGGCCGGTATAGCCTCACACAAGCCTATATAACCTAAGGCCAGTTTACTATGCGTAATTTGGTAAATATAAAAGCCTATTACAACGGCCTGCATTTGGTAGGCCAGTGTAAAAAAGAAACGCATACCAATGTATGCGCGAAAATCTTTATAGCGTAATGCCGCAAATGAATCTTTTTTACCGGGTGCTTCCTGTCGTTCTTCCACAATTGATATTTTGATGCGTTGCAAATTTAACGCATTTATAAGGGCACAGGTTTACCTTTTTTCAATTTGTGTCCGGATGCAGGGTATCGAGTCAAATTGACCTGCCGGCTTTTAGTGGTTTTGCGAAAAAACCCTGATCGTTTTTAAATACCGGCCCTGGTAGTAAGCGTTCAGCGGTGTTTCGGTAACACCATATTGTTTGCCCGATGTAGCGTGAATAAAACTTATACTATCGCCGGCATTTACAATGATGCCCATATGACCCGCAACTTTCTGCGTGCTATCGGTACCTGTAAAAAGGATGAGGTCGCCAGGTTTTGCATGCTTAAGTTCAGTAGGTTCTTTTACGTTGGTAAAGTCTTTCGAGCTTCTGGGTACCGCAATGTTGAAGTGGTTAAAAGTATACGTAATAAAACCCGAACAGTCAAACCCTTCCTGTGGATTAACAGACCCATACTTATAAGTAATGCCCGTAAGCGTACGTGCAAAGGCGACGAGTTGAGCCGGCGTGGTTTTGCCTGTATTTATGGAGGTGATAGGCCCAGCATTGCTGGTGAAGGTTGTTGACTGCTGCCCTGAATCTGCGGCCGCTAAACGCCCCGATGCTATTGTAGATACCTGGCTGCCTGGCTGATTGCACGAAAGCACAAGGAAAGCTAAAGCAAGTATAATGTATCGTAACGGCATAACTTACAGACATGCAAGTTATGCTATTGTTTTGTACGCATTGATATACTGCAGAGGAGAAGCAAATGATGACAGTGTTTCTTATTATTGCAAAAGTGGCAACATAAGTATTTTATAAAAGCAAACCCTGCCCTGTTTAAACATTGGCTCAGTTTTTATAGTTAACTTGGCATATCTATCAATATGAACCATGAAAATTGCCACCTATAATGTAAACGGTGTTAACGGACGCCTACCGGTATTGCTGCGCTGGCTCGATGAGTCGGCACCAGATGTGGTTTGCCTGCAGGAACTAAAAGCGCCGCAGGATAAGTTTCCGGAAGAAGCCATACGCAATGCAGGCTATAATGCTATTTGGCACGGGCAGAAAAGCTGGAACGGCGTGGCCATCCTAGCCCGTGGCACCGACACGGAGATAAAGGAAGTAAGGCGCGAACTGCCCGGCGATGAGACCGACGAGCATAGCCGCTACCTGGAAGCCGTGGTGAACGGTGTATTAATTGGTTGCCTTTACTTACCCAATGGCAACCCCGCCCCTGGTCCAAAGTTTGATTATAAATTAAGCTGGTTTGAGCGTTTAATTACCCACGCCGCTAAGTTATATACGTTAGATATTCCGGTAGTACTTACAGGCGACTATAACGTAATGCCCACCGAGCAGGATGTGTATAAACCCGAACGCTGGCTGGACGATGCGCTTTTTAGACCCGAAACACGTGCGGCTTTCCAAAAACTGGTAGCACAAGGCTGGACAGATGCTCTACGCAAACTTTACCCGGATGAGACGATATACACATTTTGGGATTACTTCCGTAACGCTTACGGTCGTAATGCAGGCTTGCGAATTGATCATTTTTTGCTGAACTCTAAGCTGGCAGGCCGCCTTACCACCGCGGGTGTAGACCGCCACGTACGCGGATGGGAAAAAACCAGCGACCATGCGCCGGTTTGGATTCAGTTAAAAGAAAAATAATATGGCAAAAAAGTAAAGCCTTCAATACGCATTGAAGGCTTTACTTTTAACAAATGCTACTGGGCATCATAAATAACTACTTTATCAAAATATACCCTAAACTCGTCCAAAAAAGCCTTATGTATGGGGTGTACCTGGTAAACATCGTGGGCTGCTAAGTCATCAAACAACAGCACCAAACTAAACGTGTAGGTGGTATCTACAACGGCGCGCTCTATAGGTGCCGGTGTCCCTACGTGAATAGTTCTCACAACTTCAATTCCTTGCAGGCTTTCTAAACCTTTACGGAAAGCTTGCTTCTTGTCGTCGGTAGTATCGGTCTTAAGCCAGAATAAAACGTGGTGTGCAATCATAACTAATATTTTCGGCTAATATACGATTGACTAGGTGTTAATTTATAGGTAATAATGTTTGTATTCCGAAGTTAGACTTCCCTTCAAAAGGAAATTTAGCGACCTCTTCATAATTATTCTGGATAAGCTGTAACTCATTTGACGCAGTGCAAAACACAGGGCGTCTTAAAAGTAGCATTTCGGTTGCATAGAAAGAGGCCTGGAAACCTGCTTTTTCATACAATAGCCATGCGCCGTTAAATTGTTGAATATTTGTGCGCCGTGCCACTGTAATATGGAGATTGTTGGAAAAGTATGGTGGGTGCCCTTTAAAAGACTTCAATTTAGAACTGAATTTTGACTTTAGCTGATTGACTAAGTTAATTATGGCTTCTTGGGTGGGTACTTTTACAAATATAGTGTGAGAGTCAAAATGCCCAAAGCCGTCTAACCTAATACAAGTTGGTAGAGAAAAGCTAGCTTGGTTGCCAAACCATCTGATAATGTCTTTTTCCTTTGCACAATTCACTATAAAATTAGCTAAAGTGTCAACATCTTATCCACATAATGCCTGTCAATGATACGAGGAACGGGCCTTTAATAAACTAACTTATACCCTACGCCCCTTACGTTAATGATCTGAACGGATGGATCGGCAGATAAACGCTTGCGTAATTTCGTAATAAATACATCTAAGCTACGGGCATTGAAAAAGCTGTCGCTTCCCCAAAGGTTGTTTAACAGCTGAGTTTTGTTCACTATCTGTTGCTGGTTTTGGCATAACACCTTCAACACTTCACTCTCGCGCGAGGTGAGCGAACTAATTTCCAAACCATAGATCAGGCTGTTTTTGCGCGAAATAAATTCAAAATTGCCAAACCTGAATACCTCTTCATCACGAAGAGCCGTTTTAACTTCTAAAACGCCTTGCTTACTCAACTGCACCTGTATCCGAACAATTAATTCTTCAACGCTGAACGGCTTTTTTAAATAATCGTTAGCACCCAACTCAAAGCCAGCCACAACATCTTTAGTATGCGATTTTGCCGTTAGAAAAATGATAGGTGTCTTTTTATCATTAATTCTGATTTGCTGCGCAACCGAAAACCCGTCCATCAACGGCATCATGATATCCAGCACTACAACATCAGGACGGCATTTTTTGTACTGCTGTAACGCAGCCTCGCCATTAGGGCATAAAATCACTTTGTAATTTCTTTCCTCTAGGCTCTCCCGTACAATGTGGGCCAGTGCCAGCTCATCTTCGGCTAAAAGAACAGTATAATCCATCGGTTATAAAGGCAATGCTATGGTAAATTCGCTACCCTGGTTAACGTTACTTTTAACAGTGATATAACCACCGTGCGCTTCTACAACATACTTTACATAGCTGAGGCCCAAACCAGTACCTTTTACGTTGTGAACATTACCGGTATGCACTCTGTAAAACTTATCAAAAATGTAAGGTATATCTGCAGCAGGTATCCCTATTCCATTATCGGTCATTCTGAGGAAGGTAAAGTTATTTTCCTGATAACACCTAATAGCTATTTGAACCGTTTCCCCAGAATATTTAATGGCATTGTCAATCAGGTTAACCAGCACATTTCTCAAATGATCAGGATCGGCTTGTATGTTCTTCATTGCATCTGGAACGCTGACCGAAAAATCCACCTGTTTAACCGCTCGCAACTTTTCGGCCTTAACAATATCTTGTAACACATGAAGCACATCTACCTCCTTTATATGAAGGCTAAGGTTCTTTTGCTCATATGCCGATATGTTGAGCACCTTAGTGACCATATCGTTTAACCGGCTCAGTTCGTTTCTCGACACCTCCAGGTATCGGGCGGTCTTTTCCTTGTCTGCTAATGCATTAAAGCTTTGCATCCCTTCAATAGCGGCCGATATGGTAGCGATCGGGGTTTTCAGTTCATGTGTCATGTTGTCTATAAAATCGTCTTTCATGTCGGCCAGGCGCTTTTGTCGCAAAATAGTCCGCATCATGGAGATATAGGTAATTGTAGTAATAACCAGCAATACCACAGACGATAGCACCTGAACAAGCATGCCCGAAATAATTTTAACAGGATTGGTATGGAAGTTAACGGACATCCAGCGTTTGCCGCTGGTATAAGCTATGGTTCCTGATGCCCGGTAAGCTATAAAGCCCTCATACTTTGGCGGAACCCATTCACCGCTTGAACACATAAATAATGGCTGAATAAATCGCGTTACATCTGCAATGTTTGCTTTTGCCAGATTAGCATAGAAGTAACGCATTATCTTTGCACTATCTGCTTTGAAATACAATGGCGAACATAAATTGGCAGGTACGGGGAATAACTTTTTCAGCGTATCTAAGGCTCTTTTATTTTCAGCTGCTGTACCTAGTGCACTATACTTAAGTTTTTTTGTTGGAAGAATAACTTTAACACGCCCTATATAGGTAGCCTGACCATCTTGCACTTCCGGAATACCGGCCAAGGGCAGGCTATCGCGGTTGAGATGAATGATAAGAGAGTCATTACCCACAAAAATTTCGCCCGCATAACGATTAAAAGCGATTATTTTAGGCTGAATCAACTTTGCAACCTCGTCATTATATTCTGCATGAAACTTGTTTAGGGCACCGGCTAATGCTTTTTGCACCTGATTACGAATTCTTCCATGTTCGTACAGGTAAGTTTTATGCACCCAGTCTATCTGAAAAACCAGGGTTCCAATTACCGATGCGGTAAGTATAATGGTCAAAACAGTCATTTTCCATTTCATAAAATTTAATTTTTGACCGAATATATCTTCACTGATCAGCAAGTTGGATTTCTGTTAACATACGTTAACACTATTTAAGAAACAATAATGAACGCATGATCTAAAAAGCAAAAATAGCAATCTGCATTACGTCTCTATAAGCTCTAACCACTGCTTAATTATGTGCTGCAAGGCCTCTTGCTTAACCTCCAAATCCTCCATCGAGAATATCTTTACCATGCGCCGGCCATCGGCATAGTCACCTTCCAGCAGCCCGGTCGTATCCTCAATGGTGACGCCGGTAGGAAAAATGAGCAGCAAGTGATCTTTTTTGCCGCAGGTTAAGTACAATAAGGTCTCTCTTGTACTCCTTAGCATTAAAAGCTTGCATGTGGCCGGTGTAAAAAAAGCTGGGCGAGTTCCATTTAATCTGTTCGCCAATTTGATCACTGGCTAATAAAATTACCTGCCTGATGGCTTTTACCAGTGACTGAGCGGGTTCGTTAAGTTTGGTAATATATTCGTTTACGGCGGCAGGGTTAGAAGTATCTGTTAGTTTGGCCATGTTTAATGTAAGGGTTTAATTCCATACACGATTGCACAATTCAGATACTTCACTGCCCATTTTACTTTTAACAGTTTGTTTAATGGTGACGTAATGCCTGAGCCGGATGGGTTGCTTTGGTAATTTTATAAAGTTTAGTCAACTAATATATTAAATAATAGCGCTTAAATCAACGGCTTGTTATGCAATTATAACTTAAAGTCGTTGCGATACTGGCTTCCATACCTTAACATTGTATTGTTCATCAATCAACTATCATGCTCCACCTCTGCTGTATAGGGCATATTACCCTCGATAAAGTTGTTCACAACCTAAACGAACGGTATTTAGCCGGCGGTACATCTTACTATTTTTCACATGCGCTGAGCCGTATGCATATAGCTTACCAACTCATAACTGCCGTTGGAGAAAGTGAGTTACCGGTGGTAAATGAACTTCGTGCCAAAGGGATACCTGTTGAAGTTTTACCCAGTAAGCACTCAGTATACTTCGAAAATATTTATGCAGCTAACCAAGATCACCGCACCCAACGCGTACTTCAAAAAGCCGATCCATTTATGGTTGAACAACTACAGGATGTTAATGCCCGAACATTTCACTTAGGGCCACTACTGGCTGATGATATGCCGATTGCCGTTATCAAATATTTGGCTAGTAAAGGAAAGGTATCGCTTGATGTGCAGGGCTACTTGCGCGAAGTGCGTAATTTTGAGGTACACGCCATTGATTGGCCTGAGAAGCAGGAAGCGCTGCAATATGTATCCATACTGAAAGCGAACGAAGCAGAACTGGAAGTACTTACAGGAAGTAAAAGCATTGAGCAAGGTGGCCGAATGTTAGCCATGTGGGGCGTAAAAGAAGTAGTGGTTACTTTAGGCAGCATGGGCTCGGTTATTTTGAGCGATGGCCATTTTTATACCATTCCCGCTTACCCGCCTGTAGCAGTAACAGATGCCACCGGTTGCGGCGACACTTACATGGCCGGTTATCTATATCAACGCAGTAAGGGTGCTAATATTCAGCAAGCGGGTGAGTTTGGCGCAGCGATGGCCAGTCTTAAAATTGCAACATCAGGACCATTTACCGGGACAGAGCAGGATGTACTCAATTTTATGAGGCTAAGCCTATAGCCTATTTGTGATCCTTGTTCCAGCCAATTTTTATTTTGCCGTTCTCGTCGTCACGGGCGGCCAGGTGCAGTACAATGCCTTTAAACCGGCGTTTTTGTAATTCTTCCTTGTCGGTTATATCCTCATCTTTTTTAGGATTACGAAGCGGTATGTCCAGCGCAATGTCAGTACCCTTGGTTAGGGCATAAACGCCTGCTATATCGGCATTCAGTACACTTGAACTAAATTGCATTGGTCGGATAAAGATCTTTTCGCCGCGTACGTCAAAATGAGCATCCAGTTTTGGTATCTCAATGTTTTTTAAATCACGAAAAGGAAAAGCGAACTTACCCACCTTTATCAGCGGCTCGTAATTAAGCAGTGCCCCATTGCGCAAGCTTACATTCACTGTACCGTTTATTGAACGCGGCACCAGATCGCCTTTGTCGGTCACCCCGCCAGTAATGCTGGTTTTTGCTGAAAGAAAGCCTTTCAGGTTTTCATAAGTAGGTGTTGATAGTCCAAAGTTGCTAAAAGATTGGAAAAACTCACGGATGTTTACATTTAAAACAGTAGTATTCAATGCAAAACGGTTTAAGGCATCGCCCTGTGTTACCCGCCCATTAAGTTGCAGAGAGCCACCTGCATGCTTTACACCAACATTTTTGAGAATAACACCATCAGATGTGGTAATCAGATCGGCCTTGACATCGGTAGCCAAAAACTTGCGATAATACACCTTGGCTACTTCCATGTGCATTTCAGCGTTCCCCTTATCTAAAACGTTACTTAACTGGTCAACAACGTTGCCACTATTTCCCCGTGGTGCCGCACTGGCCTTTACGCGCCTGCGGGCAGCCAGAAATCCTAAAAACTCATTTAATCTAAGTTCAGGGCTTTTGATATTCCAAGTGAGTAAGATCTTTTCCGGTGCGTTGTAATACAGGTTTAAAAAGTTGTTTACCCTACCCTCCATCGTTACTACACTATGCCCGCTTTGCAGCCTTATGTTGTTAAGTATCAAATCATCTTTAATAAAATTAAGAGATAATGAGGTGTTTTTAAAGGCAAGATTACGAGGCAGATAGACTGCATCAGCATCTTTAAAGCTAATTAGTCCGGCAATTACAGGCTTATTCAGGCGGTAGTTAACCACATCTGCCTTATAGCGTAGCTTTACGTTAGCTGTTCCCCTGGTAAACTTGGCCACATCGCCAAAAGTATAATTCAAATTAGCAAGCGGGAACTTGGCTTGAAAATTCCCTGTAGCAATAGGTTTTTTAAGGTTAATGATGCTCCCGGTATCAATTACAAATGGCAAATGATTATACCTGCCCGAGAACCGAAAAAGCCTTATGGTTGAATTTTCATCGTCATAGCCTTTGTTTGCCGCAGCATGGTTGTTAAATTCGGCATCAAAGCTACAACTGTCAATTTTGCCGCCAGGTATACTCAGCGTGTTATTTCGTATGTTTCCTGTTACATGTAACAACGGATCACCGCCACCAAAGCTGCCGGCAATTTTTGCGTTGATTTTTATAGGCTTGGTCAGGTTAAATTTATCAAGCGTTATCCTTATGTTTTCGGCCAGCAGTGCCGAAGCATTTCGCCATGTTATCTCGTTAGCTATAACCAGTATTTTAAACTCAGTTTCCTTTTTAGCAGTCATAAATGAAGCGTTGATCTGGAATGGATCCTGACCTATAGTCAGATTTTTGGAGGTAACTTTAATTTTGCCGTTATCCTCATTGTATCCGGCAATCATTTGCCCTGCAATGGTTTTGTCTTTTAAAAAGGTTCCTTTTAAAGTATTAAATGCCAAGCTCTTTGTTAAAACGTTCAATTGCAAATCGGCTCGCCAGCCTGTGTCGGGATAATTCATTTTCCCGGCCAGTTGGTTGATATAAAACTGGAAAAGCTTGTTATTTTTTTGGTTGTTTACGGCAAAGCTTACTTTTTTTAAAGTGAACTTTCCAAACTCGGCCGAACTGCCGCCGTCGTCACTTTGCTCCGTTTTAGGTTGCTGCTTCTTCTTTTTAAAGACAGAAGTATTGCTATAGCCGGTACTATCTTTATATAAGTCGATTGCGGCATTGCTAATGTCAATATTACTTATCCGAATGGTGCCCCGCAGTAAGGAAGCTGTGTTTATAGAGACATCAAAGTCTTTGGCATCTAATAGGGTGTGCCGATGCTCAGGCCAGCGCTTGTCTTTAATCAGCACGTTTTTGAGCGTTACCGATATTCCGGGGAAACCCTTAAAAAAAGTAGTTTCCATATCGCCTATGGTTAACTTACCATCCAGATTCTTGTTAAGGGTACTGGTGATAAGCGTAAGTACTTTACCTTTATTAGTGTTGATATAAATCAGCAACCCTACAGAAAGCAATACAAACAAAAGAATTATACCTGCTACAACCTTTAAAACTATTTTTAACCACTTAGGCATTTTGCGCAATTTATTATAGAAGCCTGAAAGTGGTTGATTTGTTTGATACCGCCTCAAAGGGTGTAACCGAAGAGCGGTTAGTTCCAGCAAATAATTTTATTTAGGCTAAACGCGCATTACTTACAAGCTAAGTTCCATCTGTATATTACAACGCTCGTAAGGAGAGGGTATACCTGTAACCTTTTTAAAGCCCAGCTTATGATAAAGATTAATGGCTGGTTTCAGGACAGTATTACTTTCCAGGTAAAGTTTATCGGCACCGGCTTGGCGGGCTTTTTCTATAGCAGCATTGCCCAGCAGCCAGCCTATACCTTTGCCCTTTGCTTTAGGCGATACAGCCATTTTTGCTAATTCATAGGTTTGGTTTTCCATTTTAATAAGCGCACACGTACCTACAGGTTCGTTTTGATATAAAGCAAAAAGTATGTATCCACCCTTATCAAGAATATACTCTTCCGGATGATCCAATGATTTATAATCAGAAGTTTCCATTTTAAAATAGGTGGTTATCCACTCTTCATTAAGTTGCTTAAAAGCTAGCTTCCATTCCGGACGATAGGCTATTACTTCTACTTCTTTACTTTCACGCAGCTTTTTTTCATCCTGCACACGTTTGAGCAGGTCTTTCTGTGCCAACAGGTATTCCCACTCTTCAATCGCTTTCCAAATGTTGTATTGCGTTTTTTGCAGTGCATTTTCAACAGCTGCATTTACATCAGCATATTGATCTTGTATCCGTTCATTAATGGCCAGGCCCAATTCTGTAAGCTTTACAAAGTTTTTACGGCCGTCTGTATCATTCCCGCCTTTTGATACAATACCATCCTGAATCATCTCTTTTACAATATTGCTTACCGATGGGTGAGAGTGGCCAATCTCCTGCGCAATCTGCATGATTGATTTTTCTTCACCCATAGAGAGTGCATAAAAGACCGGCAGCCACTTGGGTTGCATAGCAATATTGTATAATTCATACACTTTACCGGCTTGCTCTGTAAGTGTTTCGCTCAAGCGGCGCAGACGGCTACCTAGTGCCATCTTACCCATTTTATCGAAAATATCCATACTTATTAAATTACGTAGGAAATTACGTAAATAAAAACCAATAATCAAAATTTGAGATTATGCTCGTACAACTATAGTAACCTGTACTGTCCTGAATGATGTTATCAGCTCATGTTTTAATTGTAGTTTAGTGATACCAATTAAGCCGTATGTATCTCAATCACGTACAGGCATCACATACCTACTATGAAAATAAGACCTTACTTGTTTTTGGCTGCTACTTGCGCTGCAGTAGTATTTGCATCTGCCGCCCAGGCGCAAATCGGCAAACGTTTTCCGTCGGAGCGTAAAGTTGTTAAAGATCCGGTTACCGGTGTAATGCTAACCTTTCTGACCAGCACACCCGCTGGTGACACTAAAATTTACCAAACGCATCCGCAGTGGACGGCAGACGGGCAATGGCTGGTATTTCGCTCCAATCGTGCAAAAGGAGAAGCCATGGCAGTTAATGAAAAGTATGGCGATATAGTTCAAATAACCGAAGGAGGCTATACCGGTATGCTGAACCTGGCACGTAAATCAATGAAGTTGTATCATATGCGTAATGTTGGCCCGGCAACCGAAGGGCCCGGCCGCGGGCGTCCCTTGGAGGTGGTTGAAGTTGATTTGGCCAAAGTATTAACCGACAGTAAAGCCGGCAAAATGCAACCGGCCAGCACCTATCAACGCGTTTGCGGAACCATACCGGCCGAAATGGGTGCAGGTGGCGACATGGCGTTGGATGCCGATGAAGATAAAGTATACTTCCATGTTGGACGCACTGAAGCTGCCAAACATTTGGCTGCTGATGCCAAAGTGGAGGGCACTTTCGGTCCGCGTAATATGGGCGCCGGCCCTAACGGCCTGGCCAGCATGAATGTAAAAACCGGCGAAATTAAATACATTGTATCCGTTCCTTTTCAGATTGGACATATACAGGTTAACCCCTGGGTACCAGGCGAAATTGTATTTTGCTGGGAAACGGGAGGCAAATCACCACAACGCACCTGGACAGTTAAGGCCGATGGTAGCGGCTTACGACCCTTATACCCCGAAAGCCAATATGAGTGGGTTACCCATGAAGCCGTTATAACGCCTGATGAGGTAGCCATTGCTATTATGGGGCACCGCAAAGTGCCAGGTACAGGCGATGCTGCAGCCGGCACTCCGGTAGGTGGCGCCAATCCTGGTCAGGAAGCAGCGTGGGGACCATCGGGCACGCGCGAAAAACCTACCGGACTGGGCATTGTAAACCTGCGTACACGCGAAATGACCATTGCTGGACAAACACCAAGCGGTAGCGGTCTTTGGCATGTGGGCGGCTCAAAAGATGGGCGCTGGGCCGTAGGTGATGATTTTTCGCGGAGCATATATCTTATCGACCGTCACACCAGTGAGATGATGATGCTCTCTACCGGGCATAAAACCACCGCGGCCGACCACCCGCACCCAACCTTTAGTCCGGATGGTACACGTATTGAAATCCAATCGGCCATGTTATCGGCTGATGGAAGGGCCATGAACATTTGCATTATCCCCGTACCGGATGCCTGGTTAAAGCGTACTTATAAGCAGTAAAGAGGTCTTTAGCATCACCTGTATGATAATTGTTTATGCAACAATTATCATACAGATTCCATGAAAAAATATGCTGCTAAACACCTGGTTTGGCAAGTAGCTAAATAGTGATTTATTGCATACTTTCAGCTAGACGCAGCCCACACTACGCCAGCGTAGCATGACATAAGCCTTGCATCTTATAACACATGCAGTTTAACTATTGCAGGTCAGGCGAATTATTCTGTCTGGAAGGTTTGCATATCAATAAGCTTACGGTATAAGCCATTGTTCTGCATCAACTGCAGGTGCGTGCCCTGTTCGGCCACGCGGCCGGCTTCAAGTACAATGATCAGGTCGGCGTTTTGGATAGTGCTTAAACGGTGTGCAATAATTAATGAGGTACGATCCTTCATCAGGTTATTCAAAGCATCCTGCACCAGTTTTTCCGATTCTGTATCCAAAGCCGAGGTAGCTTCATCCAGCAACATAAGAGGCGGATTGTTTAATACGGCACGTGCTATTGATATACGCTGCTTTTGTCCGCCCGATAGTTTTACACCACGGTCGCCCACACTTGTTTGGTAGCCCTGCTCGGTGTTCATAATAAAGCTATGAGCATTGGCAATGCGGGCTGCTGCTTCTACTTCCTGTGGTGTGGCGCCGGGTTTGCCAAAGGCAATGTTGTTGTAAATGGTATCGTTAAACAAAATGGATTCCTGGTTTACAACGCCCATCAGCGCACGCAACGAATCTGTTTTTACCTTTCGAAGGTCATTGCCATCAACCAGTATTTTTCCAGTTTGGGGTTCAATAAAGCGTGGTATCAAATCCATCAGAGTAGATTTACCACCGCCCGACGGACCTACTAAAGCCACCGTTTTACCGGCAGGTATCTTTAGGTTTATTTCTTTTAACACTTCGTTATCGCCGTAGGCAAAACTTACGTTTTCAAACACAATACCCTGGTTAAAGCCATTTAAAGCAACGGCATCAGGCGCATCAACAATCTGCGGCTTTTCGTCTATCAGTTCCAATACGCGTTCGCCGGCTGCAATGCCCGAATGTATAGACGAAAAAGAGTCGCCTATGGCCTTAGCCGGCCTCATCAACTGCGAAAACAGCGCAATGTAGCTAATGAAAGTTGGCGCCGTAAGCGTAGACTGATTGCTGATTAGCAGGTAGCCACCATATAGCACAATTATGGCTACCATAGTTACGCCTAACGCTTCAGATACCGGCGAAGCCAGTTGCTGGCGGCGCGCCATACCTTTTATAATAGCTGTATAACGGGCATTTTCGTTATGGAAACGCTGCTTGGTATATTCGGTAGCATTAAAGGCTTTAATAATACGGATACCAGAAAGTGCCTCGTCCAGGTAACTGATCATATTGCCGTAAACCTCCTGGGCCAATACAGCCTGGGCCTTTAGTTTTTTTACAATTCTGGATATAATAAAAGCAGCAACAGGTATTACCAGTAATGAAAACAAAGTAAGTTTAACTGATATGGCAAATAGAGTAACCAGGTAAGCAATAAGCTGCAATGGTTCTTTAAAAATTACCTGCAAGGTACCGGTTACCGAGTATTGCACTATCTGAACGTCTGATGCAACTTTGGATAGGATATCACCTTTGCGTTCATTGTTAAAATACCCCAGGTGCAGGTTCATTACATTGCCAAATACGGCACGGCGTAAATTAAGCAAAGTATGCGCACGCATGTTTTCCATGGTGCGTTGTGAGAAGTATTTGAAAAGATTAGCTAAAACAACCGACCCAATTATAATGCCGCATACAAACTGCAATGCGCCCCAGGTACCGTATTTAATTACAATTTCGTTAACATGATAGGTAAAAAAGCCGCTCAGGCTATCAGCCGACTCTGTGTTAACAGTTGGGGCTCCTTTATCCTTACCCATAAACAGCGTTTGCAATAACGGGGCAAGTAAAGCAAGGTTGAGGGTATTAAACGTTACAGCAAACAGTGTGCAGATAATGTAAGGAATAGCAAATTTTTCAATTGGCTTGGCATAACCCAGTAAACGGAAATACGTCTTCATTTAAAAGAATAAAATCCCGCAAAATTAGCTAAATTTTAACTAACAGGCTCTGCTAATAAATTTTATAGCTTTGCTGTGTTAAAGCTTGTGCATGATATCTGTTATAATATCCTCAGTTGTACCCCACATGCTGGCCAGTGTTAGCGAAAACATAGCCGCTACGATAGGCGTACCTTATGAGCTAATAGGTATTGATAACGGTACCGGCGCAAGAGGTATTTGCGAAATTTATAACCAGGGAACCAGGCAGGCTAAATATGACATTTTGTGCTTTGTGCACGAGGATGTAGCGTTTAAAACAGCCTATTGGGGGCAGCATGTTATTAATACGTTTGCTACCGAACCTGATTTGGGTTTATTAGGCATAGCCGGCAGTAGCTACAAAAATGCCGCGCCATCCGGCTGGCATGGCATAGGTTTTTTTACCGACCATGTGAATATTTTGCAGGGCTATAAACAGACCAATGCCGAATTAAAGCATTACTGCCGAAACCCGCACAATGATCAATTTACCGAAGTAGTTAGTATTGACGGCGTGTGGTTTTGCACCCCACGAAAAGTGGCTCAGCAAATACCGTTCGATCAAAAAACCTTCACCGGCTTTCATGCCTACGACGTCGATTTTTCGCTGGCTGTCAGGCAACACTATAAAGTAAAGGTGACTTACGATGTGCTATTGCATCATTTTTCGGAAGGGACTTACGATGACAAGTGGGTTTTTGAGATATTAAAACTGCACAATAAATGGTATAAACACTTACCGGCCCAATCGGCGCCTATTGATCCGGATGACCAGTTTACCGCTGAGAGCAAAACATTTTTCCTCTTTATATCGCAGGCTGTTGCGGCCAAAGTGCCTATGCGTTTGGTTTACCAGGCCTTGTGGCATTGCACCGTTTACCGTAAAAAGTGGCCTAAGTTTTTCTTTAAGCTAAGCAAGCATATTTACCGTTCGTATAGGGCCGCCCGTTAGAGAAAGTAAAATACAGCCGCTGAACAATCAGCCAAAACAAAAATTTACCAAGTTTCAATTACTTATAAATGATCTCTGTTATAATATCTTCGGCTAACCAAAAATTACTGGCCGATGTGCGTGTAAATATTGCCGAAACTGTTGGTGTGCCGTTTGAAATTCTGGCGTTTGATAACAGCACCGGCGCTAAAGGTATGTGCCAGATTTACAACGAAGGTGTAGCGCAGGCAAAGTATGATATTTTGTGCTTTATGCACGAAGATGTTAGCATTAAAACAGCCAGGTGGGGTGAAATCGTAAACCGCCTGTTTCAGGAAAATCCGGCCGTTGGTCTGATAGGCGTGGCGGGCAGTAGTTACAAACCCCTATCGCCATCGGGTTGGCAAGGCGTAGGCGGCGACCGTACCGATTACCTGAACGTTTTACAATCCTATAAATACAACAAATTGGCGGCTGAGCATACTTACCGTAACCCCCGGAACGAAAAGCTGACCGAGGTAGTTAGTGTGGATGGCGTATGGTTTTGCACTACCCGGACGGTGCTGGCTAAGGCACGTTTTGATGAAGACACGTTTACAGGTTTCCATAAGTACGATCTGGATTTTTCGATGCAGGTAAGGCAGCACTACCAGGTAGTGGTTACTTACGATGTACTGATGGAACATTTTTCGGAAGGAAGCTTAAGCAAGGAGTGGGTATTTGAAACTGCAAAATTTAATGCCAAATGGATTAATCAACTGCCTGCTTATACCGAAGAGCTAACGGCCAAGCAAAAATTTGTGATCGAAAAACAAACGTTCAGGGCTTATATAGCATACCTGATTAAATATAAACTACCAGCCAGCCTGGCCTATCGCGAACTGTTTCGAAACCTGCGTTACCTGAAGGTTTACCCGTCATTGTTTTTTAAAAACCTGGCCTTTGTGGGTAAGGCTTATAAGGTAGCCAAAAAAGAGGGCCGTTTATAACTTTAAACTTCTTCCCATGATTTGATGGGATGCCAATGCGTAATGGGGCTTAATAAATCCAGCTCTGCATGGGTGGCAAAACCGGGTATTGGGCTTATAAGCACGCGCCTTTCGTTTTTAAATTCGGGGGCAGCTATCAAGCCTTTTATTTTTTTGGATAGTGTTTTCTTCTCTGGTACCACGCGGTGTGTAAGTACTTGAAAGGCATGAAAATCATCGGGTATATGGTTATGGGTAAAGCGCCACCATATTTCCTTATCTTCTCTCAAGGTTTTAACCTTAACCCCGAACGACATGGTTGTGGAATTGGTATGTTTCCAGTGCGTGCTTTTGGTTAGCAATACGCGGCTTAACTCACCACCTTGTGCAATGTGGGGGTTAGGCCCCTCTTCCGAATTAAGATACTTATCAGGGTGGTCATACAGCGTTACATAATCGGCCACGCCCAATCCTTCCTGCAAGGCCGTTAACGAGCCGGGCAAATGTAGATAGTCATCTTCAATTAAGTAAACGTAGCTATTATCATCAAAGTTTTCCAGCGCACGTTCAACCACATACCGCCATGATTTTGAGTTGCCCAATGAGGTTTTTACCGGCTCAATGCCGCGGCTTTTGATAGCCTCAATAGTTTCATGGCTGCAGTTATCGGCAAATACGTAAATGTTATTTTTAAACTCCTTAATAAAGTTATCCAGGCAGTGCATTTTAGTAGCAACATCCAGCTTTAATTTGGGGTTGCCCGCATCAGAAATACGGTAGAGGCATTTGATATCAACCGGCAAATCTGCCTTAAAATTATTGAACATTGTATGCTGCATAAGCGGGTAGCCGTGCTGCTTAAAAATAGGATGCCAAAACTCCACATGCCTATCCCAGGCATGGCAGCCAAAGGGTAATTGTTGCTTATTTATATTGAGGGCCCTTTGCGGCGAATTTTCGAAAGCAAAGCCTACCGCCTTTTTATGATCCGGAATATTCAATACCTTCTTTTTCCGGTTTACCTCTATACTCCAAAAGGCATCTTCATTAAACTGGTGCTTACCTTCTCGGGCCAGGTACTTTTGAATGTCCTGCTTACGGCTTATGGTTATATCATAAAACTTTTTTACCCTGCGTAATGAAAAGCCGCCATTGCCCGTACGGTTCTCAAACTGCTTTGGGCTGGGTTCGCCGTTCTTCTGAACATCGTACCGGGTATGTACATAATACTGCACCTCAGACTTTGCCGCCTTAAACAGATCACCATGGTCAATATCGCGCAGCCAGGGAGCACCTACATAATCAATGTCCTGGTTGCACCAGTGCAAAAGCTGGTCGCTGAAAACAAAAGCATCCAACTGGTAAATCAGGATGTATTCATAGTCCAGGAACTTGCCGTAAAACTCTTCAGACAGCATCAGTTTGTTATAACCGGCTATGCTTTCAAAGTAACTGTTATCAAAACTAACTACAGCGCTTAATGACAACTGTGCAGCTGCCTGGGGTAGTTTTAGATGCTCCGGCTTTATGGCAATAAGGGGATGATTACCCAAAACTTTTTGGCATTGCTGCAATGCAATGTTTTCATAATCAGAAATTGTATCACGATAGAAAGGAATAATAACACCAACTTTTTTTAAAGCGCCGATCATGAAGCAAATTTTAATTACAAAAACACCCCGTTTAACAACATATAATTTTACCGGAATACCGGCTGCTAAAATAATTAAAATTCTTAAGCAGATGACTTACTATTGCCAAGTAATACACCGCTGTTGTTTAAGCAATACCATTGTCACTATTTGTTTACCGATTGTTAATCAGGGCTTAAAAATGTACCTTTGCGGCAAACAAATAGGGCATCCCGTTTCATGAAATTGAATATCGATTACCAGGAAAAATTCCAGGCCAGACACATTGCACCAAACGACGCAGACACCGCTAAAATGCTGAAAACCGTTGGTGTAAACTCTTTAGATGAACTGATTGAACAAACCGTTCCTGAGAAGATCCGTTTAAAGGCTCCGCTTAACTTACCTGCTGCCAAAAGTGAGTTCGATTACCTGAATACGCTGAAACAAACCGTATCTAAAAACAAGGTTTTCAAATCAATGATTGGCCAGGGGTATTATGATGTGATTGTGCCGGGCGTTATTCAGCGCAACATTTTGGAAAACCCGGGATGGTATACGCAGTACACGCCTTACCAGGCCGAAATTGCACAAGGCCGTTTACAGGCTTTGTTAAACTTCCAAACCATGGTTATTGATTTAACCGGAATGGAAATGGCCAATGCCTCTTTGCTTGATGAAGGTACTGCTGCTGCTGAGGCTATGTTTATGCAATACAGCCTGCGTAAAAATCAAAAGGCCAACACCTTTTTTGTTTCTGAAGAACTGTTCCCGCAAACTATAGATATTTTAAAAACCCGCTCCGAGCCTTACGGCATTCAGCTGGTAATTGGCGACCACCGCACGGTTGAACTGACCGACGAAATGTTTGGCGCCATTGTACAATACCCTGCCAAAGACGGTGCAGTTTATAATTATACCGACTTTGCTACTGCTGCACACGCCAAAAACATTAAATTAACCGTAGTGGCCGATTTAATGAGCCTGGTACTGTTAACGCCTCCGGGCGAGTGGGGTGCCGATATTGTGGTAGGCACCAGCCAGCGTTTTGGCGTTCCGATGGGCTTTGGTGGCCCGCATGCGGCATTTTTTGCTACTAAAGAAGAATACAAACGCTCAATGCCTGGCCGTATCATTGGCGTAACTATTGACAGCGCCGGTAACTATGCCCTGCGCATGGCCCTGCAAACCCGCGAGCAGCACATCCGCCGCGATAAGGCTACATCAAACATTTGTACTGCACAGGCTTTGTTAGCTATCATGGCTAGCATGTATGGTGTGTACCATGGTCCGCAAGGGTTAAAACTCATTGCGCAGCGTGTGCATGGATTAGCCGTTTTACTGGCCCAATCATTAGGTCAGTTGGGTTATGAGCAACTCAACAACAGCTATTTTGATACCATTAAATTTGAGGTAGGCAGTTTGGCCGGCTCTATCCATGCCGAAGCGTTGAATAACGAGATGAACCTGCATTATGAGGGTTCAATTGTAAGCATTGCTTTAGATGAAACTACTTCGCCTGAGGACATTAAAACTATAATCCGCTTTTTTGCCAAAGTAAAAGGCAAAACGCTGAATGATGTAAGCTTTGATGAGCTGAAAGCAAACCTGGAAACCGTTATACCGGCCGAACTGCAACGCCAGTCTGCCTACTTAACGCACCCTATATTCAACTCGCATCACTCAGAGCATGAGATGCTGCGTTACATCAAATCATTAGAGGCTAAAGATCTTTCGCTTACGCATTCAATGATTGCATTAGGCTCATGTACTATGAAGCTGAACGCCACTACCGAAATGATCCCGGTAACCTGGCCTGAGCTTGGTAAAATGCACCCTTTTGCACCGGCTGATCAAACCGGCGGTTACATGCAGTTATTTGACGAACTGAACAAATGGCTTAGCGAAATTACCGGCTTTGCCGCCATGAGCTTACAGCCAAATGCCGGTGCACAAGGCGAGTATGCCGGCTTAATGGTAATCCGGGCTTATCATAACGACAGAGGCGATCACCACCGTAATATTGCCTTAATTCCATCATCGGCACACGGTACCAACCCGGCTTCGGCAGCTATGGCTGGCATGAAGATCGTGGTGGTTAAATGCGACGATAACGGCAATATTGATGTGGCTGATATGAAAGCCAAAGCAGAACAATACAAAAATGAACTGAGCTGCTTAATGGTAACTTATCCATCAACCCATGGCGTTTTTGAAGAGTCTATTATTGAGATATGTGAAGTGATACATGCCAATGGCGGCCAAGTTTATATGGATGGCGCCAACATGAACGCCCAGGTAGGCTTAACCAGTCCGGCAAATATTGGCGCCGATGTTTGCCACCTGAATTTACATAAAACATTCTGTATACCTCACGGTGGCGGCGGCCCCGGTATGGGCCCTATTGGTGTAGCTAAACACCTGGTGCCTTACCTGCCCGGCCATGCGGTAGTAAATATCGATCAGGGTAAATCTATCCCTGCCGTATCTGCAGCACCATGGGGTTCGGCCTCCATTTTGGTTATCTCGCATGCTTATATTGCTATGATGGGCGGCGATGGCTTAACCAACGCCACCAAATATGCCATCCTGAATGCTAATTACATTAAAACTCGTTTAGAGCAGCACTACCCGGTATTGTACAGCGGTTCGCAAGGCCGTTGCGCACACGAGATGATTTTAGATTGCCGCAGCTTCAAAAACTTTGGTGTTGAAGTAACCGATATTGCCAAACGCTTAATGGACTACGGTTTCCATGCGCCAACAGTATCTTTCCCGGTAGCGGGTACAGTTATGGTGGAGCCAACAGAATCAGAACCTAAGCATGAGCTGGATCGTTTCTGTGATGCCATGATCGCCATCCGTCACGAAATTGAGGATGTGGAGAAAGGCCTGTTAGATAAAGCCGACAATCCATTAAAAAATGCGCCACACACAGCCGCTGTAATTACAGCTAACGAGTGGAGCCATCCATATACCCGCCAAAAAGCGGCGTTCCCGCTGCCTTATGTAGCCGAGCACAAGTTCTGGCCATCAGTAGGTCGTGTAAACGATACCTACGGCGACCGTACCCTCATTTGCTCATGTCCGCCCCTAAGCGAGTATGAGTTTGAAGAAAGCGAAGTAACTACACCAGAATACGGTACATGATAATAACAGCAGAGGCTCCTAATGGAGCCTCTGCTGTTTCTGCTGTTATTGAATACTAATATTTAATTGTAAAAGAGTTTTATAACATCACCATGTTTGGGAATAAAGCAATCTCAGCTTCCTCAATTTGAGATAAATTAAATTTGATAACACCACCTACGAATCAGGTACTCTATTTACGCTTATCTGTTGCAACTCTATAATCCGGATCTTCCAGAATATTTACATCAATTACAGCACCGGCGTTTTCCAATAGCTGGCGGCAATCAGGGCTGAGGTGTTTGAGGTGGAGTGTTTTGCCGGCTTTGTGGTAACGTTCGGTGAGTTTGTTCAATGCTTCAATGGCCGACATGTCTGAAACCCGGCTATCTTTAAAGTCAACAACAACCTTTTGAGGATCACCGGCTACGTCAAACTTTTCGTTAAAGGCCGTTACCGAACCGAAAAACAACGGCCCGTATATTTCATAGTTCCTGGCGCCATCCTCGTCGGTATATTTGCGTGCACGTATACGTTTGGCGCTTTCCCAGGCAAATACCAGGGCCGAAACTATCACACCAATAAGAACAGCCAACGCCAGGTTATGCAGCCAAATGGTAACCGCCGCTACCAAAATACCTACAAATACATCCTGCTTAGGCATTTTGTTAATAATTCGAAAACTTGCCCATTCAAATGTGCCTATTGCAACCATAATCATTACGCCGGTTAAGGCAGCCATAGGTACCCTTTCAATAATGGGTGCACCAAACAAAATAATAAGCAGTATAGTTAACGCAGCCACAATGCCCGATAAGCGCGCCCTCGCGCCTGCTGTTAAATTAACCAACGTTTGAGCAATCATTGGGCAGCCACCCATTCCAAAAAAGAAACCATTCAAGATGTTTGCAGTGCCCTGGGCTACACACTCCCGGTTGCCGTTGCCTTTGGTAGCTGTTATTTCGTCTACTAAGTTTAGCGTAAGCAGGCCTTCGGTTAAGCCAACACCCGCCATAATTAAAGCGTACGGGAATATTATCTGGAAAGTACCTAAACCAAACGGCACAGCCGGGATATGAAACGGAGGAAAACCACCGCTAACGGCGGCTATATCTTTTACTGTTTTGGTATGAATGCCGAAGCCCAGCACTATAGCAAACACCACAATAATAGCTACAAGCGATGGCGGCACTGCTTTAGTAAGCTTTGGAAGCAACAGTACAATACCAACAGTTAGCGCTACCAAGCCCGCCATTATGTAAAGTGGTGTACCGCTTAACCAAATAGTTTGCCCATTAACCACGGTTTTGAACTGCTCAAGCTGTGCCATAAAAATAATAATGGCAAGGCCATTTACAAAGCCGTACATAACTGGTTGGGGCACCAAACGAATGAATTTACCCAGCTTAAATAAACCAACCACAATCTGAATTACCCCAGCCAGTGCTACCGCTGCAAATACATACTCCAACCCGTGCGATTTCATGAGCGCAATAAGCACCACTGCAGTGGCTCCTGCACCGCCTGATATTAGCCCCGGCCTACCACCAAGTATGGCAGTAACCAACCCCATGATGAAAGCAGCATACAAACCCACCAATGGCGGAAAGCCAGCCAGGATAGCGAACGACAATGACTCGGGCATCATAGTCATGGCTACTGTAAGACCGGACAGTATTTCGTTTTTATAATTTACTTTTTGCGAAAAGTTGAAGAGACCTAAAGAAGACATAATTAAATAACATAAAAACAGCCAGCAATAAAATGCTGCACAAGCATGGAAACAAATACATTAAGGGAAAGCCAACTATACCGGAGAACGGAAGGAATGCAACCGGAGCTCAAACTTCAGGGTGGTGTAACCGGGTTGTTATTAATAGCTTCTTTCATAACAATTTGCAGCAAAGTTAAAAATTGAAACCTATTCTATAACCATTTACTGCCGAATTTCAGCCAGGCCGATTAATATCTCCTCCAGCTTACTCTCATCCAATACTATGCGTTCAGGTTGCCCGGCCTTGTCGTATTCCCATTTTATTAGCCGCATACAGCCTTCCGTTATTTCGATACCGGTAATGTCACCATCATCATAACAACAGCAACCAGTATTGAAGTAAGATGGCCGGTACCCCGGAAAGCTAAACTTAGCATCGCCCTTTAACACATGCTTGTTGATTTGCGCACGCAAACTTTGCGCTACGGCAGTATCGCCCTGCTGTTCGGCCTTTTCCAGGTCAATATACAACCGCTCCAAATGGGTAAGCGAGCGGAAAACAGGTTGGTGCGTATGTCCGGTAATAAGCAACAAGTTATTTTGCCGGCTGCTCCACTCGTACATGATTTGGTTGTGCTGCGTTTTAAGGTGATCATTAGTGGCCGGCGTATTAGGGTTTATTTCGAGATAGGCCTGCAACGGCCCCCATACATTGGCAACAAACCATTTACTAAACCAGTTGCCATCACTTTGCAAATCGCCCTGATGGCCGTGAGTGAGGTAAATGCTCAGCGGCTTATTGTTCACTTTTGTTTGCAATATTACGCCTTCATAAATCTTAACCGGCACACCATAGATCTGCTCCAGCATAATACCCGCCAGCGGATCGTTATCCCAGTACAGGTCGTGGTTACCAAATATTTTAATGAAGGCATTACTTTTTAAAAACAGCTTTTCCTTTTCAAAAGTGGCTTTATTATGCTTTTTTACCGCCAGTATGCCATTCTCCCAAAGCTCCTCGCTATCGCCCAGGTTAATATAGTGATATTGTTGCTGCCCATAATAGTCAAGCGCCGCCAGGTAATTCTTTTCAGAAAGGATGAAATCATCGGCGTGATTACGGGCGCCCTTGTGCTGATCGGAAAGTATAACAAACTTATCCTTTTCCGCATCAAATGGTATAATAATACCCCGCTTGCCGTTGTTGGTAATGAGGGAGTTGTACAATGCTGTAAGCGCGCCATGCACCCGCACGGCATCAGGCCGGGATGAATATTCATCAGCTAAACGAATTAAAGGCTGTTTAAACCATTTTTGCAGCAAACGGCGCATATAGACCTTAAACGTAAGCAATGTACTTTTGTGTGATGCCGGGTGATGTTCTGCACATCCTACTGCTTTGGTAAGGCGGCCTCCTTTGTTGCCGAAAAAGGTAGGTACTTGATTTTGTCAAATGCGAGCCGATTTTTGATATCAGCCATATCTTTAAGCTTGAACTCGACATCTTTTACAATGTTATTCATACTTTGCTCAGATAATATCCAGTTCATGGGCACATCTTTTTGGCTAGCCGACAGCGGCGCGTCGATAAAATCGCCCTCCATGCCTTCAATAACATCCCTCAGGTCGTGCACGGCGGCGTCGCTCCGGCCTTTGCGGGCATTATAAATACCGCCAATCACTTCAAATATTTCATTCCCAAAATTTAGGTTTGCACTACCATCCTCAGGGGCCAATTGATCACTAAAGCGCAAAAATATGACCACCGGCCTAATTTGTGCAAACAGATTACTATGCTGTAACTGCAATGCTTTTAACATTTCGAGCATGGAGCCAGCCCCTGTATTTTCTACATAACCGCCGTCCAAATAATGATATTTACGGCAGGCTTGTTTTATCATTCCGCCAGGTGAAAACAAAGGAAAACGCGTACTGAAATTGATGCCGGTGCTATAGGCAATATTGCCTTTAATTTTGCCGGCCAGCAAATCGCGCTGTCCGCTGCCCCACACGCCATCGGGCGCTGCATTCATGATCCAGCATTGCTGACCGGTTTCTACCTCGTCGGTATTAAATATAACAAGTGGCTTGTTGTTTTTGGTAACGTTAAGCGTATCGAAATGAGCACTGAAGATATTGCGGGAACTGTTTGGACTGAGCAGTTTGCTGTAACGATTTTCCCAGGCCTCCTCCATGGCAATGGCCCGATCAAGCCGGTTGATGTGCCAGGGCAAAAACAAGTTCAATAAATCACCAAAAAACATTTTTCCAACTACAGGCGCTATATAATCACCTTTAAAAAAATCGAAAGCAGCACTATCTAAACTATTTTTGTATCTCAGTTCCTGAGATGAATTACCGTAGGCTACTGCATTAAACAACCCTAAACCCAGAGCTCCTCCCGACACGCCCGACATGGCATATATAGAGCGTTTTAGGTCTATATTATCATGCTCCAACCGCTTTTGCAGCTTAGTTAAATACAAAGCGGTAAAACCACCCGTACGTAATGCCCCACCCTCGGCACAAACAAATATAACCGGATACCTTCTACTAACAGAATCAGCCTTAACCGAATCCGCCCCTGCCGGAGCAAGCCTGCTCGCAGGATGAAAGGCATCCAACTCGGCCTTGTACTGACTAAACCATCTTGAAAAATGGTCTTTCAACACAGGTCTTTTGGTAATAAGGTCGGCCTGCTGAAGCTCTTCCCTAACCGGATGATCTTTGTTGCTTACAGAGGAATAAATGAGCAGGCACAACAACAGGAAGCGGATCGATACCGGCCACTTGCGAAGCCGGGCAAAATCAAGATACAGCACGCCTACATACATACCAATCCAACAGGCAAAGGCCAGCGCAACTAAAGCCGGTGCACCTAGCATCTCAAAAAAGTTACTGCCTTCCCAATTTGTAGATACCGGTATGATACTTATTACAGTAAACACAATTAACGATAGCAACGCAACCATCACCACCTGTTTGTGCAGGTTTTTATAAAAACCGGCGGGTATGCGGTAGGTCCACTGCAAGGTATGCGGATGGGCCGGCAATTGCGGGCTGAAGCTAATGAGCTCAAATTCAGCAGGTACTTTGGTATCATTACTTGGCACCTTGCTTTGCGGAAAGTTGTTCCGCAGATCGTCAGAAGTGTTAAATGTATTATTAAACTGCGCCACCAACCCCGATTCGGGCTCATTGAACTGCCCTTGATTGGGTAACGAGTAAACGTAGTTATTATAAATGCCGTAAAGCCTGCTCACCCAATTGTACTCGGTGGCCGGCAGGCTTTCGGCGGTAGGAAACAGCCTGCGCAGGTTAAGCCGAGGCTTGCTAGCTTCCGCCTTAATAAAATATAGATTGGTTAGTACACTAAACAGCACATATAAGCCTGTAAAGGCCACAACATACGGCAATGCAATAGCGCCCAGGTCTTTGTGCCGGCCAAAAGAAATAAGCAAACTTATGCCTACTAACACGGTTGGCCAAAGCAAACAACTGCCCGATACTACACGCTGCACCGTTTTTCGCCAGGTTACACGGGCGTCGGTTAGGCTTTTGCCGGAGTTATCGCTTACGTAAATGGCATACCGTACACCAAACTCAGAAACCACACTCCAGATAAATAGTGTAAGCAAGAGGAACAAGTAATTTTCAGGCCTTCCCGCGTCGAGATTTTCTATTACAACTAACAGCGTATCTATGCCCTGCGGCAGCACAATAAAGATAACTGATGCAATGATGGCAAAAATCAGCATCAGCCCAACCTGCTGCAACACCGAAAATAAATCGTGCATCAGGTACCGGAAGGAAATACCTTTAGCTTTTTGGTAAGTGTAGGCAAAAGCACCCCGTAAGGAGGGCACAAAGAAAAACCTGAGAATTTGAGATAGGTTACTCATAATAGGGCATTTAGGTTTAATCTAAGCTACTGATAATTAGGACAGGAGAAATAGATGGGGAGTAAATTGGATCAAAAAACGGTACCTAAAGTATATTGCGTTTTTTAATGTCTTTGGCACCAAACTTGCAGTTTACCGTCCATATAAATAGTAAACAATTTAAATCAGAAATACGATGAGCTTATTAAAATGGGCAGTTTTAGGTGCTGCTGCAGCCTATGGCATTAAACACATTACAAAAAAACGCGTTGAAGACGGAAAATCAATAATTGACGATTGGAACGAACAAGCGCCTGAATGGATTGAAAAAGCAAAACAGTACACTGACGAAGCTATTAGCAAGGTAACCAACCGTGCACAAGCTGCACAAGAAGATTACCAGTAGATTTTATTAGTTACTGCTAAATAAAAAGTCCCGGACATTACTGCCCGGGACTTTTTATTTAGGTATTATGGCAAGCTTACTACCTCAAAGCCAACCTTACCACATTAAACGAATAAGGCTTAAGGGTAATAGGCAACGTTTTCCCCTTCACAGCAATGCGCTCATCTTTCGGGCTCACATTTACCGCATTCTCAAAAGTATTAACGGCTTTCAAATCATTGCTGATATAGGTGTGTATACCGGTAAGCGGCAGTTTATTATTGCTCTTTAACTGTACACTTCGCGTTTGTACTTTTTTAGAGGCATTCACTATTTTAATGATCAGCTCATTGCTCTTATGATCAACCACTGCCGATGCGTACAAGCTATCCTGACCAGCCACCGCCTTATTACCTGTTGTAATTGATACCACATCTGTTCCTTTATATAATGAGTACAGCTTTTGTACGTAATAATTGGGCGTGCCGTACACATGCAGGTTATCTACCCAAATCATATCGGGCGTCCATTGCCAGCCCTCGGCATGGGCAAACAGCGGCGCGTATGAGGCCATGCTTACCACAGCGGCATTACGCTCTAAGCCGGTCATAAAGGCGGCCTCGGCAATGGCGCATTGCCAGTTGTTTTGATTAGTTGGCTTCGCTATGCCATCACTTTGGGCAGCATATTCGCCGGCAAATACTTTGGAGCCGTTACGATCATAACTATCATAGCGGGTAGCATTGCTAAAAAACCAGTCGGGCGAGCGGTAATAATGCTCGTCGATAATATCGGCCTTATTTTTACGCAGTGCGTTGTTCAAAAAATCAAAGCGGGCACCATTAGGATCAGTACCTGAGCTGTTTACGATCTTAATATCCGGGTAATGCTTTTTAAGACTGTCGGTAAAAATCTTCAAACGCTCCAAGTACTGCGGCCCCCAGTTTTCGTTACCAATGCCCATCATTTTTAAATTAAACGGCTCAGGGTGGCCCATTTCTGCACGTTTCTTGCCCCAGGGGGTATTAATATTACCGTTGGCGAACTCTACCAGGTCAAGCGCATCCTGCACATAAGAGCCCAACTGTTCTAATGGTACCAGTTCGGCAGTATTAAACTGGCAGGCCATGCCACAGTTAATTATGGGCAAGGGCTGTGCGCCAATATCTTCGGCCAACTGGAAGTATTCAAAAAAACCTAAGCCATAGGTTTGAAAGTAATCGCCGGTTAAACGGTGCTTAAATTCGGTGTTCCAGCGGTTAATGTTCAGTTCACGGTTTTCAACCGGACCAATTGTCTTTTTCCAGGGATAGCGCGTGGCAAGGTCGCGGCCTTCCACCACACAACCGCCTGGAAAACGGATAAAGCCAGGCTTCATATCGGCCAGCAACTGCACCATATCGCTGCGTAACCCTCCGGGGCGCTGCTTCCAGGTATCGCCTGGAAATAAGGAGATCATGTCCAGATCAATCACCCCATTACCTTCCAGCCACATACCGAACTTGCCTTTAGCAACAGTATTGTTAGCCGTAAAGCTTACGCCTTGTTTATGCCATTCTGTTCCACTTTCTGCCGGCACCAATACGGTTTGACCTACTACGTTGTTCTTTTCGTCCAACAGTTCTATATGCAGTTTTACACCGGGCGCTGCCTGCCGGTACATTACAGAGAAGTTGTAGGATAAACCTTTTTTGATACCCATGCCCCTGAATCCCTCATTTACTATACCCACATCAGTTTTATTGGCAGCGTCCCTTACATTAACCCGCATAAACCGTGGATTTGGATTATTAACCGGACTTTGCTGCCGATTAAGTATCAGTACATCTCCCTCGCTTATTTTCTTGCCCTTAACCGACCAGCCCATGAGCGGCGTGGCAAACTCGAATGAACGGTTTTTAACCAGCTCGGCATAAATGCCACCATCGGCACCCATGTTAATATCTTCAAAAAAAACGCCCCACATAGTGGGCTGCACCTTAGCAATGGACTTGTCGGCATTTACCATAATAGGCATACTTTTTTGCGCAGCGGCATTAAAGGTTAAAGCGGTTAAGCAGGCAAGGGCGGTAAACTTTAGGTTCATAACTGTCAAACGTACAATTAAAAAGATTTGGTCAAAATTAATATGGCAGCCATGCAGGCTGCTATAATTTATTTTCTGGAATAAGGCTGTAAGCCGGTTTATAATCGGGTGTTAAATTAATTAAAAATCTGTCAACAATAACACCCGGATCAACTACATATAATTTAAGCTGATGCTTGCCGGGCTTTAACGCCGGCAAATTTATTTTACGAATAGCGTTATTGCTCAAAACGTTGTTCTTCCATTCGTTGCTGCGGGCCTCCGTTTTAAAATTAACAACCTGCGGCTTACTGCCATCAACCGAAACGGCGTAGCGCATACCGTAATTCTTATTTAGCGGATGAGTAGGCACCGTAAATACCGACAATTGCGGCCGGCTGGCATCGGTAAGGGTATAAAAATCATAGCTTACATGCGATGCAGTGGCCCAGTTGGTATCTACTGCGGCGTGAATCTTGGTATAATTAGCTATTAAGGCATGTTGTGAATACCCCAGCGTGATATCGGTATCCCAATGATGTGAATCACTCTTTTGATCGGAATAACTGGAGGCGAATATGGATACCATCCCTTCCTTTTCAATTAACCCTTTATATCCGGCCAGTTTAACCGATGTTTGGTTATCGGCTTTTACCAATACCGTATAAGTTTTGCCCGCCGTTGTAAAATCAATCTTTCCGCTATGTAAGCCCGGCTGCTTAGCCAGTAGTTTCCAGTTGATACTAACGTAGGTCCGGATTTGTCTTTTACCCGCCTGATTCGTCAACTCGCCCTGATTTAATAATGTTATCCAGGGTTGTGAGGGTACTGCTTTCCACTTTAAAGTGGTATCCTTTTTCAGGTAAACGTCTACAAAATATGACTTGTCTGCTAATTGACTTATTACAGGCAATGTAAAAGTTGCCGGAGACACTTGCAAAGTATCGCCGTACAAGCCTTCGGGCGCAATGCCCCAACTTTCGGCTGATATTTTATGGTCAAATGCAGGCAGATCCGGCTCCTGATAAACAGGCAAATTACGGGGCTGCATAGACATGATGTTATTCCATTTACCACCGGCCAGTTTATGATTGTAATATTCGGTTTCGGTAAGGATACTTTGGTAAGCTTTCCTGCTCCTCTCCGCGTATTCCTGTGCAACTAAACGGTTTTGTTTACCATACAGGTAGGCTTTGTCGCGGTACAAAAACTTTTGGTTGATAAGCGATGCGCCGTTTACAGGATAGTATACTAACTCGTAAAAAGCATCTTTGTTGAGCATTCCCGTGCTGTTGTAAATTGAAGATGCTTCTTGCGCCAGTTGCTGGTAAGCGCCTACCCTATTGGCAGCCTCATCACCATAAGCAAAGTGATTGTAAGCGGTATAATTGGTTTTGGTAGTTGGTTCTGTTTGACTCCAGCCCATAAACTCGGGGCGACGCTCCCAGGCCAAATTGTAATAACGCTGCAGCAAGGCGCGGATATGTGAAGCTTTACCTGCTCCCCATTTTGCAGCACACCACCGCTGCAAGTGCTGCGTTAAATCACGGCTGCTTTTGAAGTTGCCGGCCTGGTAGGCCATGTCTAAAAACAGCTGCATGTTATACTCACAAGGCTTCAGGTCACCTATGTTAAGCACCCACATTTCGCGGGCATTCATATCATAAGCCTTCATCATTTCCTCGCGCATAAGGCCCGGTGATGTTGTGCTGAGCCACAAATAATCGTGCGGACGCCCCCAGTATGAGGCATGATAGTACACACCCGAGCCGCCCTTACGTTGCTGCTCCTGCGCATTACTAAGCCGTTGTATATAGCCGTAATTATCATCAGTCCACATTAGGGTTATATCATCAGGCACGGTAAGGCCATTTTCATATACATCAAGCACTTCTTTGTAGATGGTAAAAACCTGTGGCACTTTGGTGGCATCGCGGTTTACGTACTTTTGCAGCAGGCCACGCTGATCTGCTATAATCTGCTCCAGCAGCGGTACCGCTTCCTTAGGGCCTTTTACACCCTCCATGCCGCTATCATGCACGCCTCGCATACCCATGGTATAAATGGCGTTGTTAGCGCTGCTTTCTTTCACCCGGCTTTCCCAATAGTTATAAACAGACTGTTTGTTGGTAACGTAGTTAAAGTGCCCCATGCTTTTCTCGTTCCACTCCCCTACGTTATTACGCAGCATGGGTTCTGCGTGCGAGGAGCCTACTACAATCTGGTAATCGGCCGCTACTTTGGCATTGCCAGGATAAGAGTAAAAAGCTTTGGTGCTGGGATGCATGGCCGGCCAAATGAGATTAGCTTTCAGGCGCAGCAAAAGTTCAAATATCCTGGCGTAAGTTTTAGGACCTATGTCGCCGGTTTCAGGTTCATAGGTTTTGGCTGCCCAGGGCTGTAAGCCCCAGTCTTCATCGTTAATGAAAATGCCCCTGTATTTTACAGACGGCGGCGCTGAGGTGTAAGCCTTAATTTCTAACGTCAGCACCTTTTGTTGAACCGGCTTTACATCTGCCCACCAGTACCAGGGCGATACGCCCATACGTTCAGAAATATCGAAAACACCGTAGGCCATGCCGCGGGCATCGCTACCAATAATTGCCAATGCATGGTTAATGCTTTTAGTGGGATGATCGATAACCTGCAAGGCATAAGTTTCCCATTTGGCTTTTAAGGATGCCGTATTAACGTTTAGCTTTACCAGTAAAGCTGATTGTGCAGTGCCCACAATAATAACATTGCCTTTTGCCGCATTTATATCAGTTAACACCTTGGGTAAATAGCCGGTTACGCGCTGAATATCCTGCGCCAGCAAATGCGCTGTAATTGAATCAAGGTTTTGCCGGCCTTCTTCATAAACAACAGTTACTTTGGATTGCGCGGTAACTACATCAAACTTAACGGCGTAAGCTTTTATACCCCACGTTAGCAGGATGAGTAGAATGAGATACGCGCGATTGTGTTTGTGCATTGTTGTAAAGTGCCTTGAATTACCTGCGGCCCGGACCTAACTATAGTGCCACTCAGCTAAACCTGAGTGGCGACCGTGTTTTTCCCTAAATTTTAACCCTAATACTGCACCAGCTTAACCGGACCCAACAACCCCGATGGCACAGGCTTCCAGTTCGCGGCGTCAAACGGTTTGTAGTTGATGTTCACGAAATTAATCTCGTGGTATTTGCGCCATTCAATGTTATGCTGATCCATGTAACGGATGCGGTTAGCCATCAGGTTATCTACTTCAACCTTGATGGTATTCTGCCCTGCTTTTAGAAAACTGCCTACACGGGCTTTGAATGGAATACTCCATAAAATACCCACTTCTTTACCATTGATCCATACCCGGGCACTTTCATCTACCTGCCCTAAATCTAATACGTACTCACCTGCTGTTTTAGCAGGCAGGGTAAACGTACTGGTATAAACGCCGGTACCAGAAAAGTTAACGGCTGTAGTATCTCCCAAGTCGGTCCATGAGGTTAACTTGCTCAATTTTTTAGGAGCAGGCAATGTAGGGCCACCCTGCGTAAACGCTAAACTCCAGGTACTTTCGAGTTTAACCTCACCGGTTGGTTTTTCCAGATACTTCCATTTTGACGATGTTGCTTTGGCTTGCATACTGGCAAACAAGATTAGCGCCTCGCCCGATTGCAGTTGCACGCGGACATAAGTTTTTTGTTTTGTTGTGGATGCTGATGCCAAACCGAAGCTGCCGCTTTGCGGATCCATAATTGTAATCGAAGCAAACGCACCGTTCAGTGGTATGCGGGTATCTATAGCTTTTGGCGTATGGTTAACTAAATAATAATATTTGCTGCCATTTACATCTCTGCGAATAAACTGCAAACCTGTTTCCACCAATTTTTCGGCCGGCACCGATGCAGCTGTAAGCGCATCATCTAAATCTGCTGACAGCAACACTTTACCTGCGCCTACCGCAGCTTGTTTTACGCCGCCCGAATTAGAAAACTTTAAGGTTGACAAAAGCTGTTTCAGCTTTGCTCTGCGGCCTTCAACATCTGCCAGGCCGGGTACGTCTTCGGGCAACTTTTGAAAGATCACCGTTGCTCCCTGTGCAGCCAGCTTTACTATTTGCTGCAAAGTTTCAACCGGCATCATAGTACATTCGGGCACAACTAAAACTTTATAATTGGCGTTAGCGCTTGTTTTTACACCTGCTGTGGTACCGATGCTTTTAGATAAGGCCAAATCGGATACAAAATCCAGGCTATAGCCCTTTTTTTGCAGGTTGGTTGCATTTTTGTAAAATGCGGTTGGAATCAACCACTCATTAATATCATGAATGGCCAAGGGCATATCTAAACCTTTATGATGGTTCCAGGCATCATAAATTGGCCAGTACATCAATATCTCATTATCGGCCTTGCCTGCTTGCAATACCGACTGGCAGCGCGTAATATATTCATTTAACCCCTTGCCGTGGCTCCACAAGCTATTATCGGGCACCATATTCATGGAGGCATAAAACAACCAGCCCGGGAACTTCACATCCTCTGGCGAGTAAGTGGTTCCGTGATAGAAAACATGATTAACACCGGATAGAAATATCTGCTCTACCTCGGGCTTACATTGCGAGTAAGAAGTTTTAAAATGCTCCGTTAACCAGGTAAACGTCTCAGAAGAAACCAGCGGTTTACTGTTCACATGCCCTGCCGATGAGGCGAATTTGAGCATTATCGGGTTAGGGTCTACATTGCGCACGTCTGCACTATCACGGCGTAAGCCCGGGATATTAAACTTACTGGAACCAAATGTCTCGCATTCCGGGATGTCAACCGTTCCATATAAATCAAGCAAGTTGCCCGGCGAACCGTGCGACTGGTTTTTAGTTAGACTTTTTAATCCATGCGCCCAGTTAGTCCAGTTTTGGGTAAAGTTATGCAATAGCATGTTGCTCATGGTTTCGCGGTAATCGGACTTTACGCGGCCTATGGCTTCCTTATCATCCTCGCTCATCAACTCGCGCAGATGCAGGCGCAAATCATAGCCATGATCTTTTTGAAAGGCATCAAACAACACCGGCGACCAGCTGGCGCCGTAAACCTCATAGCTGTCGTTAAAGTAAGCTCGTACGTTAGGCCGGCCACTTTTGTAAGCATTGGTAAAACGAGCCAGGTAAGTATCGGTAGCTGTTTTAGATAAGTGATCCAACGTATAACCTTCACCACCCGGGGCGGCACGTTTAACTTTTTGCAGCGTTTTACCTGCAAAGGCTGCATAAATTTCGGTTTTGGCAGTTACCGGTGGCATGTTAAAATTGCCATTAGCATCTACCTTACTCATTACGTTAGTGGCATTGCCTTTTTCGTCATAAGCCACCAAGGCTTGCAATACGGCCACATCACGTTGTTTAGGGTCGTTTACACGGATGGCATCTTTTACAATCTCGCCCGGGTTAAGTTTATATGTTTGCACAATCAACCGTGTTGCCGCATCAGCAGGCTTAATCTGCGGCCCGCCAAAGGGCCAGCCTGTACCGGTATTCATATCCACACCCATGCCTAATTGCGAGGCTGTAGTAGCGGTGTAATTAAACATATCCATCCACTTGGGTGAAAGGAAATCAATGTATCGGCTCTCGTAACCAATGGCACCATAAATAGGCGTTACCTCTACCCCGCCAAAGCCGGCTTGCTGGTATTTGCGCAGCAGCATGCCAATATTTTTTTGGTCAACGGCATTACCCATCCACCACCAGCGGGTCCACGGGCGGGTTTCTTTTTTAACTGCAGGCCAAACATTGGACTGCTTAACTTTGGTTTGTGCCGTTGCAGATGTAGCAACCACACAAAAAGTACTGATGTATAAAAGTCGCTTGATAAACATAGCGTAGTGTTTAGATAGTGAAATTAATCCAGGTGAAAAACCGGTGTAAGCGGCGTACTTACCGGCGAATTATCTGGATTGGTTTCCATAATATCGGCCATATAGGCCCACCATTTTTGTACAATTTCGGTTGTGCCTAAATCCTGCGATGACTGGCCCGACTGCAGTTGAACGCCAAATAGCATATTGGTCTCTTCATCCAGAAAAATAGTATAATCGCTTATGCCATTTTCCTTCAACAAGGCCGAAAGTTCAGGCCATATCTCGGTATGCCGTTTTGTATATTCATCTTTAAAGCCAGGTTTCAGCTTCATTTTAAAGGCTACTTTTTGCATAGGTGTTTTTTTTCAATATTGTTATTCAGAGTTGTATGCAAGAAATCTTGTTCATTATGCTAAACTAAACACGGAACAGATCTCTACCATTCGTTTGAGATAACAGAAATGATTATTTTTTCATTATTGTCCTTTTCCGCTTTTAGCGGGAGCTGGCGAAGGCGTAGTATCAAACAGTTCATCTTTAACCGGTCTGGTAAAATTTTGCTGGCCCTTGCCCGCTTGCTCCAACAAACCAAAGTAAAAATATAAGGTGCGCTTGGCAGTGCCGTTTAGATGGTTAAGCTCGCCGTTGGGGCCTAATTTAGGGGTGTTCATATCCACACCCAAAGCCAGCTTTGTACCCATGGGCGGTATAGCATCTAAAAAAGACAAATTACCTGACGGCAAAGCAGGAGCCGGTTTTATGCCCGACAATCCATAAAAATCAAACAAACGCACATATAAATTCGGTTCTTTGGCTGCTATTAAAAACTTGCCTTGTACGGTATTTAATTCCATCCAGGTTATATCGGCAAAGTAGCCTTTAAACTCAGGGAATATCCAGGGAGCACTGCCGGTTTGGGTGTTATTATAGGCATTGATCCACACATCATCGGCCACCCCTTGTAAACGATTTTTCCAAACGCGGTATGGGCCTTTACCCAGCCATTTGGCCCCCAACACGTAATTTTCAGGATAATTAAAGGTAATGCCGGCATAAGGGTAATCGCCTTGTGGCAAATTGTACTCATAATCGAGACTTACCCAGCCGCTGTTAAACATTTTCCAGCGGGCGTATTTTAAGTCGCCGGTGTAGCTCACCTCTACCAGTTCGCCATCGGCTTCCTGACGGTGTTTAATGTCTTTAAAAGTGGCAGTGCCGCTTACCAGCGCCGGGCCGCCGCCAAAGTTTAATGGATCGCCGCTGTTACCCGTAAGCGACCGGATCTGACCGTTGCGTGTATTAAAGGTCAAAGCGATGGCGCCCGATTTGAGTTGCAGAGTTGAATCTGTTTCGGTTACTGCAACCGGGTTTTTACCGGTTAAGGTCATAACGCTGTTCAGCAGGCGGTCATTGTTATTTTTCCAAACCCAGCGGTAAACCAGGTTTTTGAACGGGTCATAAGCCGAAAGCGTTAGCGCATCATAGCTTTTCCAATCCGCGGGCAGGGGCACCTGCAGTTCACCTGCAGCTACCGGTGCAACTGAAGGACCATTTAACGTACCTTTTTTGCGTGTTATATAACCACCATCATTTTCATTAGGCTTACGATAATCAATTAATTCCCAACTGTAGGTACACTGATTAAGATTAGTGAAATGGAATCGGTTCTCTACCGGTATACTGCCATTAAAATTGGCAGGAAGCGTTTTCATGGTGATATGCACCGGTGAGAATATCTCACGCAGGGCAAAAAAGCTGCCTTCCTTTTCACGGTGCGGCCCAAGCACACCATCGGGCGCGTTTACACCATTTACGTCGATGATGCCGTTTTGGTCTGTACGCACGATGCCTTCATCAACCAGGGCCCAGATGAAACCACCGCCCGAGCGTTTCGATTTCCAGTGCAGGTCCCAGAAATCAGACATGCTGGTAGCAGCGCCACCATCATCCTGTGCATGCAAAAACTCAGTAGGCATATAAATGTTGGTGTCGGCCAATATGTTTTTGGTGCTGTAGTAATCTTCGTAGTGGTTACAATCAATGCCATTGTAAGCATTGCCCGGGCGGTGATGCGGGTGTATAACCGGGCGTTTCGAAAAATCGTATTGTGTAAAGTACTGATCGAGCTCTTTGTTAGTACCACCCTCATTACCGTTATCCCAAAATATGATAGACGGGTGGTTCAAATCGCGCAGCACCATTTCTTTTACCAACTTTTTACCAGCGGCCGTGCTGTAATACTTTTGCCAGCCGGCCAGTTCATCCAGCACATATAAACCTAAAGAGTCACATATCTCCAGGAACTTCTTATCGGGCGGGTAATGCGACATGCGTACGGCGTTCATGTTCATTTCCTTCATCAGCTTCACGTCCATCAGCTGTATATCGTCGTTCAGGGTCCTGCCTGTTTCGGGCCACCAACTATGGCGGTTAATACCCTTCATTTTAATGTTGACTCCGTTGAGGTAAATGCCATCACCCTTGCGTATCTCAATAGTACGGAAACCAAATTTCTCAGTAGTTTGATGAATAACACTACCACCCGATTTAAGCGCTACGTTTACCTTGTACAGGTTAGGCGTTTCTGATGTCCACAACAAGGGATTATTTACACGGGTTGCTATATTTACCACCGTATCTGTTGCTTTTACATTGGCAGTAATGCTTTTTACCAGTTTGCCTTTTAAATCGGTTATCTGGGCAACCACCTGTAGGGCTTGCTTTAAGTGCTCGGGGTAAACCTGCATTTTAAAATCGCCGTTCGCTTTGGCATCTACTGCTACTTGTGCTATGTGCTGTTTAGGATAAGCAGCCAGGTAAACGGGGCGAAAGATGCCGCCAAAAATCCAGTAATCGGCCAAACGCTCCGCATTGTTTACCGATGCATCGGCCGACATTTTACTTACTCTGGCTTCCAGCAAATTGCTGCTGCCAAATTTCAGTTTGTTGCTGATGTTATATTTAAACTCATAAAAAGCGCCCTGATGTTTTTCGCCGGCTGCCTTGCCATTGATTTTAACTTCGGTATCGGTCATCGAACCCTCAAAAACCAGGTACACATCCATATTAGCCCAAGCCTGCGGCACCTGAAAATTGAGCTTATAGATACCCTGCTCATCGGCAAAGCGGAAGTTTTTGCCGTAGGTTTTATAATCGCGGCCATAATTGTAACTGCCAAAGCCTTGTTGCTCCCAGCAGGACGGCACGGCAATTTTGGTCCAGTAACCGCTTTTGCGTCCACCGGTGCAATAAAAATCCCATTGTACATTAGTGCGGTTATCTTTACCCGAAAGATATTTGATTTGCCGGGTGCCCGGTGCCGGAGCAGCCGCCTGCGTACGGATGCTTAAAATACCCAACAGCAAAGCAAAGACAAGTTTTAATCGCGAAAAGGAAACAAAGTAAGTGTTGATCATCATAGGCTAATTATCATTCAACAATGATTAAAATCACATCCGCATTGGTTGTGGTTTCATTATACTTTTTTAGCCAAAGCACGGCCAGCAATTATGCAGTAATTCAGACATTTTTGAGTTACAGCACAAAGCCTTTTTGCGGGCTAAAAACGGCATTATTGTATTATTATGGTTTTTAACTGGTTTTGGGGCTCAATGTACTCACTCGGCTACTTTCATCTATCCTGAACCATCATGTTTTTGTAAGCAAACTTATGTAATATCTTAGCATTTGATTAATAACAACTGCGGCATGATGCCACAGGATGGTTAGTTAAAAATGGATATATAGGTTAGCGTTGCCAATTTAATTTTTCGCCTGGTAAGCTACCAATTACAAAACTACCTATTTTGCATGATGAGTTACTTTTCTTTGTCTATTGTTAAAGTTGCCTTATGGCTTGGCTTACCTGCGTTTTTAAGCAACCAGGCAAGCCGGCAATTTGTAACACCCACCGATACCCTTATCAAGTCAAATGGCAACCCCATCATCAAACATAAATATACGGCCGACCCGGGCGCTATGGTTTATAAGGAGAAGGTTTACTTGTACACCGGCCACGACGTTGCGCCCGAAAAGCAGGCCCGCTATGTGATGCACGACTGGCTATGCTTTTCATCAACCGATATGGTTAACTGGACCGAGCACGCCAGTCCGCTTAAAGCAAGCGATTTTGCCTGGGCTAAAGACGATGCGTGGGCTAGCCAGGTAATTGAGCGTAACGGTAAATTTTACTGGTATGTTGCTATTACACACAATACCATACATGGCAAAGCCATAGGTGTGGCTGTTTCTGACAGCCCTACGGGGCCTTTTAAGGATGCCCGGGGCTCGGCGCTTGTTACTAACGACATGACTACCGGCCAAACCAAAATTAGCTGGGATGATATTGATCCCACTGTTTTTATAGACGATGATGGACAAGCCTATCTCATTTGGGGTAACACAGCCTGCTATTACGCGAAACTCAAAAGCAACATGACGGAGCTTGATGGCCCTATACAAACGTTTACAGGCTTGCCGCATTTTACCGAGGCTCCCTGGATACATAAGCGCAATGGTTGGTATTACCTTTCATACGCGTATGAGTTTCCAGAAAAGATAGCCTATGCTATGAGCCGCAGTATTACCGGCCCCTGGCAGTACAAAGGCATTATTAATGAGATAGCCGGAAACTCCAACACCAACCACCAGGCCATTATTAACTTCAAAGGCAAAGATTATTTCATCTACCATAATGGTGCTCTAGCTGCTGATGCAGGCGGTTTTCACCGTTCGGTTTGTATCGATTACTTATACTACAATAAGGACGGGACTATAAAACGGGTGATTATGACGAGTGAAGGAGTTAAACCGGTGAAGTAGAATTCCAGTTCAAACCATATCGACTTATGAAAAAAACAGCTTTATTTTTTATACTGATATTCATAACCTCTACCCTTTTTGCTCAAGCAACATGGTACAACGTACGTACATATGGTGCAAGAGGCGATGGGCAAACACTGGATACGAAAGCTATTAACCAAGCCATTGATGCGGCCTCGGCAGCGGGTGGTGGCACAGTATATTTTCCGGCAGGTAATTACCTAAGCATTTCTATACACCTCGAAAGTAAGATCACTTTACGTTTGGAGCAAGGCTGCACGCTCATAGCGGCCGATACCGGTTATGATGAGCCGGAGCCGAACCCAGCAGGCGGCAATTACCAGGATTTTGGCCATAGCCACTGGCATAACAGCTTAATTTGGGGTGAGAATCTGGAGGATATTTCCATTATTGGGCCTGGCAAAATATACGGCAAAGGGTTAACCCGCAGCTCATTCCCTAAAGCAGGGCAGGGCAACAAGGCCATTGCACTGAAACTTTGCCGTAATGTGATGCTGAAAGATTTTACCTTATTGTACGGTGGCCACTTTGGTTTGCTGGCCACCGGTGTGGATCACCTTACTATTGATAACGTAATGATGGATACTAACCGTGACGGCATGGATATAGACTGCTGCCAGAACGTACGGATAGCCAACTGCGCTGTAAATTCTCCCTGGGATGATGGCATTTGCTTAAAAAGTTCTTACGCTTTAGGCTACAACCGTGCCTGCGAAAACATCACGATCACCAACTGCAACGTAAGCGGGTTTGACCGCGGAACTTTTGCCGATGGCACCTACCAGCGTAAAGAAGCGCACCTGGTGCCCGACCATGAGGGCCCTACAGGTCGCATTAAATTTGGTACCGAATCGAACGGCGGTTTTAAGAACATTGCCATTAGCAACTGTACCTTTCAGTTTTGCCGCGGACTGGCACTCGAAACGGTTGATGGCGCCAGTTTAGAAGATATTACCATCACTAACATCACTATGCGCGATGTTGTGAACTCGCCTATATTTTTACGCCTGGGTGCCCGCATGCGCGGCCCCGCTGGTACACCAGTAGGTAGTTTAAAACGGATAATCATCAGCAACCTGATGGTGTACAATGCCGACTCACACTTTTCATCGCTTATAACCGGCATACCCGGGCATGATATTGAAGATGTGCAACTCAACAACATTCGCATTTACTACCGTCCGCTTGACTCGGCCACCAGCAAAATACAGCAAGTGGTACCTGAACACGAAAAGCTTTACCCTGAACCCGAAAAATTTGGCGTGTTACCCGCTTACGGTTTCTTTATCCGCCACGCTAAAAACATTAAGCTGAATAATGTGGAGGTAAGTTATTTAACTACCGAACCCCGTCCGCCGTTTATATTCAACGATGTGAAAGGCATTATCCTTAACCAGGTAAAAGCACAGGTACATGCAGGGCAGCCAATGTATAAGTTGAATAAAGTAAGTGGCTTCGAAATTTTGCCCGAGAAATGGTTTAACAAGAAACTGATTGAAGAAGTGAAGTAATTGCCCGCCATTGCACACTTTGACGTGGTATGTTGCAAAACCCTTTTTTGGTTGTACCCTTATAGTTTGAGTTGCTTAATTTAACCAGCACAATCTTAATATAAAACAAAAGACCCGAGCATATACCCAGGCCTTTTGCTAAACCAATCAAATTAAGGTATTACTTTACTTGTAAAGCAATATTTTCGCGGTTACTGTGGATAGTTTTAATCCATAGCACTTTGCTATTTTTATCATAATACCAGCCCGATGCATTTTGCAATGCATCAGCATCGCCGGCTTGTTTAATTGCCTGTCCGTTCTCGGTCACGCTGTTAGGCGCGGCTGTATCCCAACGTATTTTGGCTACATAAGCATGGCTGCCAGGAATAAACTTACCTTGCGGCTTATTAACCGTCAAAGTATATCCACTTGCTGTTAAGGCGCTGCTGATATGCGTTTGGCTATAATCACCTTGCTTATATTTTAGGCTTAGTCCGTCATCCTCATACAAATCAAAGCTCGATGCGGCTGATGGGAATATATCCAGCGTAATCACATCGGTAGCTTTTGCATCCATGTAATTCATTTCAGGCTGCATAGGGATAATGCTACCCGCTTTCACGTACAACGGCAACTTATCAAGCGGTGTTACTACATGAATGTATTGCTTGCCGGTATAAGTCTGCCCGGTCCAGTAATCTACCCAATTACCCTCGGGCAAATAAACGGTGCGGGTTTGGGCACCTTTAACCGTAACAGGGCAAACCATCATATTGTTGCCAAACAGGTACTGGTCGCCAATATCATACACATTAGGGTCGCTTTGATAATTTAACACCAAGGCGCGCATTAAAGGCATGCCTGTTTCATACTGATTATGTGCACTGCTATAGATGTAAGGTGTTAAACGGTAGCGCAGCTGGTCATACTTTTTAAAGTTAGCCAAACCTTCGGCTCCATAGTTCCAGGGTTCTTTATAACCCGGATGATCCATACCAAACACCATAGCCACCGGACTAAACATACCAAACTGCACCCAGCGGATATACAACTCAGGGTCGGCCGCATGCTCAAAACCGCCCATACAGTGCGACCAGTAGCCCACGCCAGATAAACCAACATTTAAACCTGCTTTAATAACCGGTGCAAAGTATTGCCATTCGCTTGGCCAGTCGCCGGCAAAAATGTATGGGTAACGTTGTATACCTGCATAACCTTCGCGGGTTTGGTTAACACCTCTAAAACCATTAAGCTCCTGAAACTTCAGATAAGGTGCTTTCGCATAAGCAATAGGAAACACATTATGCAGCTTCTCAATCTCTTTACCGGTTGGCCCAACTTTGTCACTTTCATTTGCCAGGTGACCAAAGGCGCTACCTTCATCAGTCTTTAGCATTTTAGCACCTATGGATGCAACCCGCATAACACCATTGTTCCACCACCAATCGGTGGCTTTCTGGTCAAAAAAATTAACGAACTCGCCCGGCTTACCGTTTTCAGGGTAAGTGTATCCTTTGGCACGGGCTTGGTCGAGAAGGTCATAAGTTTTACCGTTATCAAACCGTGGGCGCAAGTGCAGCCCCACAACTTTGTAATTGAGACCATATAAGGTATCAAACATGGCTTTGGGGTTTTTGAAGGTTTCGCGCCACTCAAAAGAAGTAGCGCCTTTACCACCCACCTTGCCAAAAATACGCCACGTTGAATCCAAAAATAAAATATCAACCGGAATGCCCATCTCACGCATTTTACGTGCCAGGGCAATTACATAAGCATCAGATGTTTGTTCCTCATGCCCCCATGTGCCGCCACTGTACGTACCCATATGCAAGCCGAAAGCAAATTTGGGCAACATAGGCGCTTTGCCCGTAATAGAAATATAGGATTTTAAAATACTCGGAAAATCGGGACCATACATAAAGTAGTAATCTAGCTGTCCGCCTTTGCTCGCAAAGCTGTATTGATCGCCGTTTTGGCTGCCCATATCCCAGGTGGTGGCGTTAGGTGTGTGTAAAAAGACACCATACCCACGGGTGCTCATAAAAAACGGAATGGGCGAATAGTTAGCCTCATTAATATTATAAGCACCAACCAGGTGGTTACCGTTAATACTTTTACCCCGACCTACATTTAAATTAAGCTTTTTGTTGCGCTGGTCAATAAAGTCCATACGCTCGCCAAAGCCGAAGAAGTGCTCATCGGCCTGCAGTTGCTTAGTACAGCCGGCCGACTCGCCTTTTTGCCAGGCGCCGTCCTGATCGGCTGAGAGCAGTTTGCCCGTCAAATTATAAACGCTTACCTTAAATGGCGAAGAATTTACTAATACCCTGATATTAGCTGTTGCCAGCTGTACACCGGTTTTAGTAGCAGTTGCTTTAACAGCTACATTAGGCCAGCTGTAGCTCTCCTGCATCAAAAACTCATCAGGCTCAAATTTGCCATTGTGGCTCATGCGCACCCTGAACATGGTTGGCGAGCAAAACTGCAAACGGATACTTTCGCCCCTGGCTTTAAACACGTACTCGCTACCATCCTTTACCAAACCTTTAACAGTTTGCGCTTTCAGGATAGTTGCAGGCAGGCAGATCATGGAACTACTTGCTAAAAACAGTAACTTATATAACGCTTTCATTACTTGCTCAATCGGTATACTTCACTACCGGCCAATAAAAAGCAGCCCAAACCATAATCCTCAAAATCGGGGATATGATCATAATTTACAGGTTGACCATCTTTTGGTTCTTTACCGGTGCCTTGTACAAAGCCCAGCATACCATCAGGGTGAAGGCAATCCTTAATCATGGCATTCCAGGCCTTGGTTACAATGGGCTCATATTTTTTCTTTTTTAAGATACCGTTATTAACCCCCCAGGCCATTCCGTAAGCAAATAATGCCGTACCGGTTAGCTCTTTACCACCATAATTGGTTGGATCCATTAAGCTAACGTTCCAGTAACCATCCTGACGCTGAAGGGGTACCAGTGCTTCTATCATGTCTTTATACATGTTTAGATATTCCTGGCGGTGAGGTGCATTTTTAGGCATCACTTCCAGCACACGTACCATGGCAGCTAATACCCAGCCATTACCGCGCGACCAGTAACAGTTGGCACCATTAGGCTCCTTGTACGGCGGCACAAAGTCTTTATCGCGCCACCATAGACGCTCTTGCGGGTTATATAAACCTTTGCCACCATGTACTGTTTTGGAGTAGTTATAGATATCGTACATTTTTTCGTAATACCGATTATCGTTATAAATAGCGCCCAGTTTAGCAAAAATGGGCATGGCCATTTGCAGCGCATCAATCCAATGCCAGTCGTCAACCTTATCGCTGGTAAGCATTAAATCAATGTTCTTTTTAATGGGTTCAATATAAGCCGGATTTTTATCCAGCTGATACATCTCAATGTAAGTTTGGCCACAGCACTGGTTATCAGCATTGCGCGTGTTCAGTCCGTCGCGTGGCTCCCATTTGTGGTGGTTGCCCCAATCAAGCGCATATTGGTAATATTTTTTCTTCGGGTCTATTTTATGCAAAGCCATCAGGCCTTCATAGTAAACGGCACGCGTCCAAAGGTTGCTGGTACGTACCCGGTTCACGTTTGTGGGCGTAGCCGGATCGGGCCATTTTTTCATGAAGTATTCATTGGCCAGTGCCATATCACTTACAATCTTGGTTTTAGCAGGCAGCTTTTGCGCATGTAAGCCTTTAAAAGGGGCCACCAGCAGCAGTCCTGCTATTACTGAATAGCCTATTTTACTTTTTAACATAATTATAATTTATGATAGATCTCAATTTCGTTAATGCCTAATATGGCTTTTTTATCCGGAATTACTGCGCCAGCGGCATCCTTTTTACCGGTTACCTCTACCAGTCCAAAGCCGTCTTTATCCGTGTTTGCACCTGCCAGTTCAACTGTTAAAGTGCTGCCCTGGGTTGATTTTACCGGCAGGGTTACATAGCCAAGGCTTTGCGTTGTTTCGCCCGAATACACTACTTTGCCATCAACTTTTATACGGATTGGATAACGGCGGTTACGCCAGTTATCCAGCTTCAAAGTTACCTCATCTACCCGCTCAGGCTTTGCAAAAGTGTATTTGATCCAGCCGTTTTGCAATTGACCATCACTGGCCCAGCTGGTTATTTCATTGTCGTCATAACTGCCGTTAGCTTTCTCATTGTTAGATCCTGCCGTAACGCTGGCAATATCGATAGCCTTGCGGCTTAAGGTATAAGATGGCCCTTGTGGCGTTGGTCCGCGTTTAAGGCTTCCCTTTAATGCACTAGCCGAAAAATAGGCAGTTAAACCATTATTTACTTGTACAGGCTTTGACGTTAGGTTTATGTTAGCACTTTTTAAACCATCGGCGCTAGCCTGCAGGGTTATTGCACCTGCTTGTGGTAACGAGCGCAGAATCACCCTGTTTACGCCACACTCTACCGGCAGGGTTTTAACTAAAATATAATTTCCGGGTCCTTGAGCCAAGCCTCCACGCCATTCTGCCGGGCCATTGAGGGTGAAGTTGATCATATTTAAAGCAGTTGGGCAGCGTTGTCCCTTGGCATCTACCACTTCAACGTCTACTAAAGCGAGGTCTGCCCCATCGGCCATTAAGCCAGTTGGGCTGGTGTGAGGTGTAAGCCTTACCGCCACAGGGTCACCAGCTGTTGTTAGCGTTTCTTCATTCAGTTTTTTGCCGGTTTTATCAAAGCTAATGGCTTTTAATTGGCCTGGCTGCCAGGCTATGTTTTTAAAGGTAAATACAAATTGGTTCGACTGCGTGCCATAGCCTAATGATTTGCCATTGAGTAATAGCTGAACCTTGTCGCCTGTAGAAATCACATAAACATCTTTTTTTATGCCTGATTTATAGTTCCAATGGCCTACTAAATGGATGCCGTTTTTATTAGGATCAACCCAGCCGTCCCAAACTACTTTATGGGTATAAAACCCATCTTTAGGGATACGCAAGGCGTCTACCTCGCCGCTGCGGCGGTAATTTTCCGTACCACGGAAATGCGTATTAGAATCAGAAAAGACAATATTTACGCCACCCGAGCTTACGCGCTTGCCCGTGCCCGGACGCTCGCGCCAGTAATCATACCAACGTACTGCATTTTCTACAGCGTGCGAGTCTTGATTACGATTATAATTAAAGCCGCTTTCCTGCTTATATTTTGGTCCGTCACCGTTTTTATGGAAGGGCGGCGAATACTCATCCCAGTATTTACGCAGCGCTTCATCACGCGAATACTCCATAGCCCAGAAAGGCATTTTAGCGCTTTTGTTAATGTAAAGCATCTCGCCACCATACTCGGCTACTTTGCTATCCAGCATCTCGCGCGAACCGGAGGCACGACCGCCATGCGGATCAAACTCATCACGTATGGCTTTCATATCTTTCATGTGCTCTTCGGTAATACCTTTATTACCCGACTCATAAAATACAATGCTGGGATTATTGCGGTTATAAACCATGGCATCGCGCATCACCTCCAGGCGATGCTCCCACCGGCGGTCTTTAGGGTCTCCCTCGGCATCCCCTGCTGGCATGGCTTGTATAAGGCCAACGCGATCACATGATTCTACATCTTGTTTTGATGGAGTTACGTGCATCCAGCGTACCAGATTGCCGTTGCTTTCTACCATCATCCCGTTACTGTAATCGCTTATCCAGGCAGGCACATCGGTGCCCAGCGCGGGCCACTCATTGGTGCTCCGTTGTGCATAACCATGCATCTGGATAACCCGGTCATTCAGTTTAACCATGCCGTTGCCAAACTCGGTCTTACGAAAACCGGTTTGCGTTTTCACCACATCTACTACAGCACCATCCACCTTAAGCACAGTGTATACATCATATAAATAACCGTACCCCCAACTCCAGAAATTTAGATTGGTAAGCGGAATATCGGCTTTCAGTATTTGTATTTGGCCTGGTGCTATTGTTGCTTTAGCGCCGGCAGCTGTCTTAATTATCTTACCGTCTCTATCGGCAACTATTACCTCAAGCTCTACGTTTTTAGGTGCTTCGTACTCGTTTTTAACCTGCGTTTCGGTAGTAACAACAGCTTTACGGGCAGCTACATCAAAATTGTGCGGGTATATATAAGTTCCGGTAGTTTTAAAAGACGAATAAAGCGGCAGCGTTTGGTAAAGCCTATCGGTTACGTACAGGTTTACATTTTTGTTGATGCCGCCGTAGTTGGCGTAAAAATTAGCGTTGTTCCACTGAAAGGTGCTATTGGTTGATTTTTCGCGGTAGTCCCAGCGGTTATCAACACGTACTGCAATTTCATTGTCGCCGGTTGGGTTCACCTTGTTGGTAATGTCAAACCCGAAGGCCATAATGCCGTTTTCGTGTAAACCCAGCGGCTTACCGTTCAGGAAGAACTCACCTGCCTGGCGTATACCTTCAAACTCTAAAAACAGCTTTTTACCAGCGCTACCCTGCGGCACCTGAAACTTTTTTCGGTACCAGCTAATTCCCACCGTTAAATCATGAATGTCTTTTTTGAATGCATCATCCTCATTAAAGGCATGCGGTAGTGTTACGTTTTTCCAGCCGGCATCATTAAAGTCCGGCTTTTCGGCGCCGGTGGTATCGCCCGGATATAGTTTCCAATCAGGATTGAAATTGTACTTTGCCCGCGCTACAGGTAACCGGGTTGTGGTTTGTGCACTGGTTTGTAATGCCAAGCACATCATAGCACATAGGGTAGTAAGTAAATGTTTTCTTTGCATATAACTGGTTGTAATTATGAAACTCAGGCAAGGCGTACCTTACCTGAGTTTAAATTTTTAACGTGCGTATACCCGCGCGGAGCGAGACTTACTTTGCCAAGTATTTACTTAATGAAAAGCCTTTACTGTTTTTAATTCCTTTGGCTACGAGCTGGGCATTTAATTTGGCGCCGGCCTCACTGGTATGGGTATGGTCGGTGGTTGTAAAGTAGGTTGATCTAACTTTGGCTTCACCTTCCTGGTCATAAACATCGGCCACTAGTGCGTTCAGGTCTATAAATGTAGCACCGGCTTGCTTAGCTGCCTGAGAGGCCCATAAAACGTAGCTGTCAGTACTGCGGTTAACCTTACTATCTTTCCAGTTATCGCGCGGAATGAGCGAGCATACGGCAACGGTGGCTCCTTTGGCCTTGGCCTCATTGATCATTTTACGCAGGTACCAGCCGTAGCTGTGTATCACTTCGTTCTTCTTAGTAAGCGGGTTATACAACTCCTGCTGCTCATCACTGTTGTTTTTAATGGTACCCCGGGCGCGCGAACTATCTACCAGCGGACTGGCGTCATTGTGCCCGAACTGCATGATCACGTAATCGCCGGGTTTAATTTTCACCAGTACTTTATCCCACCAGCCCTGCGTTTGAAACGTGCGGCTGCTGGTACCACCCAATGCATCATTTTCAACCGTAATTTTAGTGGTATCAAAGTAAGTACCCAGGTAATTGCCCCAACCCCACAGGCCACCATCACCTTTACCCTTGCCGTTCTTTACGGTTGAGTCGCCCACAAGGTATAGCACCGGCTTGGGCTTTTGCATAAATGAGAACAATACACCGGCAGTAAACACCAGTGCTACCGCAAAAAGCAAGGTCTTCAATTGATTAGAACGCATCATCTTATTTCTTTAAGTACTTATTTAATGTAATTGATTTGTTGGCCTTAATACCTGCTACTACCGACTCGGCATTAACCGTAGCGCCCAGTTTATTGGTATGAGTATGGTCACCGGGAAAGAATTTCTTAACCGAGTCGGCACCCCAGGCATCATATTTATCGGCGGATATGCCGTTCAGATTTATGAAAGCCACTTTTTCCTGCTCAGCTATTTCCCTAGCCCATTTGCCATAATCATTATCGGCACGCAGCACTTTGCCGTCTCTAAATTCGTTACGTGGAATCATAGACAGTACAATTGGTGTAGCGCCTTTGGCTTTGGTTTCGCGGATGAACTTGCGCAGGTACCAGCCGTAAGTATGCACGCTTTCCTTGGTACCGTTTGGCCAGGTTAGTTCCACTGTTTCCTCACCAGTTCCTTTTAAAACACCCCGGTAACCTGCCTTGTTTGTATCCGGCTTGCTGCCCTCGTTGTGGCCAAACTGCATCAGCACGTAATCGCCGGGACGAAGCATGCTATCCACCCGGTGCCAGCGGTTTTCCTTTATAAAAGTACGGGTGCTGCGCCCGGCCATAGCCTGGTTATTTACGCTGATCTTGCTTTCATCAAAATAGCTGCCCAATATGGAGCCCCAGCCCCACTGCACCTTATCGCTGTTATGCACCGTAGAATCACCAATGAGGTAAATAGTTGGTTTGGATGGCTGTTTAAAAGCCAGTACCACTAAGCAAGCTAAGGCGGCTACAGTGGTTATTTTAATTAGCTTCATAATGATATATTGTTACTTAATTAGGATAGTTAATAGTTGGCATAGTTTAATCACTGTACAATTTGTAAAGTAATAGCGGCCTCGGGCAAACCGGCCATGGTAGCTTTTAAAGTAACCGGCCCTGTTTTTAAAGTTTGATTATTCCCCTTTACCAACGCCATGCAATGGCCTTGATAAGCTTTACGCGCGCCCCCCTGGTATGATTCATGACTGGCTACATTGCCATTGTCAACTGCTGCAATTTCGGCCGGGCCGCTGATGCTAAATTTCACCAGATCATCAGTATTAGCGCAAACGTTACCTTCTGCATCTACTACGGTAACGTTTACCTGTGCAGCATCGTCCCACCGGTGCGTTAACTGATTGCGGCTGGCCGTAAGCAGCAGTTTGGCCGGCGCACCGGCCGATTTAAATTCTTCTGTTGCAACTTCTTTACCCTTGTTGCGACCTACCGCTTTTAATGTTCCCTTTTCAAAAGTAAGGTCCCATTCGCGCGGCGCATCATTGGCCGGTTTTGGCTTTATACCTTGTGATTTGCTATTTAAAAACAGTTCTACCTCGTCGCAATTGCTGTACACCTGCACTTTGGCATTATCGTAGGTCCCGAAATCGGCGGGTGTCCAGTTGGCTACCCAGTTGCCTGTACCATCGTTATCGGCACGCCTTACCATGTGTACAACCGGCTTGTCGCTCCACCAACTTTGGCGTTGCAGACCCAGCGGCTTCCAGTTACCCATGCGGTCTATCAGGCCAGAATCATGCGTTGTATTAGGCCAGCCTTCTTCGCCCAGGTAGTCTATGCCCGTCCATAAAAACTGGCCTGCCATATAGGGTTTATCGCGCAGGGCCAGCCACTGGGCTATGTCATGCGCGTTTTCAGTACCAATTACAATCCAATCAGGGTGCGCTTCATGCGCAGCTATGATTTCTTTCTCGCGATAATTTTGACCTACTACATCCATCATAGCTGCAAAACCATTGGCATACACACCAGATACGTTGGGCCTGAACAGCGCCATAGTAACCGGCCTGCCCGGGTCAAGCTGATGAATGAGATTTTGCTGATCGCGATATTTCTTAAATCCAGTAGAATCGTTCAGGTTATCATGAATTTCGTTCCCTACGCTGTAAATAACGATAGATGGGTGGTTGCGGTCACGCATAACCATTTCGCGGGTGTCGCGTTCCCACCAGTCGGTAAAATACAGGTTGTAGCCTTTTTCGCCATTGGGTTTGGAGGCATTCCATGTATCGAAGGTTTCATCCATTACTACAAAGCCCATGCGGTCGCACAGGTCCAAAAACTCAGGTGCTACAGGGTTGTGAGATGTGCGGATGCCGTTCACACCAATTTGTTTCAGCGTTTTAAAGCGTTCTTCCCAAACATCTAAAGGTACTGCAGCACCCACGGCGCCACCATCATGGTGCAAACACACACCTTTTATCTTTATATTCTTTCCGTTAAGCCAAAAGCCAGTCGCCGCTTCAAATTTTGCTTCGCGGATGCCAAAAACGGTTTTCTCATCATCTATTACTGTACTGCCCTGATTAACCGTAGTGATAGCGGTATAGAGATTAGGTTGATCCAGGTTCCATAACTTTGGATATTTCACATCGGCTTGCAGCATAAAATCAGCCGTTACACCTGCCTTAACCGATTGACTTTTTTCAACCGTGGCTACGATTTTACCAGCATTATCGGTTATGGTGGTAATTACCTTGTAATCAGCTGACTTATCAGATTCATTTTTTACCTGTGCCTGAATTTTAACAGTACCTTTTGCGGCGGTGGCAACCGGTGTGGTTATATATACGCCGTTAGGTGTTAAATGTACCAAATCGGTTTGCACTAACCTTACATGCCTGTATATACCTGCGCCTGTGTAATACCGCGATGCAGGCTGAATACTATTATCAGCCCTTACGGAAATAACATTTGAGCTACCATAAGTAAGGTAAGGTGTGATATCATATCTGAATGTGCTATAGCCATAAGGTCTTTTGCCTAAATGATGCCCATTGATCCACACATCACTATTAGCCATCACACCATCAAATTCCACATACATTAACTTAGGAGTAGCCGGCTTGCTAAACGTAAAACGTTTACTGCGATACCAGCCCACGCCTGATGGCAAGTACCCTCCTCCCCGGCTGGTAGGATTGGTTTGACTATAGGGCCCCTCAATACTCCAGTCGTGAGGTACGGTTACCTCACGCCACTTTTTATCGTCAAAAGCCAATTGTTCGGCGCCGGTGGTATCGCCTTTGTGAAACTTCCAATTGGTATCAAAAGCTACATTGACACGTTTAACTGTGGGGCGCTGGGCTTGTGCGGTAACAGCAATAGCCAATAATGAGAAGGCTGTAACGAAATATTTTTTCATACCGTTAAGGTTTAGCCGAAAGCAGATTAGGTATAGTTAGTTTTGAATTATCAGTAGCGGTAATAGTGCTATTATTCCATTTCCAGCCTTGAGCATACTTTACTTCGCCCGCTGTTTCAACCGTCATATTCACCTTATCAAACTGAAAGTTTTGCAGTTGTGATTCTTGCAAACCGATAGCATTAACGGCTTTTTTAGCGCCGTTGACCTTTATGTTAGAAATAAAAACGTTTTTGAAATGCGGAATACCCTTGGATGCCGGCTCTACCTTGGTGAGCATTTTTTTCCAGTGCGGCGGCAGGGTACTTTCGGTATAACCGTCGGGCAGCTTGGAATAGCTGTAGCTCGGGTTCCAGTTCATGGTGATCTGGAAGGCCGTTCGTACGTTGTTCATAGTGATGTTAGTGAAATGAATATCTTCCACCGTTCCACCACGCGTAGTGGCCGATTTAATGTTTAAGCCGTTGCTTGTTCCGTTGCCTACCAGGTTGGTTGCGTACACGTGGCGTATTCCCCCCGATGTTTCGCTACCCAGCGTAAGCAAGCCCGAGCCTGCCCGGGCCACACAGTTGCGAATAACTACGTACTCGGTAGGTTTATTCACCCGCAGGCCATCCCAATCTCTGCCCGACTTCAGGCAAAAATCATCGTCGTTACAATCAATATCACAATTTTCAATCAATATCTTGGTTGATGAATCCACGTCAATTCCATCGGTGCTTGGTCCGTGGCCATCTACATTATTACGAATGGTAATGCCATCAACGGTCACTTGGCTGGAGTAAAGTAACTGCACCGTCCAAAAACCGGCCTGCTGCAGGGTAATGCCCTTGATGGTTACGTCGGTTGAGTTCGTTACCAGCAGTGTTCGTGGCCTTTTGGCATCGTAATCCACTATCCAGCGTAAACCTTTAGGCTCATACTCCTTACGCATATTCCAGTATAAATCCCAAAAAGGCTTGCCTTGTGCATTTACCAACCCTTTACCTGTAATAGCTGCATTGCGCTGCCCCATAATGTTGATAAGCGCTGCGGGCCATTTCATTTCTATACCGGCTATACGTGTATCTATTTCCGGGTAGTCGGCAATGTTCTGACTGCCCATTAATTCGGCACCTTCGTCCAGTTGCAAGTTCACATTACTTTTGATGAACAGTGAACCGGTTAAATACTTTCCAGACTTAACTTCAACAATACCGCCACCAGCGGCTGAACATTTGTCTATGGCCTGCTGAATAGCTTTGGTGCTGAGTGTTTTGCCATCGTTTACTGCTTTGTAATCGCTAACGAGGTAAACTTTGGTTTTATAAGGAAAATTTTTCGCGCCTACCGTTTTAACCCAGCCTGGTTCGTCAGCAGCTTTAGTCAGGGGTAAATTTAACACCACCGATGTAACTAAAAGCAGCAAGTATTTCATCTTAATCGTCATATATGAAATCATTCTGCCTTGTTTGATTTGGCAGCTTTGGCTACTTCAACTGCGTAAATTTCATCGTGCCCCTCAAAGTTAGCTCGAAAAATCACCCATTTTTCATCGGGAGAGAAGTGTACGTTAGGCTCTTGCTTATAATAGTGATTCTTCATGTTAACCAACTTTTCTGACTTGAACTTATCACCTTCGGGCCTGAACAGATAGATCCACATGCCATCGGGCGCTTTGGCAACCTGGCCCGGGTCGCCGCCATCACCGCAAAAAAGCTTTTCATCTGCCGTTACATTAAAATGGATTGACCATTCATTACGGTTCATTTCGTAAATCTTCTCTTTACCCGTTTTCATATCGTATCCGGCTAGGAAGAAGGTTTGCCCTTTAGGCTTTTGCAGATCGAACCACTCCGTGTTGCCATTTGGCGACCAGAACTCATGACCGGCAATTTCCATAGGCATTGTACGCTTATGCAAAAGGGTAGATTTGTTGGTTTTGATATTGTAGTTCCAGATGCGGTCTACTTTTTCCCAAGGGCCCTCATGGCAGTAGGAAAGTATGTTTGGATCAGTAGTAGAAAACAACAGATGGTTGGTCCACTCGTTCTCGCGGTTTACTTCCTTCAATTCCTTGGTTTTAGTGTTGAGTATATACAGCACATGCTCAATATGTGCGTTGTAAATCCGCTGGAAGAAATCTTTTTTTTCAGGGTACTGCTTTAATATCTCACGCTCCTGGTCGCCTACTGCTTTTACGCAGGCCATGTAAGTACCATCGGCATTTACCGTACCCACCCTGCCCTTAAATGAGGGGTCGAAAGCATAAATAAAACGCTCTTTACGGGTATCTACGTTGGCAGCAAACACGCTATCGCCGCTTTGGTAATAGGCCTCACGTGTTTTAGCGCAAACCATTTCGCCGGCCACGCGAGCCCTGTTGGTTAGCTGTGCAACTTTTTTTGTTTTCAGATTAAGGGTGAATAACTGTTTGCCATCAGTTGTTGTACCACCTGAGAAAACCATGATATCGCCTTCGCTTTTTAGCTGAGGTACAAAACAGTTGTTGTTAAAATAGAAACTGGTGTTGCCGCCGGGTCGGTTAACTAAGCGCACTACTTTGTGGCCGGTATCTTTGTCAATCCATTGGGCAACGGCCATGGGCTGTTTGTTAGCGCCGGTTTCGAGCACGGGTTGCGCTTGTGCAGCTATGCAGTAGAAGCTAAGAGCGAACAGCGGGGCGAACAGTTTCTTTTTCATAACAGGTAGTTTTGGTTAGTTACCATCTGGTTTAATGGCAGAATTTTTGGGGCTTAGCGGCCAGTTGAAGCTTTCGATGGGATCAGGTTTTGATGGGTCGAACGTTTTGGTATCAACCAGATACTTTTTCAGGCCCAGGTTATTCGTTTTAATTCCTTCTACAATACATTTGGCCAATTCGTAGGCACCGTAAGGGTTAAAGTGTGTATTATCTTCTAAAGCCTTATCCTGACCGGGAAAGGTATTAGCAGGATAATGTACCAGTGCTTTCTTAGAATTTTCGACACCCAGGGCATCGTAAAATTTCGTTACCATTTGGTTCAGGTCAATCAAAGGCACATTAAGTTCTTGGGCTACCTTGCGGGCGGCAGCTGGGTAATCGCCCAGTGTGTTTACCGTTTTACCTTCGGCATCGAATGAGCGGCGGGCTGTTGAAGTTACAATAACTGGGTTGGCTTTATGTTCGCGTGCCTGCATTACAAACAGCTTTAAGCGCTCGGTATAAGATTTATAAGCGCCATCGTTAGGGCCCTTCTCTTTCTGATCGTTATGGCCAAACTCTATAAACAGGTAATCGCCGGGTTTAATAAGGCTCATTACTTTTTCCAGGCGCTTACTGCCTATAAAACTTCCCAGCGTAAGGCCCGACTCAGCATGATTGGCAATGGCTACACCTGGCTTAAAAAAACGAGGTATCATTTGTCCCCAGGCAGCCCAGGGCTCATCGTCCTGGTCAACCACGGTTGAGTTGCCTGCCAGGTAAACGGTAATTTGATTGTCTACCTTTTCAATTTCAATAGCACTAACAGCAGAGTTACCCGCAAACTCAAGTGTAAGCTTATTGTCCCAATCCAGCTTGCCATTTTCACGGGGTTTCAGTTTTACCATTTCGCCGTTAGCAATCTGCGGCATACGGATGTTAACTATAAAACTTACCTTTTTTGATTCATTAGGCTTGGTGGCAAAGTTTTCGACCATTAAACGGCGCGACTCGGCCTTAACGGTAGTTTGGGTAGGGCCTTCAGCATCACCAAGGGTTAGTGTTACTTTATAATTCCCCTCGGGTACGGCTGCCGAAAAGTAAAATGGTTTATTGCTGGTTACAAAGCTGCTGCTATGACCTTTACGCATGATAACCTGCGAAGCAGTGCCCATGTCAAATCCATAATCGTTATTATAATTTTTTGACGTGCCAACGGCCGTAAAACCGGCTTTAGGCTTAGCTCCGCTTAGGTCGAACCGGTAGTTGGTTGCCGCGCTTTGTGCCCAAACAGGCGTAGCTAAGCTTGCGCAGAGCCCGGCAAACGACAGGGCCAAATATTTGATAGCCATCGGCTTCATGATCTGTAACATTAAATATTATACAGCGGTTTATAACTGCACGGTGCAGATTTGGTTAGATACTGTAGGCTCAAATTTATCTGATGCAGGGCTAAAGGGTATCCTGTACCGTCCTGAAAAGGCCGTGAACCGGCAATTACAACCACTTTATAACAGCAATGATACAATCACTGCTAAGGCTTTAAGCTAATGTAGGTTGGGGCATTACGGTCGCAGGTAAGTTTACCATCTGCATACTTCAGCTCGGCCACCTGTAAACTGCTTCGTTGCCGCTCATACTGGCTGGTAGCCGGCGGTGTAGTACGGCCGGGATGCGTAAAGTAAAAGATGTAGGCACGGTCATGGTTCACCACAATGTCGGCATGGCCCCCTATTACGCCGTCATCAGCACCGGTACCGGGGGCTTGTAAAATATTATCGGGCTGGCGTTTCCAGTTCAGCATGTCATCAGAGCTATACACGGCCAAACCACGCCAAACGTCGGTTATCATCCAGTACTTACCTTTCCAGGTAAATACTTTGGGGCCTTCGCCCCCTTGGTCGGCTACAGCTTTTTTACCGTCGGTCCAGCTATACAGGTCTTTACTATCGGCGTAGTAAATAGACTTATGGTCGCGCTCGTTATTGTACCACATGCGCCAGTTGCCATTGGGCATACGAGCCACACAAGCATCAATAACCTTGTCGGTAGCCAGTTTGAGGGTTGATTCATACTTCCAGTTCAGCAGGTTGGTGCTGGTGAGGTGTAAAATGTTTCGGGGGTGACTCCAATCCTTAAACACGCCTGGTACATACGTAAGGTACATATGATATAACCCGTTGTGTTCAATAATCTCTGGAGCCCAGTGTGTATAACCAGCGGTTGGGCGATACTGAATATCAGCGGTATCACGATATTTCCACGTAGCGCCGTCTTTTGATTCAGCAATACCAATGCGGGTGCCATGAACCCACTCTACCTCACCCACAGTGGTATCCTTTGCCCGGCGGTTTGTATAAAACATGAACCACTTCTTCTCTCCTTTATTCCATATCACTACCGGATCGGCTGCGCCATCGTAAATCGGGTCGCGAAAAAGGGGTTTCGGTGCTGGTTTGCTATGTTTGTTAGTTTGTGCAAAGATGCTGGTAGATGAAACAAGTAGCAAGAACACAAAAGATAACTTTATAACCGTTTTCATTATTTGATGGGGATACTTTAACTTTATATAAGTAACATTGGGCTTGTCCAGTAAATTTTACTCCTGTAGCGTCAGCTTAATCAATGTTTATAATTTCTTCGTTCTTAATTTTTTGCCGCCTTCAACTTCTCATATTCGGCAACGGTAATTTTGAATACCGTACCATGCCGTATGCCGGAGGGTAATTGTACTTGGTCAGATATATCCGTCCAAGTTTTCAGGTCGGTTGAGGTAAGCGCTCCGTATTTGTGGTTGCGGTACTTGTCGAAATATAGTATCCACTCTTTACCTTTTTGCAGTGCGGTTGGTCCTTCGGCCCAGTAATCGCCTGTAATATGCGTACCTGCCTGCTTGTACGGACCGGTTATTTTATCGGCATAAGCAATCTTAATGTTTTTCTGTACCGGCTTCACCGTTTCATCTTTAAAAAACATGATGAATTTTTTCCCAAAAGGCAGTATACTGGCATCAATGCAATTAAAGCCTGGATTGTACAGGAGCTTTGTTGCTGTAAAGGTTTTAAAGTCTTTAGTCAGGGTGTAATAAATACGATGATTGTACCCCTTTTCGGTTATGGTATCGGCCAGTGGGTAGCGGCCCGTGATAGTACTGGCCCAGTAAATCATGTACTGTTTGGTGGCGGCATCATAAGTTACCTCTGGCGCCCAGGTATTACGCGCACCTTTCTCAGCAGCCATCACCGGCAAAAAGCGCTGCTCCGACCAGTGGATCAAATCGGGCGAGTTAGCGTAGCCTATTCCTTTATCGTTCCAGCTTACCGTCCACACCATATGAAAAAGCCCGTCGGCTCCACGCAGTATACAGGGGTCGCGCATCAGTTTATCACTCGCTACGGCAGGTTTCAAAAATGAGCTATCACCTTTTAAGGCTTGCCATTTTAAGCCGTCGGTACTGGCGGCCAGGTGCAGGCCATCGGCACTACTGCCTTTAAAATAGCAAAACAGGTAAACTTCGTTTTTAGCATTTTGCGCGAAGGCGCCTGCTGCTACCAGCAGCATAGTCAATAGGTATACAAATCTTTTCATGTACTTTAGGTTAGTAAAGGCAAGCAGCCAAAGTTAACAGATTAGTTGAGCTGGTAATAGTTTAACCGTCCTATACTGTCTGCTTCGTGTTGGTTAATTAACTTTATTTCACTTTAATTTGTAAGGATGCGGATCATCGTATCTTCATCAACCAATTGTTACTTATTTATGCTATAGCCATAGCATCTACAACCTGAATAACCCATATGAAAGCCACTAAAGCCGGATTAATGCTTTGCTGCGGATTACTTGCCAGTGAATTGGCCTTTAGCCAGAAAGTAAATGACGTGGTAACACCGCTGCATGCCATGAAAGTGAACTATCCTGTTCCGTATGACATCACAGATCAGGCCAAGGTAAAGCAAACGCTCGACCGTATATTGGACTACCTGGACAAGGGCACCCCAACGCAGTTTATTAACCGCCGCACCAATGCTACTGTTGCTTTAAATAATGCCGATACGGCTACCATATTTAAACCCGGCGATTTCAGGCTAACCAGTTATGAGTGGGGCGTTACCTATGCTGGTATGTTGTTGGCTGGCCAGGCTACGGGCGATAGCCGCTATACCGATTATACCAAAACCCGCTTAACCTTTTTGGCTGATGCTGTGCCGGTTTTCAAGAAACTGAACCTGCAATACCCATCACGCCGCAACCCGCTGCACTCAGTGATGGAACCGGGCGCTTTGGATGATGCCGGCGCTTTGTGTGCGGCTACCATTAAAACTATACGCCTCGGCAATGCATCGCCTAACCTGCGCCCTATGGCCAATAATTTTATCAATTTTATATCGGCCAAACAACAGCGCTTTGCCGACGGTACTTTAGCCCGTAACCGCCCGCTTAAGAATACTTTGTGGCTGGATGATTTGTTTATGAGCGTACCGGCGCTGGCCCAAATGGGTAAGCTTACCGGCGATAATAAATATTATGATGATGCTGTAAAACAGGTTTTACAATTTAGCGCCCGCATGTTTAACCGCGAAAAAGGGGTTTACATGCACGGCTGGGTTGAGGAAATGGACGTACACCCACAGTTTCACTGGGGCCGTGCCAATGGCTGGGCCCTGATGGCCATGACGGAGCTGCTGGACGTACTACCCGAGCAACACCCGGGCCGCAAAGCGGTATTGCAGCAATACCAGGCCTTAGCTAAAGGCTTGGTTACCTACCAATCTAGCCAAGGCTTTTGGCACCAGTTATTAGACCGCAATGACAGCTACCTGGAAACATCGGCCACGGCTATTTATGCTTACTGTTTTGCCCGGGGCATTAACCAGGGCTGGCTTAACGGCAAGGCATTTGGACCGGCAACTTTGCTGGCCTGGAATGCTACAGCTACCAAGGTGAATGCACAAGGACAGGTTGAAGGCGTTTGTGTAGGTACCGGTATGGCTTTCGACCCGGCATTTTATTACTACCGCCCGGTAAATGTTTATGCCGCACATGGTTATGGCCCTGTTTTGCTGGCTGGCGCTGAAATAATTAATTTATTGAAGAATCATACGTTTGAAGTGAATGACAGCGCAGTGATGATGAAAAATTAAAATTTCATCATGAACATTCAGGCCGTCTTTATCAAATAAATAATTGCAGGTTATGCTGTTTGTAGGTTTGCACTTTGTTAAGAATGCAGGTTATACTATTCTAGCCGGCTTAAGTATACTGTTGGGTGGCTTGTACTTGTTGCATCATGCATCAGCTGCGAGGCATGATATAGTAGCTACAGGCTTGTTGGCCGATATGATCATTACTTTTCCCATTGCTTATTACTTCCTGCTCATCAGGCCGCTTCGGTTGCGAAAACGAAGTTTACTGCTTGTATTTAGTTGCTGTTGTGGCGCGGCCTATCTGTTATTGCCGCCGCATCAGCGGCAATATATTTTACAGCTACGCAAACTTACCTTCGTGCTCGAACTGGGCATTATTATTTATGCCTCTACCCAAATTTCAAAGATACGCCGCTATTACCAGGCACTGCAAACCCAAATGCCTGACAGTGCTCACCATTTACGGCAAAGTTTAATTCATGTACTGGGCAACAGCCTACCTGTTAAATTGCTGGCTGCGGAGCTAACAGTTGTTCGGTTTGGATTACTATGCTGGAAAAGGCCAACTAATTTGCCTTCAAATGCTCAATATTTTACCACCCATCGCAATTCAGGCTATGCAGCTTTATTTGGCGTTTTTTTATTTGTTGGAATTATTGAGTTGGTGGCCGTGCACCTGGTAGTGTTGCAATACAGTTATAAAGCCGCGATAGTCCTCTCATTTATTAGCGTATACGGAATAATGTTCATCATCAGCGATTTTTCTGCTATCCTGAAAAGTCCGGTAATTATATTAGATAACCAGTTATTGCTGCGTACAGGCATTCGCTGGCGTGCACAAACCGAAATTCAGAATATTAAAGCTATCCGGCAGGTTAAGGAATACGAGCAGTCATACAGTGTTTGCTTCAAAGGGGGCGTCATTAAAAGCAGTGCCAATCTGCTGATAACCTTTAACCAACCAGTATGTATTGAGCGGCTTTATCACAAGTCCATTATGAGCCACAGTATAATGATGAGTATAGATCAACCTGCTGAATTCATCAGCCAGGTACATGCAGCAGTGGGTAACTGATCGGTCTAAAGCTCGCATGCCTCGAAGCGATCATTTGAGTCAGTCGTCCAACTTGCCAGTTTGAGGAACGTTGAATCTTTAACAAGCAGCTTATTGGCGTCGCATACGTTCTTTCACTTACACAACGTACCCCTGATTTACTTTTACTAAAGTTAACATTACAAACCCAGGCACTTTTCCATATGTTGCTGATTCAAATGGATTAGGAACGATATTAATCATATTGGCCTATGGCGATGGCGGCTAAGGCACTGTTGTTGAAGCAAAGGCTAAGCTTATTATTTAAAGCCAATACGTACGTTATATTCAGTTAACAATAGGCCGGTACTTTTGTATAATAAGCATTTTGTGATATGAAAGCATTCTTATCGTCTGTGTTATTTATTGCAGCCTTAGAAAACGTAGGCATGGCGCAAACCTCAGTGGCGTCGGCAGATTCTGTTAAACGCACAGGAATAGGGCCCTGCTTTGGCACTATAACTCCACTCGGGCCTTTGTATATTATCCATACTAAGCATAAGACGTATCAGTTACTGTCGGTTGAACTTCTTCAGCAAGAAGAAGTAGAAAAAATGCATGTCAAAACCAACCAAATAGAAAATACTGCCCTGTATGGAATCAAAGCGCAAAATGGGCTGGTGATATTTACCTTAAAGGCAGACAAGGAATCGGCCGTAATTAAGCGTTTAAATAAGAACCTGATAAAATTATAAGGGCGTCATTTTTACAGACGCCCCTGTCCTATTCTAAAAGCCTGTTGATAAAGCGCTTCCTCAAAAAGTTTATGCCTTACTTCACTACTTGTTTAACTGGTTTACTTACTTTTCAGTATCACGATATTAGGTTTAACGGGCGCTTTCATACCATTACCTAAAAAGAAACTGGTGTACGGGGGCTGATTATAACCTACGTTTTGCCAGGCAATACTTAAACGATACTGTGGATCGTGCATTAGTGTACGAAATTTATATTGGGTTGGAATAGTGGTGGTGTAAATGCGCAGGCTTTGGTTATCGGCAGCACGCAATATTACTTCCTCCCGCCAGTCGCCAAACAGGTCGGCGCTTAGGGTTGGAGTCGATTTTGAACCATTATTGGACTGATAACCATCAGCCACCAGCAAATTATCTATTTTACTGTTTTGGTAATCCCATTTCATGATACGGTTCCCGTCCAACAGTTCGCGTAGCAGGTCACCATCCCACCAAATACCAAAGTTTACAGTGCGTGGAGCTGCGCCTATTTTTTCTCCTTTTGCGGTCTTCAAGCCTTCGGCGCCACCCCACTGTTCCACACCAGCATAGCGAGGGTCAATGTCTGCCGACATGCCACGACCTACGTCCATATCCGGATCGCCCTGCCAAAGTATTTCGCCCGTGCGGGCATCATACATAGCACTGCCTGCTCCTTTGGTTTTTTCTTCAATTTCGTGCACACCAAAAACCTCCAGGCCAGGGCGCGAAGGATCCATATCGCTCACGTGCACAGCATCGCCGTGGCGCAGGCCAGTTGTATACAAGCCTTTACCGTTATCATCCACACACATAGAACCGTACACTATCTCATCCTTACCGTCGGCGTCTACATCAGCAACAGTTAAATTATGATTACCCATGCCCGAGTAAGGGTTAGCCCCATCTTTAGTGTCAAAAACCCAGCGCGAGGTAAGCTTACCGCCGCGCCAATCCCACGCGGCCAGTACTGTACGGCCGTAATAGCCGCGGCACATTATTACGCTGGGATGCATACCATCCAGATAGGCCACGCAAGCCAAAAAACGATCGACACGGTTACCGCTGTTATCATTACCGCCATTGCCCCCGCGGCCACCCCAGCCGCCAATGTTGCCACGGGCAGGTATGTAATCGGTAGTGGCTAAAGCAGCGCCTGTGCGGCCATCAAATATGGTAAAGTACTCGGGGCCATCCAGTATGCGGCCTTGCGCGTTGGCATAACGCTTGGTGCTGTCGCCAATTACTTTGCCCTTACCGTCAACGGTACCATCGGCCGTTTTACAGGCCAGTTCGGCAATGCCGTCTCCATCCAGGTCATACACCATAAACTGAGTATAATGCGCGCCTTCCCTGATATTATGTCCCAGGTTAATTTCCCAAAGTAAGGTACCGTCCAATTTGTACGCCTGAAAAACAGGTGGGTCGGTTATACCTGCCGATGAGTTATCGCGTCCTCGACCGGTTTGGTGCAGTATGATTTCGTATTGCCCATCCCCATCTAAATCGCCTACTGAAGCATCGTTGGGAATATAACCTTTGGGGTTTTTGAGCGGCAAATTCCAGTAAGCCTGGGCCGGTGCATTTGCATTAAGGGTATAGGTATTTCCGGCAGCCTCTTCTTTACCGTTGATGATTGCCTTTACAAACCAGCTGTTGGCAACGGTACTGTCTACCTTTTGCTGGGTATAGCTGGTAGCCGCGGCTAAGGGTTTGGCATTCACTTTTACGGCCGGCTTGCCGCCCGCTTTATGATAAAGGTTATAAGTTACATTATCGGGCTCGGTGCCCAGCATACGCCAACTTAAAAATACACTGCCCCCACCTTGGTTTACGGCAACCAAGCCCCTGTTTAGGTACTCCATTTGGCGCTGAGCAAAGGCAGTTGCTGTAACACATACTGTAATTATCAGCGTGAGCTTTAAGGCTTTGTTTAAAAATATTTTCATGAGGTGATTTATTAAATTTTAGCTGAAGCGCGTTTCAAAACCGGAACCGTATTTTAATGCAATACATAATAAGTAATAGGTTAAACTGTATACATGCCTGCTCTAAAACAAAAAAGGCAGCTTCGTTAAAAAATGAAGCTGCCTTTCAAGTGCGTAATAATTTAAAGTTTAAATGGCAGATACAATCCGGCTATACTTGACAGTTTGGACTGTGCAGTAGCGCCAGCAGCAGCATTACCATCGCGGCTCAGTTTGGCAGCCACTTTACTGGCCAAATAGTTAGGATCGTTACGACGAAGGGCTACGCGCAGCAGGTCTCCCCAGCGCTGGCCTTCAAAAGCCAGTTCTGCAGCATCTTCGGCTATAATAGCATCTTCCATACCTGGTACATTTGGAGTCGGCTGATATAGATTGGGATTTAACGCAGGCAAATTAGCGCGGCTGCGTGTGCCTATCTGCCTGTGCCATGGCCCCCTGTAATAAGGAACATCGCCATTACGTGCATCAATATCATAAGGCGCTGGCAAAAGCGTTTGCTGCAGGTTTGTTTTATCGGCCGGTACAGTGCCCGTACCCGGGTATATACTATTATATACTGTGGCGAAACCTACACTGGTTAAAGCATAGGCAACTTGAACCTGATTGTCGCGGCAAGCGGCCTCGGCAAAATGCAGATTAAGCGTGGCAGCGCGGTAAAGCAACCAGCGGCCTTGCTTTTGTAAAATATTGGTAGGTATTAAGGCATTATTGAGGTAGTAATACAACTGTTTAGCAATTACCGGCTGCCCGTTTATGGTTCTTACAGAGATACGGCCACGCGCATCACCGGCAAAGCCGTTACTTTGGGTTTGAGAATTCCAGTTATCAAGAGCCAAGCCTGATGCGGTAAGCAAATAACGCCCACCCTGGTTAGAAAACAAATCGATAAATGGATTTACAGGTGCAAAGTTCCGGTCGAAAGGTATTGTCCATATCCATTCCGAGCTGGTTTCAGTACCTTGCGTAGTAGCTGCAAAAATGCCTCTCCACCCGTTGTTGTTGGTATTATCGTCTATTAAAGTGTTTTCGTCACCTGCTTTGGTATAAGTGATCAAGAAACGGCTATAATTGGGCTTGTACTGCCAGAAGCTGGCGTCGTTAGCACCACCAGCAGCACGGTAGCCGGTCTCGGTCACATATTTATACATGGTAGAAGCTTCTCTGTATCTGCCTCTCCATAAGTACAAATCGCCTAACAAGCAACGTTTATTTACAAAAAACAAGTTGGTTGGGTAGCCATCAACCGTTGTGTTTAATGAGGTATTGGTTGCACCTGTAGCATTGGCAGCCGCATAATCATCAAGATTACGGTTTGCCATTGAAGCTATTAGTTTATCCAGCAGATCATTAAAATTAGTTTTCGGAAACTTGGCTGCATCTTTCAACGCGTCGACCGTAGCCAATGGGTCGGTAACGTAGGGTACGTTACCCCAGTGTATACCCAGTTGCAGGTATAAAAAGGCTCTAACTGCGTTAACGTCAGCATAACGTTCGTCATAATCGCGCTGTGTTAACTTAGCATCCTTCAACATGATATCAAAGTTGGCCAAAGCATCATTACAGTTCATAATAATGCGGTAAAACGGTTTTGGATCGGCCCAGGGGTTATCTTCGGTTACCGTATGCGTGTTCAGCTGCCTCAGGTACTGGTCGGCATTCATTGTAGGGCTCATTAAATCGGCACGCAACTCGTTCAATACAATGTACCGATCGGCGATGCCTTGCAGCTGGCCATAGATACCAATAACCGCTGCATTGGCATCATATACGTTCTGGAAATGATTGGTTATATCTACTTGGTCTTCGGGTTTTACATCAACCAGCTTTTTGCAGGAAAATGCAGTAACCAGGCAACTGGCCAGTAAAATTCTATAAACAAATTTATACGAATATCTTTTCATAATACTTATAAGTCAACTTAAACTATATACCTATGCGCACACCTAATTGTACTGTTCTGAACTGTGGCTCCAGTGTTGTATCCACACCACGCAGCAGCACGTTTTCGCTGGCTGCAAACTCCGGATCATAACCCAAATACTTGGTAAAGGTGATGATGTTGTTACCGGTGGCATAAACCTTAACATATTTAGGGAATCTGGCCTTTCTCAGGTTTACATCGTAGCTTACAGATATAGTACGCAGGCGCAGGTAAGATCCGTCTTCTATCCAACGATCAGAGAATGTTGCATTACCGCTCGGATCACCGTAAGAGGCTCTCGGAATATTGGTAACCTGACCATCGGCTCTCCAACGGTTATTGATAGCTAAAGATTGGTTGTTGAAATTACTTTGCGACTCAATTTGACGACGCGTATAATTGTACAACTGGTTGCCTTTGCTAAAGGTTAACAAAGCGTTTACCGTAAAGCGTTTATATATAACGCCGGTAGTTATACCGCCTACATAATCGGGGTTAGGATTACCAATTACCTGCATATCTTGCGCATCAATAATTTTATCGCCGTTCACATCTACAAAACGAACGTCACCTCCCTGCTGAGCTATCAGGTTACCCTGAGCATCACGGTAAGACATGCCGACAGTAACCGCCTGCGCATTTGTAGTGTAAACACCATTGGTTTTATATCCGTAGAATACTCCGGCAGGCAGGCCAACCTGGGTTAAGATTGTACCGCCGGCATACTGCGTTCTGATTGGAGAAGGCAAGCTGGTGATTTTATTACGGTAAGCAGCAACATTAAAGCCTACATCCCATTTCAGGTCAGCTTTGCTGATAATGCGGCCGTTAACGGATAGCTCTACACCATTGGTACGCATACCGCTGTTGTTAGTAACGGCAAAGGCCAAACCTCCGGCTGTAGTGATTGGTTCACGGGTAATCATGTTGGTAGTGGTGTTTCTGAATACATCAGCCGTAATGCTTAAACGCTCCTGAAAGAACGATGCGTCCACGCCAATGTCCAGTTTTTTACCAACTTCCCATTGCAGGGCAGGATTTCCGATGTTAGCTCTTACTAAACCTTGCAAACCTAAAAGGTTTTGTGATATGTAATACTGGCGGGCAGCATAGTTACCAATGTCATCATTACCGGTTAAGCCGTAGCTAGCTCTTAACTTCAGCATTTCTATAAAGTTAAGATTGGCCATAAATTTTTCTGACGATACCACCCAAGCGGCTGACGCAGATGGCAATAGGGCCATTTTCACACCACCCAACGATATTCCGTCGGCCTCGGTACCGAAGCGGGAAGAGGCATCGGCAGTTAAATTAAAGCCAAAAATGTATTTGTTGTACAACTGGTAATTAGCACTTAAATAATTATTTAACCAGCGGTATTTACCTATATCGCCACCAACGGTACGGCTGGTTGCCACACCGTTACCTACAGTAATCAGCTGATCAATAGCTGAGTTGTAGCTTCTGTCAACATTATAATTACTGGTGAAGTGGGTAAAGCGGGTGCCTAAATAAACACCCAGGGTATGAATTCTGTTAAATGTGCGGTTGTACGAAACATAGGTATCGTTATACAAACTGTATAAACGCTGTGTTTGGCTACCTAAACGACTATCAATTACCATAGTAGCTGTAGTATCGTTAGCTACGCCAGCCCGCGGAATGAAAGTGCTTTCACGAACCTTATCGGTAGTAATACCGATGAGCGTTTGAGCGGCCAGATACCGGCTGATTTGATATTTAAAACTAATGTTACCAAAAAACCGGTAATTGCGGTTAAGCGCACGTGAATTTTGAATAAGCGCAATCGGGTTACCTATGTTAAAAATATCAACATCGGCCAGGTTAGGCGATTGAATACCCGCTGCGTTCACATCATTGGTACGCAGAAAAGGTGATTTGGTTAAACTAAGGAATAATGGATTAGTGGTATTAGACAAACCCTCGTCGCGCAGGTTCTGCTCATTATACTCGAAAGACAAATTGGCCTTTGCAGTAAGCTTACGGCTAATATTTAAATCGGCGTTGAAGCGTGTACCCACTTTGGTTAAATCGGTCATGGGAGAGATGCCCTTGTTACCGGTATAACCTACAGAAAGCACATACCTGGCTATATCATCTCCACCTGATACACGCAGGTTATAGTTTTGGTTATAACCGTTTTTGAATGCTTGTTTTTGCCAGTCGGTATCGTTATGGTAAACGTAATAGTTGGGGCTGCTGGGGTTATCGTTAAAATAAGGTTGTGCCGCAATCTGAGCCGAAGTCAAGTTACTTGTACGCAACAGATCTGACAGATAAGTGCGATAGTCACCAGCTTGCATAATAGGCAAACGGAAGCTGGAAGGAACATAATTATAACCGCTATAAATGCCCAAGTCAATTTTTGTAGCCAGTTCGGGGTTGCTGTTGGTGTTAATTAAAATTACACCATTGGCACCTTTTGTACCATATATACTTGCCGAAGCATCTTTTAATATCGTATAGCTGTCTACATCACGCAGGTCAAGGTTACTGAACGGGTTATGAACATGGCCGCTTATTAACGAACTTCCGTAACGGTAAGTATCGTATATCATACCATCAACTAATACCAGCGGCGCATTGCCGCCAAACAAGGAGTTATAGCCTCTCAAAAACAAATTGGCGCCTACGTTAGGCGTTCCTGAACGGCGTACCACATCCAAGCCGGCTACTTTACCCTGCAAATAACTGTCGGGCGTTTCGAGCGAGGATGTTTCCCACGAGCCAAATGTATTTACAGCCGATACTGCAGTTGACAGCTGACTTTGCGGAACCTGCCCGAACGGCATACGTGCAACATCATAAACTGAACTGTAGGAGCCTTCAAAAAGATAAATATCCGGCAGCACACTACGGCCTTTGATAGGTACTTGTTTTTCCTGGTATCCTTGTCCGCCTACGGTAAGCACAACATCAAGATTAGGCAGGTTTATGGTAAAACGGCCGTTTTCATCACTAATAGCTGATGAGTACAACGGCACACCAATGTTGATACCGGATACCGGCCTTTTGGTGGCTGCATCTTTTATAACACCGCTTATTTTAGGTCCCTTTGCCCTCAAAGTAGAGTCGGCTTTATAACGGGCAATACTATCTGCAAGCCGCACCACTGATACGCTATCTGTTTCCTGCGCATGAGCTTTTACACCTCCTAAAAGGCATAAAAGGAGCAGTAAACCTAATGATTTAGTAAAATTTTGCATAGTTAAGGTTGGTCGTTATTGTAAAATAGGTATCAGTTTTACGTAATCAAAAGTTATGTTATTGTTGTTTGCACCCGTGGCGTTAGCACCCACTACATACATATTTACCGATGTCCGTTTTAACACGTTAAGATTACCCGATGTTAAAGTAATGGTATTGGCTGCCGTTGCTGTTGTGGTTGGATTGCCTCCTGCAATATTGGTAGGCGGGGTAAGCGTACTGGTAGCGCTCCTGTTAGCCGGTGTAGGCAACGGTATTTCTTCGTACTTGGTAAGGCTAACCGGCCCCATGCGTTGTGCCGGAAAGTTTACCACCGCATTAGGCGTAATGGTTCCGTTTGCGCCCAGTACTGCTGCCGTAGTTTGGCCAAAATTGAAACTCTCTACAATATCGGTAGCGGTAGTAAAGACATCATTACTGGCCCGTACAACAATTTTATACTGGCAGGTATACAAATTGTTAAGCTTGTAAGCTGCAAAAAAGTTAGCCGGGAAGTTAGCATTGGTTCCCAGTAAAATATCACGGAACACCTGACCCTGAAGATCGCGGCGGCTACGGTAAAACGTGAACGAATTTGCATCTGTACGTGCAAAAAAGCTCGGATTCTCTCCCTGAATTACAATCGGTGTAATTTTATCGGCAAGGGCAAATGGCATGCTGCTAATTACATACACCATACCGTTGCTGGCGCTGTAACGTTGCACAATAGCAGCTTTGTTAACCGGTATGGGCACGTTATTTACAGACATAAGCCCAGTTGCAGGCAAGTTAGCTTCAGCTATTGCGCCTCTAACAGCAACATCCTTCAATATGTTAAAAGAAGCCAGCATGTTACGTGTAGTATCTGTTGAGTTGGTTACAGTGGCAAAATATTTTACCACTTTATCGAGCTCAGTATTTAAAGCAGCATCCGTTAATACGAAGTAAGTATAAGTACTGTCTTCGTTGGCTAAACTGGCCACCCGTGTAAAGTACTTATTCAGGTTAACTACACCCGTTCCCGGAACCAGAACAGGCTTACCGGTTTTAGGATCATAGCTTTGTATAGTAGCTTTAGATGTGTCGATGAAATTAGTATCCTGCCGTGTAATGTAGTTCCTATGAAGATCGGCCACACCGTTCAAACTTCTGATGAATTCAGAAATATTCATTTTTGGTGGCAGCGCCTTATCAATGGTATGTACTACCCCGTTTTTTACATACTGGTTAGCCACAGTAATATTAGCCTCTTCGACCATGCCGGTGGTAAATGTTAAGTTTTTGCCGCCTAACGTGCGCACCCGTAAGGACGGCTTGGGCGCAGTTGTTAAATACACCTGATTGGCAATATGATTGTTTACAAACACGCGCAGTTTGGCTGTATCACTAACAGTAGCCTGATCAACGCCTTGCAGCGCCTGGTTGGTAGGTGCCCAAACGGTATAGGTTCTTGAACTGGCTAGCAGTTTATCATAACCCAGCCTGGTAAGGTAACCGGCAAAAGTGCTTAGGTTACCATTCTCCTGTATCTGTTGCATTACTGTCTTGTCCAATTGCTGGTCTACAGCTTCGGTGCGATCGTCCCATTGCTTTTTACAAGCGTAAAAAACAGTGGTAAGCAGTAGTATCGCGATTATATATCTATTCTTGAAACTATTCATTCTTCTGATAAATTCGATTAGTGTATAAAATATGACCTTCCTCTACTAAGGTATCAATGCACCGCTTCTGCCCAGTTTCGGACGCAGCTGATTCATATCTACCGGTCTGAACTCAATTGCGTCGAGCAGGAAGGTTCTGGCATCGCCCGATTGTGCTGTTGAGGTAAAGGTGATTTTATGCCGGCCGGTTACCGTTACATTTATAATACCTACCAAACGGCCTACGTGGTTGGCAGCAACAGTTACATCTGATTCTGAATAGTTTTTAAATCCGCGGGCCTCGGCTTGTGCCTCGGTTTCAGTTGTGCTTAATGCATCAGCAGTGTTAACCAGGTTTGGCAAAGTTTGGCCATCAAATGCTACGGGTATGTTTTGGTTATTACCATTGCGTTTAATATCCACCCATACTTTATAACGGCCCCTCACAATTACAGGCGTAGTAAACGTAGCCGATGAAACGTTGGATGCGTTAGCACCGTTTCTGAAGCGGTTACCTATCTGAACCCAATCGTTACCGAAATAGTAATCGGCAGAACCCGGGGTGGCAGGAGTTGTATTGTAAAATAAAGCGTTGTTGTTCATATCTGCCGCACCAAGCAGCGTTACTTCAGAAAGTGCATTGTAAGCAAATACTTTGTTAGTTTGACCCGGTACCCGATAGAAACCAGATCTTCTAATTTCGGGCTGGTCGGCCACATCAAAATAAACCGCTGTAGGGAAACGAACCTTAATTTTATAAGTACCTAAAACCCGGTGCAAAACACCATTGGTAGCCGTTATATCACTATTAGGGCGGTCGAGTGCAAAGCCAGGCTCCAGCACGCCGTTAAAGGTATCGTTGTTCAATAACACAGTTTGCCCGCTTAACTGGCTGGTAGTAATCTCAAGCGGCGCTAAAGTAGCATGTGCTGTTGAGGTAGCAATATCAGACAGGTAAGCCAGCTCAGGCCATACGCGGTAAGCGCAAAACAGCCACAAGCTGTCGGCATGATCTTTAGGATCATTTTTGGTTGAAAATTTAGCTTTAAGCGCATTAAAATCAGCAATGCCACTGGCCCTAAAAGCGCTATCTGTTTCGGCCATTAACGTAAGCAATCTGCGGGTTGGGTTTGTATTGGCTGATGATGCCACATTTAAGGTATCATAAAATCCTGTAGCCTTAAGTGCAGCAGTAAATATGGAATACTTGCTGTTTTGCTCCACCGTTTTAGCCAGCGTTAAATCAGATGGCACCAGCACGTTATCAATAATATGAATGATACCATTGCCTGCACGGATATTGCCGGTGACATAGTTCGCTTGCTTGTTAATTACCACTTTGGTTTCGCCGTTAATGTTACGGGCACCGGTAATTAAGTACTGGCCTGTTTGGGTTGCAGTACGCAGCCGGCCATCTTTAAAGGCACTCGATGTTAAAGTATCGGCTATCAAACTAACCGATACAATCTTCTTTGCTGTTTCGGCATCAATGGCATCAACACTGGCTTTATTGGTTGCCTTAAGGTAGGCATTTACACCAGCGTTGTTAGCTGCAAACAAGGTATACGCCCCGTATGCATCTAAAAAGCTTGCGTACCCGGCTTTATCAATTATTTGCTTAAATAATGAGTAATCGGGGTTTTGGCCCAAATACGTGTACATATTAACCGTACTGCTTGTGGTATACGTAAGCGCTTCGCGTTTACATCCATTTAAACCCATTAGTGCAGTAATACCTAATCCAATTAGCACCAGGTAAACACGTTCGAATATTTTTTTCATAATCTTTTTGCTTTTGCTGTTAAAGAACTATCTGTAAAAAGGGTTCTGAACAAGGTTAGGGTTAAGTTGTATCTCGTTTTGGTAAATAGGCAGGTAATGGTTATTCTTATCACGCAGCTTGTTCAGGGCTGACTGTTGTGCATCGGCCGGTATAACTCTGCTGAGTGCTGATAATAGAATCTCCAAACGTGCATAATTGTTCCGTTTAGCATGGCGCAGCAAGTCAAACCAACGTTTGCCTTCATAAGCCAGTTCAAGTGCACGTTCTTGCAGTACGTAATCATTTAATCCATTAATATCAGTTACTGCAGGTGGCGTAACAGGAGCCGATTTTGGCAAAGCCTTGGCACGGGTACGTATCTGAGCAACCAGGTTCACGGTTTCCTGACCGCGGCCCGAGTTGGCACACGCCTCGGCTTTCATTAGCAATATATCGGCATATCGGTAAAAAATCCAGTGTGCGTAAGAGTTATCGGTAGAGCGCACCGTAGTTGGCGATAGGCCCAGGTACTTGTAAATGTACTGGTCAGACTGGCGTACGGAGGCATCAACACCGCGTATATCCTTAACATTTATCGGGTCAACATCATCTAACCCCCAAAAATTATCTATAACATCAGCCGGCGCTTTGTAACGCAACGGCAGGTTAAACATGGTATAAAAAGGGTTCAGGAACTGGTTGTCAAACTGCAGCTCAAATATTCCTTCAGCCGAGTTGCCTTGTACATACAGTGCATTAAACCAGCCTGCATCGCCCGCAACCAGTGCATACCGGTTTGAGTTGATAATCTTATCACATGCCGTAATACAATCGGCATACTTTTCCATCCACAAGTATACGTCTGCCTGCAGGGCATTTACTGCATATTTGGTTACACGGCCTTTATCAGAAGCTACAGTTCCAAAATTTACCGTTGCATAACCTTCGGCCTTATTTAAATCGGAAACAATCTGATTCAAAATTTCGGCTTGCGAGCTTTTTGATATCTGCCCCAAGTCAGAATCAGACGAAGTTGAGGTTAGTTTAAGCGGCACATCACTAAAGGTACGCGCCAGATAAAAATACAATAGCGCCCGGATGGTTAATGCTTCAGATAAGTAAACGTTCAACTGTTCGCGGCTTAGGGTATTATCGCGCTCAATAACGCCCGGACCAAAATCAAGCACGTTATTGCACAAGTTAATTGCGCGGTAAAAATTATTCCAGTTGGTTATGCTATTGGTAGGCAAAATATTATCGGCCACCATGTTGATATCGTCCTGGCTGGCGTTAAGGCCCGGTATAACCATATCTCCTCTTAGCTCACCCCATATAAAAAATTGTGAGGTAGTGCTACCCATGGCATTGTACAGCGCTACAATTGCAGAAGAAAGCTGTTCTTTAGTTTGCCAGAACTTATCACGTGTGATACCGTCTTGCGGCCGCAATTCCAGGTACTTGTTGCACGAGGTTGCTGATACCGTCATAATGGTAATCAGTATTGCTTTGTATATATTTCTTTTAAACATGTTGCAGTATATTAGAATGATGCTGATAAACCTAAGGTGTAAAGTTTTAATGGCGGCGTAGCGCTGTCATCCTTTGCCAATTGGAATATACCCGTACCTCTCAGTGATACTTCCGGATCCTGACCAGTATATTTGGTGAAGGTGGCCAGGTTTTCTGCTGTTATATAGGCGCTCAAGTTTTTTAGCTTTAAACGGTTTACTAACTTTTTGTTGAAAGTATAGCGTGCTGTAATGGAACGGAAACGCATAAAGGAACCATCCTCCACGTAGCGCGATGAACCTAACCAGTTGTAACCGGTTTGATATACGGCGCGCGGCATGTCGGTTTCATCGCCAGGAGTACGCCATCTTCTGAGTACGGCAGTACTTTGGTTATTAAACGAGTACATATTGGTGGTAAGCATTTTGGTTTGGTTAATAACCTGCCCGCCTGTACGGAATGAGAAGAAAGCATTCAACTTAATACTGCCTCTCCAGGTAATGCTTGGGCCAAAACCACCTGTAAATTTAGGGTTACCGTTACCTAGGTAAACTACGTCCTGGTAGTTAATGTTACCATCGTGGTTGATGTCTTCATAAACGGCATCGCCAGGCTGAAACAGGTAATCGGTAGCCGGATAGTTGAAGCGCATTTGCACCGGTGTACCGTTAGGGCTGATGATCTTATTACCGTTGCCATCACGCGCAATGGTAGACTCAGCATCCTTGTAAACACCGGCAAACTTGTAACCATAAAACGAGCCCAACGGGTTGTTCACCTGCAACAGCTGCAAATAATCTCCGTTTCGGGAAACGTTACCATCCGAGGTTGCATATAAAGGTGATATTTCTTTAACTGCATTTATATTTTGCGATATGTTAAAGTTAAAATCAACTAACCAGTCTCTGGTCTTAATAGGCGTACTCAGGATGTTCAGTTCGTAACCTTGGTTATCAATGGTACCTACGTTGTACGGCAGGTTAGCATAACCGGTTGTACTTGGAAGGTTCAGTTTGTCTACAAATAAATCGCGGGTGCGGTTCTTGTAAAACCCCAGGTCAATGTTAAGCCTTTGTTTAAACAGAATGATGTTTACACCGGCATCGATACCTGTAAGCTGTTCCCAGCGAAGGTTATCCAACTGAATATTGTTAGAATACAAACCGGCCTGGCCTAAGTAACTCGAACCCGTGCTTACATAATTGTTGTAAAATAAGTAAGGGTCTGAAGGTGCACGGCCGCTTCGACCTATACCACCCCTGAAGCTAAACTCATCCAGGAAATTTTCAAACCGCTTCATGAACTTTTCACCTGAAAGGCGGTAACGGGCAGAGATGGAAGGGAACAGACCATAACGCCTGTCGGCACCGAAGTTAGAGTTACCCTCACCACGTAAAGCTACGTTGATAATGTAACGGTCCAGATACTTGTACTGACCGTTAATTAAAGCTGCCACCCACCGGGTTTGTTCAACTCCCGAAGCAAACCCCTTGGTTAAATCGGAGTTGCTTAAGCGGCCCGGAACCGAAGGATCCTGCAGATACGCTGATGCAGTACCGGCAATTAACTGCGATTGGGTTACCGATTTAACATCACTGGTTTGTACAGAGATCAGACCGGTAAATGAATGTTTTTCGTTTAACCGCGGCGTAAAAATCAAGTTGGTTTTTGATGCAACCGAGTAGGTATCGTAATCGGAGCTTCCAGCCCGGTTAACCGAAGTTTCTGTAAACGGACGGCCCGTTGCAATTTGTGGCAAAAAGCGGGTTTGCCTGCCGTTAGAGATATCAAAAACGATATCGCCGTTCAAATTGAGCACATCCGGAATGATGTTGTAAGTTAAGTTAAAGTGCGGGATGATACGGTCGGTTGCTGATGTATTTTTAGCAGCAACGGCCATAGCCAGCGGGTTGTAAAACGTAACTGTATTAGAGTTGGCCGGCGGGCTGTAAGCGCCTTGTATGTTAGAGGCTGGTGAGAAAAAGTTGGGTGTTAATATACCAGCATCGTTATACTCATATACGCTCATGTTAGGCATACGAATGGTTGCAATATTACGTACCGCATCTGAGCCGGTACCGTTATTTGCAGTAGCGTAGTTATAATCGGTAACGTTATGGGCGTAAGAAATATAAGTAGTGAACCTGATTTTGCTTGATACAATGTAATCCAGATTCAAACGGGTGTTTAGACGCGAAAAACCTGTACCCAATGTAGTACCTGTTTGGCCGTTATACCCTACTGATGCAAAGTAACGGGCTTTATCGCCACCACCCGATATGGAAAGGTTGTTATCGGTAAGATAACCGGTGCGGGTAAGCGTTTTTAGCCAGTCGGTATTTTGGCTATAATTTTTAGAGTACGGATCCTGCAAATCATAAGCAAATTCGCGTATGCTGGTAGGCAATGGCACACCAGCCACGTTCATATACATTTCCGGAATAAAAGTAGAATACTGATCGCCGGTAAGCAGCGGTATTGGCGATGGCTGCGCAGACATAGTACCTTTAAAGGTATAGCTAATAATCGGCGGACCTTTCTGGCCACGCTTGGTTGTAATAATTAAAACACCGTTAGCAGCCTGCGCACCCCAAACTGCCGTGGCGGCAGCATCTTTAAGTATCGATATATCTTTAATGTCAGACGGAGCAATACTCAACAAGTCGGCATATTGGGTTTGATCTGCCGTGCTAAAGTTAAAGCCATTGGGGATAGTAGTTTGAAATGGCACACCATCAACCACAATAAGCGGGTTGGTATTACCATTCAGCGTGGATGTACCCCTGATTTTGATAGACATACCAGCACCCGGGTCACCTGAGTTGGCAATGATATCCACACCGGGTAAACGGCCTTGTATAGCCTGGTCAATACTAGTGGCCTGCAATTCTTCCACATCCTTTGCATTTAAGGTAACGGTGGAGGTGGTTTGGTCGCGCTTATCAATCACTAAGCCGGTACCATTGTTAACCGGCGGGCGGGCAGTTACCACAACATCGGTTAGTGCGCGCGCGTTTGATTCCAGCGTAACGTTAATTATACGGCGGGTACCTATTTCTAAAGTACGGCTTTTATAGCCGATGGTGGATATCACTATCTTGTGTGATACATCAGTTACTTTGAGTACAAAGTTACCGTCAATATCTGTAGCCTGACCGCTGATGGTACGGCCGTCTTTGTCCTGTTCAACAACAGTGGCACCAACAACAGGCAATTTATCTCTCGAGTCGGTAACCCGTCCCTTGATCAAAATCTTTTCGGCTGTTTGGGCATGTACATTTATTACAGTAACCAAGCAACATGCTAATACTGTAAAAAAAATAGCATTATAAATATTTCTCATGTGTAAAGCCAGGTCTTAATAAGTGTATTGTAAATAGTTATTAATTAGGTGAAACAGTGTACGGTTACCGAGGTAATTACTGGTTATTTGGCCAGGAGTGTTGCTGCTGCTTGCCGGTAACACCGTAGCCGAACGCCCAAAATTATCCTGAATCCGTAAGTTGTTGGGCTGGTTAAATACAGATACGTTTACCACGTTACCGTTACCATCGCGCAGCACAGTTGGTTGTGCTGTTCCGTTAGGAGATTTTTTACCATCGGGCGCAATGGTTAAGCCATTAATGATGTGATATAAAATAAACCTGGATACCTTGTCTTTATCGGTTGATAAACTTGGGGTAAAATTGGGCACACCTGTAGCTATGGTACCCGGTAAAATACCGTCTCGCACAGCTTGTGAAATGGCTGCATTAGTTGGTATAAGTACGGTGTAGCTTGCGCCTACAGTTAAGCCAGTAATATCCTGAGTTACCGCATTGTAGATTTGAGAATTTTTAAGGTATTGATAAAATGCATAATAAGGTGAAGAGCTGTTATCTGCATTGTTGAATAAAATTTCCTGCGGAATCGTTTTCTCAGGATAAAACAGCAACCCGTTATTGTCTAAATAATATACTTTGCCATTAACGTAAGGTTTTGAATCAACCGCTCTGAAGGTAAGCCCTTTCTCTACCGTGCCGCCTGATGATATTATATTATTATCCCAGCGTATATACTCGCCGTTAACCGTTTCTATTATACCGTTTCCGGATAAATTATCCAGTTCATTATTAGGCGTTGGCACAATGCTTAGCTGTAATATTCTCAACAATTGATCGCGCACGCCGTTACCAGTGGTTGTTGCGCCATTAGACGTATAGCTGTATGTTGTTGTAGCAGCATCGTAGTTGTACCCGGCTGCACGTAATGCCGCATCAGGCATCATGAATATGGTATATTTTAAATTTGGATTAGATACAACAGTACGCAAACCGTTATTAAGCAGCGTAGTCATAATAGAATAGTTGCGTGGATCAAGATAAGCCCTGGCAAAAACAGTACTGAACACGTTGGTTCTTTGCGGCTGATTGGTACCGTAGAATATACCGTTGCTGCAAAATTTCCTGTCTATAATGTCGGTATTCAAATTAAACCGGGCCGGCTCGTTAAGAAAGTTGGCCGTAGCCGTAAACTTTGAAGGCCATACTGTAGTTTGGAACAAGTGCGCATTTAGCAGATCGGTAACAATGTTCGGCGGCAATGTATTAACCAAAGCATCAATCTCGGCGTTGCTTAACTGCTGATTAGGCGTGGTTTTAAAAAACTCAAGCACTACATCATTCAGATATTTATAAAGCACATCGTTAGTAGGTATGAACATCGTATACCCGTCAGATTGAGCATCGTTTTCCTGCGTTTTCAGGAAGTTTTCGTTATTAGGCGAAAAAGCCAGCGTTGGGCTATAAAACTTAACATATACGTTGTTTGACTTACCGGTAAGGATACGGTAACGATTGTTAATATCGTTGCTGGTTGCATAGGTAACCATAAACCTTTCCAGTATACGCTTGTACAGGCTATACTGAGGGTTACTGGCCAGTTGGTCTTCCAGGTTTGGTAATGGCAGCACCACGCGGTCAATCTCGTGTATTACACCGTTTTCAGCTAAAATGTCTCTGCTTAATACCTGCGCATCAACCACATTGAAGCCGTTATAAGTACTGTTTGGAAAAAAGTACTTGTAATCACTCTCGGTAAGGTTGCGAGCCGTCATGTAAGTCGAATAGAAATACGGGATGTGCTTATTGTTGTTATCATTAAGCAGGTATGAGCCGTTACGGTTGCTGCTTAAAAGTGTAGTGTTTGCACCGTCGGGGCCAGTACCGGTATAAAAACCATCGTAATATGCGGTACGGCGTTTGTAAGCTGCATTAGCCACCCAACCTACTGGTTGCGCAGTTGACTGAAAATCAGCTATGTGATTGGTTTGAAAAGCGTTATATACCAGGCAGTAAGTAACAATCTTACGCGCAGTAACAGAATCCATTGCAGCAAGTGAGGTATTCTTTTCAGAAAAATACTTCTGAAAAGCGGCATCGTTAGGTGCAAAAAGTGTCCAGTAACCCGCGTTGCTTAAGGTATTTTTATAGCCCGATTTATCAATGACAGCCAGTAAGGTAGTAAAGTTTCCCTTCGAAGCCAGCACTTGATAAATAGGAGGCGCCAGGTTTTCAGGACGTTCGTAAAATTCCTCCTTTTCTTTCCGACAGCTCCCGAAAAAAACAACAGCACAAAATAAAACAGATAAATTTTTGAGTAATTTATACATCATAAAGAATCTAATTACAGTTAGATTTAATTAATTGGAATGTGGTATAAAGCATGAGCGGTTAGAGAAGCTAACCGCTTGTAATTAAGTGTCAAACTGACGTATGAAAATCAGCTGTGCACAAAGCCATGAAGTTGGTAAGTAAAAGTTTTTCCATATTTTGGGTTTAATAATTGGTATTGATACTACAGTATACGATATTAGCGGGGAGGTATACGATATTATCAGTCAATAAAATTATTGACTTAATGTTGACAAACCATCCTGCACTATCCTTGATTTCCGATTTTTACAAAATTGATTAAGCGAAACTTGTTTAAATTGCCATATCAATAACCAATAAACCCTTCTTTTAAAAGAAAATTAATTTCACGTGAAAAGAATTATCAACTGTGTTGCCTTTGCACTGCTATGGGTAACTGTCCTGCCTGTGTTTGCACAAAACCAAGGGCCTCAAAAGGAGGTAAAACTGTTTTTTGAAAAAGTTTACCTGCATACAGACAGGCAACTTTATGCCCCTGGAGACGATATTTGGTTTAAAGCTTACCTGCTAAATGCACAAACTAACCAACCGCTAAACACCAGCAAAAACCTTTATGTTGAGCTTATTACCCCGGCCAACAAAATAGCTGCCCGCGAAATTATTGCTCTGACAGAAGGCTTGGGCAAAGGCGACTTTAAACTGCGCGATTCCTTAGCAGCAGGCAGCTACCGGCTCAGGGCTTATACCAATTGGATGCGCAACTTTGGCGATAACTTTGTGTTTGAAAAACCTATAACAATTATCAGTACAAACAGCCCTGCTAAAACCACCACCCAGGCAACAGGTACAGCTCGCATCCAGTTTTTGCCCGAAGGCGGCTCACTGGTAGAAGGTTTAGGATCTATAATAGCAGTTAAGGCCGAAATGCAGAACGGGCAGGGCGTAGGTTTGCGGGGTGCAATCTTATCATCACAGGGCGATACGGTTGCGCATTTTAGTACCGACAGCCTGGGTATGGGTCTATTTACCCTGCTGCCATTTGCCGGCCAGACCTATCAGGTTAAGATACTTAATGGCATGCAGGTGTTACCGCCGGTTTTTCCTAAACCGCTAAGCAGCGGGCTTACTTTAAAGGTGTTGCGAAAAGATACCGCTACATACGCTGTTATTACCTGTAATGAAAAGGCTATACCTATATATACAGCCCAAACCTTAACGCTTAAGGCCCGCAGCTTTGGCCGGCTTACCTACCAGCAAAGCTTTCAGCTCAAAGGCAACACGGCTGTAATTGCTATTCCTTCCGGCCAGTTACCAGCTGGCATTGCCAGCCTTACCTTGTATGACGGCGAACAAAAACCTAACTGCGAAAGGCTAATGTATATTGATAACAAACAAAACGCCAACCTTATGATTAAAACCGATAAACCAGATTACACAAAGCGTGAAAAGGTGGTTTTAGACATTAACACAACTGACAACCAAGGCCATTCAGTACCGACTCATTTTTCGTTAACAGCAGTTGATGCAACCACCGTACCGGCTGATGAAAGTAATATTATAGCTTACTTAATGCTGCAATCAGAACTTAGAGGTACTATTAAACACGCTGCCCGTTATTTTGATACCACCAATGTACAGCGCCAAAAACAGCTCGACTTACTCCTGCTAACCCACGGCTGGCGCGACTTTATATGGAAACGCCTGGCTGATACCACCCTGCGCATAGCCTATATTCCTGAACAGGGCATCAGTTTATCAGGGTCCGTTAAACTGCCTAAACAAGGCACACCAATAACAGGCGCCAACATAACACTAATTGCACCTAAAGCAGTTAACGGCAGGTTGTTTTCGGCGCAAACCAACGCCCAGGGCAAGTACTTTTTCGACAACATGCAACTGTATGGCTCACAAAGCTTAAGGCTAAATGCCAAGGATATTAAGGGTAAGTCAATCGGCCTTATTTCCTTAGACTCCTTAAATGCCAATTATCCGGATATTAAGAACACATCTCCGGATTTAAACAGCCCTGCGGTTACTGCAACTAAGGCCGAGGCCCTGCTTAAGCAAGCAACGCTAACTAAGCAACGCAGCCTGAGCGATACCCTGATACGGCTAAAAGAAGTTGAAGTAAAAAACAAGCCCAAACAAGTTTTGCGCGACCGTACCATTACCGATTTTGGTTACAAAGATGAAGTGCTTACCGTTACCAAAGATGATTACAGGTACAATACCCTGCGCGACTATATCCAGTTTGCTTCTAAGCAAGCACGCGTAGATGCCAGCTCCAATCGACTTTATTTTATGGCCGATGGCCAAAAAGTTCCGCCACGTATTGTACTGAATAATCGGGAAGCCATGTTTTCAGAGAATGACCCGGATGACGTGATCGACCTGATATCGAACTCTTATTACGATTTGCCTGTAACCGCCATTGAAAAGGTTGTTATAAAGAAAGCAATTGGCGGCCCCTCTTTATTAGTTGCAAATACCGAAGGCTCTGCCGCTACTGCCGCCGCACTCCGGCCGGCAGGTGCCAGTGCATCGTCTTTAAACTTAGGCGTGGTTTTTATCATTTACATCACCCTTAAACCCCAAGCGCTAAGATCGCCTGAACCAGGCGCTATGCAGGCCGCAGTAAATGGCTATTACGAAGCGCGTACTTTTTACAGCCCCGCCTATAATCCATCGGTTCCGGACAGCCGTCAAGACTTACGGGCTACCTTACATTGGGAGCCCAACGGCAATACTAATGCAAGCGGCCATAGCGCCATAACTTTTTTTAATACCGACAACAAAACAACCGTACGGGTAATAGTACAAGGGATAACCAGTACCGGCATACCAGTGGCAGCTGTAAAAACTTACACTGTTAAATAAGAAAAGGGAGCCAGGCTCCCTTTTCTTATTTGATTTTCTCAACCGTAATTACGGCATTGGCTTCAGGCCCTCCCATTTTACCTTCCAGGTTCCATCTTTAGGAAAACCGGGGTTAGTGCCTTTACTACCATCCCAGCCAGCACACATACTTGCCACAGCAGCCAGCAAGCCGCCATTACCGGGTAGGTAGAGGCGCAGCCTGTCATCCTGGTAATTATGCCCGTTTATAAGGTAGGTATTGGTTTTAATGGGCATAAATAAGCCATCAATAGCCCTTTTCGGGTTACCCAGGCGGGCTGCTGTCATAGCCACCATCGGGAAATCCCAGCCCCAGGTATCTTTCCAGTCCCAGGTATCCCAAACCAGGTCAAAAGTTCTGCGCATAGCATCCATATCCAGCCTATCATTATAAGGCGTCATACCCAGCGCGCCCAGTACCGACGGATGATCCGTTTTGTATTTTGGATTGCTGTATGAATCGGGCGCACTCTCTGCAGCAAGGTAAACGCCATTGGCTTTGGGCAAGGCCGATAGCTTAGCCATCACATCGGCATATTTTTTATCGGGTGCCAGGCCCAAACGTTTGCGCCATTGCTGAGCGGTATTGAGCGCCCAGTACCAGTATTGCAGTTCGTAAGTGGGATTAAAAGTTTCTTCGGCGTTATAGCGCTCTTGGGCTGGGATGAGCCCCTTGCCTAAAATATAACGGTCTTTATCTTTCTCGTAATATGGATAGGTGGCCATAAAATCGGCCGTGGCTAGCACCAACTTTTTGTAGGCGCTTAAGGTTTTTGCGTTAGGGTGCGCACGGTAAGCCAGCTCGGCAAAGTAGATAAAATGTGGTTGCTGCCAAATTAAAAAAGCACCCACCGATGAAGGACTTTCATTACCATCAGGGTCGGTCATTTTTTGCCAGCGCGCACCGGCATAGCCCTGCCTTTTAGCTATACCTCTGGCGTTATCATAAACATGATTATACCACTGCATACTTTTTTCCAGCAACTCGGGCCTTCCCCATAGGGCAAAATGAATACCGTGCCACCAGTGCATTTCTAAGTGAGGTTTGCCATACCAGCTGTTATAAGTAAGGCCGGTTTCCTGCGGTGGTTGTGAGCCTGCACATTGTATTTTAGTAAGGTATTGCGAAAGGATGATACGCCGCTCCAGTTCATGCGCACGAGGATCAGTACTCCCTGCGAAATCAATTGCGCCGCCACTTTGCCAAAAAGCTTTCCAGCTTTGTACGCTATTGATTTGCACGGCGCCAAAAGCTGGTACCAGTGCCTGCCGCTTAGGTGTAAACAGGCAGCTTACCTGCAATTGGTTGCTTTTTCCGGCAGGCGACAGCACAAAATCATGCGTTGCAGCACTGGCCACCGAAGCCTGGCCACTCCAAGTTAGCTGTGTAAAATAGCTATTGGTATCTAACTGATGCTTGATGACCGCCTGCTGCCCCACCGCCTGTACAATGGACGATTGGTGCTTACCGCCGTTTTTCCAATTTGTACCGGCATCGGCGAACTCATTGGTTGGGAAAGGAAAACGCAGCCTAACTTTTAAGCGCCCCTGTGCTATTAAGGCAGATTGTATGTTAAACGAAACCACGTCCTGCTGCTGGTGCGATACGGTTACTACTTTAACCGGCTCCCCTTCGAGTGTGAAAGAACTGGTAATTTCACCGGTCCACAAGTTTAACTCTTGCCGGATGTTCTGAATATCGGCGGCAGTAGCCTGGCTACCGTTCTTTTTGCTAAGCCATAACCCTAGATTACCTAACTGCAGCCGGTGCACATTTTGCCTGAACCAGTTAGATGCATCTTTATTGCGTTTAGGATCATTCCACTGCACCGAATAAGTAACCTTGCGCCCGTTAAGCGTATACGTTTTTAATGATTCTTCGAACTTATAACCTACTGTATCCTTGAAGCTATGCCAGCCCCATTCAGATTGCGTACCCAGCGGCACGCCTTTATCATATTTTTCGGGAAAGGTTTGCATACCCGTGGCATCAACGGTGTAGGCAAACTTACCATTGCCTACCGATAAGGACGACAGCGAATCAATCGCATTGACCACCACATTATGGCGCTTTACCAATTGTTCCCGGTTAATGCGTTGCTGTGCATGCACAGCCGGCATAAGTCCCAGGCCGCATAAAGCGCCGATCAATATTCTGGAGATGTTTTTCATACTATATTAACTCAGTCTTTTCATTTAAAACGACATAGTTTGTCAGGTTAATAACCTATTCCGATTACCTTACCAACGTCACTCCCATTAAGCCTATCACTACATCATTGGCAACGGTTCTTAACTCTAAACTTTTTAACTTCTTAGCCGGGTTGAGGCACAAATCTAGCACGGTGGCTGCCCCGCCGTCTATGGCTTTATTGCTAAAGCCTTTAATGGTGGTGTAATTTGTAAAATCTAATGATGCGGTTCCTGTTTTAAGGTAAACACGCAGGGGCTTTGCAGCACCCGGGTTAAATGCAAAACCGTCATTATCATAGTCCTGCTCTATGGGCCACCAGTTCTCGGGGTTTTTCAGTTCCAGCAGTTCTTTGGTGCCATCCTCGTAGTTAACTGTAATAGTACCGTTAGTTAAGCGGCTCTGCATAGGGTTGGTAGAACCAGCCATTAACAAGTAGGCATGTGAGGCCGCCCCGTTTAACGGTACGCTTAAACTGCGGGGGTAATTATCCCACTGCGAGGTAAAAGCAATGTTTTTACCCGTATTTAGGGTACTAAACGGAATTTGCTGAGGCAGCGTAAACTTGTTTTGCGAACCGGCCGCTTTACGCAAACCACTATCATCAATTTTGGCCGTGGTAAGCGGATAACACCAGTTACCAATTCCTTGTACCGGCAGCTGCAGCGTTGCACTTTTAGGCCTTGGCGACAGGTACTGATTGGTAAAAATGTGTGTAAGCTCATCGTTAAAGCTGGCCGACATATCAACCGTTTGCATGGCTGAGCTATTTGCCGCATTAACTCTCCAGTTTATAATAGTCGTATCAATGACCTGTCCGCCATATTGCAATCTGATTCGGTTACTACCCGGAATTAAATGCGCCGCCGAAACCGTGATTTCGGCGATAGATTGATTTTCGACAGCATTTACGCTGCTTTGATAGGTTGACTTGGTATACGGGTTAACCTGTACCAATACCCTACCCTTGTAGCCGTGGCTTTGTACCCCGAACCTGATTTCGTTTTCGGGCTGGTTGGTATCATACTTCACTTCAACCGGCTTGGCATAGGCGGCAATATGTATTGGCTGCCACCAAGTTAACGCGGCCTCTTTTAGCTGAACAAATACTGTAAAATTGCCGGTTAAGGGTTTAACTGCCCAACTGATTTGGTGAGGCAAGCTGCGTTTGCTTTGCAGCACGCTCTGCGGATCGGCTATTTGCAGCACCGTTGCTTTGCCAAATGTTTGCGTGTATGTTTTACCAGCAGCACAATCGGCTTCAACAGGCAAGTTTAAAATAGTATTCCCGCTCCAGAGTATTTTAATGGCATAGCTTTTTTGTACGCCTGCCTCAACTTGTATAACCGGCTGCCCGACTGAGGAAGTTATGCAACTCCACTTAACTGGCTGCCCGTTAACGGTTATTTGTTTTAGCTGAGCTGCCCGGGCGTTGATCTGTAATTTGAGTGAAGTTGCCCTGGGTAATGATGAGGCTATGGTATAGCTGTCGGTAAGACCATTGCGCTTAAAATCAATGCTGATATCTGGAACCTTTAGAGCAGCGTAGTTCCATGCCGATGGGAACCCCGGCTTGATGGTAAGGGTATTGTTCAATAAATCGGGCTTTACACCAAATAAGCCCTCAACCAGGGTACGGGCAGCCATACCCACCGGATCGGCAAAATCACGGTACAGTTCGCCGCGCTGTGCGTCATAAAAAGATAATTGCTGAAAACTACCCGGACTTGCCCCCAGGTACATACTTTCCAGTAAAGTGCTTTTCCAAAGCTGATAAGCATTTGCCGAACGGCCGCCCTGCCAGTAAGCCAAAGCTGTGTGCAGATTTTCGGCCATGGCCACATTGTTAATTGACCAGGTATAAGGCAGCCAGTTACTGGTACTCAGCAACCAGTAGTTACCGGTTAAGCCTTTGGCTGTTATAGGTATATGTGGTATATCCGTATCCACATATCGCAGGCTTTGGTAAGCTTGGCGGCTGTCCGGAACACCTTCGTCGATAGCATGGTAAATGGTCCACAAAGCCGGCGATGTATGGAGCAGGCGGTTACCCAACAAGTCTTTAAACTCGGCATAAGTACCTTTGCCCGGCATCCATAACGTAGTAGCAATAGCTTGCTTGATATGTGCAGCCTCACGCTCATATGGTGCCGGATCTTCACCTACCAAACGGGCCAGCAAGGCGGCCATTTGGTTAGCCCGGTAGTTATAGGCCGATGAATGCGTTACGCCACCGCCACTGTATTGCAGGGCGTCGCTGGCCCAAATGGCACAGTAAGCGTCATAAAGCCCATCTCCATCCAAATCATAATTTCTTTTCTCCCAGGCCAGGTGCCGTTTAATTAACGGCCAAAGCTTTTTAATTTCGGTAACGTCACCTGTCCAGTTAAAGTGATTGAGCAACTGGTCAATAAACACGAGGTTCATGTCATAATGATGCGGGCGCAGATCGCCGCCGGGGTTACGGCTAATGTAGCCGCTGCTAAACATAGCGGTACCTAACTTTTCAAGCTGGCGTGCCAGGTGTAAGGCAGTGTCGGCTATGATGGGTCCGCTCTCGGGCGTGGTTACTTGCGATAGCGCATAGCTGTTAAAGTGCTGTGAGGCTCGGTCATGCCAGCCCAAAAGATCGGCTACGTATGCACCGCGCCAAGCCGGCAGGCGCATACGCCAGGCCACCGCGCCGTGCATGTAAGATGGATTTTCCCAAATGGCATCACCGGCTACCGCCAGTGCCGAACCAAGTGTATTGATATAAGCATCGGGCGTATGCAGCTGCACACGCGAGGTTAACGTCTGACGGGCCACCTCTGCCTCCTGCATCAATTGGGTAATTTGATTGTTGTTGCCCAAAGTTGCACCGCGGCCTATCATCCAGTATAAAGGCGCTTGTGTGTTCTTAACCAGTCCGCAGGCAAGCGGCTTGCCAGTGGGCACTGAGTTTAGCAACGTTAAAGGTGTGCTTTGCTGTTCGGCATTGCCCTGCTTTGCTATAACAGAAGCGGGGAACAGACCAGAAACCGCATTCTTTGATGTTTCGGTTTCATTCCTTTTAGCCGGACTTTGCTCATTCTCATACCGGGTAGCCTCCGTTGTCGCTTTAGCGTTAAAGTTTATGCGGAAGATCGTCTGGTTTATTTCTACCGCATTATTTACGCAATACTCTGGCTTTAGGTAGAACGAGGATTCCGGATCGGCACCTATATCGCCATCGCGCGAGAACTTCTTACCCGTTGCACCGCCGTAGGCCCAAAATAACTCTACGCCTGGTGCATCCTTTAGCTCTACTTTAAGCAGCATGTGTTCAGTACTGGCAGCCGCAAGCAACTGAACATGAATAACTCCCTTGCCTAATATAGGATCATGAATGGTGTACAGCATGGAGCCGGCACGGTACCGTGCTTCAATAGCTTTGGCTTCAATAAGCCATTTGCTTTCTTTATTCTTAACCAGGCCCAATTTGAGGTTACCGCCCATTCCGGGCAGGTACAAGGCAAATTCGGGCAAATCTCCTGCCTCAATTCTAAACGCAGTGTTGGTACCATATATAGCACGGTTAAAGCGCCTAGTGCCATTGTGAATCACAATATCCTGCCCATCAGGCTGGTATCTTATCTCGCGCTCTTTGCCATGCCAGAGCAACTTGTGCGACTGGCCATAACTATCGCTTATGCACAACAATTGACTGCATACAGCAAATGAAAACAAGGCAATATTTTTCAGTCGTGGTAGAATGAAACGCGGCAAAGACATATCAATAACAGTTGGCGGCATAACCGCTTAATAGGAAACTTAGGTAATTGGGCTTATTTTGCTAATGTGAACAAACAAACGCTAATTTCAAAATAGCTCACCCTTCAATCAGGACAGACAATGATGCCAACGCACTTTTTTCCCGTTGTGCGAAAAATCATGGAACAGGATGGCTTTGAAGTTTTCTTTCTGTTTATTTGTAACAGCCAATAGTTAACCTTTCATCAACAAGCTGTGGCTATTTGATGAATAAAACCAAATAAACAACAATAACCTCTGCCATGAAAAAGCTGCAATTGCTCAGCATCACAGTATTGCTGTTATCAATGCTTAAAACAGCCAGTGCACAACCTTTTCAGGTACGTAGCCCTAACCAACAAATTTTAGTAAAGGTTGGGCTCGATGATAAGAGACTATACTATGAAGTAAGTTATAAAGGGTCTCCTATCATTTTAAAGTCGAAACTTGGGCTGATACGTGAAGATGCGGATTTTTCGAAAGGACTGGTGTTTGAAAACGTGCCCAAAGAGCTGATAGTTACTTACCGGTATAATTTGGCGACGGCTAAAAAAAGGAATATTACCTACAAGGCAACCCGGCAGTTTTTTCACCTGAAGAATCAAGAGGGCAAACTGATGGATGTCATATTCCAGGTATCTAACGACGGGGTGGCTTTCCGTTATTACTTCCCGGAAAGATCAACAGACGTCAAGAAGATAACCGAAGAACTCACTACATACAAATTCAGCACAAATTCCAAAGGTTTTTTGCAGCCCATGTCTGATGCTAAAACTGGCTGGTCACAAACCAATCCCTCTTACGAAGAATATTATGAGCAGAGCATACCGGTTGGCAAGCCATCGCCTATTAAAGCGGGTTGGGTTTACCCTGCCTTGTTTCAGTCGGGCAGTAACTGGGCGCTCATTAGTGAAACTTTTCCTGAGGGCAACTATTGCGGCACGCGCCTTAAGGCCGAATCGCCTGATGGCGAGTACGCAATAGGCTTTCCGCAACCGACTGAGGTTTTTACAGGCGGCAATTTAGGACCTGAGTCAAGATTGCCATGGTATACACCCTGGCGTATTATCACAATTGGTTCGCTTAAAACCATTACCGAATCTACCATGGGCACCGATGTGGCTCCACCCGCCGTTAAGGCAGATGTCTCATTTGTAAAACCAGGGCAGGCCTCATGGAGCTGGGTGATTTTAAAGGACGACTCGACCAAATACAGCGTACAAAAACGCTTTATTGATTATGCAGCTCAGATGCACTGGGCCTACTGTTTAATTGACGCCGACTGGGACAGAAAAATAGGATATGAGAAGATAAAGGAACTGGCAGACTATGCCAAAATAAAAAACGTGGGCATCATACTCTGGTACAACTCCGCCGGGGCCTGGAACACAGCACCTTATACGCCCCGCAATAAAATGCTAACGCATGAAAGCCGCATGCAGGAATTTGCCCGCCTGCAAAAACTGGGCATTAAAGGCGTTAAGGTCGACTTTTTTGGCGGCGACGGCCAATCAATGATGCAGTACTACATTGATATTTTAAAAGATGCTTTGACCCACAAGTTACAGGTAAACTTTCATGGGGCTACGCTGCCCCGTGGCTTGCAGCGCACCTACCCTAACCTGGTTACTACCGAGGCTATTAAAGGGATGGAATTTGCAACCTTTGAACAGCGCAACCAGGATATACAAGCCCAGCATTGCGCCACTATACCGTTTACCCGCAACGTATTCGACCCAATGGATTTTACGCCAATGGTGTTTGGTGAGATACCGCGCATTAAACGCAAAACCACCAACGCCTTTCAGTTGGCTTTGCCTGTACTGTTCCTATCGGGCATACAGCACATGGCCGAAACTGATCAGAGCATGCAAAAAGCCCCTGAATATGTAAAAAACTTTTTGCGCAACCTGCCCGCCCGATGGGATGAGGTGAAGTTTATAGACGGCTACCCCGGTAAACTGGCTATTATAGCCCGCAAAAGCGGCAACCGCTGGATCATAGCCGGTATTAATGGTGAGAATACAGAGAAAAACCTCAAGCTCAATTTATCTGCCTTTAAGTATTTTACTAAACGCACGCTGATTAATGACGGCAGCGAGGAGTTCTCATTTTCTACGGCGGCTATCAGTTCGGGAGCTACACAAACGGTTAAAATAAAAGGGAATGGGGGATTTGTGATGACGTTAGAAAAGTAAACTTCCAATCGTCATTGTGAGGGTGGTTTGCTTGTAGCTTACGCTTTACGGCAGGAAACTGACACGTGTTATTAACTCTCTCTTCGTTTCCTTATTACCACAGCGGCTACATCTTGTGTCTTTAAAAAAGGAAGAAAAATACGCGTAACGACGGCATGAATGCCTCAAAACAAGGTGTGAACAATTCAACTCCGTGATAACGTCATCACACAAGGTCATACTCCGGCTGCTGCAATAGCTACCTGTGCTCTTTATTAGGATATTGCTCTACTTTCTAAATCACTTTGCTGGCTGATGGGTAAAACCGGATAGCGTATCAAAGTTGGTTTTAATATCATCGAAGAGTTCAAACAGGTTTTGAATGGTGACCTGGGCGGCCGAACGTTTACCCCATTTAAGGAGGCATTGGTCCCATATGTCGCCAAAATTAGTCATGCTGGCTATAACTTGCACCACATATTGAACCGATGCTTCTGTACTTTCAAACTCAATGGCTTCGAGCACATGTAGCTGCTTCATCAGGTCATAAATTAAAAACGGCAGGCGCTTATTGGCAATAATGCGAATATTGGTTTCGGCAGCGTTTACCTTAGTATCATACGATGCCTCAATGTTTATTTTTTGCGCGTCTATATAAGTGAGCACCATACTTTTCAGTGCTTGCTGTATCTCCTGTAATTGTGCAGTCATGAGGCAAAGGTTTTGTATTATGTCATTAACATTACTGTGTCTATTATCTGGTAGCTGGCATTTTGAATCATCGTTATAAATTAGCATTCAAAAAGCAAGTAAATTTAAAATATCAGCTAACACCTTGTAACTTATACAAAGCAACAACTACGCCCCTACTACCTTGTTTATCAGGGTTTTTATCTACAAACGTTAATAAGTTTTCCACACGCATGTTAACAACTTCAAAACACTAAGCCGTGTCCAGTAAATTTGTCGTTGATTTACAGCGGCTTATTGCATCCAATCTCAACACAAGTTTTAACACATTCTAAGTGAACGCGATACGCTTATTATCCTCTTTGCAAACTCATTCATCAATTTAATAGTTATATCCATATAAACACTACTGTTATGATGAGGTCGATCTGGAAAGGCTCAATTGGATTTGGGCTGGTAAACATTCCTGTTAAATTATACTCGGCCGTGCAAAACAGCACGCTCGATCTGGATATGCTCGATAGCCGCGACCATTCGCATATTCGCTTTTTGCGGGTGAACGAGCACACGCATAAAGAGGTTCCGTACGATAAAATAGTACGCGCCTACAAGCTGGATGATGATTACGTGGTGCTTGACGAACAAGACTTTGAGGATGCCAGTCCTGAAAAAACAAAGCTGATTGAGATTGAAAGCTTTGTGGAAGCGGTAGACATAAACCCCATGTATTACGAAACATCATATTATGCCGAGCCCGATGCCAAAAACAGCAAAGCCTATATACTATTGCTGGAAGCGCTCAAAAAAACGGGCAAAGCTGGCTTAGGGCGCTTTGTATTACGCAACAGCGAGAGCCTGTGTATTATCCACCCGGTTGAAAAAGCACTGGTGGTTAGCCGCATCCGTTTTGCCCAGGAACTGCGCTCAACCGACGACCTTAAACTGCCTGATGCTACGGTAAGCAAAAAAGAACTAGATATGGGTCTGGCTCTGATTAAGCAGTATACCGAAGATTTTGACGTATCAAAATTTAAGGATGAGTACACGGCTGAGCTGTTAAAGATCATTAAAGCCAAGGCTAAAGGTAAACGCCCAACCATTAAGAAGCTTAAGGTTGCCAAAACCAGCAGCGACGACTTGTACGATCAATTAATGCAAAGTCTCAATACACGGAAAGGAGCTTAAGCCATGAGTTTAGAGAAGTATGAAGCCAAGCGCGATTTTAAGAAAACAGCGGAGCCTAAGGGCGGCAAGGGTAGCGGCAAAACTTTAAGTTTTGTAGTGCAAAGGCACCATGCATCACACCTGCATTACGATTTTAGGCTGGAGCTGGATGGTGTGCTCAAAAGCTGGGCTGTGCCCAAAGGCCCGTCCATGAACCCCGGCGATAAACGGCTGGCCATGATGGTGGAAGATCATCCTTACGATTACCAGCATTTTGAAGGCGTGATACCCAATGGCGAGTACGGTGCGGGCATTGTGATAACCTGGGATCATGGCACGTACGAGTCGCTGGCCCCCGACCGCAAAGACGATGTAAAAACCCTGCATGCCGGCCTTCATTCGGGAAATCTGAAATTCAGGCTGAATGGTGAGATACTTAGAGGCGAGTTTGCATTGGTTAAACTGCACAACTCTGATAAAGAGGACGACAATTCCTGGCTGCTGATAAAGCACAAAGATGATTTTGCCGTAACCGCTAAATTTGACAGCGAGGCTTTTGTTCCTGATAATATTAAGGTGCTTAAAAATAATAAGGACGGCAAAGTTAAAAAGCTGCCTAAGCATGCGTTACTGGAAGTTGACATGCCAGCTAAAAAGGAACCTGCCAAAGCAGCAACACCTGCTAAAAAAAGCGCTGCAAAGAAATCTGAAGACGAAAGCGGTAAACGCACACGTTATATAAAGCCCATGCTGGCCAAGCTTGAACCGCAGTTGTTTGACGACGCTAACTGGCTATATGAATCAAAGATTGACGGCTACCGCGCTATCGGCTACACCGGCAAAAAAGCGGCGTTAATTTCGCGCAATGGCATTGAGTTCAATGAGAAGTATGAAAAGGTTTTTAACGAGCTGAAGCAACTGCCTGAAAAAGCTGTGCTTGATGGGGAAATTGTACTGGAAGACAGCCATGGGCGCAGTATCTTTCAGGATTTGCAAAACTATAACAGCCAGAAGAATAAACGCACATTAAGGTACTATGTGTTCGATCTATTGCAGTTGGACGGGCATGATCTGCGTGACTTGCCGCTCGTTAAACGTAAGGAGTTATTAAAAGCCTTTACAGCATCTTTTCCAAAAGAATCATCTATCACCTACCTGGAACATACGGTAGGCAATGGTACCGAGATGATGGTTAAATCACAAAAGCAAGGCTGGGAGGGTGTAATTGGTAAAGACGCACAAAGCGTGTACGAAAGCGGCCGCCGCAGCGACCATTGGTTGAAGTTTAAAGTGCAGGCCTCACAGGAAGCCATTATTTGCGGTTACACGCCTCCTAAAGGTGCCCGTAAGCACATCGGATCGCTGGTATTGGGCGTACAGCAGGGCGAAAACATTAAATACGTAGGCAACTGCGGCAGCGGCTTTAATACCGAAAGCTTGCAGGATTTGTTTGATAAGCTACAACCCATTGTTACCACAGAAAGGCCTTTTCCCGACAAGATAAATTACCACGGTAAGGTAACCTGGGTGGAGCCCAAATTGGTTTGCGAAGTGTTTTATTCGGAGTGGACTGCCGACGGCAGTATGCGCCATCCGGTCTTTAAGGGCCTACGCATGGATAAAGAGCCAGACCACGTGTTAATGGAAACACCCGACAAACAACTGGCTGATGAAACTACCGTTACTTACGGCAAAAAGAAAGTGAAGCTTACCAACCAAAATAAGCTGTATTGGAAAAAAGAAGGCATTAGCAAAGGCGAAATGCTTAACTACTACCGGGATATTGCCCCGCTAATGGTGCCGTATCTTAAAGATAAAGCCCTTTCTATGCGCAGGCAGCCAAATGGAATTGACGACCCCGGCTTTTTCCAAAAAGATGTGGATGTAACCCATTTACCCGATTGGATAAAGACCGAAAAGCTATATTCTGAAAGCAACGATAAAGATATCAATTACATTGTAGGCGATGATGAAGCAACATTGCTTTATGTAGTGAATCTGGGCTCTATTGAGATAAACCCATGGTTGAGTAACTATCAAACGCCAGATAACCCCGAGTATGTGGTAATAGACGTTGACCCGCACGATGTTCCTTTTACCGAAGCTGTGCAGGTGGCCTTAAAAACTAAAGAGGTGTTTGACCGCATGAAACTTAAAACTTTCATCAAAACATCGGGATCTAAAGGACTGCACATTTACTGTTACCTGGGTGCTGTGTACGATTATGATTTTGTAAAGATGTTTGCTGAGTACACTGCTCACCTGATCCATGATGAGCTGCCAGACATTACCAGTGTTGAACGCAACCCGGCCAAGCGTAAAAACAAAACCTACATCGATTTTTTACAGAACCGCCGCGGGCAAACCATTGCTGCACCTTATTCGGTACGGCCCAAGCCTGGCGCTACAGTATCTACCCCCTTGCACTGGCATGAGGTAAACGACCAGTTATCTTTAGCCGACTTTACCATATACACGCTAAAAGACCGACTTAAAAATGTAGAAGATCCCTGGAAAGATATACACAAAACCAAAGCCGACTTAAAAAAGGCATTAGCCCTTTTAAAAGAACATGCATAAAAAGCCAATCTATTAAGCAGGACTAATTGTTAGAATCGTCACTTAATAACAAATGGAATGAAATTATTAGCAAATACATTAACTAAACTTACCGGTGCAAAAGCTATTGGCGCCGAAGCCATTGGTGCGCGGGCCATTGGCGCAACAGCAGTGGGCGCTTCGGCCGTCGGAGCTTCGGCATTGGGCGCATGGGCTCTTGGCGCGCTGGCCGTTGGTGCGGTTGCCATAGGGGCTGTGGCCATTGGCCGCGTAGCTATTAAGCGTATGGTGATTAAAGATTTGCAGGTAGGAACATTGACCGTCGATAAACTGGTGATTAAAGAACAGGAAGAACCAGTTGCCTAACAAATACGCTGTCGGTATGGGGTTTATTGAAGGCTTTTAGCAGGGCAATATTGCTTCGCTAAGCTCATACTTATAGGCCATAGCGGTTGAAGACCATATTTTAAAAGAAATGTGTATCTAAAATTTCAGCTTCTTCATTACCTTAACCAATAGGTGAGCAATCACCTGGTTGCCTTTATCAGAAGGGTGCAGGCCATCGTAGGTAATGCCAATTGCTTCAGGCGGGTACGGATAATCGTCTTCGACGGGGTTGAACTTTAAGGTAGTATAATCCGGATAACGGAAGTTTTGATACCTACCGCTTACGGTATCTCTTAATCGCTTAAATTTCACTAAACGCTTTACCTTTAAACTGCCTTTGCTGTAAAGATCAACCACATTCAAATCCTCCTGCCTACCAATCTCTTTAACAGCATCTGCAAACTCGGCAAGCCATCGCTCATTCTTTTGCCTGTATGAGCCCCATGCATTATTTTTAGGATTGCGCAGATAAACAAAATCGGCACGTTGCATAGGTGTTAAGAGTATAATCTGGGCTTGCGGGCTTACCTTACGCAAGTAATTTATAATAACCCGAAATGCGCCGTAAACTGTAGCATAACCGGTATTGTTATTGTAATCAGTTATGGTGCCCAAAGGCTGGCTTCCCCACCAATCGTTAGTTCCCAACAACACTGTATATACATCAGCTTTCTGTATGCCCAGCTTTTCAATTTGCTTAGCTATGCGAATAGCGGTCCATCCGTTATGGCCCTGGTTGGTATATTGTATATAAGGAAGTTTTTCTGTGACCCGGCTTAAATAACCCTTCGTAACCCGGTTGCCTGTTTCGTCTAAATGGTCATTCAGGTATGTAATGGAATCGCCAATGGCTACCCACTTGATTTCCTTTTCAGGAACAAATGAGCTAATAGCCAAACTGAATATACCTAAGAACAACCACTTTTTTAACCGCATGCAGCAAACGTTTAAATGCTAAGATAGTATATCTGCCTTACTGTGCAGCTGCTCTAACATAAAATGGAATGTTAGCGGTTGCTACTTTGTTATGCCCGTCGCTCACATATACAAACAAACGGTAAGCGCCTTCTTTTTCGGGTGTTTTAAGGATGGCCTTGTTCGTAACAGCTGATGATAATAACCCGTTGATGGGTTGGGGTCTCGATTCATGGTCACCCCCTTCTTTCAGATCGGTACTTTCGGGCAGCAACTCCCATCGGGTGGTTAATTTATCCTGGTTTGGATCAGTTACGGCAGCAACTGCATTATAGCTTTTACCAGGTTGCAGGAAAATATTGTCTGCAGCCGGTTTACCGTTCAACAAAAATGAACTTATATGAGGCGCTCGGTTTTTAGGCCAACTGCCTGTCCAAAGGTATTGCATCACGTCAACCACTTCATTTTCTTCGCCGGCCTCGGTAAACAGGCCATACCAGGTGGGAGTACGTTCCTGCTTCTGTCCCCATAAAAATACGTATGAACCCACGCAATGCTTATCCTGTTTAATAGATGCCTCATAACGGCTTTTATAAACGGCTGCTTTCTCACTGCTTGTTTCCTCAACAGATGCCTTCCAGGGAGTTTGCGGTCCTTCCCAATGGCCTGTTGGCCCCCATTCAGTTACCATATAAGCGCCTTGCCAGCCTGCATCAAGCATTTGCTGAGGCACCTTGGCCAGGCCGCCATATACCTGCACTGATAATAAATCAAGATTGGGGCAGCGTACTTTGATGTAATCCACCTCACGTTTGTTAACCCCAGCCAGCATAGTAGTAGCCGGGTGATTGGGATCTTCCTGATGAATCATTTTGGCAATATCATTCACAGCGTCCCAAACTTTCGGGTTCTTATATTGCAGGTTAAGCTCATTACCAATACCCCAAATGAGCAGCGCCGGATGATTTTTGTATTTTCTTACCTCCTGTCTGAGCCTTTCGAGTTGCTGGTGTACGGCGGCTGTGTCATCATAATTAAAACCATGGCGCTCACGAGCAACATTCAAACCCATAGTTACGCTCAGTCCGAGTTTCTGCGCCTTGTCTAACACATCTTGCCCGTTGCGGCTGTCCCAGGTACGCAGCGAGTTACCGCCATAACTGGCCAACCTGTCGCTATAATTAGTACCGCCGGCTCCTTTTATAAAATACGGCTTGCCGGCTCGTGTTAAGTTGAAACCTTGTTTACCTGCAACAACTTTAACAGGTAGCGGTGCAGTAACAGGCTGTGCATAGGCGCTAATAAAAAGGCCGCAGCACATTATTGCCGAAAAAGAAAATTTGCGGAAGTTCTTCATCATTAAAATTTGAAACGCATGAATAAGCCTTTACGTAAAGGGATTATTTATTGGTTATTTAAGATCGTGAATATAGTGCAATTAGACCAAACAAAGGGGCAATTAGTGTGTAAAATACACCATTGTTACACAAGCAATTCATGCCGGTGTATAGTATAGTAATACACGTGCCTGCGGCTATCATTGAGTAAAACCTTTACCTTAATAAAGCCGTAATTAAATAGCAACATCGTCAGCTTTCTTAACAGTTTTTAATGTTTAGCGTTTAAGTTTGTTTAGATACCTATTATTAACCCGATAGCTTTAACACATTACCCTTATGGCCATTTTAATTATTGAAGACGAACCCAATGTTGTATCTGTGATTAAACGCGGCCTGAACGAGTACGGCTTTGACACAAGCGTAGCTACCAATGGGCTCACCGGCCTCCAGATGGCAACCGAGCATCAGTTTGACCTAATTATACTGGACGTAATGTTGCCTGGCATGGATGGCATACAAGTATGCCAGCATATTCGTAAAAACAACACGCAGGTACCTATATTAATGCTTACGGCGCTCGACTCTACTGAAAATATTGTAACCGGACTGGATAGTGGCGCCGATGATTACATGGTGAAGCCCTTTAAAATTATGGAACTGGCAGCACGACTCAGAACACTGTTGCGTCGTCGTAACGGCGATCAGTCCGTAAAAAGTGTTCACAGAATAGCCGATATAGAAGTAGACACTGATGCCAAGACTGTAACCCGCAATCATACACCGCTAAGCCTTACCCCCACTGAGTACAGGCTTCTGGAATATTTTATTAAAAATCAAAAAAAGGTACTTTCACGCATTCAGATACTGGAAAGCGTTTGGGATATAGATTTCAATTTAGGCACCAACGTAGTAGATGTGTATGTAAATTATCTGCGCAAAAAGTTGGATAAAGACAATATCAACCGATATATACACACTATTTTTGGCATGGGCTATATGATGAAAGACACAGAGCAGCATGAAAATTCAAAGTAAGATAACCCTACTTTTCCTGGCGCTTTCAACCGGTATTTTGTTACTCCTTAACGCTTTTATCCTATATTTTGAATACCAGTTTAATTATGAAGACTTTTTTAAACGACTGGAAGCCCGCGTAAATATCAACTCACAGGTACGGCTTTTTCCCGGCGAAGAAAGCCGCGCTTACCAGGAGGTACGTAACCGGTATTTAGAAAAGCTTGATCACGAAAAAGAAGAACTCATCAAAGCCTCAAACGGAACATTTGACACGAAAGGCTTACCCTCCGCTTTTGTTGCCGAAATACTGGCTAAAGGGCGTGCACGTTTTAAAGTTAAGAATAAATTTTTTGCAGGTAAGGTTATAGTCCAGGGAAAGGATAAGTATCTTGTCATTGTATCGGCCCTGAATCCTTACGGTTTGCGTGAGATTGGCGAACTGCAAAAAATATTGCTTATCGGCTTTTTTGGCTCACTGGTCATCGTATACTTTGTGGGCAAGGCGTTTTCTTATTATACTTTTACACCTATACGCAAACTTACCGACAAAGTAAAAAGCATCACATCTGATAATCTGCACCATCGCCTTGATGAACCACAGGGCAAGGATGAAGTTGCCGAGCTAACCCATACATTCAACAACATGCTCAACCGGCTGGAAACAGCCTTTTCTACGCAAAATAACTTTGTGAGCAATGCCTCGCATGAACTGCGCACGCCACTAACTATTATCAACAGCGAAATAGAGCTTGCCTTAAATAAAGCCGACTTAAACGCAGCGCAGCGTCAAGTGCTCCACACCATCAATAGTGAAACCGATAAGCTAATACAAATTTTAAACAGTTTGTTATTGCTGGCGCAATCGGGCTTCGATGGCAAAAAGCAAAATTGGCAAAGCATACGCATGGACGAGCTGATTTGGATGTCTATTGAGTCGGCCAAAAAAATCCATCCAGATAGCAACATACAAGTCGATTTTTCGGCGCTTCCCGATAATGAAGATATGCTGCACGTATCGGGCAATAGCAATTTGCTCCGACTGGCCGTCACAAACATTATCAGCAACGCTTGTAAATATTCACATAACGAGTTGGTAAACATTAAGCTATCTGTGCAAAACAAACGTATCGTTATCAGCGTAACCGACCAAGGCATTGGCATTCCCTCTACAGAGGTCCAGCATATTTTTGAACCTTTTTTCAGGGCATCCAATACGCACGATTATGAAGGTCATGGCGTGGGCCTGCCGTTAACCTTAAACATTATCAGGCTACATAAGGGCTCTATCGGCATTCGTACGGAAGTGGATAGCGGAACGGAACTGCAGGTATTCCTCCCAATTGAGACAGCAAGTTAAAACTCTAATGAGATTTTAATAACTCTCTTAAAAGTTATTAATAAGCGCGGGGTACAATTGTATTACATCAATTGTAACAACCAAAGATATCAATAACCATGAAAACATTGCTCATTCCTACCGATTTCAATTTAAAATCGTTGAACTGCGTACCAGGATTGGCACGTCGTTATGCGCCTGAAAAGGTAAATATTATTCTGGTTCATATGATGAAAATTACGGATAATATACAGGAGCTACTGATGTTATCCCGCCGTTCTACCGACTATCAGCACATATCAGAAGACTTTTATAATACTTGTACCGAAATGAAGCGTAGTAACGCGGCTATTAGTAGTATTAAAGTAGAGTTTTTTTACGGGAGCACGGTAGCCGTTTTTAAAAACTTTTTAGAAGCACAGGAAGTGGATGCCATTGTGATGCTCGAGAATTATGAATACCGCATGCTCAACAAAAATAGCATTCAACCCTCATTGCTGGTTAGCCGTAGCGGTTTGCCATTAATACATACCGATTGCGCTACTACTCCAAAGCTTACAGTTGTAAAAACCGACGAGGCACTGGTTGAAGAAAGTGTATAACCCTTAAATATTACTGTTATGTTATTAAAAAAGAACATCCCTATCAGTTACGTTTTCGGGAAAATTAAATTAGAGTTGATTCTGGTTAGCGTTTACTCCGTTGCGGTGTATTTTGCGCATACTTACTTTGCTTTTTCGGGCGTATCGGTACCCTTGGCCATACATGGCATTTTAGGTACCATTATCTCCCTGCTGCTGGCATTCCGCTCTAACCAGGCCTATGACCGCTGGTGGGAAGCCCGTACCCTGTGGGGTGCTATTGTAAACGATTCGCGCTCGTTTGCACGCCAGGTGCTTACCTACATCGATAATTTATACGATGACAATGATAAGCACGACATGAAAGAGCGTCTTATTAAACGCCAGATGGCCTGGTGCTACAGCTTAAGCCAGCAACTTCGTGGCCAGGATGCACACCAAAGCCTCCATGAGTTTGTAAGCGATGATGAGCGCCAGGCGCTTGCCAACCAAAATAATGTGCCACTGGCCTTAATGGAACAGCACGGTACCGACCTGCGCCTGCTGCTGCGTATGGGCTGGATTAACGAGTACCAGCAGGTATGCATGGACGAAACCCTCACCCGCTTTTCGAATGCCATGGGTGCTTGCGAACGTATCAAAAACACAGTGTTCCCGGTTACTTACAGTGTATATATTCATTTTCTGGTACTGCTGTTTGTAATGCTGCTACCGTTTGGCCTTATTGAGCACTTCGGTATTTTGCAAATACCGCTGGTAGTGGCCATCGCATCTTCTTTCTTTTTGATTGAGAAAATGGCTATTCATCTGCAGGATCCGTTTGAGTGCAAACCAACCGACACACCAATGACCTCTATTAGCCGTAAAATTGAGCAGGATTTGCGCCAGATGCTTAAAGACGAGCGGCCTGTTAAAACTGATGGCGTAGCCATACCGCAGAATACGATGTTTTATATCTTGTAGTTTTGTTTAAGTTCAGTGTTTGTTTGACCCGGAGCCGTTCCGTTTTTACGGGCGGCTCTTCTTTTTAATTACCACTGAAAAACAAGTTGAACGGGTATTGGATCCGATGCTGGCCGCTTGTTGAATAGCACCGACGAGCAGTATTATAAAAGTTAGTGACAAATCTTATTGGTGAGATTAACGCTGTTATAGCCACAACCTACAACGCATAAACGTTTACGGAGTGTTGTATAGTGCTCCTTAAAAGCTTGCAAAGCTGTAAAATAGGCGAATTATAGTTGAATAAAATCTTCAATGCTATGCCAGCCTCATTTCAGCAACTCAGGAATAATTGATCCGTCATCAAAGTTTTCAAACAACTTTCTTTCTTAGATACTGCTCTCCTCCGCTTGTTCAATCCCGTCATGAGCAGGCTTTTCTTGCGTTGTGGCAGGTTGCTCATAGGCATAATTGCTGGCAGGATAAGGAACAATAAAAGTGCGGTGCACACGTGCTGAGCGCTGGAAATAAGGTATCCAGATGGATGCGGCTAATACCGCCCTAAAGATGCCCGACCCACCTTTGTCATCAAGCGAACCATACCCAATCATGGAGGCAACGGCATAATCGGCAATGGTAAACACCAGTACAAAAATGTATAACCCGGTGATATAATTAGGCAAAATATCGCGCCTGTTAACGAGCAGCACAAAACAGAATGCTGCATAACACAGCAAAAACACATTACCTACAGCTTCAAAAACCAACAACGCTCCTAGAGACCAATCACTTTTTGAAGCCATAGTATGCCATTGATTAAGATTTAAAAAATCGTTGTTAATTAATACAGCCATTATCAAACGATATTAGACATGAAAAGCAAGTAGCTAACTACTTTTACTGGAAAAACGCTTATGGTGAAGTTTAGTAAGCCATTACAAATAAGTTAGCCCCATAGGGTTGTTACTATCGTAATACACTGGCTCAAAATTTTCGTCGGCCAGTTCGCAGGAAGCAGTTATGGTTAGAAAGTTAACCTGGCCAAATATGGTAGCTATGGCAGCATCGGCAGCGTCGCGGCCGGTAGCTATTTTAACCAAGCCGTTAAGCGGCACCAGTTTAGTGGCATCAAATATTACCCATTCGCCGCCCATAAAGGCTTCAAAACAGGCATGAAAATCGGGTGGGTTAAGCTGATAGGCATAGCCGGTGAAATAACGGGCCGGAATATCGAGCGCGCGGCAAAGCGCTATGCCCAAATGTGCAAAATCCCGACATACACCGGCCTGCTCGGTAACGGTATCATATGCTGAGGTTTGCGAGTTGGTAGAACCGCTCAGGTACTCTACATTGCTGTGTATCCAATCGGTAAGGGCCAGTACCTTCTCGAAGGCATTATTTATTTTGCCAAACTTGTTATGGGCAAACCTGAATAATTTATCGGACTGGCAATAACGGCTTGGGAAAAGGTAAGGCAGCACAGAAGTGTCCATTTGCATAACAGGCACGTTGGTTAACAAATTACCCTCCGTTTGCTTAAACGACGTATCAATAACGGCATTATAGGCAATATTTAACTTGGCCGGCTCGGTAACCTCCACCCGTATAAAACGGTTTTCGGCATGCTGCGGCGTAAGTTCTTCTATTTTATGGTAGGGCTCGATCAAAAATGATTCTTCGAGCACGGCCTGGGCCTGGGTACGCAAGGCATGTATATTGAGAATAAACGTGGCTGGCGCTAATACGTCATACCCCAATGTTCCCGCTACTCTAAATTTCATTATCCGCCTTTACAATATTATTTTCCAGCTTACTAAACGCGGTATCAATCCATTGGTTTGATATGTTATTCAGCGCATTTTTTAGTTCCTGGTGCCACTGTGCCGACACGCTTTCAAGGTCGGTGCTTTCATAATGATAATCAACCATATTAAAACTGTCTTTCTGGTACAGCGCCACATCAATTGGAAAATCCACATCGGCAGCGCTAATGCGGGTAGAATCAAAAGATAAAAAGCCCGCTTTAAGCGCTTGCTTCATACTGGTGTCTCCCCTCAGGATGCGATTTAGAATAGCTTTACCTTGCGCAGCGTTGCCAATAATAACGTATGGCGCACCCTGCCCCAGTTCTACCCAGTTACCTTCCGGGTACAGTTGAAACAGCTTGTGTTCTTCATCGTCTTTCATCTGTCCGCCTATGATGGTGTTAAGGTTAAATTTAAACCCGGCCTTCTCTAATGATTCGCGGTCTTCTTCGGCCACCCGTTTCACCTGCTCACCAAAAGCATTTACCACTTTGTACAGCTTATTGTATTGCTGCAGGTTGCTATCCAGCAATTCGTCAAAATACACAATGGCCTTATCGCGCACCGATCGCAGACCGCTGGTCATGATGAACAGCGAACAGCACTCCTTTTGCAGGGTGGTGAGTTTCTTTTTGGTGGTTACATCAGTCCCCGAAGTGATGCGGGTATCGGCAATGGCAACCAAGCCTTCTTTTACTTTAATGCCTAGGCAATAAGTCATGATCAGTTTATTTAATTAGGGCTGTTAAGCACCGCAAAGTAGCTTAAATTCATATGCCAGCAAAGCAAAAAAAGCTCGCAAGTAGTTTTCAGTCCTTTAAACGCAGGTTGGCATACCTTATAGTTGTGCTGGGTTTTGAGCCGAATATGCTACCTCCCTGCACCTCAATACCAACCGGTGCATCGCCTTTGTCTATTGGAGAAAAAGTGATAACGTTGGTACCGTTGATGGATGTCCACTTTAAAGATTTGCCTTTTACGGTTTTCAATACTGGTTTTCCCCGCACGGTAACCGGCTCCGAAAACATCACTTGCACGGTACGATAAGGAGAGCCAAACTTTACTGCTACAATTTTAGGCTGCGCAGTTGTCTCCGGATTCCAAACGCCGTTAAAGGTCCATTCAGCCGTTATATCAGCCGGCTTAGGTGCGCCGGGTGCCTGGCTCAGGTTGTTGGCATGCCAGGGTTCGTCGCCACCATCTTTATGGCTATTGTAAAAGTATGCCCTGCGGCCGTATCTAAACTCTTCGGTTAGTTTAGCGGGCGCATCGTCATCGCGGATGTTGGTAGTGCTGTCAGAAAACCGGCAGCCTATCAGATAAAATTGTGCATCGCGTGGGTAACGGCCCAGTGAATATTGATGTGCACCCTTGAACGATGAGTTTTTAACAACCAGTTTTTTGCTGGGATCAAGGTCACCATCGTGCCAAAGCGCAGCGCGTGTATCAACCTCGTAAAAGGTAGAATTGGTTACATAGCACCAGCCACGGGGGCACAGGTAATCAACGTTGCCCTCAAAATGGCAGTCGGCATGGTAATAATAGCCGCCGCCTACTGCCCACAGTGCCACGGTATCATTTCCATTGGCAATAAAATCGCAGCCCTTGGTAAGCACAAATGAACCACGCCCGTACAGTGCGAATGTATGCCGCCGTTGCGGGTAAGTGTTGGCTATGGTAAGGTTTTCTAAGATAACCCCATCGCCAAAAATATTTAGTACCCCACGCGATGGCTGCTCCACCCCGGCAGGTATAGAAAACTCAATACGGGTTTGTTTGCGGCTTTCGCCTATCAGTGTTATGTTAGGCCGGTTAATGGTGAGCTTTTCATTATATACTCCGTTTTTAATATAGATGATAATACGATGCGTAGAGGCATTGGTTATGAATGACAGCGCCTCGGCAATGGTTTTAAAATTGCCTGAGCCGTCTTTGGCCACTACATAATCGGGCTTAAGGGTATCAATAGTGCTGATGGGCTTAACGGATGCGTTATAAGGTGTAGCACTAATTGCCCATGTTTTTGAAAAACACAGCAATAGCATCAACAGCAGAAATATGCCAGTATAGCTTTTTATTATCTTGTACATGAAACAGGCTTATAATGCTGAAAGTTAGGCAATAAATTGACTAGCTGTAAGCTTCCTACTAGTCAGAACAGACTGTTTGATGAGATAATATAAAGATATGATAAGATGATACAAACCCCTCAAAAGCGAAGAAGTGCATTGACCAATCACTGTTTAATGCACCTCTTCAATACTTGTTGTTATTTACTTTAAGCTTAAAGAAGCCTAACACAACTGTTTAGGATTTGTAACAACCACACGAAGCTGCCATTACAGTAAGTTTTTACAATACTGATCTAATTGATTTATAATGTTTTTTAAAATAAAAACGCAGCCCTTGCAGGCTGCGCTGTTGTAAAGCAGAAATAGAAAAAAGATTATAAAGTTGCTACTGCGGTAAGCTTAATATCTCTTGATGATGCACCTACCAGTATATTGTAGTTGCCTTTTTCGAGCATCCAGTTATTGGTTACATCGTTAAAATACTGGAAAGCATCAGCGTTGAGGCTTAGGGTTACCTGCTTTTTCTCCCCGGGCTGCAAAAACACTTTATCAAATGCTTTCAGCTCCTTTTCGGGTCGGGGTAAAAGGGATTGCTGCTGCTTTACGTAAACCTGTGCAATTTCGGCACCTGCTTTTTTACCCGTGTTGGTAACGGTAAAAGTAACGGTAGCCGTGTTGCCCTGTGTTTTAACTTGCAGGCCACTATAAGCAAATGTGGTATAAGATAAGCCGTAGCCAAAAGCAAACTGCGGTTCAACTTTGTAGGTATCAAAATAACGGTAGCCTACATAAATATCATCATTGTAATACACGTTAACGCCATCCTTACTGGCCGGAAACTCGCCTAATTTATGGTCGGGTGCATCGGCCAGGGTTTTAGGGAAGGTCATGGGTAACTTGCCCGACGGATTTGTTTTACCGTAGATAATATTAGCCAATGCCGTACCGCCTTCCATACCGGGGTACCAGGCCTGAATGATGCCGGGGGCATTTTGCGCCCACTGCGTCATATCAATCGGCCCGCCACCTAATAACACCACTACGGTTTTAGGGTTAGCTTTTAGTACAGCCTTAATCAGTTCATCCTGACCGAAGGGCATGTTCATGTCGGGCTTGTCGGTATCTTCTGCATCGTAAGCATTGTCTGCCCATTTGTTGTAATCGTAACCGTGCGTCCAGCCGCCAACTACAATGGCCACATCAGCTTTGGCAGCTGTATTAGCCGCCTCCTGAATCATGCCGGCATCAGCCTTGGCGCCACGCTCAATTTTATAGCCCTGTGCGTACGTGATCTTAACACCTTTGGCAGCTTGCTTCTTCAAACCATCCAGCGCGGTAACCTCGTACAAAGCCTTGATTTGCGAACTGCCGCCACCCAAAGCCTGCGGACGATTGGCATTAAAGCCAATTACAGCGATTGATTTAACTGCAGGTGCCAAGGGCAATATGTTATTCTGATTTTTTAACAACACTATACCTTCCTCGGCAATTTTTTGTGCGGTTTGCTGGTGTTCTTTTGTATTGAAAGTTCCTTTTTTGCGCTGCTTGTCAATCACATGTGTTTTAATCATCACATATAAAATGCGGCGCACCTTGTCGTTTATTAAGTACTCGGGCGTTTTGCCCGCTTTAACCAAAGCTAATACGGTATCGCCTAAAAAGTATTTGCGGTAATCGGGCTTGTCACCTAAGGAAAGATCGGTACCCATTTCAATATCCGTTCCGTTCCATAGGGCCTGCTGTGTATTATGCACAGCGCCCCAGTCGCTTATTACTATGCCTTTAAAGCCCCATTCCTTTTTCAGGATCTGGTTCATGAGGTAGTTGTTGTGCGTGGCCCACTCGCCGCGTACTTTATTGTACGAGCCCATCAGCGTATATACGCCCCCTTCCTGCACAGCGGCCTTAAAACCCGGTAGATAAATCTCCCGTAATGCACGCTCGCTTACTTCTACATTAATGCTGGTGCGTTTGGCCTCGATATTGTTAAGCGCATAATGTTTTACGCAGGCCGATACACCCTGATCCTGCACACCTTTGATGTAGCCCACTGCCAGGCGCGAAATAAGGTATGGATCCTCGCTCTGGTACTCAAAATTACGGCCGTTTAACGGCGAGCGAATAATGTTAATGCCAGGGCCTAAAATTACATCCTTGCCCCGATAGTTAGCCTCGGCTCCGAGCACCGAACCAAAAGCATAGCCCAGTTTAGGGTTCCAGGTGGCGGCTAAACAAACACCGGTTGGCAGGTAGGTACTGGCATCGGCAATACCCATACTGTCTTTATAAGTACGGCCATGCTCCAGCCTTACGCCATGCGGACCATCAGACATTACAAACTCGGGGATGCCCAGCCTTGGTACGCCGCCCGAGGTAAACGATGAGCTGCCATGTATCATGCTTACCTTTTCGGGCAAAGTCATTTGCTTGAGCAGGGCATCAGCTTGTTTAAAAACCTCAGCATCGGTTTGAGCAAAAGCGCCGGCCTGCTGCAGCAATAGCGCCAGCAGTGCCGAGCCTTTGTAAATTAATTTAGTCAGTTTCATTAATAGATTATAGTATCAATAGTTAAGAAAGAAGACAAGATTTATTTGTCGATCATTTTATAAACGCGCACATAATCTACCTCCATGGCTTTCGGGAAAACGCTTTCATCAACACCTTGCGCACCACCCCAGTTACCCCCTACGGCTACGTTTAACAACAAGTGGAACTTTTTATCGAAAGGCCAGGTAGCGTAACCTTTGCCATCGTTTACAAACTCAAATATCTTTTGGTCGTCAATGTATCCGCGTACGGCATAGGGCGTCCAGTCTACCCGGTAAATATGAAAAGCATCAAAAGCATCAACAATTTTTTTAGCATCGCCTTTTTGAGTGCCTATTGCACCGTTATAAGCCTCGGTATGCACAGTGATGTGTACATTAGTAGGGTCATAACCCACGTGTTCCATAATATCAATCTCACCCGATTTTGGCCATTGCCCATAAGCAAAGTCAGTAGGCAGCATCCATATAGCCGGCCACGTACCCCGACCTGAAGGCAATTTAGCTTTAATTTCGAACCGGCCGTATAAAAAATCGCCTTTACCTTTAGTTACCAGGCGGGCAGAACTATAAGCATTGGTACCAGAAGTTTCTTTGCGGGCAGTTATGGTTAATACGCCGTTAGATATACTGGCATTACTGGAGCTGTTGGTATAATTTTGCAGCTCGTTGTTACCCCAGCCTGTACCGCCCAAATCGTAACCCCATTTTGTACCATCGGGCACACCGCTGGTGGTAAACTCATCGGCCCAAACGGGTGTGGTTTCAAATGCCCAGCCTTTGTCGGTAGGCGGACCAGTTACTACTGGCGCAGGATCAGGCGGAAGGGGCTTTAAATCTTCTTTACCCGAGCAAGACATTAGCATGCCTGCCATGATAATCTTTCCAATAATCAAGGTATACATTTTGGAATTTTTTGTTGTACTGAAATTCATATGGTATCTTTTTCTTCACAAATCAAATAGCCGCCACCGGCGCCATAATTAGGCCGCAGCTTGAGGCTGCGGCCTGTAAATCATTTTATAGCAGTTGTATGCTGCCTACATAAAATATGCCCGGTACCTGGTGGCCTTCGCCGCCTAATTGTAATACAATCTGGTCATACAAAGTATTGCTGGCCACACCCGAGAAATCAAATTCAAGCTCAACCCACTCATTAAATTTGGTTACCTGCTTAACCACTTCGGTTTGGGTTTGCCACGCATTGCCACCCATCAATGAGTTTTGTAGTTTTAAGGCTACCTGTGGTTTTAATGTGCCGGTATAATTGTTGAGGCTTGGGAAGAACACTTTAACCCTAAACTTGTTGCGGGTAGTTAAATCGAAACGGTAATCGAAGGTATACTGCAGGTTACCGTACTGGTTAGCATCGCCGGTTAAGCGCTCATAATAAGCTACTTTGGCTGCGGTATTAAGTCCTTTAGGTACCGGATTGCTAAAGTTGGGCTGAAACACTATACCATCAGCCTTCCAGTTGATGGGTTTTATGCCATCAAATTTATCTACAATATCTGCAGCTTTTAACGGCTTTTGTATTACCGGACGCACGAACCCTTTGCGGATCAGCTTCAGGTACCAGGCATTGGCAGCGTTAGCTTTATCGCCAACTTTCAACCACATTTCATCATCAGATATGGATAGGATCTGATATTTGGAAACACCGGTGTAATAGGCTATAAATCCGTTAGTAATGGTCAGGAACTTTTTAGTTCCTTCATCTGTAATAATCCAACTCATGTTTGCTGGCGGCGTGTAATTCAGCGTTACATCGGCACCGGCAGCGCCACCTAAACCGGCTGCATTAGCGCCGTTAACAAAGGTGTTGCCATTATTTGCATAAGTATATTTCAGGTTATTAGCCAGCGTAAAGGTCATCTCGTCGTCGTAAAAGCCTTCAGAGGCTTTTTCATTTGGGCCAGCCTGGTACCACTCCGGAAAATCGGACGTGGCCGGACCAACACCCAAATGACCAGTTGAGACTTTATCAATAACCCAGGTTTTACCTGCTGTATTGTTGGCTCCACCGGTTAAGGAATTGAAGTCGGGCCGGTTAAGCATATCATACCGTGAGTTGGCTATGCGCACGGTTTGTGTGCTGGATACATAGCCACCGCTGGTTAATATCGTTAACTTAACGGTGTACTCTCCGGCCAGGGCGAACGATCCGTTGATTTCCTCACCCGAACCGGTTTGGCCGTTACCCAGGTCCCAAACTGCTTTGGTTACCGGGCCCGAAAGATTTTTAAAAGTGATGATGTTAGCATTTGCGGCTGTTGGCGTGGCCGAAAACTTAACCTGATCGCTGGTAGGCGCGCTACCTAGTTCCGGGTCGTCAACCTTACACCCCATCCAGGTAAGTACCATAAGCAGTACTGCGGCCGATTTCAATAAATATGTCTTCATTGTTCTTGTCTTATATTAAAAGTTCAAAAAACTGATCTTAAAAATTGGGTTTTAATACCGGGCACAAATCGCGCTCGCTTTGCGGTATTGGGAATAAACCGCGGGTGGATTGGTTAAACGTCACGTTAAAGTCAACCTGATCGCCAACATAGCCTGGTCCTCTTTGCCCTTGTATAGTAATAGCTGCATTTGCCACGGCAAGGCCCTGACGCAACAGATCCCAGTATCGGATACCTTCTAAAGCCAGCTCTGCACGGCGCTCCTGGTAAATATTGGCAAGTGTTGCGGGTTTACTACCCAAGCCTACACGGGCACGCACACGGGTTAAATAATTTTGTGCTTGGCTGCCACCGGTAACTACATCAAGCTCTGCAGCCATCAGCAACACATCCGAAAAACGGATAGAGCGGTAGTTGTTACCCCAGTTAAGCTCGGTTTGGCCTGATGTTGGGCGGTAATCAGCAGTAGTTGTATATTTTTTGCTGAAAAAGCCTGTATGCTGGTAACCGGTAGTTAAAGTGCCCGTTAAATCTGTCGCCGTATTCAAAATAGTTGCATCCCTGCGCGGATCATTAGCTTCGTAAGCGTTGTACAGCTGCTGTGTTACCGGTGCAAAGCTCCAGCCAGTAGTATAAACCGGATCGCCGCTTACGCGCGGGCCTTCCATTTGCGGCTGCATGTTGCCTTCGCCACCTTGTATGTAATTCCAATCAAACCACGGGTTATCATTTGAGTACGAAATCTCCCAAACCGACTCTTTGCTGAACTCATTGGCTTTGGTGAAGTTATCAGCATAATTGCCCAGTAAATCATGGCCACTGTTGTTGATGAGGTCTTGCAATTGGGTTAAAACATACGAACCATTTACAGCAACCGAACCAGCCTGCAATTCACCGTTGTAAACACCTTTATAGAACAGGTATACACGGCCCAGCAGGCCTTGCGCCGACCAGCGTGTAGCATGCGCTTTGCTGGTACGCAAGTCCGATTTATCTAATACTGGTATAGCTTCAACCAAATCTTTGGCAATCTGATTAAACGTTGCCGATGGTGCTGCTTGCTCCGTACAATACTCACCTGGTTGTTGTGGCGTTAATATAAGCGGAATATTACCGAACCACTTAGCCAAATCAAAATAAAAGAAAGCGCGTAAAAATTTGCACTCGGCAGCTATTTTGGCTTTAGCAGCATCGGCCATAGGTATATTAGGCAGCTTTTGCAGCAACAGGTTAGCCCGGTAAATACCTGTATAATGGTTACCCCAATATACGCGGGTAAGCGAGTTGGTAGTTAAAATTTTCTGCTGATCAATTTGGATCATATCAGGCGAATCTGACCGGCTGGCCCCGCCTGCATAAGCATCGTCTGATGCAATGTCGGCCATCATAGGATCGGGGCTAAAGCCGCCGCCACCTGCGTTAGTATGCCATTGCAGCGCATCATAAACACTGTTAAGCGCTTCGTTAGCGTCCTTTTCTGTTTTATAAAAATTTTGCTCTACCCGGTTATCTAAAGGGCTTAGCTCTAAAAATTTCTTACAGCCGGTTTGACTTAGTGTTAGTAAGCCGGCTAATATGATGGAGGTTGTATATTTATTCAAGTTCTTCATTATTCAGCAATTAAAAAGTTGCACTTAAACCTAAACGGAACGTACGGGATTGTGGATAAACGCCACGGTCTATACCAATGTCCAGACTTCCACGGGCGCCAATCTCTGGGTCAAAGCCGGTGTAATCGGTCAAGGTAACCAGGTTATCGCCTGATACATAAATGCGCAGGGCCTGCAGCCTAATTTTTGAAGCCAGGTTTTTGCTTATAGTGTACCCTAACTGCAGGGTTTTCAAGCGTACATAATCGCCATTTTCCAGGTACAGGTCTGATATGCGGGTGTAGTTACCATTAGCATCGTTATAAGTAAAGCGCGGATAACGGTTGGTGCTGCCCTCGCCTGTCCAGCGGTTCAGATAAGTGGTTTGCATGTTTGATGACACCAAGTCCTGGCGGCGTATGCCGTTAAAAATCTGGTTGCCAAAGGCACCGGTAAAAAACCCATTCAAATCAAAGCCTTTGTATGACAGGCCAAAGTTAAAGCCTGCATTAATTTTAGGTGTAGGGTTACCAATTTGTGTACGGTCGTCAGGGTCAATCACTCCGTTACCGTTCAAATCCTTAAACCTAACATCGCCCGGTACAGCATCGGGCTGTATGCGTACACCATTACGGCTATAGGCATTTACCTCGGCTACGTTTTGGAAGATACCATCGGTTTGATAGCCATAAAAGTATGAGAATGGCTGGCCAACGGTACTTCTTTGTACTTGGCCGTAAGTGGAAATACCGGCACCGCCCAGTATACCTTCGGCGTTATTAATCTCCGTCACTTCGTTTTTGTTGAAGCTGCCGTTGATACCGGCGTTAACTCTAAACTGACCAAAGTTTTGCTGATAGTTTAATGAAAGCTCTATACCTGAGTTACGCACTGAACCGCCGTTGGCAGTACCGGCCGGCACACCTACGCTAAGTGGGATAGGCACCTGTAATAACCAGCCTTTGGTGGTTTTGATATAATAATCGGCCGTTAAGGTGAACATATTGCGCATGAAGGTCAGGTCTAAACCAATGTTGATTTGTTCTGAGGCTTCCCATTTAATATCGGGGTTAGCAATGTACGATGGTGATGCACCATTGATGTAACCATTGCCCGAACCGTTGTAGTAGCTATAACCGCGACCAACGCCAATAACAGCTGCCCATGGGTAATTACCAATACGGTCATTACCGTTTTGGCCCCATGAAGCACGTAGCTTACCAAATGTCAAAAAGTCATTTTTGGGAATGAAACTTTCCTCGGTAAATATCCAGCCTGCTGATACTGCCGGGAAGTAGCCAAACGGATGATTTTGCCCGAAACTTGACGAACCATCGCGACGAATAGAAGCCGACAATAAATACTTATCGGCATAACTGTAGCTGGCCCTGCCAAACAGCGAGAACAAAGCGTATTCACCAGCACCGCCTGTAGCTTTAGCCGTACCGGCATCAACAGCCAGGTTAAGGTAAGCCATGTTAGGATCACTAACTACCAGGCCGGTGTTAGAACCATATAAACCTTCCGAATTTTCGCGACGCCAGGTATTACCGGCAGTTAGGGTAAGGTTATGTTTATTAAACGTCTTGGCATAGGTCAACACGTTTTCCTGAGCCCAGGTATAATAGCGATCTACTCCTTTTGATACGCTTGAGTTAGTGCTTTGCTGTGCGGCATTCAGGTAAAATAGCGGGGTATAATTGTTCGTATTTACGTAAGCTAAATCAATACTGAAGGTTGATCTTAGAACTAAGCCTTTGATCAAATTCAGTTCAGCATAGGTATTGCCAACCACCTTATCAACCCGGGTACGGCCGTTCGTAACGGCGAAACGGGCCAGCGGGTTAACAATCTCCTGGGTAATGTAAGGCGATATACCATAAACTTGACCGTTTGCATCTCTTACTAAATTAGGTGATGCATAACGCGGAGCTGATAAAGCGGCGGGGTCTGTTTCTATTACCGGTGTGATTGGGTCAAGGTTGAGCGCATTGCTCAGTACGCCGCCAAACTCCTGGTTAGGATCAATAGACGTACGGTTAATGTGTGAATAGGCTACGTTAGCGCCTACTTTCAGAAAATCCTTAACCTTATTATCGGTATTAGCACGGAAAGTGTAGCGTTTAAAGTTTGATTTATCGCCGCCTACTATACCTTTTTGGTTAAATAAGGAGAAGTTGATGGCGTAGTTGTTCTTGTCAGTGCCGCCGTTAACACCTATCTGGTGGTTGTACATTGGCGCATTCTTTTCAAACAGCGCTTTTTGCCAGTCGGTGCCGGTACCGGCGGGGTATTTGCTCAGGTCGGTAAAAATGGGAGAGCCACCACCGTTTATAGAGCCCTCGTTCTGCATTACTGCATACTCCCGTGCATCGAGCATGTTTAGCTGGCGCCACGGGTTTTGTATACCGTAGTAACCATCATAAGTAACGCGGCTGCGGCCATCTTTCGATCCGCTTTTAGTGGTAATTAATACCACACCGTTACCACCGCGAGCACCATAAATGGCTGCCGAGGCAGCGTCTTTTAGCACATCCATAGATTGAATATCGGCAGGGTTAAGGTAATCAATACCACCTACCTGAAAACCATCCACAATGTAAATGGGAGATGCATTACCATTGGTTCCAATACCGCGTATGCGCACGGTAGGTTCATCGCCCGGCTGGCCAGACACGTTGGCTACCTGCACGCCGGCAACACGGCCTTGTAAAGCCTGTTCAACGCGCGTAATAGGTGTTTGCGTAATCTGATCTGGCTTTACCGATGATATAGCCGATGTTACATTACGCCTAACCTGCGTACCGTAACCTATTACTACTACATCACTCAATGCAGTGGCTCTATCAGTTAATACGATTTGTATAGGGCTGGCAGTATTTACAGTGTACCGTTGGGTTTCATACCCTATACCACTAAACACCAACACAGTGCCTAAATGTGGTATACGTACGCGAAACTCGCCGCTTGCGCCGGTGGCTGCACCGCCTGCTCCGCCCTCAATGGCTACGGTAATTCCAGGTACCGGAGAGCCGTCGCTCTTTTGAGTTACCGTTCCTGATACCTGAAGGTCCTGAGCCTTAAGCCCAAATGCCGACAACAGGAAAAGCATAAAAAAAAACGTAATTTTTCCTTTCATAGAAAATCGTAAATGGTTTATAAAATTGGTTTAACTGGTTAACAGGCATGGGGCCTGTTTATTGATGAAGCAAATATATAGGGCCATTTAACTAATACGCTATTTTGCCATCCTATATAACCTATACAAGTATGCAGTAACCCCCTCTAACTCCCCTACTTTGCCACTACAAGCTTAATAATTTAAGAACACAAACCACTGATTATTAACATATTCATATTTTGATCTGCACCTACACACCAAAAAGACAAATTTCATAACCTTTGTAGGTATTATTCGGCGTTTTTATAGCTTTACTGCATTAATGAAAGAAGCAATACTAACCATTTTCACCTGCTTTTCATTCCTATTATTGTACGCACAAAACCCCATTGGGCTGCCGCAAATTGTAAATTATTCTAATTTGGATTACAAGGGCGGTATTCAAAACTGGGCTATTGATCAGGATAAGGATGGAAGGGTATATTTTGCCAATAACGAAGGGCTGTTATCTTTTGACGGTAAGCACTGGAAACTTAACCGTTTGCCTAATAATACAGTAGTTCATGCTTTAAAGGTAGATGCAAGCGGAAAAATTTACGTGGGTGCTCAGGATGAGATAGGCTACTACCTGCCTGATAGCCGTGGAATATTAACCTATCATTCGCTAAAACCGCTTATGCCCGAATCGAGCCGGCAATTTGCGGATATTTGGAATATTTGTCAGCAGGACGGCGCCACGTTTTTCCGTACGGTTGAGAAGATATTTTATTTGAAAGACGGAATTGTAAGCGTTTTTAAAACGAACAACGAGTGGACGTTTTTAGGTTCGGCGCAAAACCAGGTTTATGCTCAGCAGAAGCATGAAGGGCTTATGGTGTTTAGAGAAGGCACATGGCAAACTGCCTGCAGTGCCCCGATTTTAAAAGAAGGCATTGTTACAGCAGTATTAGATTATGCGCCCGGTACCTTGCTCATTGCCACGCTTAAAAACGGGCTTTTTCTGCTAACCGGAAACCAGCTTATACCTAAAAATACCGAGGCCGATCAAATTTTCAATACCAGCTATATTTATTGTGCTATTCCGGTAAATAGGGAATGGTTTGCTGTTGGAACCACTACTTCTGCCTGTTATATCATCGACAGAAACGGCAAAGTCATACAGCATTTCTCGAGCGACGAGGGGTTACAGAAGAACTACATTCGAAACCTGTTTACCGACCGCGCCAAAAACCTTTGGCTGGCGCTGGATGACGGGATTGATTTTATTGCATTTAACAGCGCCATAAAGCAGATCTTTCCTGATAATAAAAAGCAGATCAGTAGCTACACTTCGTATATTTTTAACCAGAACTTGTACGTAGGTGCATCAAACGGCTTATTTCACCTGCCCATTAATAACAGCATTAAAGACCTGAGTTACTCGCGCGGCGAATTTAAAGAAGTAAGCAACCTTAAAGGGCAGGTGTGGGGTTTGCGAGAAATTAATCACCAGTTGTTATTAGGGCATGAGGATGGCACTTTTAACGTAGAGCAAAACCAATTAAAACCGGTTAATCAATCTATTGGCACCTGGTTGTTTGAACCCATATCGCCCATTGAGCCATCGCCCGATGCTTTGGCTGGCACTTACGAAGGTTTGCAACTATTGCATTTTGACAAAGGCACCTTTGTAAACGCCGGACCTATTACGGGGCTGGATAAAATTTCTCTGCGGTTTATGGCTTATGACCACAGCAACAACATTGTGTGGTCATCGCACCCATACCGTGGCGTGTTTAAGTTGAACCTTTCGGCCGACCATAAACGCATCCTTAAGAGTAAACTGCTTACTGTTAAGGATGGGTTGCCATCAACCCTAGGTAACTATCTTTTCCATATCAAAAACCGGATTGTAGTGGCTACCCTTAAAGGCATTTATGAGTATAACGACCATACGCAAAGGTTTGAGCGCTCCGCTTTCTTTTATCCGTATGTAAAAAACACTGCCCTGCATTATTTGAACGAGGACCGGGCCGGCAACGTTTGGTTTGTAAACGAGAAAAAGCTGGGTGTTATTGATTTTTCGACTAATAAGAACCATCCTACGGTAGTTTATTTTCCGGAGTTGACATCTAAACTCGTATCTGGTTTCGAGCATATTTATCCGTTTAACCAGCAAAATATATTTGTGGGTGCTAACAAGGGAATTTACCACATTAACTTTTTAAAATACCGCGAGCAGAGCAAGCAATTGAACGCGTTGCTAACTCAAGTTAAAATATTTGGTAAAAAGGATAGCATTGTATTTGGCGGATACAGCAACGGCAACATCAGCCAGGTAAAATTACCTTATGATTTAAATTCGCTGCAGTTCGAGTTCTCATCAACCCTGTATGAGCAGCAAAACACTATCGAGTTTAGCTACCAGTTGAGCGGATTTGATAAAGACTGGTCGGCCTGGAGCACCAAGGCAGAGAAAGAGTACACCAATTTGCCACCGGGTAAATATATTTTTAAAGTAAAGGCGCGTAATAATTTAGGTAACGAATCGAAACCGATTGAGCATTTAGTAATCATTGAACCGGCCTGGTATCAAACCTGGTGGTTTTACCTGTTTTGTGTGTGCATAGCAGCCGGATTTATGTATCTGCTAACTAAACGGCAGCAAAAGCAACACGTACAAGAGCAAGAAAAACTAAAATATCTGCATCAGCTGGAGCTGGAACACAACGAGCGGGAGATTATGAAGCTGCAGAACGAAAAGCTGGTGGCCGATGTTGTTTACAAGAACAAGGAGTTGGCATCAACCACTATGCACCTGGTGCAGCGGGGTAAACTGCTGGCAAAAATTAAAGAGGAGTTGCTGCCTTTAGCCAACAGCAGCTCGGGCGATAAAGCTGCCGAATTTAAAAGGGTGATTAAGCTATTGAATGAGGCAGAAAGGAATGATGCCGACTGGGAGCAGTTTGCCATTCACTTTGATATGATTCACTCTAACTTTCTGAGCCGCCTGAAAGAGCGGTTCCCGGATCTAAGCCCGAATGATCTGAAGCTTTGCGCCTACCTCAAAATGAACCTTACCTCCAAAGAAATTGCGCAACTGATGAGCATTACCATTAAAGCCGTAGAAGTGAGCCGATACCGTTTACGTAAGAAAATGCAGATACCATCAGACGTGCCACTGTTTGATTATCTGATTAACGCTATTAATTATAATTATCAGGAATAAAAGAGGCAGTTTATTAAAAAGCTTTGTTGATATCAAGTAAATGATTAACTCATTATTATTTAAGCATTAATGAGCGGCAGCGTGAACCAAAAGGTACTTCCGTTACCATACTCGCTTTCGGCCCCGATCTGGCCATTGTGCCTTTTAATAATCTCAGAACAGATATAGAGGCCTAGGCCCAATCCTGAGTATTGTATACCGCTGTTGTCAACCCGGTAATAGCGGTCGAACAAGTTGGGCAGCTTTTCGGGCGGAATACCCGGACCTTTATCAATTACGGACACCTTAGCCATCGAACCCTGCTTCTCCAGGTTTATGATGATTTCCTTAGCATCAGGTGCATATTTAATAACGTTATTAACCAAATTGGTGATCACTTGCTCAATTTTATCTGCATCGGCATATGCCTGCAAATCTTTATTCCCAGTTACAACCACCTCATGCCCTGCTTCTGTATGTACATTTTGGCAGCATTCGGTAACCAGGCTGCTTAGTGCAACGCTGCTTTTATTTAAGTGCAGCTGGCCTTCTGTCATTTTAGTGGTGTTGAGTAAGTCGCTGATCAGCACACTCAACTTGTTCAAGCTTTTATTAGCCTGATCTATTAGTACGGGCAGCATTTTAGGTGAAGGGTTATCCTTCATGCGTGAAAGCAATTGCAGCGATGCCTTAAGGCTGGTAACTGGTGTACGTAACTCGTGGCTGGCTACACTTATAAATTCATCCTTATTCTGTATGTTTTTCCGGCGGATGCTTACATCCATAAAGGTACCTATGCCCCCAACAATGTGCCCGTTATCGTCACGTAAAGGTGCAGCATTAATAGAGATGTAAAAACGCTCACCTTCTGGAGGCTGCACAGCAATCTCCTGATCAAAAAGAGGTTCACCTGTACGCATAATCACAGCCATGGGGTGCTCCCCGTCTGGCAATGGCGTACCGTCAATTCTTAAATTCTGCCACTTCGGATCGTCATAAGTTCGTTTCAGAATTTCATGCTCCTTTACGCCTAATATTTTTTGCGCCATGGGGTTGGCGTAAATTAATTTACCTTCAACGTCAATTATACCTACTCCCTCGGCCATTGTTTCGAGTATGCGGCTCAACTGTTGCTGGTTGCTGCGCAGCTCTTCCTCCACCCTGGTCTTCTCTTCTATATTTTTTTCGAGTTGGCGGGTACGCTCTTTAACTGTATGCTCCAAAGTGGCATTTAGGTGCTGCGCCACTTTTTGTGCCTCTTCCAGTTCAGCATTTTTTTGTTTGAGCAGCTTTTGTGTTTCCTTTTGCCCGGTAAGGTCGGTTATGATAATGCTTAATGCTAAGCCTTCATCTAAATCGAGCGTTTTAAGCGATAACAAAACCGGTAGCTCGGCACCATCGGCAGCAAGCAGGGTAAGCTCATCTTTAATATTATCCGCCCACGCTTTGGCAATAAGCTCCTTGCATTCCAGCTGGCAATCGTCGGTAACGTAACTAAAGAATGATTTACCTATTACTTTTTCAAGCGGAGAATTTACCAAGCCGGCAAATTGCGAATTGCTATATAATATATTACCGTCGGTGCTTAGGGTTACGGCACCCTCAGTCATTTGTTCAATAAAAATACGGTACGTTTGGTCGGCACTTTTGAGGGTGTAAAGTTGATGCCCGTCGTTAACTTTTACCACCAAGGCATCAATCTCCCCCGACCTGATGGCATCAATGGTATCAGTAGCTTCTTCCAGCTGTATGCGCAAATCGCTCAGCTCATTTAAAAGTTCCTGGTATGACTTTGAAGTTTCCAACTACAAAAATTATAATAGTCCCAGTCCGCGTAGTACCCTATCTGTGTCAGACATATCTCCAACCAGGCGTCTTTTGGGAATGGGTGTTTTTTTAATTAACATAGGCACGGCCGTTACGTCTTCGCTTTGTACCAGCAACGGTTGCTGATGCACATCTACTATGTCCAGTTCGTATCTGCCTTTCAGGTGTGTTTCGAGTATAGCATGCAGATTATTTATGGCGCGAACAGAAACAGGAGATGTTCCGGCTACAAACAAACGCAGTACGTAAACCGTATCCTCTTCTTTTCCCCAATCGTAGGATAAGTCCCCATCATTAATCATTGTACTGCATATAAAAATCGCTTCTATAAATTATCTGGGGCGTATATCTAAACCTACCAGCACCTTTTCTTTATTAGAAAGGTCGCCGATTATTTTACGTACCGGCTCCGGAACCTTTTTTACAAGGGTAGGTATAGCCAATATCTGGTCGCCCTCGGCCAGTTGCGGTTGCACAAGTAAATCAATTACCTCAATGGTGTACTGGCCAGCTAAATGTTCCTCGCAATACTTGCGCAAGTTGTTCAGTGCCGTAACCGATTTACTCGTCTTCCCTGCTACATAAAGCCGCAGTTCATAAATTTGTTCCAATGTTGCTGCTAATTATTATTTTCCGGAATCGGGTTTATTCGTTCCCCGCCTAATATCGGTAACCTTTTGGCGATTTTGTTCCAAAATTTCCTTCTTCAGATCTTCTTCAATATATACTTTGTTTAACTCTTCTTCAGTCGACTCAAATTCTGTTTTTAAGCTATCAATTTTTGCTTCAAGCACTTTGCGTTTTCTTAACAACTCGCGGTCTTTTCGGGTAATAGCATGTGTATGCAGCATTTGGCCGGTTTCTTCTAACAGCATCTGCGCTTCGCGGGCCGAGCCGGTTAGCACGCCATCGGGGCCCAAATACACATCTACCAGGTCAAGTCCTTCATCGGTAATAATAAACTCACGTACTTGATTAGAGTGCTGCATCCCTCTCGATTTCATGATGTGTAAACCGCGGTTACGTTCGCCGTTCATTTCAATATCTTTAATGAGCAGCCAGGCATCCACTAATGAGGATACACCTTCGTCGGTTTGCTCATTAACAATGGTGTTTAAAGTTAGCGCCGTAAACATTACTGTTATCTGCTCTTCCTGTAAAAAGTCTATCAACCGTACCAGCATCGATTTTACGTCGCTTACGGTACCCACGGTAATCAAATTGGTAATAGGATCGAGCACTACAATTTGCGGCTTATACTTCCGGATGGCTTTATGAATAGCCACCAGGTGCATTTCTAAACCGTACATAGTTGGTCTTGATGCATAAAACTGCAACAAGCCGTTATCAACATGGGTTTGCAGATCCATGCCTATAGATTGCATGTTACGTATAATTTGCCGGGGCGACTCCTCAAAAGCAAAATACAAGCAGCGTTCACCGCGCTGGCAGGCCTCATTTGCGAAGCTGCAACCAACGCTGGTTTTACCGGTACCTGCCGTGCCCGATACCAGTATGCTGCTGCCGCGGTAAAAACCACCTTTGCTCAGCATACCATTTAGCGCGTCTATACCTGAACTTACAGTTTCAGATGATACTTTTTTATTTAAAAGCAATGAGGTTACAGGCAATACAGAAATGCCCTCTTCATCAATTAAAAAAGGATATTCATTAGTGCCATGTACCGAACCCCGGTACTTAACAATACGCAACCGCCGCGTTGATATTTGGTTGATAATGCGATGATCGAGCAGGATTACACAGTCTGACACATATTCTTCAAGGCCCTGGCGGGTCAGCGATTCGTCGCCACGCTCGCCTGTTATGATAGCTGTTACCCCTTTGTTCTTTAACCACTGAAATAGCCTTCGCAACTCGGCTCTCAAAATAGCCTGGTTAGATAGGCCCGAAAACAGATTTTCGATCGTATCGAGCACCACGCGCTTAGCGCCAATACTGTCAATTGCATAACCCAGGCGTATAAACAGGCCTTCCAGGTCATACTCGCCGGTTTCTTCAATCTCGGCACGGTCTACATGTATGTAGTCAATTTTAATCTTCTTCTCTTCCTGCAGCTTTTTTAAATCAAACCCCAAGGAGGCTACGTTGGTAGCCAGCTCATCAGCTTTTTCTTCAAAAGCAATAAACACGCCCGGTTCATTAAACTCCTGCGCGCCTCTTACAATAAACTCTAAAGAAAACAATGTTTTGCCACAGCCCGCGCTACCACATATTAAAGTTGGCCGGCCGGTAGGTAATCCCCCTAAGGTAATCTCATCCAATCCGCTTATGCCGGTGGGTGTTTTAGGTAAATTAATAATGCTATTATTTAAATTATCGGACTGAGAAACGGACATGATTACTTGATAAGTGTGTACAAGGTACTGCTTTTTATCTCAATAAATTAATTTTGCGCTTATTTAAAGTATATTATTGCGCACAAATATTATCTAAAAAGATAGCAACACAAAGTACAAAAAGATTCATTTGCAGGCTTATACTCTGTAAACACACCCCAAATAACGCACAACACCAAGTTGTAAATTCAACTTCTGGCGAGTTAAACAAGTAAGGTTTACATGCAGCTTCTTTAGTTTGTAAGCTTTGCTATGGTTTGCTCAATTATAGCACAGCATTCATCCATTTGCACAGCATTTATTACTAACGGCGGCGAAAAGCGTATGGTGTGGCCATGAGTTGGTTTTGCCAGCAAACCGTTATCACGTAGGGCTAAGCATACGTCCCAGGCAGTAAAGGGTAGGTTGTCGGCAATATCAATTGCATTAAGTAGCCCTCTTCCTCTAACTGCTGTTACTACTGCGGGGTACTTAGCTTTGAGCTGCTCCATGCGCTCCCTGAACAGTAAGCCAAGGCTGTCAGCATTTTCAGGTAAAGTTTCATCTACAATTACCTGCAGTGAGGCTACACAAACTGCCGCCGCCAAAGGGTTACCACCAAAGGTAGAGCCATGCTCGCCCGGGCGAATGCATAACATAATATCATCATTAGCCAAAACGGCCGATACTGGCAGCACACCACCAGCCATGGCTTTGCCCACAATCAGCACATCGGCATGTACATCATCATAATAGCTGGCCAGCATTTTACCTGTACGGCCAATACCGGTTTGTATCTCATCGGCCATAAGCAGTACATTATATTGCCTGCATAGGGCATGTACAGCGGCTAAATAACCTTGTTGCGGCACAATTACGCCCGCTTCGCCCTGTATGGGTTCTACTAAAAAAGCACAGATGTTAGGATTGCTTTTTAAAGCATCTTCAAGCGCCTGCAAATTATTGTACGGAATAATGGTAAAGCCTGGCAGGTATGGCCCAAACTCGTCTTTAGACTCGGCACTGTCTGAAAAGGAAATGATACCGGTTGTACGCCCATGAAAATTACCAGACGCTACCAGTATATCAGCTTTGTTATCAGCAATCCCTTTGTGCTGATAAGCCCATTTACGCGCCAGTTTAATAGCGGTTTCAACGGCTTCAGCGCCAGAGTTCATGAACAGCGCCTTATCATAATCAAACAAACGGCATACATATTCTTCTGCTTTTCCTAACTGGTCGTTATAAAATGCCCGTGAGGTTAGCGTAAGCTTTTGCGCCTGGCTTATTAGCGCATTGATAATTTTAGGATGGCAATGACCCTGGTTAACTGCGCTGTAGGCCGACAGGAAATCGTAATACCGCTTACCATCTACATCCCACAAATACACCCCCTCGCCACGTGAAAGTACAACGGGCAGCGGATGATAGTTATGCGCGCCGTAGCGCTCTTCGGTATCAATGTATTGCTGGGTATGAGATAGAGTAAGCATAGGGCCAAAATATTAATTTACGTTATAAATAACGATAATGAGTACGGATTATTTATCCTGCTGTTAGCCCCCAAGGTAACAAATCTGTAAGTGATAACCCATTGCCCAGCCAAAAAATAGTAATTTACCTATATTGCGTGGTCTAAAAAGCTTACTACATATTATACATATTTCATCATTGAGCATGAATAAACTCTTACTTACGGCATTTGTATTTACCCTTACAACAACTACTTATGCCCAGCAAGCACCAATCTTAACCGCTAAAGACTATGAACGTGCCGAAAGCATGTTAGGCTATAGCGCAACACCGCTTATTGATGGCGGCATGATACGCCCCAACTGGTTGCCGGGCGATAAATTATGGTACCGCAACTTAACTGCTAACGGTGCCGAATTTGTAATGGTTGACCCTGCTAAGGGAACCCGTACACCGGCTTTCGATCATCAAAGAATGGCAGAGTCTCTATCTAAAGCGACAGGCAACCATTACAGTGCCAATAGATTACCTTTTCAATCCATCATACCGGCTGCCGATGGTAAGTTGTTAAGCTTTTACGCCGCCGGAAAGATGTGGAAGGCAGATTTGCAGAATTATACCTTAACCGAAGATGCCAATGCTGCAGCACCTCGCTCTGTAATGCCAGGCCGCCGCGGTGGCCTAACGGGGGTAATATCGCCCGATGGTACGAAGGCTGCCTTTATAAAAGATTATAACTTATGGGTGCGCGATGTGGCCAGCGGCAAACAAACGCAGCTCACTAACGATGGCGTTAAAGATTTCGGTTATGCAACCGATAACGCAGGCTGGAAACATAGTGATATGGCTATTCTGCGTTGGTCTCCAGATTCTAAAAAAATTGCCACTTTTAAACAAGACCAGCGCAAGGTTGGCGATATGTACCTGGTGACCACCAACGTAGGCACGCCTAAACTGGAGGCCTGGAAATATCCCCTGCCTGGCGACAAGGACATACCGTTGATACACCGCTGCATTATTGAAGTGGAAAAGCCAAAAGTGATTATGCTGAAGGTGCAGCCCGATCCTCACCGCGCTACTTTGAGTGATGATATATCGAGCAGTGGCACATTCGATGATGTTGACTGGAATGCTGATGCCTCGCAACTGGCCTTCGTATCCACCTCGCGCGATCATAAGCAGGAAAAAGTACGCATTGCCAATGCAGCTACTGGTGATGTACGCGAAGTGTTTGAGGAAACCGTGGCCACGCAATACGAATCGGGTTGGGACAGCATTAACTGGAAATACCTGGCAGGTAGTAATGAGATCATCTGGTTTTCGGAACGTGACAACTGGGGGCATTTGTATTTGTATGATGCGCGCACCGGCAAACTAAAAAACCAGATTACCAAGGGCAGCTTTGTGGTTACACAACTGCTAAAGGTTGATGAAAAAAACCGGCAGTTATACTTTTTGGCCGGTGGCCGCGAGCCGGGTAACCCGTACTTCAGCCACTTATATCGCATAGGGTTTGATGGTAAGAAATTAACTTTGCTTACACCCGAGGATGGCAACCACCAGATTACCTTCTCACCCACCGAAAACTATTTTGTAGATAGTTATTCGAAGCCCGATGTACCGGGTGTAACCGTTTTACGCAACTTGAATGGCAAGCTGATTGTATTGCTGGAGAAAACTGACATATCGCGCCTTACCGCTACCGGCTGGAAAGCGCCCACCGCTATAACCGTTAAAGCACACGATGGCAAAACGGATTTATTTGGTTTAATGTTCACGCCTACTAAGCTCGATCCTTCTAAAAAATACCCTATCATCAATTACATCTACCCTGGCCCGCAGGGCGGCAGTGTGGGTAGCTGGTCTTTTTCGCCTGTACGGGGCGACCACCAGGCACTGGCTGAGCTGGGCTTTGTAGTGGTACTGATTGAAGGCACCAGCAACCCATTGCGCTCCAAAAGTTACCATGATATGAACTACGGTAACATGGCCGAAAACACACTGCCCGACCAAATTGGCGGCATGCAGCAACTGGCCCAAAAGTACCCGTACATTGATATTAACCGTGCCGGTATTTGGGGACACTCGGGCGGTGGTTTTGCCACAGCATCGGCCATGTTTAAATACCCCGACTTTTTTAAAGTAGGCATATCAGAATCGGGCAACCATGAGAACCGCAACTATGAGGATGACTGGGGCGAACGCTATATTGGGTTGTTAACCAAAGATGCCAGCGGCAAATCAAACTATGAGGATCAGGCTAACCAAAATTACGCCAAGAACCTGAAAGGCAAGCTGATGCTGGCCCACGGTATGATGGATGATAACGTGCCGCCATACAATACCCTGCTGGTAGTTGAGGCATTGGAAAAAGCTAATAAGGATTACGATTTGGTGATTTTTCCTAACAGTGCACATGGTTACGGCCCTTACAGCCCCTACATGATGCGCCGCCGGTGGGATTATTTTGTGCGTAACCTGCTGGGTGCCGAGCCGCCAAAAGAATACCAGCTAAAAACTAAACCGGATCCACGCAACAGCGCACAGTAAAAGGGATTGCGCTGAATTAAAGTAGTATGAAAAAGCTGTTAGTTTGCTTGTATATTGTTATTGCTGCATTGGAAGCGCGGGCCCAGCCTTTAAAGAGAGCACGCGACTACGGCCTTCAGTTTGGCGTAATACCCACTGGCAAACAGAATGCAATTACAGATGTGGCCGGTGTAAAGGTGGGGCAAACCACCTTAATTAAAGGTGACAACATACGTACCGGCGTTACGGTAATTATGCCGCATGAGGGTAACGTTTTTCAGCAAAAGGTACCAGCTGCGGTGTTTGCAGGCAATGGCTTTGGCAAGCTGGCCGGCAGCACACAAATTGCGGAGCTGGGCAACCTGGAAACGCCCATTGTATTAACCAATACACTTAATGTATCTACCGGCCTGGATGCGCTGATAGATTACACTTTACAGCAAAAGGGTAATGAGAAACTACAGTCGGTCAATGCGGTAGTTGGGGAAACCAACGATGGCTACCTGAATGATATACAAGGCCGGCATGTTACCAAGAATGATGTTTTACTAGCCATCCGGAACGCTAAAGCAAGCGATGTAGCCGAGGGCGCTGTTGGTGCCGGCACCGGTACGGTTTGCTTTGGTTTCAAAGGCGGTATTGGTACCGCATCTCGGCTATTGCCTAAAAGCTTGGGCGGTTACACGGTAGGCGTTTTAGTTCAAACCAACTTTGGAGGCGTATTGCAGATTGATGGCGCACCTGTAGGCCGCGAGCTGGGCAAGTTCGACTTTAGCAACCAGTTAATGAACAACGCAGATGGCTCTTGCATGATGATTGTTGCCACCGATGCGCCTTTGGATAGCCGAAATCTGCAAAGGCTGGCTAAACGTGCTTTTATGGGTCTGGCCAAAACAGGTGGCATTGCCTCAAACGGCAGCGGCGACTATGTGATCGCTTTTTCGACAGCAGCCTCGGTGCGGGTTTTTCACCAGCCTGTCCAACCCTTGCAACAAGCGGAGTATTTACAAAACGATTACGTATCACCAGTGTTTATGGCTGCTATAGAGGCAACCGAAGAAGCGATCATTAACTCGCTCTTTGCAGGTGTGGATATGAAAGGCAAAGAAGGCCATCAAGTACCAGCCTTACCGCTGGATAGGGTAATGCCTATTTTAAAAAAATATAACGTTGTGAAAAAATGAGTAAGTATACCGTTGTTAATAATGATTTTGTATTAGCTGGCGAGGCGTCGGTTTTAATTACAGATTTAGCTGTACAAAGAGGATATGGTATTTTTGACTTTTTTAAAATCATTAATGGGCAGCCCATCTTTTTAGAAGATCATCTGGACCGCTTTTATCATTCGGCCGGGCAATTGCGTCTGCCCGTTGCTTATAATCGCGATGAGCTGAAAGCAGTGCTGTTTGAGCTGATGAAAAAGAATGAAGTATCCGACTCCGGCATCCGGATTACGCTTACCGGCGGCTACTCACCTGATGGATATACAGTAGTTAAGCCGAACATGATCATTACACAACAGCCGCTTACCATAAGTAAGGAGATTAACAGCCAGGGCATTAAAGTTATAACTCACCCTCACCAGCGCCAAATGGCCCACATTAAAACAATAGACTATTTAATGGCTATATGGCTGCAGCCCCTTATTAAAGAGAAAGGCGCTGATGATGTGCTGTATCATAATAACGGTATGGTGAAGGAGGTACCGCGGGCTAATTTCTTTATTGTTACCTCCAATAATGAGGTACTTACAAGCGGAACAGGTGTGCTAAAAGGCATTATACGCAAACAATTATTAGGACTTAACGGCAAAGGCTTCAACGTACAGGAACGCGAAATAAGCCTGGAAGAAGTAATGGCCTGTAAAGAAGCCTTCATCACCAGTTCAACTAAGAACATACTGCCTGTTACCGAAATAGACGGCCATGTAATTGGCAATGGTGGGGCGGGTGAGGTTAGTAAAGCATTGAGCGAAAAACTGACATCACTGTTTAATTAAACATTTAAGCATCCCTCTATAAAACAAGAACAGCAGTTGCCGAGCAACTGCTGTTCTTGTTTTAATACAATATACAGGATGATTTACTTCTTGTCTGGAGCTTTGTCTATCAGTTCCATAAACTGATCAAGTTTTGGTGTGATGATAATTTGCGTACGGCGGTTACGTATTCTGCCGGCTTCGTTATCATTGCTGGTTAGCGGATTAAACTCGCCGCGGCCACCGGCAGTAAGCCTTTTAGGATCAACACCGTAATTGGTTTGCAAAGCCATCACTACTGATGAAGCTCTCAACGCGCTCAAATCCCAGTTGTTACGAATGTTAGGTTTAGAAATTGGAATATTATCGGTATTACCTTCAATCAGTACATCATAGTCTTTATAATCAGTAATGATCTTGGCAATTTTACTCAGGGTTGCACCTGCCGCATCCGAAATTTCGTAGCTGCCTGATTTGTACAGCATATTATCAGATAACGACACATAAACCACGCCTTTAAGCACCTGCACGTTTACGTCTTTAGATTCTTGCTGGCTTAATGAACGGGTAAGGTTGTTGGTAAGCACCATATTGAGCGAATCACTCTTATTTTTGCTGTTCACCAACTGCTGAATGTATTTGTTGGATGAATTAATTTCATCAACCAGCTTAGAGATGTTTACGTTACCCTGGCCGGATGAAGTTAAACACTTATCGAGCGCAGCCTGCAACGATTTTAGGTTAGAGCGCTCAGAAGCAATCTGATCTTCTAAACTGGTAACGCGTGTTTTTGCAGAAGCTAAATCTTTTTGGCTATTTAAATACCGTACATTAAGATCCTGGTGCTTGGTACGCAGGGTATCATAACTGGTTTGCAGCTGCTGATACTTTTTGGAGCTTACACAGCCCGACGCCAGAACGACGGCGAGTAAAGCTATTGGCAAAATTGAAACTTTCATAGTTATGTGCTAAAATTTAAACATTACGCATCAGCACCATTGTTGAAAGCTGTTTGATAAAACTGCACTATAATAGATGCAGCAACGATGGCTGATGCTGTTGAATTATTCCTGTTCACAACAAAAAGCCCGCCAATTAGTTTGGAGCACTCCCCCAGGCCCTCCCGGTGGAAGTTTGGGAGGGCTCCTTAATATTTAATTATTGTAAACTCTGTTCTTCGGTTTAGCTGATGTGCGGCCTCGCTGCACTGAACGCCGTTGCGGCAACGGTTAAGCAAGCGGGTTTCGCCATATCCGCGGGCTATGATGCGGTCTTCGTCAATATCTCCAGTGGTAATAATGTACTCAACCGCCTCGTTAGCCCGGCGGCGCGAGAGCGCCATGTTGTAATCATCGTCGCCGCGGCTATCCGTGTGTGAGCCAAGTTCTATTACCAATGTCGGGTTTTCTTTCAGGATGGCTACCAGTTTATCCAGCTCCACTGCCGCATCAGGCCGGATGTAGGATTTATCTAAATCATAATAGATATTTTCAAGACGGATGGTCTTTTTGATTTCAATTTTATTCAGGTACAGGTTCTTCTTAACTGTTGCCCCCGGTTCCAACCCGGTGGTCGTGAAGGGATTTAAATTATCAGCCAGGTAACCTTTCTTCTCGCCTCTCAGCTGATACTCGGTGTTCTCATACAGCTTAAAATTGAACTGCCCGGATGCATTGGTACTAACACTTATTTTTCCGCCATTGGTTTTACTTAAGGTTACCACACTGTTACCTATGGGCTTGCGCGAGTTTTTATCATAAACAACCCCTTGCAGCTGATAACTGACCACCGGCAACGGCGAAAAGCTGTAAATATCATCACTACCCACACCGTTCATGCGGTTTGATGACAGGTAGCCTGCGGTGTCATTCACCAGCACATAAGCAAAATCATCCTGTGCCGAATTGATAGGATAGCCCAGGTTTTGTTTAAGGCCAAAGCTTGTGCCTTGCTGCACAGCCTTAAAAACATCCAGGCCGCCCATACCCTTGTCGCCATCAGTAGAGAAATACAGCGTGCCCATGGCATCCAGGTAAGGTGTGCGCTCATTACCGGCAGTGTTTACGCCTGCCAGGTTAACCGGTTGAGCCCAGGTACCATCGGGCGTACGGGCGCAAAAATAAATATCGGTACCACCTAACCCACCAGGCATATCTGAAGTAAAATATAAGCCTTTCCCGTCAGCCGTAATAAATGGGTCGCCAACGGAGTAAACTTCCTCTTTATTTAACGGGAATGCAACCGGTGTTTCCCAGCTATTGGTTACTGCATTGCGTTTGCTCGAATAAACTTCGACAGTGATGGTTTTTATTTTGGCAGTATCCTTCCCCTTGCCTTTTGGCAGGCGGGTTAAAGTAAAGAACATCTCCATGCCATTGGCCGTAAAGCTGGCTGCACCAATATGATAATCGGTACCGGCAATAAACGGGAACAACTTCACAGCATCGGCGGCGTTTGCACCTACAGGCGATTCATATAAATTCAGGTACTTATTGCCCGTCCAACCGTAAATGCGCTTATCTAACCCGTCATTCCCGTCAAACTTAATGTAAAACGGGCTTTTCTTTTTCTGTTCATCCTTGTTAGGCTTCACTTCCCTATCCGAAGTAAATACCACCGTATTTTGGTACCGAACCGCTCCCCAGTCAGATTCGGGCGTATTAAGCGCCTGTTCATTTTTAATCAGTACCGGTACGGGGCTCTTCATCCATTTGATGGCCGAGTCGCAAGATGAAATCCATGTTTTTAGCAGGGTTTGGTCCGCTCCGCGGCTTAGGGTATAGTAACGGGTATACTGCGTTTTTGCCTCAGCATATTTCAGGTTGTTCTTAAGTACCTCGGCATACTTTAAAATGTTATCGGTGCTGCTATTGGGCATATTCACGGTAGTAGCATACCATTTTTCGGCCTCAGAGTAATTACGCATAAGGCGGTAACTGTTGGCTAAATGCTCGGCCGTATATAGCGTAGGGTTCTTTTGATAGGCTTTCAGATACAATTCGGCAGCTTTGCTGTAATTGTACAGGCTATATTGCTCATTAGCTTGTTTAAGCACATATTGCGCCTTAACTGCCTGGCCAAGCGTTAAAAAACAAATGATGATGAGTACTCTTTGCTTCATAATTTTCACTTAGCCTGTTAAAAAAATCGGGGGGTTAACATACGGGCTTTCTGCGTTCTGATGTAAAAGCCGATAGATATCTCATGCGTGCCGCTGCTATAGCCTTTAAGCGGCCCTACAGAAATATCATAAGCATAACCCACGCGCAAGTTCTCTACGGGGAAAACCTCCATAGCCGCTACAAACGAATTGAGGTTGCTCAGGTCATTCTGTAAATAACTCTTGTTGTAAAGTTTTACACCGGTACGGTAAGAGCCGCCTACCCACAACTTTTGGCCAAACATCACAAACGCATTCAAATCTAAACTGGTAGGTCCGCCGACATCATCCTTTAACAACATGCTGGGCCTGATCAGCACATCCTCAGACAGCGGGAACAACGCACCGCCGGTTAAATAATAGTGCGGCTTTGGCTGTGCAATATATCCACGGTTGCGCACATTAATAAATTGAGAAATGAGGTTATCGGCCGAGAGACCTGCGTAATATTTATCGTCCGAATAAAAGACACCTACCCTGCCATCGGGCACAATGGTGCTTTGCATACCGGTAGGCATGTTGGGCTCCGGGTCGTTAGGGTTTAGCAATGCACCATTAATGCCCAACTGCATTACGCCAATACCAAAGCCTAAGGCTAATCGGGAACTCCCTTCATCGTTCATACGCAAACGATAGGCATAATTAGCGTAGGCCGAAAGATTGCTTTGCGCACCCAGCCTGTCATTTGATATTTGCAAAGCCAAACCTACATTGCCGTTATTAGCAATAGCATCAACAGCCAGCGACATACTTTTAGGCGCCCCCTCAATACCCGTCCACTGCGAGCGGAAGTAACTGTGAAAGTTCAGGTTTTCCTTATAACCTGCATAAGCCGGGTTAATGTATATACCGTTAAACATATACTGGCTTTGCTGCGCATCCTGTTGGGCGTAAAGCAGGCTGCTGCTTAATGTAAATATAATGTATATTAAAAATCTCTTCATGTCATCCTGTTTGTTGCGTGCGGCAAATACTGTTTTATTGGTTTTTGAGCGTGCGCATTAAAGTGATGTATCCTTTTAAAACCTGCCAATCGGTAGTTCGTACTTTGAGTATGTAGTAATAAGTGCCCTCGTTGAGGCCTTCGCCTGTCCAGTTGTTTTGGTAGTTAACCTTGTGGTACACCTCGTTACCCCAGCGGTTTACAATAACCAGTTCGTTTTCGGCAAACTTCTCCAGTCCACGTATCTCAAACACATCGTTTATTCCATCGCCATTTGGTGTAAACAGGTTAGGTATTTGCAACAATGACACCGCACTCACGGTAACATTTACCGTAGCCGGATTGGTGTAATAACCATTCAGATCTTTAACCCGGTAGGTAAAGCTGTCGGTACCTGCATAACCTGCATTTGGCGTGTAGGTTACTGTACCGTTGCCGCCAATAGTAACCGTACCATGAGCTGGCTGGGTTAGTAACTCTACCGATTGCTGGTTGAAAGTACTGCCCAACGCATCATCGTTTTTAAGGATGTCTATAACCACCGGCAAGTCAATGCTGGTAAAAGCATTATCGGCAACGGCCGCAGGAGATTTGGGGAAACTGGTAGTGATACTGGCATTGCTGCTCACTGCGTTGCCCGCCTGATCGCGCCCGTTAACGCTGGCATTATTAGTTACCGTGCCTGCATCTTTATCGGCCTGGGTTAGGGTGTAATTGTAGTTTAGGGTAACGTTTGCGCCGGGCTGTAACCCACTTGCCGGCAGCACAACCGCCGAGTTGGTAAGTCCTAGCTTGCTATCGGTTAAGTTAACGGTAGTAAGCACCGAATTACCGGTATTAGTAATTACAAAAGTGTAAGTAATGTAATACGAGTTGAACACACCGGTTTTGCTTAAGCTTACGGCACCCACTGCTGTGGCAGCTACTACGGTAGGGTCATCGGCGGCCAGCGTATTAGGATTATCAGAACGTGGCCGGGTTATAAGAACGCCGCTGGCATCAGTACCGCTGGCACTGGCCTGGTTGCTGTAGCTGCGGTTGCTTACATCAGCCGGTGTTACCGTATGGCGTGCAGTTACCGTAGCCGAGGCACCGGGCGCCAGGCTGGCAATATTAGCCGGTGTTACAGAACCTGCATCGGCACCTACGTCTGTAACCACTACGTTTGATAGTTGCGAGCTGCCGGTATTGGTAACCGTTAGTGTATAGTTAATAATATCGCCTACCTTACTGTAGCTGTTGTTGGCCACTTTAGTTAAAGCAAGGGAAGCATTATAAATCGTAACCGTTACTGTTATAGGATCTGACACCACACCATCGGGTGTAGTGAGTGTATACGTATAGGTATCGGTACCCACGTAATTAGCCACCGGCGAGTAGGTGACCCGGCCGCTTGCATCAACCGTGGTAATGCCGTGCAAGCCGTTGGTTGGCGTTACCGTAGTACCATTAGCGCTGGCACCATCATTTGTTTTTACAGTGGTTACTACCGGCGTATTCACCGGCGTGGTAACCGCATCATTTACACCTACCGGCTTGATGCTGATAGTTACAACGATAGGGGCTGATGCCACACCATCACTTGTTGTTAAAGTGTAGTTATAGGTATCCTTACCTAAATAACCCGCATCAGGCGTATAGGTAACACGGCCGGTAGCATCAACGGTAGTGGTACCGTGTGCACCGTTGCCGGCGGTTACAATTGTGCCAATTGCGCTGGCACCGTCATTTGTTTTTACAATGGTGGTTACTGGTGTGTTAATGGGCGTTACATCCGCATCGGGCACGCCAACCGGCCTTACGCTGATGGTCACTGTGATGGGGTCTGATACAATACCATCTGCCGTGGCCAGCGTATAGGTATAAGTATCGGTACCGGCATAGCCGGTTGCAGGCGTGTAGGTGATACGGCCGGTAGCATCAACCACTGTGGTGCCATGCGTACCGTTAATAGCCGCTACGGTGGTACCGGTAGCACTGGCACCATCATTGCCTTTTACTATGGTGGTAACCGGCGTGTTAATGGCAGTTGCGTCAACATCACTAACGCCCACAGGTTTAACATTGATGCTGATAAGTGCGCTTACGCTTTCAGTTCCAAAATTATCCTTAATAGTATAAGCTATAGGTGTGGTTTTACCGGTAAAGGTAGCCAATGGCGTAAAGGTTACCTGCCCCGTTGCGTTAACCGTGTACGTTCCCTGGTTGGCAATGGTAACCGTTGTCTTTTTACCGTTATCAGCAGGATCTATTAATAACACTGTGGCCGCATTTATTGTTCCGTCAGGGTCGGTGTCATTGGCTGGAATGGTCAGGGTGATAGGCTGCGCTATGTTTGTCGTACCGGCATCGGCCACCGTAACAGGGGCTCGGTTAATACCAAAATTTACGCCGCTAACATCTAAACTGGTACCGGGTGTATTTACACTAATCTGCAGATCGGGAGTGCCTGGTTTGAGGCCTGTGTTACCGGCATTATTAACACCGTAAGCTGCACCCGAGGCCTGGAAACCGGCTGGTAGATTAGCTGCAATTGCTGTAATATTACCGCCTATAGCAACATTGTTGGTTGATATGGCCACATTGTAACTACCGCTGTTATTATTAAGTAATGTGTAAGTGCCATCGGCAGCTACAATTGCTTTATTAACAATAGTACCGGCGTTGTTTACCAGGTAAGCAAACAACTGCTTTCCGCCTACCAACTGAAGCCCTGCTCCTGCAATGACTCCATCCGTAGCGCCATTCCCATCGCTTACTACAGCGCCCGAAATATTAACGCCAACAACATCTCTTAAACGGTAGTCTTCGGCCTCGCCATCAGCAGCGAAAGATATGCTTCTTTCATCGGTCGGAGTTCCGCCATCATCTAACAAGCTGGTTGTAGTGAGGCGCAGCCTGGCGTATAAAGCCCCAACTTTCACTTTACCGGCAAACATGGCATTGGGGAAAGTAAGGGTAAATACCTGGTTTGCTGTATTAGCTGGTACGTTTACGCTAATCATTTCATCGGGCGCAAACAGGCCATCGCCATTAAAGTCTATCCATCCGTAAAGAGTAGCAGGTACAGCCTTTTCGTTGGTAGCGGGCACTGTTAATACAACATTACCCTGCTGGTTAACTTTCACGGCCGGTATAGAAGCAGGTGTAAGGGTGCTTTCATCTGCGTTACCCACAAGGTCGTCGTTATCGGCGTTTTCGCCAAAATCTGGTTGCCCGTCAGGATCCAGATTATTGGTGCCTATGTACACATGGGCCTTTGGAGCTAACGGGGTGGTGTTGTAATTAACCACCTCGTAGGTGCCATCACCCGGGTAATAATCGGTTATTTGAAAATCATCTATGTAATGACCGGTAGTGCCATAGGTTGCGGGGTCATCGCCCAAATCAAAGGGAAGTACAAAGCCCAAAGCAAGGGCAGTTATACCCGATCCCTTCATAGATACATTGTTGAGGTTGCTGGCACCGCGTGCAAACATTACAGCCTGCACGCCAAAATTGCCCAGGGGCAGATCAGCGTATAATTTAAAGGACCTGCCCGAGTTGGTTAAATCCATTTTGTAATGAATATCAGCAATATTGCCCTGCGTTCGTTTGTTGAGCAGCTGCCACGCAACGGCATTAGGCGTACTGCCCGATATATATTCGCCACCCACATCTATTGATTCTGCGTCGGCTATAATCATACCCGGGTAGGCCACATTTGTCCACACGTTATTGATAAGGATGGCTACCTTGATATCGATATCGAAGGTCACTGTACCGCCGTTAGTAGTGGCCAGTGCAGAGTTAAGCACCCCCCTCGAATTAGGTTTGGGCAGATTATTGCCTGAGTAGATGAGATCCAAACCATCTCCCGAATAATTACCCGGTGTGTAAGAGGTCATTCCGGCTCCTAATGACAGCACCTGGTTACTGATTACAGCGGTGATACGCACCGTTGGCGAAAACTGCCATACATAGGTGCCATTTACAATATTTGAAGCATTGGCCGAGGCCGGGGCAGATATTAAGGTTGTACCCACTGCATTTTTATCCCAGGTTAACCAGTAAACGGAGTTAGCCAGGTTAGTACCAGCACTACCGCCTATAGCGTACTGTGCCGCAGCCGGCTTAACGGCGCAGGCCAGCATCACAAAAAGCAGCAGTACTCTAAGAATGTATTTTTTTGTCATAGCTATTCAAATTCCCCGCTAGCCTCTTCTAAAAGAACTCCAACAGGAATGCGTCGGCATTTAAGAAGCAAACTTTATAAATTAACAGGCTGCAATGCTAATACAGGGCGCAAAGCCTTACGGCTTAAAATGCCTAAATAGCCAATAATAAGAGTGGAAATGACCTCAATAAGTAAGATTTTGACCATATGGGATAAAAATACTATTACAATGATTATTTAACGGGTTGCCGGTCTTACACAGCGCCGGTTTCAACTTATACGAAACTTTACGCAAGCAGGTTACCTCATTTATCGCCGATAAACACCAAGCCCGAAAATTCCTGACATAAAATTTTCCGTCAACCCGTTATAATTTAAGTTTTTTAGCTTATTTGGCTTATGCATCGCAAACAGTTCCTTTCTGCATTGGTACCAGCAACACTAGCACTATCATCTTTTAAAGTTGGAGGCAATAATGCTGTAAAGCCAAAACATCAGAATTTACGGATACCGCCTTATTTAAAACCTGGCGACACTATTGGCATTACCTCACCAGCCGGCTACATTAGCCTGGAGGATGTACAACCGGCTGTACAATTAATGCAAAGCTGGGGTTTTAAAATTGAGATGGGTAAAACGGTAGGTAAGCGCGATTTTACCATGGGCGGAACGGCCGACGAACGTACCGATGATCTGCAGTATATGCTCAACAACCCAAACATTAAAGCCATTATGTGTGCACGCGGAGGCTACGGCGTTGTTCAGATAATTGATAGATTAAGCTTTACACAGTTTAAGGCACACCCTAAGTGGGTTATTGGCTTCAGCGATATTACAGTGCTACATAACCATATTCACACAAACTGCCACGTAGCTACGCTGCACAGCAAAATGTGCAACAGTTTTCCAGCCGACTGGAATAAGGCCGAACCTATTCAAATCGAAACCATCCTTTCTATAAAACAAGCCTTAACCGGCGAAAAACTGCAGTATAATGCCACAGCATCTGCATTTAACCGGATGGGTAAGGTAAGTGCACCCCTGGTAGGCGGAAACCTGAGTCTTGTAGCCAACTTAACGGGCACCCCATCAGACCTGGATACCCGTGGCAAAATCCTTTTCCTGGAAGACACGGGCGAGTATCTGTATAATATCGACCGCATGCTTTATAATTTAAAAAGAAGCGGCAAGCTCAGCCATCTTGCCGGCCTTATCATTGGCGGTTTCAAAGTAAAAGCCGAAGAAGCGGACGACGCTTTTGGCAAAACCATATATGATATAGTATTAGATAAGGTAAAACCTTACCAATACCCCGTGTGCTTTGATTTTCCGGTAGGGCATCAAAAAAATAATTTTGCCCTAAGGTGTGGCGCCATACATACGCTTGAGGTGGGTGGCAATGGCACCATTTTAGCATCGGTGTAAATACCGGTTCTCATTATATTCGTGTGCAGATAAACTTATGTCTGTAATTTAAGGTTATACTGGTGCTTGCTTCAAAGCGTGTGAACCTGTTAGGCTAATGAAATTTAAGTGTGTCATATTACTTCTGCTTGTATGCATTACGGCTGGCTGTACAAAATGCAACCATGCGGGCAAACAAGTGTATGATGATGACAAGCCGCCGGTAGATACTGATAGTCCGCGATTAAAAATTGTATGGGATAGTGTCGCCCGGAAAATATCACACCACGTTTACTTTGCCGAGTATGCCCGTATACGCCGCTGGAATAAGGACACGTTGTTGCTCTATTATCACTGTGGTACTCCTGGTAATGAGTGGGACAATATTGCATTGCGCCGCAGTTACGACAACGGAAAAACCTGGCAACCTGCACAAGTTGTTGTGCCTGACAACCATCCCAAGCGTTATTACGGCTTTGCAACACCAGACTTAATTAAGCTTAAAAATGGCTGGCTAGTGTTGGCCTATACCGGTAGGGGGCGGCCAGATGACAGTACGCATAACAATATCCAAGTACGCCTCAGCAAAAACATGGGCAGGTCATGGACCAAGCCGGCCATTATAGCCACGGGCCGTGCCTGGGAGCCCGGGCTGGTGCAGCTTGCAGATGGCGCTGTAGAGATGTTCTTTTCTATAGAACTAACCAGTTCCAAAGGCGCGCGCGGCAGGCACGAGCAGAAGATAGTAATGGCTGCATCTAATGATAATGGCATTCATTGGAAAAAGCCCCGGGACATAACCTTTATTAGAGGGCGCCGGGACGGGATGGCTACACCGGTTGCGCTAAAAGACCATAAAGGGATAGTGTTTGCTTTTGAGTCGGTTTACAATGCACAATCGCCCTGCTTTGTATGGTCATCTGAAAAAGCGAAGTGGCGTTATAAGGACCCGGCCACAGCCGATAATGGCCGGCGCTGGTGCGGTACCGAAAACATATGGGGCGGTGCGCCCAGCCTGCTGCAATTGCCCAGCGGCGAAACCATACTATCCGTTCAGGATGCTGGCGGCAGGCCTATAGAACGGTACACACAGTGGAAAAAGAACACCATGCTGGTACTGGTGGGCAACAGTGTAGCCAAAAACTTTTCGAACGTATCGTGCCCCTGGCCCAACCTGCCCGAAAACGAGGGAGCTTATTTCAGTTCCGTTTTCTTGAAGAATGATAGCACACTGGCCGCCATAAGCACCCGAAACTTTAAGGACAAGCACAGCGAAATATGGTATAAAGAGGGTCACATCAAACGGCATAACCTCAAGGCGAAAGGAAATCAAAAAGTTATACTTAAGCCGACCAAGCGGCAGCCGTTACCCAATAATATAATTACTGCACCATAAACCGCTCAAACTCCAAACTGTCACCTTTAAAGGCGTCAAAATCAACTGCATGGTTAATACCGTTTACACGGGCAGTCTCTGAATGTTGCCAAAACCACCAGTTGGTGTTTTTTCCGGCTTTGAGTTCCTCACGGTTGTAATGGGCAATCCACAGGCGGTAATCGTCAAAATAACCGTCCAGGTAATCCTTGTAAAAACTCAAGCCGGTATATATAATGGGCTTTACATGCGTTTTAGCTCGTACATGGTCTAAAAATTCCTTAAGCTGCTTGCGCATCTCAGCAGGTGCCACACCGTCTAAGCGTTCAATATCTACTACAGCGGGTAGGTCTCCGGTTTCCAGCTTAACATTTTGCAAAAAAAAGCGCGCCTGCCACTGCCCGCTTTTTTTAGGTCTGAAAAAGTGATAAGCGCCGCAGCGTATACCCGCCTTTGCCGCCTCGCGCCAGTTACGCTTAAAGTACGGATCAACCGTTAGCAAGCCCTCTGTAGCTTTAATAAATGCAAAGCTGATATGTACGCTATCTTCTTCCATAGCTTTTACCTTAGGCCAGTTAATCTTACCCTGTGCATAAGATACATCAATGCCATGTATATGATAGCGTGTAGGTATGCGTATGCCAAAACTTTTATAGGTGCGGTAATGCGGCGAGGCCCCTATATTACGTATCCACTGCCAGGTAGATGAGAAAAAACCAGCTACATAACCATAGTAAAACGGCGAAAGCAAAACAAGCAATGCGCCTGCAGCAATCAGTTTCCAGGGGATGGCCGGGCCCTGCTGTGCCTTTTTATTAGACCGGGGCTTAGCCGGCTTTTTAGCTTTAACAGTCGGCTTGGGGTTCACGGTTCTTGTCCTTTTACCAGGCGCAGGCAATTTATCGGGCGTCACGCTGCAAAGTTAGCAGGTGTCGGTGGTATTGGCAATGATTATCATTCATATTTACGATGGCAGCAGTTACATCAAGGCTTTGCCTAAACTTTATGATTTGCGCCGTGTTGATATTATGCAAGCCGGAGTGTAAACTACCGACACCTTTATTTTACCTAAGCAATACACCCATGAAAAGCAAGATAGCTGATACCCTGGATAAGATTACCCAATCAAACACCACCCAGGAGGAAAAGATAGACACAAAAGCGCTGCTAAAGCATGCACCCGAAACGCCTATACCCACCGGGTTAAAGCCTATGCTTGCCACCCTTGTAGATAAACCTTTTGATGACGCTGACTGGCAGTACGAGGTAAAGTGGGACGGTTTCCGTACGCTGGCTTTTATACAGCAAGGTGAGGTGGAACTGCTATCGCGAAACAATAAAAGCTTTAGCGATAAGTTTTACCCCATCCATCACCTGATGCAAGCGTGGAAAATGAACGTAGTGCTCGACGGTGAAATACTGGTGCTGAACGAAAAAGGTATATCCGAATTTGGCGAGTTGCAAAACTGGCGCAGCGAGGCTGATGGCGCTTTGGTTTACTACGTATTTGACCTGCTTTGGTACGAGGGTAAGAACCTGATGGAGCTACCTCTTTTTCAACGCCAGGCGATACTTAAAGACATTTTGCCAAAAGGCGACGACCGCGTGCGTATTGGGCAGGTATTTACAGCCAAAGGCACCTCTTTTTATCAAGATGCTGAAAAACTGCAGTTGGAGGGCATTATGGCCAAGCGAAGAAGCAGCACTTATACGCCTGACTTACGCTCACAAGACTGGCTAAAAATTAAAGTACACCAACGGCAGGAAGTTGTTATAGCTGGCTATACCAAAAATGAAGGCACATCCAAGCTGTTCAGTTCCCTTTTACTAGGAGTTTATGAAAAGGGCGAGCTGCAATTTGTGGGCAAGGTAGGTACCGGTTTTACTAAGAAAGTACAGGAAGAATTGATAGCGTTGTTTAAGCCCTATTTAACAAAGAAAAGCGCTTTCAAAGTAGTTCCGGATATCAATAAGCCTTCGCGTTTCAGACCCGATCCGCCCAAAGCAGAGGCTTTCTGGTTAAAGCCCGAATTGGTGGGTGAGGTTGCTTTTACTGAGATTACCAGCGATGGCATTTTCAGGCAGCCATCTTTTCAGGGGATGCGATCGGACAAGAAAGCGATTGAAATTGTGCGTGAGGTGGCCCAACCTACCGCCAAGGCAGTTAAAGTAACGGCCATTACCGCAAGTGAGGCTTTTGCCGGTGCGCTTACCCCGCCCGAGGTTAGAGAAAGAAGAACACTGCTCAACCCTACTAATGATAGCCAGGTACGGCCGGTTTGCGGTCATGATATTAAGTTTGGTAACCTAAGCAAAGTTTACTGGCCCGAAGATGGCGTTACCAAAAGAGATATGCTCAACTATTATTACCAGATAGCCGATTATATACTTCCTTACCTAAAAGATAGGCCTTTATCGCTTAACCGTTTCCCTAATGGCATACACGGCACCAGTTTTTACCAAAAAAACGTTAAAGGAAAAGCGCCCGAGTGGGCACAGACTTTTCCGTACACCACCAGCGATGGCCAGCATAAAGAGTTTTTGGTGGGAAATGATGAAGACACGCTACTATGGGCTGCCACCTCTGGCTGTATCGAGATGAACCCCTGGTTCAGCAGAACACATTCGCCCGATAATCCCGATTATTGCGTGATTGACCTTGACCCTGATAAGAACACCTTTGAGCAGGTAATAGAAGCGGCTATTGAAGTAAAAAAAGTGCTTGACGCGCTTGGCGTACCCACCTTTCCAAAAACCTCCGGCTCTACTGGCCTGCATATTTATATACCCCTGGGCGCTAAGTATACTTATGACGAATCGCAGGACTTTGCTCGCAAACTGGTACATGTAGTGAATAAACAACTGCCCGACTTTACCAGCGTGGAGCGCATCATTGCGCACCGCAACGGCAAAATGTACCTTGATTTCTTACAAAACAGGCCCGGAGCTACCATAGCCGGACCATATTCCTTAAGGCCTAAAATTGGTGCTACGGTATCTATGCCGCTTCATTGGGACGAGGTTAAACCAGGCCTTACCATGCGCGATTTTACCATATTTAACACTGTAGAACGCTTAAAAACTGAAGGCGATTTGTTTAAAGCTGTTTTAGGTGAAGGTATTGACTTAGAGAGAACCCTGAAAAAAGCAGAATCCCTATTCTCTTAAAAACTCAACATTTATTTAGACCACCCGGCTTTAACATTTTTAAGCCGGGTGGTCTATTTATGGCTAATGTTTACATTTACAGCGCATAAGCATCAAACTTTATTAATAATATTGAGTAGTACTGTCTAAATCATGTTTAACGCTTACTTAAAGCATTGTTACTAGTATTTAATATCTATAATAGCCCGATTAAAATAAAATAACTTAAGCCAAGCACTTGCGTATAACGAAATAAATTTACTATTTTAGGATTCCCTATTGATATTAAACTGATTTGATTAGATGCGCAAAATAGCTTTACTCGCGCTGGTAGTCTTATTTGCTGCCAGTTGTAAAAAAGAAACAGCCAATACACCCTTAAACGAGAGCAATACTATTGAATTAGGCACAACACCGGCACCCCAACAAATGCCGTCGGCACTACCTAAGCGAGTTGGATTTGGTGTCGAAAACGATATTTCTCAAACTAGTCAGATTATTCAAGAAAGCGACTACCGGTACCATTACTTAGCTGGCGACATTTTTTCGAATGGCTGGGCCAGCTGGAACTCACCAACGGGCGAATGGGCCCGAACTTTTTTAAATCAAACCCGCCAAATGGGCAAAATGCCTATATTTTCATATTACAACATTGTTCCAGCTAAAGGGCGTTTTGAGGATCCAGGCTTTACAAACCTGAACGATGCTGAGGTAATGAACAAGTACTTTGATGACTGGAAGCTATTATTAAAAATATGCAGAGAATATGGCGGACCGGTTATTATCCATTACGAACCCGATCTGTTGGGTTACATGCAAATGTTTAAAAACGATGCAGCTAAAAGCACCATTAAGGTAAGCGAAAGCAATTATCCAGACGTAAAAGCCTTTACCAATGATGCCAGAGGACTTGCACAAGCTATTGTAAGCATGCGCGATAAATATGCACCTAATGTGATGTTAGGGTGGCATGCCTCGCAGTGGGCAACTGGCCAGGATTTAATTAAAGGCAAAAACAACCCTGAGCAATTAGCTGCACAAACGGCTGCTTATTATAAATCTTTAAACGCACATTTTGATCTCATTTTTGCTGAATTTTCTGACCGTGATTCTGGCTATGATGAGTTTGTAGGTGGCAAGGGTAACACGCTTTGGTCTACCCAAGCTAATTCATCTAATGGCAACCTGAGTGATTTTGATCGCTTTCAGCGCTACTTAAAAAGACTAAACTTTGATACCGGCCAAAAAATTATGCTGTGGCAAATACCTATCGGTAACACGCTAACCAAAACCTGTAACAATACTAACGGCCATTATAAAGATAACCGCTCTGAATACTTTTTGCAGCCGGTATTAACTAATGGCAATATGGATAAAATTAGCCAGTACGCACAGGCCGGTGTAATAGGATTTTTATTTGGCCGCGGCGCCAGCGGATGCACCAGTTACCTTGACCAGAAAAACGACGGTATAACCGGCAGCAACGAAAGCGCCGATGACGACGGAGGCTACCTCCGCAATGCTGTTAAAGCGTATTATCAAAAAGGAGCCATAGGCATAGCTGCACAGTAAAGAGAGGCGGTGTTTATCGGCTTAAATCTATAGATATTTGCTTAGCAAAATCACCTTCCGAAGGTTCGAACAGGTATGACGAATAAAAGCGAAAGCACGTCGTCTGCCTCTCTGTTTTTGATAACAAGGCTTGCAGAGTGTGAATGGAATGGCACTTTGGCGTCTACGTGTGAGGCTAGTGCCTGGCTCGGCGCTTTAAAACGCCGCCCGCTGCTTCTTTAATGGTACTGGTAAATACAAAGGCTTTGTCGTCTATCTCATGCACCATATTGCGGAGGCGTCTTACCTCCAGGCGGGTTACTACCGTAAATACAATATCTACAGGCTGGCTAATATCAAAGCTTTCTTTCAAAAAGCCCCGTTCGCCTTTATAAACGGTAATACCGCGCCCTAACTCCATCACCAGCCGCTGTTTAACCATTTCGCTCTGGCTCGATATAATGGTAACACCAGTGTATTCTTCCAAACCTTCAATCACAAAGTTAATAGTGCGCGATGCTGTATAATACGTAAGTATAGAATACAAAGCAGTAGGCAATCCCAGTTCTAACGCCGCTATAAGGAAAATGACAATGTTTATACCCAGGATAATTTCGCTGATGGTAAAGCTGATGCGCTTACCTGTATACAAGGCCAACACTTCGATACCATCAAGTGCGCAACCCCCACGCATGGCCAAACCTACGCCTATACCCATAAATACGCCGCCGAAAATAGAAACCAGCAATTTATCGGACGTAATTTGCGGATAAGGAATAAACTGCAGACATAACCCCAAGCCAATAACCGCAACAAGAGTTTTAAGGGCAAAATTGCGATTTACTTGAAAAGCGCCCATCACTATAAAGGGCAGGTTTACCAGCACAATCACATAGGCAATATTGAAATGGTACAGCTCGTGCAGCAGAAGAGATATGCCGGTTACGCCACCATCAAAAAATTTATTAGGAACCAAAAAGCCTTTTAATGCAAATCCGCAAAATAAAATACCGGCTACAGTATAAAGAGAGTCTGTAAGCCAATGCGGTAAATTCAAACCTTTCATGTCTCGCAAACTTACTTATTATTTAACTTAAGTGCCATTAAATGCCTGTCTTTTTGAGCCTGGCGGGTATTAATTGCAGTATTTGTAAAATAATGATGATTTCCTAAAAAGCGTATCTGCAGTTTATTCCATTCATTGCGGGTACTTATTACACCTAATGTGCATAACTCCGCAAAAAGCTTCTCCCCTATGGCAAAGAAATCGTTGCGGCCTAAATAATCCAGATCGGCATCGGCCAATATCATCTCCAACTTGTTTTGCGGCAATTGCGGAATGCGGGTAGCCCTAATCATGCCACAAATACGGTCAATCTCCTGGCCCGTATAATTAAAGCCTGGTAATACGGTCAGTGCTATTCTGCAGGAGGTTTCTTCATGCTGATTGGGGCCTTCTAAAAAGCCGGCATCATGGTACCATGCCGCTGTAAGCAGCAGTTTCATCTCGTATTCCGTTAAGCCTTCCTGTGCACCAATCTCAGCGGCTGCATGATATACATCTTGCGTGTGCTCAACGCTATGATAATAGAAGTGATGGGGCAACTCGCGCTGTAGCTTTTGAAGAATATAGGTGCCGGCGGGCTCAAACTGCATGTGTTGATCGTAATTGTTGCAGGCTAATATAAATACTTCGAACAATCAACCAGCTATTATCCCCTTAAGTAATATAATTTTCATTTGTAAGGCAAATAGCTATCTTTAAACCACAACTTAGAACCGTAATTGATTATATGCAGATTTTCCCCCTTCTGGCAGCTTTCCTTTTTCTGCGGCATGTAAAACGAGGGTTAAAAACCACAGATGTATTCCTTAAATGGACCGCTCTACTAACCACAACAGGATGGATTATAGTTGCTGTGTTTTTCGCCACAAAAAATTTGCTGGATGATTGGATAAATAACATCATAAGCGGTTTAATATTGCTTGGTTTGGTTTGGTATGCGCAAAATGAAGAGGATTTTAAATCATTCAGAGCGTTTGCTTACTCACATGTTCCGCTTGGTGCACTATCTATAATATATGGGTTAGCCGAACTAATAGCGCCAGATTACAGCTGGCACAAATACTTGCAATTAGCCATATTAGGCGCGTTTTGTTGGATTTTTGGCCGGGCAGCCACCTTCAGAAAACAACAGAAAGAAGTGGAAGCCGTTACTGGTAAAAACACGCAGTTGGAAATGCTGGTGGCCGAACGCACGGCCGAGCTTACGCGGCAAAAGAATGAGCTTCAGCAAACAGTTGATACGCTAAAAACCACCCAACAGCAATTAATTCAGGCCGAAAAGCTGGCCTCATTAGGTGAGCTTACAGCCGGTATAGCGCATGAGATACAAAACCCCTTAAACTTTGTAAACAATTTCTCTGAAGTTACCATCGAATTAATGGATGAACTGGAGGAAGAAATTACTAAAGGTGATAGCGAGGAGATTACAGCTATCGTTTCAGACATTAAGCAAAACCTGGGGAAAATAACCCACCACGGACACCGGGCCGATAGCATTGTGAAAGGCATGCTGCAGCACAGCCGGGCCAGCAACGGCCAAAAAGAACCTACCGATATTAATGCACTGGCCGATGAGTACCTGCGCCTGGCTTACCATGGGCTTAGAGCCAAAGATAAAAGCTTTAATGCCGAGATGATTACGCAGTACCAGGAGGCACTACCCAAAATAAGTGCAGTGCCGCAGGATGTTGGCCGTGTGCTGCTTAATTTGTACACCAACGCCTTTTATGCCATAAAGCAAAAAGCCGCACAACAAGGCCCTAACTTTAAGCCAACGGTGCAGGTAACAACATCGCTCATAGGTAACCGCATCTACGTATCGGTTAAGGATAACGGCACCGGTATACCCGAAGCTGTGAAAGGCAAAATTATGCAACCTTTTTTTACCACAAAGCCAACCGGCGAGGGTACCGGGCTGGGCTTATCCCTCAGCTATGACATTATAGTAAAAGGCCACGGCGGAAAGATTGACATTGATACGCAGGAAGGTGAATACACCGAATTTATAATTACCCTGCCTGTACAGGCATAACTTAAACTATTGATTATATTTGACTGATGGCTATGAAAATTTTAGTTGTAGATGATGAGGCCGACGTACAGCCACTTTTTTTACAGCGTTTTCGCAAAGAAATTCGTAGTGGAGAGCTGGAGTTCGATTTTGCCCTGTCTGGGGAGCAGGCGCTTACTTACCTGCATAACAAACACTCCGAAGTTGTACTTATCCTTTCGGACATTAATATGCCGGGCATGAGCGGCATTGAGCTACTTGGCCACATTAGACATGATTTTGCTAACCCGCCACCACCGCCGGTGGTAATGATGGTTACGGCTTATGGTGATGAGGAAAACCACCGCCAGGCCATGCAAAATGGCGCCAACGATTTTTTGACAAAGCCTCTCGATTTTAGTTTATTAAAAGAAAAACTTAAAAACTTTACTGCATAATGGCCAAAATACTGGTAGTGGATGATGAAGAAGACCTGGAAGTGCTGGTAAAACAAAAGTTTAGGCGCAAGATAAGAGAGCATGTATATGAGTTTGTATTTGCCCGCAATGGCCAGGAAGCGCTTGAAAAGGTAGCGGCACACCCCGATCTGGACATTATCCTGTCAGACATCAATATGCCCATTATGGACGGGTTGACCCTGTTGAGCAAATTACCCGAGGCCAACCCGATGATAAAAGCAGTAGTAGTATCGGCCTATGGCGATATGCAGAATATTCGTACCGCCATGAACCGCGGCGCTTATGATTTTGTATGCAAGCCAGTTGATTTTGAGGATCTTGAACTCACCATGCAAAAGACGATAGATCATGTAAAGCAGCTTCAGGATACCCTTAAAGCCATAAAAGAGAACAACATCCTGAAAATGTATGTGGATGAGAACGTACTCAATTTTATGACGCACAAGGAGTTTGAAAGCAGCTTATTAAAAAATGAACTGCTGGAAGCTACGGTGATGTTTGTAGATGTATGCGGCTTTACTGCCATTACCGAGCAGGTGCCGGCCAACCAGGTGGTTGAGCTACTGAACAGCCTTTTTGATAAGATAGTAAAAGAAATTATAGCCCAGGGCGGCCACGTAGATAAATTTATGGGTGATGCGGTAATGGCGGTATTTAGGGGCGATTACCACCTGGACCGCGCCATTGATGCCGCGCTGTCGATAAAACATGCGCTGAACGATGTACAAGACATTACTGCTGGCGACAAGACTTACAAACCACAAATTTCGGTAGGAATAAATTCTGGCGAAATGATTTCTGGCAACATTGGTTCAGCCTCCCTTAAACGGCTTGACTATACGGTAATTGGCGATGCGGTTAACCTGGCTCAGCGCATTCAATCGGCAGCCAAAGCCAACCAAATTGTTATTACCGAAGAAACTTATCAGAAAGCAAAAACCTCTTTTAGTTGCGAAGCTATTGGCGAAGTGCATTTAAAAAACAAGGCCAAACCGGTAATGCTTTACGAGGTACATGAATAAATAGCTTACACCGTTGTTTTATAGCAGCGGTGTATAGCACATCAGCATGCTGACATGCAAAAGAAGTAACTTAAAGCTTAAAAATTAAAAGCTGAGCAATGCTGCAAACCAGCGCAGACTCATCTGGTTACGCAATCAATATCATTACTTGCAAAGCCTCATCGTCACAATTAAATATCCCTTGCCTAATCATTAAATACGTCACTTGTCAGCCTTCTGTTCTGAATTTTGCACAGTTAGGTAGAGAGGTTATATCCTTAGGCAAGGCTATGGCCCATTGCACAAGCCGAAGAATGGTATGCAGACCGGCCAGTGCTCTTCTTAGTAAAATAGCATTTCCCTATAAAGAAGATAAGCGCAATAATGAGTATCAACTTTAGCCAGAACTTAACAATTTTCAGGAAAAGCATCAGCACTATAACACTGCATATAGCAATAGTTACCCAAGAGGTTGTAGATAATAAGAGAACAGATAAATTTTGCATAACATTTGCCCCAATACGTATAGTGTATGCATTATTACATGCCCACTAAACGTATGTCAAAACTATAAAAGGAATTTTAAAAAGAGAATGTTTTAACGGCCGAATAAAAAGCAATGTTAACTTCTTAAACATCCGTTAAAACTATATCAACAACGCAAGGAGGAACAAAAGCCTGCAGAACGTTAAACGATTGCCGGTGTTGTAAATCTTTCCTCGCGTTTAACTGTTGGTTGCTTCATTGACACAACACGGTCGGGGTTAATGTATTCCATACACTTTTCTATTAGCTGGTTGGCAACCATTGCCAATAAAAAAAAATTACTGATAAATGCAAGCACTAATAGGGCACTTAATGTAAAAGTACGGCTTAGTATACTACGAAAAGCTTTATACATACAATAGTGATTTAGGGGGTATGTAGCTTGTGTACGTTATATACTGGATTTTGTTACAACTAATTTGCCTTACTTATGCCATTTTGTATCGAAAAGCATGATTAGAGAAGCATCCAGACCTATCAGGATGTGAAAGATGAAGATGACTCCTTGATAAAGGATTGTGATGACAAATAATTGCCTTGCTTTCCCACAAGGTATAGCGTATCATTACAATAATAACAGCAAAACCTACGTATGGGCAAGAAAAAGAACAGGCTTTTTACCAGCCTGCTTCGCTTAATACGGTGTAACGGCGCAATACCACATTTAGGGCATGTATTTTTAGGGGCGTTCATGAAATGGGTTATATAGTTGATTAGTCAATTTAGGGGTGACAATACAAATATAACATTTCAATTGTAAAATATTAATACACAATTAAATACACAATCAACTAATAGTATATTTAACTGTTGGTTTATTAAAAATTTCACCTTTAGGAAAAACGCAGCTTTTCCTTTGGATAAAGCTGCGTTTTAGTTATAACATCTTGCTATATTATTAACTACCAAGCAAGCTTAAAAAGGATTATTGCGCTAATGATTTAAACCAGGGTAAGGCATCCAGCATCATGGGCGTTACACTGGTTTCGTGTGTGCCTCCCGGAATTGAAGTTAACGTTATTTGCGCCGAACCGGCCGCCTTAAACCTGTTAAATGTAGATTGGCTGGTTTCATAATAAACATTTTGATCTGCCGTGCCATGGTATAACCTGGTTGGGCTAACCGGATACCAATTAGGAAAGCTATTGGCCGCTACTTGAGCTTTGAAATTAGTTTCGGCCAACGGGTTACTTAAACTACTGTAAAAAGTGGGGTTAAAAAGCGCAGAAGGGGCAGCAGGCAGGGCAGCGTTAATCTGGTCGCTGGTTTTGCTGCCATCCAATAAGCCTGGTATATTAGTGGCATAGGGCTGGGTAAAAAAGTCGGTTAAAGGATGGTTATAATTATAAATAGAATTATAACCCATCATAAATAACGCAAAAAAAGACGGATCAGGGTAGGTAGGAACCGTGGCCACCTTAGCTAACATGCCCGAAACATCATAGCCACCAGCACCTTCAGCAGCGGCTGTTAAGGTTAAGTTATGACTGGTATGGGTTTCAATTTCTTTTTGAGCCGCCATAGTTACATACCCGCCTTCCGAATACCCGATCAGAAACAGCTTATTATTAACTGCAATGTTCTTATCCTTCAGGTAATACTTGGCAGCCTTCAGCATATCGGTTACAGCCAAACCTGAAGTTTGCATGTCATAGTAAGGATGAATAATATCTTTTGATACGCCATAGCCAATAAAATCGGGGATAACCGTAATGAAACCAGCTGATGCAAATAGTTCAAAACCGGTAAACGTGTTTGGAAAGTTCGACGGCGCATCAGCATCTCTGAACATAGTACCATGCTGCGCGCTGAGCAACGCGGGAGTTGTGGTCATGCCTTTGGGAATACACAACAAGCCGGAAGCATTAATCTTACTGCCTTTGTATGTTGTTTGGTAAGTAATTTTATAAAAGTCTACATCATACTGTATAAGCGGCAAAAAAGATCCAAAACCTTGCAATGCAGCTAAAGCTTGCAATTGTACTTTTGTAAAACTACCCGAAGTTGCAGACGACACAAAGAACTCCTTATTAGAATCTGTTTTTTCGGGTTCATCTTCGTTACGGTCTTTTTTACAACCGCTGAAAATCAGCAGCATAACCAGCAGGTAGCTGGCATAATGTAATTTTTTTTTCATGTGATTAAGATTTTTGCGTGAGCAATCTACATATTAATTATCGAGAATATAAATTAAATAAAAATTAAATCAGAGCTTCGATTTGTCAATTTATTCTTTCTCTATCAAGCAATTTCCTGCGGCTATAATCAATTAAAAAAACAATTCTATCGGGCCAATCCTTTATATATTACTTATGGAAACTGATAAAATAGCAGTTAATAATTATGTACACCTGCAAGCTGCCGGGGCGTTAGAAATCTGCCGTGTTTTAGGTGTCGGCGACCAAATCACAGTTGCATCTATCAATGATCCATTTGCAAACCTGCAGTTACAGCCTGCAGAAGTAGCACCCATTCCGCTGACAGATTTATGGCTACTGGAGCTTAACTTTACCCAAGCCCCCGGAGACCAAAACTTTGCCATACCCACACAAAAAAAGTTTACTCGCAATGGCATAACCCTATCGTTGCAACCAACTGACGCAGACGTGGAAGAAATCACCATTTCAAGTGAGGCAAATAATAACAGTCAAACCATAAAGTATGTACATGAACTGCAGAACTACGTTACCAGCCATACCAGCGAGGTTTTAAGTCTCCCATAGTTTATTGATACCAAAGCAATCAGGCATCACCTAATACAACAGCAATAGAACGTAATTAAAAATAAGCCGGCTCAGGTACTATGAAACCCTTGCCGGCTCTAACTATTAACTGACTTATTAAATTTTTAAGCGCCCAACACGTAAGTCACATCATTAAGCGATATATCTAGCCAACAGAAAATCTTCTGCAATTATTTCAATGCGGGGTGCTTAACGACCTTGAATAGGTTTTTAGAAACCCCTTCGGGTTCACCATTACTTCTATATAATCTTTCCATTAACCTGGATGATGGCATACACGCTACCAAAATTAGTAAGCTATTTCAATGGATAGATTGATAGACAAACGTGCTTTCAGGTTCAGTTCGTAGTAGCTGTTTTGGGTCAAAGACGCTGATGAAATGAGTACTGAAGCAAAAAGCCTGATCATTGCGCATTATTTAGAGCATAGTTATCTAATAATAACGGCATTATGAACGTCTTTAAACCCTCGTAAAGCAGATTGCGCAATGGTGAGAAAAAGTGTGCAGTGTAGTATTATCTGACTTTAATCTTTACCTGCTTTTAAAAACCCCTCTAATGGTGTTTTGCTCCAACTACTTGAAAATATGGGTTTTCCAGGAGCTATCTTCTTGAGACTTGGAAATGGCTTCATACTTTTCATTCCCTTTCCTATTTCACTTAAGGTAATCAAGTTGGCAGCGCCTTTTTGAGCACCAACAATGTCCCCGTCATTATTATATATAATGCCGTTTGCATACCAACCCAAATGATCGCCATTGAACCCGTAAATATGCCAGGCATTATATGCATCACTTAAATAGGCAACCGGCGCGCCGTCCCATAAGTATATTGTCGAATCTTCACTAATAAATGCTTTAGCTTCACCTTCTTTATCGAAAAGAGCAGTCTCGTTTCTACCCCACAGTCCGAACGATGATGCACTTATAAGCACAGTCAACATAGCAACAAAAAGCTTTCCTTTCATAATATTTAATCGCTCTCAAATATATTACTTTAAAAATCGGGCCTGGAGTGTTAGTGCGGGCTACAAAGCTATTTAACGCGAATGTTGGTCTAAATCGCCAACCACTGCCTTCACAATTAAATACACAATCAACTATATTATTGTACTGTTAAGGTTTAGTTTACAGATGTTTATAGAATATCATTCTTATAATCATGAAGAAGTTAGTCTATTTGTCGTTGTTGAGTTTACTGTTTATTACCTCATGTGAAAAGAAAGAAGACGAAGAAATTGAATTCACTGTTGTTGGTACCTGGAAGGCCAGAAAATTTAGCCTTGATGTGGTTAATTGCGGAAATGCAGGCAACCCTGGGAGCAGCAGTGTAACGCGAGAGGGAAGTCAATTATCGAATATTCTTTTGATCAGTCCTGATGGCTCTGGCAATATTACCGCAAACGGGGAGCTTTTAGCAACATTCAATTGGACTTATTCTGATCAGGATATTGACCACTTCTTTATCAAGTTTTCCAACTATAAGATTGTAAATTCAAAACCAGATGATTTGCTAGTAAACGCAATCTCTAATTTTAAGTTTGAGTTTCACGAATTCAGTGAAACCGCATTAGGTTTTTATAGCGTAACTTATCCATCGGCAGCTAACTCTTGCCTTACAGAATACAAGTGGTTTAATTGGGACCGAATTTCTAAATAAGAAACCTCATTGCTAATACTGACACCTAAATACAAAGAAGCATTTCCATCAACCCATCTAAAACATACTATTTAATACCAGTTTGCAAGCACTGCATCCAAACTTAAAATATCAGAAGCTGAGATTGTCGAGCACCTTGATCAGTTGAGCATCCCGGGTGTCACAAACATGCAACCCACCGGCATTGATGATTCGCTAGTTATTCAGCTAGATTTGATGTTGTTCCTTAACCACAAAAATGTAAACTCATAGTGGAAACTGGACTACTTGGCATTAGTAACCTGCTTAGAACTAAAGATTTAAATTCACATCACTATTTCGTTTTAGGATGTAAATGATCGAGACCTGGTACAAGTTCTTATTATTTTACTGGCATACATATTTACTATCGAAGTATCGGTCGCGTCCTAAACCCAAGTATAGCTTATTGTTTATTTCCATCATGAATCCCTCAGTTTAACAGACCCAGCCGGTATAATAACTGTAATTCTTGACTGGTGGCCGTTTGTCATCCTCCAAGTTATACATCGCAAAAAGCGATGAATAAATCGACACATAACCGCTTGATTGCTAATTTCCGTAAGTATAAATCTTGTCTCCCCGGCTTACTAGGTAAGGGTTCATTGAGCCGACCTGCTTATCTTCAATCCAGCCTTTTAGTATCAGTGATTTATTGCTGATATTAATTTCATAAAAAGTATGCATGGTTTTATTAAACACTCTTAAGCAATTAAACAGAAACTTACCTCAATACTCGCAAAATTCAAGCTCCGTACATAATCGTTGTCAAAATGCTACAAGAAAATGATAATCAAGTGCAATTATCTCACGCTATCTATAATTACTATTACCACAGGTTTTAACAGCCGCTACCAATTACCATAACCGAAGCTAGACAATTGCTTTTTAAACCGAGTAAAGCAAGCATCATCATGGCAGGCTAATGCTACTGCCGGGGGTACTGCTTCGACTTCAATTTCGTTTGCGCTTGTGTATACAAACAGGCCAGCAGTTTATTGTCTAATTTGTGGGTGGTCTGAGCTGTTTGTTAAACTACAATTTCGTTAACCTTAAAACTTACATTATGACCTAACAGTACATCTAACCTCACGCAAAAGCGATTCTGGTAAGCTACCACGCTTGTTACAAGACCAATTACTAAAACCAACGATTATGAAAAACTTTACTCTGCTCAAAAAAGCAGGCAGCCGCACTTTTCAGGTGCTTTTTCTGTTGCTGCTGCTCTGCACTAGCCGGCTTACGGCCCAAACCAACACACCTGTGCCTATTACCGGCCGTATTACCGCTAATAGTGGCGAAGAATTGGTAGGCGTCAGCATTAGAATTAAAAATGGTAGTACCGCTACCATGACTGATGTGAACGGTAACTTCAAAATAATAGCTCCTGACAATGTCACCCTTGTGGTTACTTATGTAGGCTATGTTACCCAGGAAGTTGCGCTTGCCGGAAGGCAAAACGTGAATATTACCTTACAAAACGATAATAAAGCGCTTGAAGACGTAGTAGTGGTAGGCTATGGCGTGCAACGAAGGGCCAACCTTACTGGTTCAGTAGGCACAGTTACCGGGGCAACCCTAACCGAAAGGCCTGCCCCAAACGCGGCTAACTTGTTACAAGGTCGTATAGCAGGCCTGCAGGTAACCCAGCCTTCGGCCGAACCAGGTCGTGACAATCCGGGCTTTCTCATCAGGGGACGTGGCTCGTTCAATTCGGGTACAAATACACAGCCTTTGGTATTGGTCGACGGCGTGATTGGTAATATGTCTGTTCTTTCGCCTGATGATATTGAAAATGTTACGGTGTTAAAAGATGCCGCATCGGCCTCTATATACGGTGCACGTGCAGCTAACGGCGTCGTGCTGGTAACCACTAAAAAAGGAAAAAAAGGCACTACCACGGTAAGCTACCGTGGTAACGTCTCTATCAACGTAGCCAATGCACTGCCTGATCTGATTACCAACTCGGTAGACTATATGGAAATGTACCGCACGGCAGCACGCAGGCAGGGCCTGCCCGAAATTTACACCCAAGCACGTATTGATGCTTACCGCAACGCTTCGGATAAAAACCAGTACCCCAATTTCGACTACCTGGATTATTATATCCAGCCAGCAGTGGTTAACAACCATAATATCAGCGTGTCGGGTGGTAGTGATAAAAGTGCATTCAATGTATCGGCCAGCTATTTGAATCAGAACGGTGTATTGCCCAATTACAAGTTTAAGCGGTATAACACATTGCTTAACTATACCAACCAAATCAGCAAAGCGGTAAGTTTTGGTACATCCTTAAACCTGGCCTATCGTGACCGTACTGATCCGCCTTTTACAAGCGAGAACATGATGCTACTGGTATTGGCTGCTGGTCCGCTTTATGGTCCCTACCTGCCCGATGGCAGCGGCCGTATTGCACAGCGCGCATACGAGAACGAAGGCCGTAACCGTAACCCAGAAACGGTTTTCAACATGGGTTACCAAAATACCAAGGAGTACAATTTTAACGGACAGGCCTACCTGGATGTAAAGTTTCTGCCTAATCTTACCTGGTCTACGAAAGTAGCGGTAAATTATGTGGATGAGTACTATAAGATGTACCAGCACGGTATCAATACCTACCTGCTGCAGGAACGGGGCGCCAACGGCGATTACAAGTTTTTTGATAATGGTCCGCCAGATATTCTGGGCGTTACCGATCAGTATACCAAAACCATATCACCTACCGTTTACAGTACGCTAACTTATCAAACCACCGTAGCAAAAGATCACAACTTTAAAGTACTGGCCGGGTATGAGCAGCTATTCAACCGCTATCAAACCTTGCGCGCAAACCGGCCCAATAGCGCGTTTCCTATTTTGGAGGAATTGAGCGGTTATTCGCCAACCAATCAGACACTATTTAACACTTCACCCAGGCTGCCGGGAATACCGGTTAACCCATCGGAGTGGGCCATGCAGTCATTTTTCGGCCGGTTGAATTATAACTTTAAGAACAAATACCTGCTCGAAGCTAACTTGCGTTATGACGGCACTTCCAAAGTTTCGCCACAATACCGCTGGGGAGCATTCCCTTCAGTTTCGGCAGGCTGGCTGGTTTCCGAGGAAAGCTTTATGCGCCGGTTTAACTGGTTAACGAGCTTTAAAGTGCGTGGATCATACGGTGTACTGGGTAACCAGGATGTAGGTACTTACTTGTACCAGGATAACTTGGTGACTGATAATATTGGTTATCCATTTGGCAACACGGCTTTGCAGCAAGGCGCCGTAATCAGCATACTGCGCGACCAGAGCCTGCGTTGGGAATCAACCCGTATAGTTGACCTGGGCTTTGATTTTGAGGCCTGGCGGGGTTTGTTAGGTATTACGTTTGATTGGTTTAATAAGAAGACCTACAACGTACTGGCACAACAACCCGTACCCGCGAGTTTGGGTCTAGGTGCCCCCACCACTAACGACGGCGAACTACAAAACCGTGGTGTGGAATTGGAACTAAGACACGATAACCGGATTGGCCAGTTCACCTACGGTGCCAACGTGGTGTTTGCTACTGCTAAAAACAAGCTGCTTAAAATACGTACGCCAAGTACCAGCGGCACCAGTATAAGGCAGGTTGGCTTACCATACGATGCCCACTACCTGTATGTATGGGACGGCATTTTCCAGGTAGAAGATATAGGTAATCCGGCGGTACCACGCCACGCACTTAACCCTAATCCTAAAGCCGGCGATCTGAAGATGAAAGATCTTAATGGTGATAACGTAGTGGATGCCAATGATCGTACTGTTGTTGATGGCGCTTATGCTGACTACACCTACTCGTTCGGTTTTCATGTGGGCTACAAAGCATTTAACCTGAGTACTTTCTTTCAGGGTGTACAAGGCTTAAAAAACCGGGTAAATAACTGGGGCATTGATCCATTTATGCAGGGCACTGCACCAACGGAAAAGTGGCGCAACGCCTGGACACCTGAGAACCGCAGCCAAACCTTACCTGCACTTTACATTGCCGGTTATACCGGGGTGGCCAATTATGTAGGTTCAACTTATTACCTGATGGATGCGTCTTACCTGCGTATGAAGAATGTTACGCTTACGTATACACTGCCAACCGACCTGATACGGAAAGTGGGGGCCAAGGGCGCCAGTATTTATTTCTCAGGCGAAAACCTGTTTACCATAACTAATTATGAAGGTGCTGATCCTGAAAGGCTGAACGGCAGCGTTGGGGGCCCTAGCGTAACGGGTAACTACGCGCAATATCCGCAAACCCGTATCTACAACTTTGGCATCAATGTTAAATTTTAAACTGAGCATCATGAAAACAAAATATTTACTGCGGTCGGCCTCAATGATTGTGCTGGTAGCTATAACATCCTGCAGCAAGGACTTTTTAGATCGCAATCCTCTCAACAGTGTTTCGAGTCAGATCTTCTGGCAGTCTGAAACCGATGTGCAAACCGCGCTTACAGGCGTGTACTCCAGACTGCAGCAAAACTTTTTAGGTTACGAAAGGGTTTATCTGGACGGCCTTTCAGATAATGCCTTTCTGGATAACAATACCAATCAAGGTGGTAACATGAATACTCTTACCACGGGTAACCTTTCGGCTGCCACAGGCGGCGCCATCAACAACCTATACAGCTCACCTTACCGGGCTATATCAAGCTGTAACTTCTTTTTGGATAACGTAGACAAAGCACCACTTACGGATGCCGCAAAGAACGTGTACAAAGCCGAGGTAAGATTCATCAGGGCACTGGCCTATTTTGACCTGGTGCAGTTGTTTGGCGGTGTGCCTATATACCGTACCAGTCCGCCTACCGCAGATGATGCCAAGATTGCCAAAAGCAGTGCGGCAGACGTATATACCTTTATAAACGAAGACCTGGACTTTGCCATTGCCAACCTGCCCGATGACCGATATACCGGCCATGCGGTAAGAGGCAGTGCCAAAGGCATAAAGGTAAGAGTCCTATTAACCCAGCAACGCTGGGCTGAAGCTGCAGGCCTTGCACAGGAAATCATCAGCTCAGGTAAGTTTGCTTTGGCTAACAACTATGCCAACCTGTTTAAAACAGCCGGGCAGAGTAGCGGTGCAGGCAGTAACAACGAAATTATGTTTTCCACCCAGTACCTGGCGCCTAACAACATTCAAAGGGCCAACCAGGGTATGGATATTGAATTGGGCTGGTTCTCGCTCATTATGCCATATAAAGATTTGATTGATGATTATGAGATGACCGATGGCAGGCGTATTACAGAATCTCCTTTGTATAATGCTGCGACACCCTATGCTAACCGGGACCCGCGTTTAGATCTTACGATTAAATTGCCGGGTGAAGTCTGGCGTAACGCACAGGGCACGGTTTGGTCAGGTAGCTACGTGTCGCAAACCACCTTCATTATGGAAAAGTATGTCGACCTTTCGCGAGCGCCTTTTACCACCTCAACAGCGCAGTCTACCGACCAGGACTATGTACATCTGCGTTATGCTGATGTTTTATTGATGTATGCGGAGGCGCAGAACGAGGCCAACGGCCCAAGCAGTAGCGTGTACGATGCCGTGGATGCCGTAAGGGGCCGCGCCGGCGTTAATATGCCGCCGTTGGATCGAACCCGCTATAGCACCAAAGATCTACTGCGCGAAGCGATACGCCACGAACGGCGCATTGAGCTGGCCTTGGAAGGACAACGCTATTTTGATTTGAAGCGCTGGAATATAGCCCACATTAAGCTGCCAACTTTAAAAACACCTGCGGGCACAACGCTGGTATTTGGCACTAACAATTACCTATTGCCGTTTCAGCAGAGTGAGCTGGACAATAACCCGCAACTGAGGCAGAACACAGGTTATTAGAACCTCCATTTATTAAAAAAGGCCTTGCTAAGCAAGGCCTTTTTTAATAAATGGAGGTTGGTAGATTAAATCTGTATTTCTTACTAATGTTATAAATTAATACAATAATTATACACATTATACAAAAAAGCCCTTCCATTTGCCATGGAAGGGCTTTTGTACCCCCGACGAGAATCGAACTCATATCTAAAGTTTAGGAAACTTCTATTCTATCCGTTGAACTACAGGGGCGGTTCGGTTAAAGTGCAAATGTGCAAATTTTTTGATTTATCTGCACATTTACAGCGCTGCTTATTTTTTGCAGCTTTTTTACCTGACCACCGAGCCGTTGTGCATATCGGCACCGGGTGATACAAAGCTGAGCTTACCCTCGGCATTCTCTGCCATCAGGATCATCCCCTGCGACAGGATACCCTTGATTTCGCGTGGCTCGAGGTTGACGAGTATGCTAACCTGCTTGCCAATAATGGCATCCGGCTCAAAATACTCGGCAATGCCCGACACTACCGTGCGCTGATCCAGTCCGGTATCAATAGTGAGCTTTAACAGCTTCTTGGTCTTAGCCACCTTTTCGGCTGTTAAAATAGTGCCGGTACGTATATCCATAGCTGCAAACTGCTCATAGTTGATGTTTTCTTTAGCAGGCACCAATGGTGTGGTTTCTTCTATTACGGTTTCCAAAGCTTGCTTTTTATTAATCAGTTTCTGTATCTGTTTTTCAATCACTTCGTCTTCCAGCTTTTCAAATAACAGACTGGCCGCATTCAGCTGATGACCACTGGTAAATACCATTTCCTGATCAAAGTAGATCACATCATCGGGCCAGTTGAGCATGTACAATATCTTTTGCGCGGTACCCGGTAAAAACGGCTGCAGGCAGGTAGCAATATGCCCCATCAGCACCAAACAATTGTGCAGTGCTTCGCGTGCGGCTTCAGGGTTAGTTTTAATGGTCTTCCAGGGTTCCTGCTCGGTTAGATAACGGTTGCCCAAGCGTGCAATCTCCATAGCAATCTGCTGTGCCTGCCTAAATTTATAGCTTTCAAAACTTTGCTCCAGCTCGTTGTACAAGCGATGGAGTTCGGTATTTAAGCTTTCATCTTTTAAAGTAATCTGCGCAGTATCGGCTTCAACCTTACCGTCAAAAAACTTATGCATCAGTATCATTACCCGGTTAACCAAGTTACCTAAGATGGCCACCAGCTCGTTATTTACACGGGCCTGGTAATCTTTCCAGGTAAACTCACTGTCGCTGGTTTCGGGCGCTATGGCCGTTAGGTAGTAACGCAGCTCGTCCACCTTATCCGGAAAATCCTCAAGGTACTCATGCATTTCAATGCTCCAACCACGGCTGGTCGACATTTTATCGCCTTCCAGGTTCATAAACTCGTTAGCAGGTACGTTATCAGGCAACACAAACTCTCCGTGCGCTTTTAGCATGGCCGGAAAAACGATACAATGGAACACGATATTATCCTTACCAATAAAGTGTACCAATTTGCTTTCGGGGTCTTGCCAGTACAGTTTCCAGTCTTTACCGTTATTTAAGGCCCACTGCTTAGTGGCCGATATATAACCTATAGGCGCATCAAACCAAACATACAGCACTTTGCCATCGGCACCTTCAACAGGCACTTTTATACCCCAGTCTAAATCGCGCGTTACGGCGCGTGGGTGCAAGCCTCCGTCAATCCAGCTTTTGCACTGGCCGTATACGTTTGTTTTCCAGTCGTTGGCATGTCCCTCTAGTATCCACTCGCGCAGCCAGCCTTCATACTTATCTAACGGTAAATACCAGTGTTTGGTAGGTTTTAATACCGGCTTATTACCACTCAGGGTAGAGCGCGGATTAATCAGCTCATCGGGACTCAGGGAGCTGCCGCATTTTTCGCACTGATCGCCATAGGCATTATCGTTGCTGCAAACAGGGCAGGTACCTATTATATAACGGTCGGCCAAAAAAGCCTTGGCTTCTTCATCATAATACTGGTCCGACTCGCGCTCCACAAAATCGCCTTTGGCGTTTAGCACCCTGAAAAAATCCTGCGCCGTTTCGTGGTGCAGGGGGGCACTAGTGCGGTGATAAATATCGAAAGAGATATTCAGCTTTTCGAAACAGTATTTGATCAGCTCATGATATTTATCGATAATAGCCCTTGGGGTTGTACCTTCTTTCATGGCTTGATTGGCAATGGCTGTGCCGTGCTCGTCAGACCCGCATACAAACACTACATCGCGGCGTTGCAGGCGCAGGTAACGCACATACAAATCGGCCGGAATGTAAGCGCCCGCCAGGTGACCAATATGTTTTGGGCCATTAGCATAAGGTAATGCCGCAGTTATGGTATATCGTTTATATTTTTGAGCTTCCAAATTGTTGTTCCGTTTTTCTATTTTGCAAAGATAATTCAAATATGAGCATAACTCCCCCATATATTCAAAAAGGTGACCGTGTGGCCATTGTGTGCCCGGCAAAAAAACTCCCCCAGCCTATGGATGATGCCGTAGCTCTGCTGCAAAGCTGGGGTTTGGAAGTAGTATTAGGCGAAACTATTACGGCCGATTACCACCAGTTTGCCGGCGATGATGACACCCGTGCCCGCGACCTGCAACGCTTTGTTGATGACGACAGCATTAAAGCTATTTTTGCCGCCCGCGGTGGCTATGGTACCGTTAGGATGATTGATAAAGTTGATTTCAGCAGATTAAAAAGCAGCCCTAAATGGCTTATTGGCTTTAGCGACATTACTGTGCTGCATGCACATATACAACAGAACTTAGGCATAGAAACCCTACACGGCCAGATGCCAATTAACATCCCCGATGCCACATCAACCTCGCTTGAAACACTGCGGAAAGCCCTTTTTGGAGCCGAAGTAAGTTACCAGATACCGGCGCACCCCTTAAACAGAAGTGGCAAAGCCCAGGGCATTTTAACAGGTGGAAACCTGGCAATATTGGTTTCACTTTCAGGTTCGGTATCAGACTTTGATTATGAAGGCAAGATTTTATTTATTGAAGATGTAGGCGAGTACCTGTATAACATTGACCGACTGATGTACACCTTAAAACGAGCAGGCAGACTGGCTAAACTAGCGGGGCTTATAGTAGGCGGCTTTACGGAAATAAAGGACAACGACATTCCCTTTGGCCAAAATGCACAAGAAATTATAAAGGCACTGGTTGATGAATATACGTACCCCGTATGCTTTGATTTTCCGGCCGGGCATGTGGCTAATAATTGCGCGCTGATTTTTGGCAGGGAAGTGCGGTTGGACGTAGAAAGTGCTGTTGTAAAACTACTGTAAGAAAAGGGCTCATAAACAAAAAGCCCGGAGGCGAGTGCCTCCGGGCTTTATTTATTCTACTATAATTAATTATTTGTTATCTACTGCCAATTTATTCAATATCAACTCATTAGCTGATATTGGCCAAATATAACCCTGTTCAGTAGGTGATTTTGCCGACACAGACTGTTTAGCCGGTATAGTTTGCCTCAAGCGCATCAGGTCAATGTTACGCAAGCCTTCACCTATAAACTCGATGCGTCTTTCAGTAAGTATCTGATCAATCAATGCTGCATTGGTAGCAGGCGCCAGGGTAACTGTTGCGTCCGAACGGCGGTGAACCGCATTCAATAAGGCTAATGCCTGTGCATCTGGAACGGCAGCAGCGGCGGCGGTGCGTGCACGGGCTTCGGCCAGGTTAAGCAACACTTCGGGCCAGCGCATTACAGGTGCATAATCCTGATATTGGCCACCCGTAGGGAATTTTGAAACCCAGAACTTATTTGATCTTGCGAACAAGAGATCTGTTCTTCTTTTATCGGCAGCCCCCCATTGTGGGTTAGATAATATACCGTTAGGTAATGAACTAACTGCATACTCACCCACGCCCGGCGTACTACCATTCTGAAACCAGTAGTAACCCAGCTGATTTTGGCCGCCCGGGTTTTCAACGCCGGCAACAAATGGCATGGATAGTATAGACTCAGTAGTGGTATAATTTGTAAAAACTGTTTTAAGGTCGGCCTGCAACTCATGTGCAACACCAGAAGTTGCTTTAAAAGGAGCTGTAGTCGGCACCATCTTGTTTGCCTCAATAATTACATCATTATAACGCTGCATGGTTAAAAGAACACGTGTTTTGAACGAAATTACAGTATTTCTGTGTGCCCTGGTTACAGTAACTGTAGCGCTGGGTACGGTACCCACCGTTGCATAGGCGCCTACCGGTACTGCAGTTTCTGCAAAGTTCAAATCCTGTAATATCTGATCATAAACCTGTGCTACGCTGGCTCTTGCTAAATCATAGTTGCCGGCACCGGTATTTCCGGTTAAACGCAGCGGCACGCCCGGATTAGCGCCATTATTATCTATATAGGGTTTTGCATACAGTTGTAATAAACTATAGTAACACAAAGCTCTCAAAAAGCGAGCCTCGCCTATATAAGCATTAGACGTAGCGGCATTACCAATAGTAGCTGTCCCGGTAGCTTCCATTCCTTCCAAAAATACGTTAATACGGTTGATGGCTAGATAAGCCTGAGCCCATAGGCCTTGTACGGCCGTTGCGCTGTTAGCTAAATTTAACTGATATACATCTGCACCAGTAACCAGGTTAGATGTTTCTATCTGAAAGTCTTCTCCACGAATGTCATTATAAACCTGGTAACGGCCACCATAAAATGTACCACTCCTGATTGTTGCGTATAATCCGTTAACCCCGGCTACAATTCGTGCTGGCGTGGTTAAAGCAGTTTCTGCCACAATAGAATCTTTCGGCACATCATTTAATCGTTCTTTATTGCAAGCTGTAAATACCGAAGTACCCACTGCCAGAACTGTTGCAAATAAATATTTCTTGTTCATTGCTTTTTTTTGAATCGTATAACAATAATTAAAACCCGAAATTCACACCGAATGTAATGGTACGGGCGTTAGGGCCACCGTTTCTGTCAGATCCCTGACCAGAAGAACTTGTTCCGTTGGAGGCAACTTCCGGATCCGGACCAGGATATTTAGTAGCGATAGCCAAATTTTGACCGCTTACATATATGCGGGCATTGTTAACTTTTATTTTTGAGGCAATTGATTTAGGTAGATTATACCCTAACGTAACGTTTTTCAACTTCACAAAATCGCCCTTAAATATGTTGAAATCACTTGGAAGGGTGTTGCCATAAGATACGTTATCACCATATATTGGTCTAACCGCATCTTTAACATCGCCAGGTTTAGTCCAGTAATCCAAAAGGTCGGTAGTGTTGTTCCAGAAACGCTGATCGTGCAATGTAGCGTTTGAGCCGTAAGACACATAAAAACCAAGCTGGTAAGTCAATAACACATTCAGGTCAAAGCCTTTATATCTGAAAGTATTGTCAAAACCACCTACCCATTTAGGAATAGAATTTTGATAATAAACTGCATCAGCAGCAGTGATAGCCGTAGCTGGTGCACCGTTGTCTAAATAGTTCCATAGCGAACCGCCTGTTGGAACAATGTGCTGATAAGTTACAGCACGACCGGCTGCGTTGTAAAATATTCTTCGGCCTGTTTGCGGATCCACACCACCTGTACGCACTACCTTTAAATATCCTAATGATTTACCAACTGTGGTATAGTTTACATTCTCACCGGTAGTTGTAGTACCTGTTGCTGTAACTATTTCCGTTAAACCATTTGCCAGTGAAGTAACCAGGTTTTTATTTAAAGTAATGTTGAAGTTGCTGGTCCAGTTAAACTCTTTGGTTTGAATAGGTACACCGCCTAATGTCAACTCAATACCTTTGTTGTACATGGTGCCAACATTTTGTAAGATACTATTTGGAAACCCTGCAGAAGGCGGTTGAGGTACGCGAAGAATTAAATTATCAATATCATTCTTGTAGTATGTGATTTCACCGGTTAAGCGGTCACCAAACATACCGAAGTTGATACCAACGTCTGTTTTCTTACTGGTTTCCCACTGCAATACGTTATTACCTGCAGCAGAAAACGATAAAGACGGAATGCCGGCGTAAGTACCAGAACCAAATGTTGACAAGTAATCATAACTACCTAAACCGGCTATATTGCCCACCTTACCATAGCTACCTTTAACCTGGAACGAGCTGAACACTTTATCTAAACCGGCACCTGTCCAGAAGGATTCACGAGCTATTTCCCACTTGGCACCCACACCATAAAACGTACCCTTTTTAACACCTAAACCCGAGTAATTATCCTCGCGTATGTTACCGCTTATAAAATATTTCTGATCGAAGTTATAGTTTAAGCGACCAAAGAATGATGCCAGATAGTTGGAAGAAATAATTTGACTGGTAGACAAGTTGGTTGCATAACCACCTGCCTGTACCACATTAAAATCTAAATCAGCCAAACCCTGGCGGTTAATGCCGTATCCCCTGGTTGAAGTAAACTGTTGTTCCTGTCCTGCTAGTAAACTCACACTATGTTTAGTAGCAAAAGTGTAGTCGAACTGTGCAGTGTTTGTCCAGGTTTGGCGGGCATATTTTCTGAAAGCACCGGTAGCTGAACCCACGGTCGATACCGCATCACCGTGTATAGGGTTACCAAAAAGATCATTATCGCTATCGATGTAATCAATACTGTACAACGACCGAAGATTAACCCAGCTCACCGGCTTCAATTGTGCATAAACGTTACCTTGTGCATGGTTAATTTCGTTGTTTGAACGGTTTAAATCGAACAAAGGCACAGGGTTGTAGAAACCAGCCTGGTTACCTGCCAGGTAGTTGGCGCCCGGGCCTATATATTGCGTGCCAATGTTGTAAGAGCCATCAGCGTTGTAGGGTGAAACATTGGGCGCTGTTACCATGGCTGTACGGCCTAAGCCGGCTGTGCCGTAGGCTTCTTCATTTAACGAACCTGAAGAAACCGCAGCCAGGTTCTTTTCGTTTGAATAGGTGAACTTACCACCGGCAGTAAGCACTTTATTTATCTTGCTATCCAGGCTAAAAATGGTATTAATACGCTTGTAATCGTTTTTGTTGTATATACCTTTTTGATTGGTATAGCCAAATGAAGCATAATAACTGGTATTATCATTAGCGCCCGAAATGTTTACGTTATGATTTTGTGATACACCCTGACGGTAAACAACTTTTTGCCAATCGGTATCTACTACGTTTCCGTTGGCATCGTATTGCAACCTGAACTCCTGAGGGTAAAACTGCGTTGGGTTAGTACCAGGTATAGCTACCGCAGATGCTGCTACAGAACCCGGACGTATAGCTCTTGCGTTGGCAATAGCCGTGTTTTTATAATTCGTATACTCAACGGCGTTCATCATATCGGGTAAACGATACGGGTTAGTAAAGCCCACCCAGCCATTGTAGTTAACTATTGGTTTGCCTACTTTACCTTTTTTAGTGGTTACAAACACCACACCGTTGGCTGCCCGGCTACCATATAACGCTGTAGCGGCAGCATCTTTGGCAACCTCAATACTTTCAATATCATTTGGATTGATGTTTGACAAGGCATTACCAGCTGATGAGGTTAAGCTAACATCGCCCGTAAAAACTACTTGCCCGTCAATAACAAAGATTGGCTGCGAGCTTAACGAAATTGAGTTTGTACCGCGGATACGGAAGACCGGAGGTGAGTTCAGCACGCCTGTAGGTATGGTAATTTGTACACCTGTTGCTCTACCGGCCAGGGCCTGGTCAAAACTTTGTACCGGCAATTGTGAAATGGAAGCGCCCTTTACACTGGCAACGCTACCTACGGCAGCTCTCCTGGTTTGGGTACCGTAGCCGGTTACCACAACTTCATTCAGCGCGCTGGCCGAACCAACCAAGGCTACATTTTGCCTGTCGTTGCTTGGTGTGATGGTTTGGCTTTCGAAACCAATGAATGTAAACACCAAGGCTTGCCCACTGGCAACTTTAATGTTGTACGTACCATCCGGACCGGTTTGCGTTCCTGTTTTGGAGCCTTTCACCATTACACTCACGCCGGGTAAGGCGAGGCCATCGGCTTTACTGGTAACTGTACCAATTACAGTTCGGGTTTGTGCATAGGCATGACCACCTATAAGCAGCAAAACCCACAAAAATCTTTGTAAAGTTTTTTTCATCAGTTAATAGTTTAGTTAATCGGGAACAATGTAGAACTATTCACACAAAAACCCAATTAAAATTCACTATTTTTTATCCTTTTGTAAAAAACACTCAAATATTTTGCAATAACTGTTATTATTTTACCCAATTTATAACAAAACGCACAAAATAAAATCAAAATACAGTATAAACAGACACAGATTTCCATTTTTAGAGGATTTCTTAAAAATTTTGCCCTTTTTCATCCTAACCGTTCATCCAACTATCTTAACCATCCATCCAACTTTAGTTACAATTTTAAATTGTTTTTGGCAGATTTGCCTTATATGAAAGGTGATTACAGTTATTATAGCGGCTCCTTCTTAAAGCTTAACCGCAACAATGCTGCTATAGGAGTTATTGTAGGGCTGTGTTTATGTGCAGTGCAATCCGTGTTTAGGGAAAGAATAATGGCCACCAAGGATATACTGATGACCATTATGTTTAGCATTGTTATTACCCTAAGCATAACCAACAGTGTTTACTTGTACCAATGCTTCCTTAAACCTAAAAAAAAGGTTAATCTGTGGCAATTCATTCTGGTATACTATGTATGCAATCTGTTGGGTATGCTTATCGGTGTGGAGCTTTCTTATTTCTTCGTATCGCTCATTTTTCACCTGAAGTACGTTCCGCTTGCTCATTTTAACGATTACAAGTTCACCTTCATCGTTGTGCTCATTGTAGGCACCATTATTTATTTTTATATGGCCCAAAAAGCCACTATGAATGCACAGATTAAAGAAAAGGAGTTGGATCTGGCGCGCCTGAAGCAATTAAAAACACAAGCTGAACTGCAAACACTGCAATCTAAAATCAATCCGCATTTTTTATACAACTCACTTAACTCAATAGCCAGCCTTATACATGAGGATGCCGATAAAGCCGAGGACATGACACTTAAACTATCTAAGCTTTTTAGGTACAGCATTAATTCGCAGCAGGAAAACATGGCTTTAGTGAAAGATGAAATGGAAATTGTAAATACCTACCTGGATATTGAAAAGGTACGCTTTGGCGATCGCATTAGCTTTACTTCGAGCATTGATAACAATTTACTTGATAAACGTATACCTCGCTTTCTGGTCCAGCCACTGGTGGAGAATGCCCTTAAACACGGACTTAACCATACTGCCAAAAACGGCATACTCGAGGTAAACCTCAAACAGCAAAACCACAAACTGATTATAGAAGTGGTAGACAACGGCCCGCCCTTTCCAGACGAACTGAACATGGGCTATGGCATGCAAAGTACTTATGACAAGCTCAACCTACTCTATGGTGAAGGTTACGAAATGCAGCTCATCAACACCCCGCGGAAGCACATTTTTTTAAGCTTGCCTATTATTTAATTAACCGTCCTTTTTTAACTTGTATATGAAAACCTGGAAAACCTTAATTATAGATGATGAACAACTGGCACGCCAGCGCCTGAAACGACTGCTTAAACCTTTTGAAGAGTTTGAAATTATTGGCGAGGCCGTAAACGGTGCTGACGGCCTGGAGCAAGTTGACGAGTTAAAGCCTGAACTGATATTTTTAGATGTTGAAATGCCATTGCTTAATGGCTTTGAAATGCTGAGCCGCTTGCAGCACCAACCCAAAGTTATTTTTACTACCGCTTACGATCAGTATGCCATTAAGGCATTTGAGGAAGACTCGATAGATTACCTGCTGAAACCTATTGAAACCGAACGCCTGGAAAAAACGGTTAAAAAGCTAAGGCAAACTATGCAGCAGCCCGCCCCCGCCCTGCCGTTAGAAGCCTTAATGCAGCAGCTTTTTGTTAAAAAAGACATTAAAACACTCACCGTAAAAATAGGTGATAAGATACTGCTTATTAAGCTGGATGACATTATTTATATAGAGGCCGAAGACAAATACGTTTTTTTGCATACCAGTGATGGCAAAAAGCACCTTACCGATTTTACCATTACCGGGTTGGAAGAAAAACTACCCGAACGCTTTGTACGCATTCACCGTAGTTCTATTATTAACACCGATCATATTAAGGAGATACGCAAGGGGTTTAACGGCGCAATGGTTTTTGTAATGAACAACGCCACAGGCAGCAAACTTACCTCCAGCCGCTCAAACGGGGAAATGTTGCGCGACAGGTTTGATATTTAAATCAATTTTAGAACATATAGTCAAGAGTTGATATCCAAAAACACGCCGTTGATTGTGCATTTTAGCTTTAGGTGCTCAAGGCTAATACACCTCAGCTATAAAAATACTGGGCGCATCAAACGTCAAGCTAATAAAGCCGTCCGCCTGGGTTTGGTAGGCTTGTGCTGATAATTGCTGAAGGCCTTCCGTATTTACAGGCGTATCAACCGTTAATAGGGTAACCGTTTCGCCTGCAGGTTTCCATTTGCGAAAACCAGAAGTTATGGCATAAATTTTTTGGTGCTTATAGAAGATGACCACGTTAATTTGGGCAACATAGCTTTCATAGACGCGAAGATCTAACTCGTCGGCTACAATGTTAACAGCAGGATAGCCTTTTGTTACCAGGAAATGGAAAGCGGCCTGCAACCAGGACTGGCCGTTGGTATGGATATATTGTACATCTGATTGCAAGTCGCCGCTTACCCCATCACTAACAATATAATCTATTTTAATGCCATACACAGCCAGCTGTTCGGCTACGGGCAGTGTGGCTATCACGGTGGGGCTCCACTCTAACAACTGGCCCAGTTCCTCATCGGTAAAGGTGCTTAAGCCTGCTATCAATAGAGCAGGCTCCTGCTTTTCGCGTACGATATGGTGTGATGACATATTTTGTTTTTGACTAAACGCCTTTACCAGGCAAATACTATGTTTGTAAACACAAACCGGCTTAGCTGGTATATGTGTTTACAAACAACTTTAACTCCGCCAGCGCCAAAGGTACAATGAATAATAACCATACCCAACATAACGTAGCGCTACTGGTGCACACCTGTGACCGTTACCGTTTTCTGTATGATGGGTTTAGTTATTTTTTTAACCAAAACTGGGATTTCGACACGCAGTGTAACTACTATTTTGCTACAGAGGAAGTGAGCGTAAGTTTGCCCCACTTTGCCAACATCAAATCGGGCCGGGGCGAGTGGGCCGACAGGCTGCGCCACCTGCTGCAAAATGTAATCACCGAAAAGTATGTCATCTACTTTCAGGAAGATATGTGGTTGAACCGGCCAGTAAGCAGCAGCTTTTTTAATGAGCTATTTGCATTAATGGCCCATAACCAATGGCAACAAGTAAAGTTAGATAGCGCCGATATTTACAAAACGCATCCTACACCTTATTATATAGAAGGCTTTAATATAGGCTTGCTCGACAATAAAACATCCGGCTATTTGATGTCGCACCAGGTTACAGTTTGGGAAAAGGAATTCCTGATTCAGCAATTGCACAAGGGTGAGCATCCCTGGCGCAACGAGCGCAAAGGCACCAAGCGCCTCAAAAAGCTCGATCCGCAGATATACCATATCGATTACTTTGCACAGAACGGCCAGCAGGCTATTAATCAAAACCAGGTGCAAATAATGAGGAGCGAGTACCATACTGTATCGGGCAATAGCATGTTACAGGATAACGTACTTCCTTATATAAAACCGCTACAGCAAGCTGGAGTTGAACAGCAGGCCTATGCCGCTCAATTACTGCATCACTATCAAAACCAACTAACGCACGACGGCCAACCCAAACCCCGTAAGGAAGATATTTTCAAGAAGATTAAAAACTTCTTTAAGCGTTAGGTAAACGCTACGGCCTCAAAAAAAAGCTCGTTCAAAAAGTAAGAAGGGAATAACTCAACTAACCTATTCCCTTCTATAAATTATTTCAATACTTCCGGTATCACCTTACCAATACAACCGCTCGGCATTTGAATATGTAGTAAAGCAGCCAGCGTGGCCGATATATCTGTCATATGCGTATCTCTATTGAGAGCACCATGTTTTACACCCCAGCCCATAAATACCAGCGGTATATGCGTATCATAAGGTGAACTAACCCCATGTGAGGTGCCCGTTTTGTTGCGGCCCGCATACCAGCCCGGTTTCAGTATAAGTTGTATGGCACCGCTACGTTCGGCATTATAGCCGTTAACCATGCGCTCCTTCAGCTCTGCCGGTATGCCGGCTTGGGCTATGTTCTGCATATCTGCCGCATACAATACTCCTTCCTGCTTACGTAACCAGTTAATGCAGTCTTGCTTTATTTTATCAAAATCAGCTTTGCTGTTAGTAATAGCTATGTTGTTAAAATTAACCTGATAGTTATCAACCCCCAATACCGCACGTTTAACTTTGTACTGTTCTTCTATCATACGGTTTAACTCGCGTACAGCCACACTACCATCAAATAAGCCGGTTGGGATATTATGATCTTTCAGGAAAGTGCTGTTATGCGCTGCGCCATGATCGGCCGAGAGGAATACCGTATAATTACCTTTGCCTACTTTGGCATCCAGGTAAGTAAAAAATGCAGCCAGGTCGCGGTCTAAACGCAGGTACACATCTTCGGCCTCAATAGAATTTGGCCCAAACTGGTGGCCTACATAATCGGTTGATGATAAGCTCACCGCTAAAAAGTCGGTTTGCGCACCGCGGCCCAATTGCTCGGCATCTAACGCGGCCCGGGCAAAATCTAGCGTTAGGGTGTTACCAAACGGCGTGCTGCGGATGGCACCGTAATCGGCTCCCTTAATGGCAGGCAAATTATGCGGAAAAGTAGGCGTTGTTTCGCTTCTGTACGGCGTTTCATACGGCACATTATCGGCAGTGCTTTGCTTGTAGGTGTCTATGGGGTAAAGTGTTGTCCAGGGCTTGGTTAGGTATGTACCAACTAGTTTTTGCTCATTAAACTTTTGCACCCATGCCGGTAAGTTTTTAAAGTAATAAGTGCTGGTTATAAAGTTACCGCTAACATCATCAAACCAGTAAGCGCCATCAGGCGTATGGCCGGCAGGCAATATGCTGCCACGATCTTTCAGCGCAATGCCAATAACCTTTGAACGGAAGTTGGTTGCCAGCTTCAGCTCATCAGTAATAGTGCTGGCCTGCAGGTTACGGGGCGACATGATGCCGGCCGGAGAGGTTGTACCCACACTTTGCACGGTAGTATCCTCGGCGCAATACATGTTGCGGCCGGTGGCCTGTATATAAAAGTTATTTGCTGCTATGCCATGTATGGCCGGTACGGAACCTGTATAAATACAGCTATGACCCGGACCAGTTTCGGTTGGCAGATAATCGATATGTGTATTTTCGCAGGTAAAGCCTTCGCCCAGCATGCGCTTAAAGCCACCGGCCTGGTAACGATCGGCAAAGCGGTACAGGTAATCCCAGCGCATTTGATCTACCACAATCCCTACAACTAATTTGGGGCGGGCTACGCCAGCAGTTGCAGCGGCAGAGGTTTTAGCTTTTTGTGCAGTGCTTATTAAAGGAGCTATGGCCAGAGCGGCCAACAGCAAACGTTTTATTATCATTATAGCCTGTATTTGTAAGGTTCAAATATCAACAATGAAAATAAAACACTATGTGATTTTTTTGTTATGATTTTAAGAACATTAATATCAGTTTATGCCCCGCCAACTGCCTTTTTACCAGTAACCACTTGCAAATGCCGCTGTGATTTGTGATGTGTTACCTGGCGCAGGCGTTTAGCCTTTGGCTTTTTGCGTTTGCCCAAATAGATTATTAACCCGGTAATGGGCAGGCTGGCACAAATCAAACTAGCTATAAAAGCAATTATCTTGCCCGGCAAGCCAGCTATCTGACCTACGTGTATGTCGTAGTTCATATTGTTCAGTTTCATGCCGGTGCTTTTTTTAGCATGGGGCATGTAATTGAGCAGTTTGCCAGTGTACTTATCAAAGGTATAATAATCATTAAAAGCATATTTGAGCGGTTGTGCATACGCGGTGGCATGCAGTGCCCCATCTGCCCCCGCACCTTCATACAGCATATACATCAAGGCATTGGGTGATTGTTTGCGTATGTAAGCATAGGCTTTGTCTATAATAGGTTCTGGTGCAACGTTTCCTTTGTTAAGCGAGTCTGATTTAAATTCTTTTAACTCGGCAGCATAACTTTTACCCAAATTACCGGCTTTGTATATGCCTTTCTCCATCCACTCAAAACTCATGGACAGGCCCGTTATGGCTAATATGAGCGCTATAGCGGTAGAATAAAAGCCCAGCACATTATGAAGGTCATAATTAACACGCCGCCAGCGACCATTCCATTTTACGGTAAAGCTGCGTTTGCGGTCTGATTTGCGCTTAGGCCACCACAGCACAATGCCGGTAATCATTAGCATTACAAAAATAAGCACCGCCACACCTACCACCACTTTGCCAATTTTAGGAGGGAGGAGCAGATACAGATGTATAAATTCTACTATAATGAAAAAGTTGGTGCGTGGATTTTCGTCAGACAAATACTTACCTGTGTAAGGATTGAAGTACATGAAGTGCTGCGCCTTCTTTTCATCCGTTAAGCGAACCTGTGCCGACCGATCTGCGCCCATGTAGGCCACCATACCCGCCTTACCTTTAGGGAACTGCTTTAAAGCGGCCTGCTGCAGGTCAGTAGGCTTAAGGTAGGGCGCGTTACTTACCGCTACTTTTCGGTAATCATATATAGCATCCTGTATCTCGTCCTGAAAACAGAATAAACAACCGGTAATGCTCACTATAAACACCACAAGCCCGGATACAAATCCGAGCCAGCGGTGAACAAATAGCACAGCTTTTTTAAAAGCAGTCATATGTTAAGCGTTTAAGGTGCTATTAAAATTTAAACGTCAGGTTGGCTACTACGCTGCGAGGCATTTGTGGCTCCACGGTTGTCCATCCTTTAAAATATTCTTTATTGGTTAAATTATCTACCTTAATACCTAAGCGGTACTGGCGGGCATTGTAAAATATAGTGCTATTCAATACGGTATACGATGGCAAGGTAAACTCACCTATGCGGGTATCATTGGCAATAATGTTTTTACCAGCATAATTACCGCCAAAGCCTACACCAAAGCCGCTTAATTTACCGGTTGGCTGTGTGTAGCTAATCCAAAGGTTAGCCAGATCGGCCGGACCAGCACTCACCGGCCTGCGGCCTTGTACAGTTGGGTCGGCATCGGTTAGCTTGCTGGTATTATGACTGTAACCGGCAACCAGGTTAAACCCGTCAATAGGGTTGGCAATGATGTCAAGCTCAAGGCCTTTACTTTTTTGGGTGCCGTTTTGTACGGTAATATTATAGCTTTGGGTCCCCCGTACCACTTGCTCGGTACGGGTCATGTTCTTAACCGATATATCGTAGTAGCTTGCAGTAAAGGTTAAGCGGTTTCTAAAAGTGTTTACCTTTACACCGCCTTCAATCTGGTTGGCCTGCTGTGGTTTAAATACGCCCGAAACATCGGGCAGGGGCTGTGTTACCGGAGCCACGTTACGGAAACCATTCATGTAGTTACCAAAAAGGGAAACCTGATCTTTTACCAGCTGGTAAACCAGGCCGAATTTTGGCGATACGGCAGTTTGCTTATAATCTCCCGTTGTAAGGTTGGTAGCCAGGTTATAAGTTCCGTCGTTATCAAAGCGGTCTACCCGTAAGCTGAGCATGGCCAGCAAGCGGTCGGTCACATTTAAAACGTCTGATGCATAGGCACTGTAAACGTTGCTAATGGTGCGGTTCTTGGTATATCCGGCTGTGCTGGCGCCAATGCGGGTTACTATTGATGACTGGTTGATATTTGCATAACGCAGATCGTTACGCGAGGAATTAACCTGATCGAATAGGATATATGGAGCATTGTTGTTATGCGTAATCTGGTTCAGGAAATCCAAACCCACTACTATACGGTTGCGTAAGCCGCCTATCTTAAAATCGCCGTTAAAGTTCTGCTGCACATCAACCACCGTGCTGGTTGAGTTCTGAATACTGGCATAACGGTTTAGCAAAGTATCACTGGCGCCAATGTACATCACATATTGGTTAATACCATCAGTTTTACGATAGCTGCGTGACAGGCTGGTTTGCGACGTCCACTGATCTGACATTTTATAGGTGGCCACACCGCGTACGTTTACAGTAGGCGTTTTAATGGTAATATCATTAGCGGTGTATGAGCGTTTAAAATCAAAGTTAAGTTCGGCCGGTGTACGGGCAATGAGCTGCCTGCTGCGGTTCAGGAAAACCATTAGCGGGTTAGTGCCTTCGTAATTGTAAAACTCAGCATTCAGGTTCAGCGTAAGCTTGTCATTGGCACGAAACTCTAATGATGGTGCTACAAAGAATGATTTACGGAAACCTACATCCTGAAAACTATTTTGATAATGATATGCTGCATTTACACGGCCCAGCAGTTTTTGGCTCTTATCCAGCGGACCATATACATCGGCCTGCAAACGGCTTAGGCTAAAATTACCGGTTGAGTAAGATATATTACCACCCAGCGTATCAATTGGCCGTTTAGTTACCACGTTGATTAAACCGCCAAAGTTAGTTAACGCACCGCCAAAAAGCGTACCCGACGGACCTTTTATAACCTCTATTCTTTCAATGTTGGACGGGTCCAGGTCGCCGTTGGTTAGGCCGGCAATACCATCAATCAGCGAGGGTTGTATAGTAAATCCACGTAAGGTATAATATGCCGCACCATCACCTGCCCTGCCTGTTGATGACCAAAGCTTATCCAGCCCCGGTGTGTTTTTTAGCGCATCGTTAAAGTTGGTTGTGATTTGCTCGGCCAGCAGTTCTTTAGAAACACTGCTGAAAACCTGCGGATTTTCGAGGTTACTCAACGGCATCTTAGCCACATAAGGGCTTTTACGCGCGGCCAGCCTGTTAATTTTATTTGAGGTAATATTCACCGCGTCTAACTGCGCCATATTACTGCTAATGGTAACAGTTGGCACAGTTACGGTTTGACCGGCCGTAACATTAACTTGTGTTTCAATAGGTTTTATACCAACGTATGATACTACCAAGGTATATGAACCAGCCGGTGCCTTAAAGCTATATTCGCCATGATCAGAAGTTATGGTACCATACTTAGTGCCTTGAAGGCCCACTGACACATTATCGGCCGGTTTGTTATCGGATGTTAAAATTTTACCTTTTATAGTGCCGCGGTTTTGCTGCGCAAAGGTTGCAGCTGTACCAAAAGCTACTAAAATGAGTGTAAAAAGTAATTTGGTATATAGCTTATTCATTAATTAAGGGGGTTGATATATAAAAAAGGAACTTAAATGTTAAAATCTGTAACCAATAGAGGCACGTACTACGGCCGGGGCCTCGGCCTGCCAGGTGTAAACCCTGCTGCCTGTTGGGCTTAAATAATTTTCGCTACCGCCCGAGTACAGGTACGTGTTTAGTATATTGTTTACGTTTACCGCAAAGCTTAACTTTTTGATCTGGTAGGATGCAGCAGCGTCAAGGCGGAAGTAGTTGGGCAGATCAGCTGTGCCTGCGCCCAGGCTCCAGGGTATACGGTTAAGCTGCCACTGGTAACCGGCCGATAAGCCCAAACCTTTTAAAGAGCCTGTTTGTACGCGGTAGCTTAACCAGGCATTGGTAACATGTTTGGCAAAGCCGGGTACCGGAGTACCCACATTGGCAGGGTCGGTATCTTTTGATATTTCAGAATTAGTATAGGCATAGTTGGCCATTAAGCTAAGGCCGCTTACAATTTCGCCGCGGGCGTCAAACTCAACGCCGTGCGTTTTGGTTTGGCCCAGTTGTACTACCAGTCCGCTGGTTGGGTTGTTAGGATCCCCTACTAACTGGTTGTTTTTGGTGATTTGATATACCGAGACCGAGGTACTCCATTTGCCGTTGAACCAATCGCGTTTTATACCGCCTTCAAGGTTGTTTCCTGTAATAGGGTCAGGGCTCCCTCCGCCAACAAGATTACCAGTTTGCGGCAAAAACGCCTGATCGTACACACCATATACTGCAGTGGCATCATTAACAGAATAGCTTATGCCAACACGTGGTGTTATTTTTCTGTCGTTAGCACCAGCTTCAACTGCCGTAACATGGGTAAAACGGCCAGCCAGTGTTAAGCGCAGTTTCTGATTTAAAAAGCCCAGTTCATCCTGCACATAAACCGATTGGTAATGCTGCATACTGGTAGCGCCTGCACCGCGCTCACTAAGCGGCTTAGTGCGGTCAAAAGTTGGCATTGCAACTGTGCCGTTGTTAGGGTGATTTATGTTAAACGGCGTAACGGGATCAAGCGAGCCCGACTGGAAATAATCGGCTACGTAAAATTTGTCGCCAAAATCCAACCCGCCCAAAATGCGGTGTACCACAGTGCCCGTTTTAACTTCGCCGTTTACAAAGGCTTGTGCAAATTTGTTACGGTTGCTGGCATCCCACAGGCCCAGGCTGCGGTCAAGGTCGCCATTATTTTGTATATAATTTATCCAGTAGCTGTAAGCATTTTGCTTGTAGTTAAAATATGCTGCCTGGGCCGTAAATTTCCACTTATCGTTAAACTTGTGCTCAAAGTTTAAGAAAGCGCTATGATCGTATATGTCTGATGCTGGAGAATTTTCGGGCGCTAGGGTGAAGTTGCGCGACAAGCTTTCATAACCATTTGTAGAAAAAAGGTAAGCCGTACCAAAGGCATTCATACGCTGGCGCTGGTAAGTATACTCGGCGGTCAGCATGGTTTTATCGCTGAATTTATAGCGCAATACCGGTGCAATAGCCATACGATTGGTAAAATCATAAGGGCGCCAAGATTCTGTTAGCTGTCCCATCAGGTTTAAGCGATATTGCAGTTTACCGTTGCTGGTTATATTGCCATCAAAATCGGCGGTGGCCCGGTAAGTGTTAAAGCTGCCTGCCGTAAAATCAAACGACTGGCGGTTTACACCCGTAGGCTTTTTGGTAACTACATTATAAAAGCCGGACGGATTACCGTTGGCCAGCATAAAACCAGCCGGACCTTTAACAAACTCGATACGGTCAACAAACGACATATCTTCGTTCAATGGCCCCCAGGTGGCTTCGATGTTCATTCCGTTACGAAAAGGCGCCAACCTATCGCCACGGGCGTTAATGCGGGCGTAATTACCCCAGTGCTCCTGCATGGTTAAACCGCTTACATTGCGCGATGCACCTTCGAGCATGGTAAATACCACCTGATCTTTCAACTGATCGGCTGTAACTACCTGGATGTTTTGCGGCACCTCCAGTAATGGCTCGTTAAGGCGCAGTGTAGGTGATGGATTATCTACCTTATATTTTTTTGTTTTGGCTTTAATTGCTACTTCGGTTAGCTGCTGTGCATTTTGCTGTAACATAAAATCGACTGTAACCGATTTACCGGCAACAACGGCTACATCTTTCTCGGCAGGTAATAAACCGATGGCTGATACCGACAGGGTATAAGATGCCGCCGGGGCCTTAAAAGTGTACTCCCCGTTCTCGTTGGTTATAGTGCCGTAACGTGTTCCCTTCAGGTTAACGGATACATTATCGGCCGGCTTATTATCAGAAGTATAAACTTTGCCTTTGATGGTTCCGCGGCTTTGCCCAAAAGCTGTGGCCGAAGCTAACAGAAAGAAAAGTAAGGTAAAGACTAAGGTTTGACGGCGTTGACTCATTTTATTTAGACTTATTATAAATAACGCCCAAAAATATAAACAAGTCATCAAAAAGCAAACTTATTTTTAATTATTCTAAATAAAAGACGGGAAAGGTGTGATTTTGATGGCGTGAGCTACACTTATACATTTTAAGCCGAGGAGGCTATTTATTTATAAGCTGGCGACATGGCTATTTTCTTAAGCCTGATTAACGCTACTAACCGAATAAGATTTCTCTATCGCCCGAAATTAGGGAAAGTTTAAGCGGTAATATCAGCGCCGCAACTGTACTGTTAAATGTGTGGGGCCATCGTGCCCGGATTGAATGCTAACTTTGAGCGGTTATAAATATAGCGCAATCCAGGGGTTTTGCTTTTTCAGGCGATGCAAATTTAGGGTAATAATCTACAACACCTTTAACCGCACCTGCAATCCGCGTTTAAGCGTTAAAACGCTTACTTTTTCTCTACAGCTACACTGTTTTGTGTAACCTGATGACAGTTATGCAGGCTGTTGGCGACGACTGCTTATTATACGCTCGCGGTGTTGCATTCCCCATAGTCTTAGCTCAGAAAGCACCTTATCTAATGACCGGCTGTAGGGTGTAATTTCATAAGTAACCGTAACCGGCGTAGTATCATAAACCCTCCGTATCACAAACTCATTCATTTCGAGGTCCTTTAATTCTTTAGAAAGTATTTTGGGCGTAATATCGCCTAAGGCGCGCTGTATATCCTTAAACCTCAGAGGGCCTTCAGAAAGCGCTAAAATTAAGGGCAGTTTCCATTTGCCGCTCAGCACATAAAGCGCATCCCGTACGGCACCCACGCTGGCTTGGCACACCTCACGGGCAAGGCGGTTTGGCAGGCGTGTTTCAGTTATTTCTTCCATTAAATTAGCTTAAAGGTATTAGTATCTTTAGGATAGTAAATATAAGGTGGTTAACTTTTATAAACAAGCAACTCCGTTACTGCCTAAAAATAAAGGGACCCCGATTACTCGCAGGTCCCCTCTCTCTACTATCACTATTTACAACGCAAGGTTATCTCCAACCGCCCCCAACAGAGCGGTACAGATCGACAGTAGCATCAAGCTGCGCCTTTTTAATGGCAGCCAGTTCCAGTTCGCTTTGCAGTACATTGCTTTGTGCAGTTATTACTTCCAGGTAGTTAGCCATCCCGTTTTTAAACAGCAGGCTCGCGTTACCGGTAGCCTGGCGCAGGGTTTGTGCCCGGTTAGCTATTATGGCTTGTTGCTGGTTCAGTTTATCTAAACGCACTAAGGCGTCAGATACTTCACCCACAGCAACCAATACCTGCTGACGGAATTGAATGATCGATTTTTCGCGTTCTACCTTGGCAAGATTATACTGTGTTTTCAATTGCCCGCGCTGAAACAGCGGTTGCGTTAACCCACCGGCTACTGTTCCGAATAAAGAGGCCGGTATATTAAACCAATTGCTGGCCCTGAACGAGTTTACACCACCCTGCGCAGTTATGGTTAATGATGGATACAGCTGTGCTTTGGTAACGCCAACCTCGGCATTGGTGCGCGCCACATCCAGTTCGGCGCTGCGCACATCAGGGCGCAGGCTTAGCAGGGTTGATGGCAAACCTGCCGATAATACCGGTGATACCGGAACGGCATCCAGGGTTTGGCTGCGAATTACAGCGGCAGGTAATTTACCGGCCAGTATACTCAAAGCATTCTCCTGAATGGTGATATCCTGCTCAAATTGCGGTATTAAACGTGCGGCGGCCAGTTGCTGCGCCTCGGTTTGTTGTACGGCTAATGAGGTTACCTGGCCTGCGTTAAACTGCAGGCGAACTATACGTAAAGTACTGTCATTTAACCGCAGATTTTTGCGGGCTACAGCCAATTGTGCATCCAGCATAAGCAGGTTATAATATCCTTGCGATACGCTGGCCACAATTTGAGTCTGTATAGCTTTGCGCGCTTCTTCGGTTTGCAGATATGAAGCTAAAGCTGCAGCCTTACGACTGCGGATCTTACCCCAAATATCGGCCTCCCATGAAATGTTAGCCGCAGCGGTATAGTCCTCAATGTGTTTGCTGCCCAGAAATTGGTTCAGGCTTAGTCCGTTCAAGCTATTATCTGACGGGCGGTTGGTGGTAGCCGTAACATTTACGCCTACGGCGGGCAGGTAACCCAGTTTGGATTGTTTATAGGTGAGCTCTGCTGCTTCGATATTTTTAACTGCTATCTGCAAATCGTTGTTGCGGGTTATAGCGCTATCGAGAAGGTTTTGCAGGGTAGTTTCGGTAAAGAAACTTTTCCAGGGCAACCGGGCTATAGAAGCGGTATCGGTTACTGTGGCTGAGCGGTAGGAAGTAGGCAGTTGCTGATTAGGCACCTGCACATCCTTAGATACCTTACAGGCGCTCAGCACCAGCAGCAACGCTGCAAAAAGGTATCCGTTTATATGCTTTTTCATGATGGTTCATTAAGAGCCCCTCCCAAACCCTCCCCGATAGGGAGGGCTTTTGAAGAGCAAGGTGTTTAAGGTTATATCTTTATGCGGGGTTTACTTCATGTTGAACGGCAACCGCATGGCCATGGTTATTATCGGGGTGTTTTACAATTACCGGCACACCACTAATGCGCTCCTGCAAATGCTGGAACACTACGAATAATACCGGGATGATGAATAAGCCCAACACTACACCGCTGAGCATACCGCCGGCTGCACCAATACTGATGGAATGGTTACCCTGAGCAGACGGCCCTGTAGCTGTCATCATCGGAATCATACCGGCGATGAATGCAAGCGAGGTCATGATAATAGGGCGCAGACGTGAACGGGCGCCTTCCAGTGCGGCATCAATTAAACCAGCACGGTTGCGGCGGCGTTGCAAGGCAAACTCTACAATCAGAATAGCGTTTTTAGCCAGCAAGCCAATGAGCATAATGAGGGCTACCTGTACGTAAATGTTGTTTTCGATACCGGTTAAGCCAATGGCTGCAAATACACCGAATAAACCTGTTGGAATTGATAGGATAATGGCCAACGGTAGGATGTAACTTTCGTACTGGGCAGCCAGCAGGAAGTAAACAAACACCAAACAAAGCATAAACACTACGGCTGACTGACCGCCCGATGAGATCTCCTCACGGGTTTGGCCAGAAAACTGGTAAGTAAAACCGGCCGGTAGTTGTTCAGCGGCAGTTTCCTCAATGGCTTTAATGGCATCACCAGAGCTAAAGCCCGGTTTTGGGATAGCGTTAATTTGTATAGAGTTGAACAAGTTGTAACGTGAGGCGGTTTCAGAACCATAAACCCGGGTTAGTTTAACCAGCGTATTGATCGGCACCATTTCGCCAGCCTTGTTTTTAACAAACACACGATCAATAGATGTAGGGTCGGTTTTGTCAGCAATATCAGCTTGTACAACCACGCGGTAGTATTTACCAAAGCGGTTAAAATCTGATGCCTGGGCGCTACCAAAGTAGGCTTGCATAGTTTGTAAAACGTCTTTCACGTTTACGCCAAGCTGGTTGGCTTTTTCATCGTTAACCTCTAATTGTAATTGCGGATAATCGGCTTTAAAAGATGTGAAAGCGTAGGCAATAGCCGGCTTTTGCATCAGCTTGCCAATAAAGTTATTGGCTACGCCGCTAAACTTATCCAGCTTGCCACCGGTTTTATCCTGCAGTACCATATCCAAGGCTTCCACGTTACTGAAACCCGGTACGGTAGGGAAACTGAACACAAAGAAACTGCCTTTTGAAATAGCACCCAGCTTACCTCTGATAACGTCTTGTATAGCGTTGATGTCTTTCACCTCGCCACGTTCTTTGTTATCCTTTAGCAACACAAACACAACAGCTGATGAAGGGCTGTTAGAATTGGTAAGCAGGTTAAAGCCCGATATAGCAGTCACAAACCTTGCAGCTGGTAATGCACGCAGTTCGGCTTCGGCCTGATTCAGCATTTTGGTAGTCGCATCCAGCGATGTACCTGAAGGGCTTGATACGGCAATAGCCACGAAACCTTGATCTTCTGTAGGGATAAAGCCTGATTTGGTGCTTTTAACCATGTAGATGGTAACGGCAGTTAATAAAGCCAAACCGGCCATACTTGCCCACTTGTTACGCACCAGGAACTTTAAGCCACCAACATAGCGATTGGTTAAAGCGTTAAAACTGCTGTTAAAACCTGCGTAAAACCGCTGAACAAAGCCTTTCTTAGCATCCGGGTTGCCATTATGGCTGTGATTGCTCTTTAAGAACAAAGCTGCCAGTGCCGGACTTAAAGTTAAAGCGTTAACAGCTGATATCACAATGGCTATTGACATGGTGAAGGCGAACTGACGGTAAAATATACCGGTTGAGCCATCCATAAAACCAACAGGTAAAAATACCGCCGCCATAACTAAGGTGATGGAAATAATAGCGCCTGTAATTTCGTGCATGGCCGAGGTTGTTGCAGCCTTTGGAGCCAGGTGCTCGTTCTCCATTTTGGCGTGTACGGCCTCCACTACCACAATGGCATCATCTACCACAATACCAATGGCCAGTACCAGTGCAAACAGGGTGAGCAGGTTAATAGAGAACCCGAACACATTCATGAAAAAGAACGTACCTAAGATAGCTACCGGAACGGCAATGGCAGGAATTAAGGTAGAACGAAAATCCTGCAAAAAGATGAACACTACGATAAACACCAGTATAAAGGCCTCTATCAAAGTATGTTCAACCTGGCTTATAGATTCATCGAGCGCGGTTTTTGTACGGTAAAAGTTATTGTATTTAATACCTGCCGGAAAGTCTTTCGATGCTTTTTCCATCAGCTTGTCAACCGCTATCTGAATTTCATTGGCGTTAGAGCCGGCTAGTTGTATTACACCCAGTGCAATACCATCATGGCCGTTCAGGTGGCTCACGCTGGTGTAAGAGTAAGCGCCTAACTCTACACGGGCTACGTCTTTTAAGTGCAGTACCGAACCATCGGCGTTGGCACGTATAGCAATGTTGCCATACTCTTCTGGCTTGGTAAGCTTGCCTTTATATTTGATAACATATTCAAATACTTCCTTGCTGCGCTCGCCCAGTTTACCCGGCGCTGCTTCAATATTTTTATCCTGTATGGCAGCCATCACCTCAGCAGGAGTAATTTTGTAGGCAGCCATTTGGCCCGGGTTGAGCCATACACGCATTGAGTAATCTTTAACACCACCAAATATGCTGGCCGAGCCCACACCGGGTATCCGTTTAATTTCGGGGATGATGTTGATTTGGGCGTAGTTAGCTACAAATGTCTGGTCGTATTTTTTTGGATCTTCGGTATATATACCCACGGCGCCAATTAAACTGTTTTGCTGTTTAGTGGTAGTAATACCTTGCTGTATAACCTCGGCCGGTAACTGGCTGGTGGCCTGGGCTACGCGGTTTTGCACGTTTACAGCGGCCTGATCGGGGTTGGTGCCTTGTTTAAAGTAAACTGTAATGGCTAATGAACCATCGTTACTGGCGGTTGAGCTCATGTAGCTCATATTTTCCACACCATTAATAGCTTCCTCAAGCGATGGTGCAACAGAGCGTAGTACGGTTTCGGCGTTTGCGCCGGGATAAACAGCTGCAACCAATACTGCCGGCGGGGCAATATCCGGAAACTGTTGCAGGGGCAGTTTGGTTAGGCCTAACACACCCAGTATCACCAACAAGATGGAGATAACGGTGGAGAGTACCGGCCTTTCTATGAATTTCTGAAACATGACTTTTATGTTTAGCGTTGGGAACTTAGTTTTTTGCTATGGCAGCTGCTTTTTCAGGCGCTTTTTGCGGGCTTATTTTCATGCCGTCTTGCAGGCGGTCAACACCGCTCAGCACAATTTGCTGGCCCTCCTTTATACCGTCCTTAACCAGGTAATTACTACCGCTTTTACCGGCTATAGTAATAGGCTGTTTAGCTACTTTGTTACTGTCGCCAACGGCGTATACAAATACTTTATCTTGCATTTCAATAGTAGCATCCTGCGGTACAATGGCTACCTTGTTGTGTTGCAGGCTTAATCTTACCCTACCGGTATTGCCAGAGCGCAATAAACCAGAAGCGTTTGGAAAGCTGGCCCTTACGGTGATAGCACCGGTGGTTTTGTCAAACTGTCCGTCAATCATATCAATTCTGCCAGGCAACGTATAAGTACTTTGGTCTGACATTACAAGTGATACCGGCGGCAGGTGTTTAATTTTATCTTGCAGGGTACTGCCGGCATATTGTGATTTAAAGTTGATAAAATCGGTTTCACCAAGGGAGAAGTACACATGTACCTCATGCACGTCAGATAGCTGGGTTAAAGCCTCGGGATCATTCGGTGCTACCAGGCTACCTTGTTTTTTTAACAGGCGGCCAATGTAGCCGTTTACCGGTGCTTTAATTACCGTGTAACCTAAGTTAATTTGCGCTGTGCCTACCTGCGCTTTGGCCTGGGCTACATTAGCCTGTGCTACTTGTAAAGCAGCTTTGGCAGCCTTAAGCTGATAATCAGATACTACTTTATTTTGTACCAGCGGGGTCAGTTTTTCAACCTCAAGACGGGCGTTGGCCAATGCACCTTCGGCTGCGGCCTGGCTGGCTTTAGCGTTATTTAATGCCTGGCGGTAAGGGCTATCGTTAATCTTAAATATGGGCTGTCCTTTAGATACGTAAGCGCCCTCATCGGCGTACACACGATCTAAAGTACCGCTTACCTGCGGACGTATCTCAACATTAACCGAACCTTCAACAGATGCGGGGTATTCTTGATAAGTGGTTGCAGTATCGGTATGTATAACAGCTACAGGCAATGGCTGTGGTGGCGCAGCCTGCTGTTGTGCCGGCTTTTCTGCACAACCGTACAAAAAGGCTGTAAGTGTTAATAGGATTGCTAGTGATTTCATGATAATAGGGATTCTTGTGTTGTTGCTTGTTGTCAAAGTTGCGTTGTTGTAGATTACGGATGAATGATGTTTGATAAATAAAGGCGTTGATTTATGTCAATACTTCAATCAAAACATCACCCATTAAACAGTGTTAAACTATTTAACACTGTTAAGCTATGTGAAAGCCGTAGGGAAACATGGATTAAGGTGTATCATACTATTTTATGATGTTTACTTATTTAACACTGTTAAGTACCGGACTAAAAAAAAATCAATCCTTAATGGCTCTCATAATTCCGCCGATAGCCTCTTTTAATACTTGCTCGTTTATACCATCGGGTACGCTTTGGCGCACCAAATTAATGGATATTAAACCATGCACAACCGACCAAAAAGTGTAATAGCGTTTACAAACCTCTTCCTCGGCAGCGTTCTCACCAATCAACTGTTTAATGACTTCAAAAATCATATTAGCCGGAGCTTCCACTTCAGGTACGTTTTGCTCAAATACACAACAGTTAACCTCAATACCAAACATCAGCTGATAAAGCTCCTTTTCGGCGAAGGCAAAGTTCCAGTAAGTGAGCCACATAGCTTCAAGCTGCTTTTCGGGCAAGCGGTGCGCATCGCGGGCAGCTTGCATATCGTGGCCTAAAATGCGGTATCCTTTTTTGGTAAGTTCCAGCATTATGGCCTCTTTATTGGCAAAGTATTCGTAAATTATAGGAGCAGTATATTCAATAATATCGGCAATCTTGCGCATACTTAATGCCTGCCAGCCTTCAGTTTTACCAATACACAGGGCAGCGTCCAGAATATTACTTCTGGTTTCTTCTTTTAATCGCATTATCCTGTCTTTACTGGCCATTTTATGAAGGCATTAAATTATTTAACACTGTTAAGCAAAGGTATATACTCGGCTCAAAGATAGTTTAATCTAAATGTCATTTGTAACTGGTTGAATTGTCATGTATAGTACAAAACACGTCAATTCTACACTTTATAAGGAAACTGGAGACGTAAGCCTAATGTATCTACGATAACACAAATCAAAAATGATCAAAGGTAAGTACAAAATTGCGTGCCGGGCAGGTGTTAAGAATGAAATTAAAAGTTAAGCCCTATTGGAAAGTCCACGTAAAACTTACAGCTCTTTCTTTCATCGCTTTCAAACCAAACACTTCCACCGTGCGACTCCATAATTGATCTAACAACCCACATGTCCAATCCAACCGGCTCTTCGCCATTGGCAACAGCCTCGGCAGGCTTATGAAATAACACTGGTTGCAGCTTTTTAGGTATACCGCTACCATTATTTTCAACAGTTATGGTAACTGAGTTTTCCAGCTGCTCCATATGTACTTTAATTAACCCATCATCACGCGTTAACGTAATGGCGTTTGACATAAGTTTATTGATCACCTGCAAAAACTTTGAATGATCTACTTGAGCAAAAATTTTATCGTGCGAGCATGTAAATTCAAATTTAGTTGAAAGACTGTTTGGTGATTGAATGAAGATATCCATTACCTGCCTAACTTCCTGCACCAGATCAAGCCTTTCCTTACTTAACACAACTTTTGTTGTATCCAGCGGCTCGGTGCTAAGCAGGTTCTTAATCATCTCCAAATTCTTCTTCGAAACGTCTCTGATCATTTTAAGCCACTCATGCACCTGCGTATGATCTTCCGCCGGCAACTCGGCACCAATAGCCGACGCCAGTGTACTTATAATGCCAATTGGACCGCGCAAATCATGTGATAAAATCCCCATTACAGAGTCCTTCCATTCGTTCACTTTCTGCATGTTTGAAAAGCCGGCTTTTCTTGGCGTATCATCTTCGGCTATTCCAAATACAAAAGCGGTGTCGTTACCGTCCAGCACCGGATATATCTTTAGTCTTATCCACCTTTCTACCTTATCGGGCCGTAAAATTCTGAAATTGATTAATGCTTTGGACTGCCTTTTGCCTGCAGCTATATACTCCGATTTAACATAGTCAACATCATCGGGATGCACGATGTTGAGCAGCATGGCGGGATTATTGATAAGCTCCTGGCAACTCAATTTAGTAACGTACTCAAAAGCGTTATTTATAAATTCAAAGCGATTGCCCTGGTAATCATAGATAAAGTAAACCTCATCTGCCTGCTCAGCTACTTTTTTTAAAAAGTCAATATCAACACGTTCCATCTTATATGACTAAATTAACGAAAAAGGCAAGACTGGTTGTATAACTTAGTGAAAATGCTATTTATGGGTAGCGCTACATCAGCTAAAAAAGACCTTACTTATAAGCCCGGGATAATTCAATGAAAGTTACAACGTGAAACCGTTACAAATGTTTGATATTCAGCAAGTGGCATTATGGCATACAAAAAAGGCGGTTGGACATTCAGTCAACCGCCTCTCGTATGCAAATCAATTACTTTTAAAAGTCGAATTTCACATAGGTACGCAGACCCAGTTTTGGTGCATTAGGATTATCCAGGTAAGAGAAACGGCGTACCAGATCTAACCGGAGCACTTTAAAGATGTTACCCACACCAATACTGCCCTCCATATATGGCCCATTGCTAAGCGAATAAGTAGTAGCCTGCCCTAAGTTATTGGTTGGAAAACGCAACAGCGATGGATCACGAGCCGGGTTGTTCTCGCTGCGGACACCGCCCCATAAGCTTTTAAAGTTCACTACTTCGCGCAGCTTTAATTTACGTAAAAGTGGCACTTTGTTAAACAGAAAGCCATTGAAATTATGATCTATAGTGATACTGGCGTAGTGGTCGCTTACAAACTCCTGAAAGTTCATTAAGTTGAACGATTGGAACTGAAATGCGTAGCTCTGGTTTGCACGGTGTATATCAAGCAGCGGGAAAGGCACTTTGCCAAACAGGTAGCCACCTTCGGTGCTTACATCGGTAAAGCCCAGCTGCGACAGGTAAAAGCGCTTGCTGATGTTACCCGACAAATTTTGGTAATCATAATCGCCACCCAAAAAACCTTTTAACCCTTGGGTGTAACGCAAGGTATAAACCGGGTATTTGTCAGGTATAGGTGTGCGGTACAGTTTACCCTGATAAAATTTCTCGTGCGGTGCGTAGCGTAACTGTGCCGAAAGTTCAGTGGTGTGAATAAGGTTCACATTGTTTAAAGCGCCATTTGGCAGCAAGTTCTGAAACTCCAATGCACCGGCAGGGCTTTGATTCCACTTTTTAAAACCAATGGCATACGAGAAGTGGTTAAGATATTCCTTCACGTAATCCAGCCTTAATATATCGTTGTATAACCACTGATCGTTAGCGCCGCGTTTAAAGGATAACAAGAAGTTGCTTTCCTGTACAAACTCCAGTTCCTGACCAGGTACTTTTGTATCATGCTGAAAGCTGGCGCGGATGTAGTTTTGCGGAAATGAGTAGATAGATTTATTGTTGAGCGAATAGGTAGAGCTTAAAAAGTATTTAAACTTTTGATCGCGTGTGCCATAAGCGCCATAGGTTTCAAAATAATAGCGTTTGCTCAGCGCGGTTGTTGTGCGGCCGCCTATACGTGCACGGAAACCTTCAACCGGGTTAAAGCTATAAAAAGTATTAACCGGCCCCATCTCAAACGGACCAAAATTTTTGTAGCCAGCTAAAACCAGTGTAGCAATATCCATAGTGCGTTTAAACGATGGTATGGTTTGCAGGCTATCAATGTTCTTGTACAGGTTAGATGCAACGGCATCCAGCGAGTCGGGACGGCTGTTTGTCCAATAGTGATCGTCCTTGTCATCAAATTTTGATGCATAAACCAACGCCGGGCCATCATAAACCTCTTTTGGCCGTGGCTGGTTGATGGCAAAGTTTTTAATGGTCACTAAACGCTCGCCATAAACACCAGTGCCTTTATTTTTATTGATGCCGAACTCAATTTTCAAATTGCTTTGGCTCATGTGGTAACGTCCATCTGCATTTTTTTCGAACGAAAGCGTGGCCTGCATCTGGCGTACAAAGTTCAGGTCAATATTTTTGTTTACCGTAAGTACCGCGTTCTGAACGGCGTAGTTGCCATCCATTGTGATATATATTTTACCCTCAAATAATTTATTAATGGTATTACGCGGGGTAAAGCTCAATTCAATCAGGTTGGGCAAATGATCTTTAATAGTATCGGTAATAAAAAATTTATAATAGTTGGGCGAATGGTCGGCTATAGGGCTTAACAGTTGGTTGCTCAGTAAGGATACATTGTTATCATAAATGTTTATATCCTGGTACATGCGGTTAAAGTAGGTGGTGAGGCCCTGGTTATCTACAAACGTTTCGTCATATTTAACCTGTTTATTGGCTTCAACCACCTGCTTTTGCGCAAAAGGAACTTTACGGTAATAGTTGTCCGTAAGTTTCTCTTCCATATATAAAGGCAGCAATGTTTTACCGCCAATGGCAGTTGAATCCTGCTGGCGAAACAAAAACTGGTAATTTTTAAAGATGCGTTTGTTTTTAAACTGGTCGCTCAGGTTACTGAGCGAAAACACCATACGCTCGTACTGGCGGTACTCGGCATAGTTATAACTCTCGAGCTGATTTTGCTTTTTGTGGGCAATTACCTGGTATATCAGCTCAACAGCCGGGTTGTTTTTATTAGTATACTTTTTCTTTTTAGATGATTTTACAACCACATCACTTAGCTGGCGGCTGTCACTGGCTAAAGCAATGTTAATGGTTTGCTCCTTGCCAGCTTCTATATTTTTAAAAACAGTTTTATAACCCACATAAGTAACCCTGATCTGGTCAAACTTATCATTGGTTCGCAAGGTATAGTGGCCATTATTATCAGTTGGTACACCTTGTGTACTGCCGGCAAAGTTTACCGTAACATAGGGTAACGCCTCTTTAGTTTTGGCATCGGTAATGATACCTTTTACCACCGTGCCTTGCGCATGCAAGGCATTAAAGGCACCGGTGAGGATGACGAGTGTAAGTAATATATTAGTAAAGAATTTCATGACGCGAGTATTGATAATGCAAAGTTGTTCGATGCTGAGATGCTGCACCTTAACATTTGTTAGAAAATGTTATTGATATTTGTCAAGAGCTGCAGAGGCGGAGAAGTACCGCAGCAAGGCCGACAATTCTATCTGGAGTTAGCATAACGTTTAGATTGAACGCTGCAAAGTTGCATTGCAGACCATTATGTTTGCAATACCGCCGTGCTGGTATTACAATTGGATTATAATATCCTTACATTTGGCTTACATTTGCAGGTAACCTTTTAACAAGTAGTAAATAATTTTACCAAATTAGCAACATCATATAATCACCAACCATTCCACTCACATGTTCGAGCCGCTTTTCCACTACATTGAAAACTATTCGTCCATGACGCTTACCAAAGAGGATCAACAATTAATTCAGGATGCCTTTAAACACAAGCGGCTACGCAAAAAACAATACTATTTACAGGAAGGCGATATAAGTAAATATATTGGCTTTGTGATAAAAGGTGCCCTGCGCATGTACTCGGTAGACCAGAAAGGACATGAGCACATTGTACGCTTTGGTGTAGAGAACTGGTGGATGGGTGATTATGAGAGCTTCAACATGCTTACCCCTACCAAATTTAATATAGACGCGGTTGAAGATTCGGATCTGTTACTGGTTACCAACCCCCAAATACAAGAGCTACAGGCAAAAGTACCGGCCGTAGCAGCCATGGTACGCATGCTCGATCAACGCAGCAACATTGCTACCCAAAACCGCATACATGCCGCCATCAGTTTAACCGCCGAGGAGCGCTACCAGCATTTACAGGACACCTACCCCGGCTTTTTACAGCGCTTTCCGCAAAACATGATCGCCTCTTACCTGGGCATTTCGCCCGAAACGCTGAGTCGCATACGCAAGCATAGTATAGTCAATAAAAAAGTGGGGTGATGTTACTTGTAGCACGAACACAACACCCGGTTAGTTGTACAGTGTCTCTTTTGCTGAAAAATGCTACCGCTATTTATAACCGTTGACAAATGTCAATTGCGTTTTTTGCTATATATCATGCGCCGGCCGGCTGCTGTAGCGCACCTTTGTGAGGTTACTTCATTGCACTAACACAAATGAAAAAGAACATCACCATACAATACGGCGGTAAAAATGCTAAGGTAGATCAGTTACTGGTTAACCGTTTATTACCGCACAGTTCGTTCAGCAGCGTTGGCCCTTTTGTATTTTTAGATCATATTTACCCTACTGTATTGGCGCCGGAGATACCTTTGCCACCTAACGGGTCTTTTGCCCACCCGCACAGGGGAATTGCCACTTTTAGCTATTTACTAAGCGGCGCATTAGAGCATTTTGATAGCCGGGGCAACCACGGCATTATCGAATCGGGCGGTGCACAGTGGATGAAAGCCGGTAACGGCATTTTGCACGATGAGCAGCGAAGCGCAGCCTTTCAGCAACAAGGGGGCCTGTTTCATGGCATGCAATTTTGGATTAATTTACCTGCTAAAAACAAAGCTGAAGCGTCCGAATACAAAGCGGTACAGTCAAAAGACATACCTGAAACGCAGTTGCCCGATGATGCAGGCACCTTGCGCGTAATTATTGGTGTATGTGGTGTGGAGCAATCGCCTGTAAAAACTTACAGCAGGCAATTTATCTATCATGTCAAACTAAATCCAAAATCGGGCTTTGCCATGCCTACCAAGGCCGATTTTGAGTACGCTGCCTTTATACCAGCCAATGAGGTAAAAATAAATGATACCTTAAGCGGCAAAAGTGAATTGCTTATTTTTGATCGCAGTGATGAAAATATTGAACTTTATAATCCGGGCATCACACCGGCCGACATCATCCTGTTTGGCGGTGAGCCTTATGTAGAGCCTATGGTATCCAAAGGCCCGTTCGTGATGAATACACCGACCGAAATAGCACAGGCCTATGACGATTTTTTTGAAGGCAAATACGGCCGGATAGAATACCCTGTTAACTGATAATGCATAAATAATACAACACCTACTCAACCTTACCTATATGTTCACCAAACTCACTCTTTTAAGCACTTTAATGGCAATTGCCGCTTTAAGCCTCGCCCAAAGCCGTACTGCCCAGCCGCCAGTTGCACGGTTCAGTGACAGCGTAACTATTAAAGTACACCCTTCTTACGATAGTGTGAGTGGCATTCACCGCTGGCTGTTTGGTGAAAATTACCGTAAAGAGTGGGCTACGCCCGTTAAAGTGCCGCTTATTAAAGTATCTGAAGTTTACGGCGGTTTAAAGCCCGTACGTGAGGGTGGTGGCATGCAATCTAAATCATTGCGCCTGGTAGATAAGCAAGGCAAGGAATGGGTGATACGCAGCGTAGAGAAAACGCCTGAAAAGATTTTGCCGCCTAATTTTAAAGGCACTTTTGCGGTAGATTGGATTGATGATGCGCTGAGCAGTCAGCACCCATTTTCGGCACTGGTAGTGCCGCCCTTGGCCGATGCGGCAGGCGTACCGCATGCCAACCCAATTATTGGTGTTATGGCGCCCGATGCTGCTTTAGGTGAGTATAGCAAAGTTTTTAACGGCTTGGTAGTATTATTAGAAGAACGCGAACCTACGGGCAAATCAGACAATACGATAAAAATGATGCGGGAACTGAAGGAGGATAATGATACCCGCTTTAATTCCGAGCAATTTGTACGTGCCCGTATGCTGGACTTACTGCTGGCCGACTGGGACCGCCATGAGGACCAGTGGCGCTGGGGGTATGAAAAGAAAGGCAACCAAAAAGTGTATTACGCTGTACCGCGAGACCGCGACCAGGTGTTTCACTTAAGCGAAGGCATAGCCCCAAGCCTGGCAGCCCTGCCTTGGATCAACCCAACACTCGATCACTTTGGTGGTGATATTCCCCGGGTGCAGTACTCCCTTTTTAAAACCCGCTTTATACAGCCCTATCCTGATGGACAGATTAGCTACGCAGACTGGATGCGCCTGGCCAACGAGTTTGTAAAAGCCGAGACAGATGCCGTACTGGAAGCCGGCCTTAAACGACTGCCGCCCGAAATGTACAAGCTGCGCCATGATGAACTGTTAGCAAAACTGAAACAACGCCGCAACAATATTCCTGCGGCTATGGATAGATACTACCGCTTCATTAACGAAACCGTTGACCTGCGTACCACAGATAAGAACGAACGGATCAATATAACCGATGCCCCTAACAAAGGCATGCGGGTGCAGATTTTAAAATCAGGCAAAAGCGGTAACGTTAAGGATGCTGCTTTGCTGGATATGGTTTACAATCCGGCCATAACACGTGAGATAAGACTGTATGTAGAGGGTGGTAATGACGAGGTAGTGGTAAACAACAGTGCATCGCCCATTAAACTGCGAATTATTGGCACCAGCGGAAGTAAAACTTATAACGTGACGGAATTAGCTGGCAGTGTGAAGGTATACGGTTTAAAAGACAATGTAACCATACACGATAATGCAGGCCGGGTAAGCAGCCACTTATCGAATGATACTTCAAACACCCGCTTTGTTCAAAACAATCCATACAACGTATGGATGCCGCTGGCAACCGCAGCTATTAATGCAGATGATGGTTTTTTATTAGGGCTGGGCTTTAAGCATACCCGCCGCGAAGGCTTTCGTAAACTACCTTATGCCAGTGTGCAGCAATTACTGATTACACACTCTTTTGCAACAGAAGCTTTCCGTATACGCTATAACGGTGAATGGATTGATGCCTTTGGCAAGGCCGATTTTACCCTAAATGCCTTTGCCCAGGCACCAGATAATACGCTTAACTTTTTTGGCCGTGGTAACCAAACCGTTCTAAACAAATTTGATGGCTACCGGCGTTATTATCGCACGCGTTATGACACCTACCAGATTGATCCGGCCCTGCGCTGGCATACCGGCGAGGGAACCACCATTAGTGCAGGTCCGTCAATTCAATTTTTCCATTTGGATTTAAGCGATAACACGGGTCGTTTTATCAGTAACAGCCGCCTTATTAACTCGTATGACAGCGCTACTGTTAATAAAGACAAAGCACATGTAGGTTTATTGGTAAACTTTAACAGCAACCAACGCAATAATAACCTGCTACCTAGTAAGGGCTATTACCTTAACGTAACGCTGCAAGGCTATACCGGGCTAAACGAATATAGCAGATCTTTCATCCAGATTAAGCCCGAGTTTACTTATTATCAGAAACTAAACGCCAGCGGTTCCATTGTCGTATCAAACCGTGTGGGTGGTGGTGTAAGTATTGGCAAACCTGCCTTTTACCAATCCATGTTTTTAGGCGGGCAAGGCAACTTGTTGGGCTATCTGCAAAACCGTTTTGCGGGCGATCACATGGTGTACAATAATCTGCAGGCACGTGCTAAATTGTTTGATATTGCCAGTTATGTACTCCCGGGCCAACTAGGTATTACAGGCTTTTATGACGCAGGCCGCGTTTGGGTAAAAGGTGAAAGCTCTGATCAATGGCACACTGGTACCGGCGGCGGGCTGTACTTTTCGCCTGCCTCCTTAACCATATTTCAGTTACTGGCCGGGCACTCTAAGGAGGGTTGGTATCCCTACATTTCTCTAAACTTCAGGCTGTAAGTAGTACTGTTGTTAAATATAAGTAAACTTTCGGGGTGTTTTGCCGCTATATGGGGTGGCTAACTAACGCCGTGCTTTTATTTTGATTAATTTTGCTCAACTTATCATTAAGATATATGGGCATCGAGCAATTCGAAAATAATCCTTTTCAGCTTTGCATCTCTTTTCACCTGCTTATTGAGCACCTGGAAAAAGTTGCGAACGAAGAAAGCGGTTATGCTTCCGAGCGAGCCCAAGCCCTGCTCAAAGAAATTGAACCCTACCCTGAGCTGAGGGACGGCATTAATGATGATAAGCAGCTCCAAAAAGATTTACCTGTAATCAGGAATCTGCTGGCCGATTTGTTTCCGCCGGCTTTAACCAACAATGAGATTAAGGCCGTAACTATACCCTTTCATAGCTTACTGTTTAACCGTACGCAACGGTTAAAGAATATAATGAAAGGCGCCGGTGACCAGTTCGATGTTACTATCCGCGATTTTGATGAGCACCAGTTCTATGTGATGAGCTGCTGCCTTATCCTAAACGAACTTTATAATACACACCTTGACTTCGGCAAGCCGATGTTTTACGATATTCCTACCGCTGAGGGCATTATAAAACATTACCGCATTTTGTACAATGCCGATTTTTTAGATATCATTCCTACCGAAAAATCACGTAAGCTGACAGCGCAAGAGATTGATACGCTCATCAATAATTATGATGATCTTAGCTTGTGGATGGAAATGTTCCCGCCGGGAAGTTATATTCTGAAAGGTTTTGCCATACTCAGCATGTTCGATGCTACTATTGAAAACGCTGTATCGGTACTGAAAGGCACACTGTTAACCACCCTGAACGATGTGAACGTAGAGCAGGATTTTGAGTCCATCTTCCGTTCCATTTATAAGATCCCTGATCTTAACGTGGGTTTTACTGCTTTTGACCCTGAAGAAAATAAGTTTAGCAGCATTGCCAACATGCGCAAAATAAAAAGCTACATGCTGAATGACAGCCTGGAGGCGATTTGCACAGACATACTGGGACCAAAATCATACAAAGCCATTATGGGCAAAAGCGAGTTTTTTGCCATATCTAACAGCAAGAAATTCTTTTTAGAACATCCGGATAGTGAACTGGCGCACCAGTTCCTGAAACAAAATATCCAAAGCTTTATCCTGGCGCCGGTAATGAAAGATGGCTTGTTGCTGGGCATCCTGGAACTGGCCTCGCACCGGCCGGGCGAACTGAATAGTGTGAACGCCCACAAACTGGAAGTGGTGATGCCGTTTTTGGTAAATACCATAGACAGACAAATATCTTTCAGGCAAAACCGTATACAGGCTGTAATACAAAACGAGTACACCACCCTGCACCCGAGCGTACAATGGAAATTCCGCAAGGAGGCACAAAAATATATTGAACGGCGCGACAATCACCGCGATTATGAACTGCGCGAAGTAGTGTTCGAAAACGTTTATCCGCTTTACGGGCAAATCGACATCAAAGGCTCTTCCGACTTGCGGAACCGCAGCACACAAAAGGATCTGAACAACCAGCTTGAAGCTGTAATCAGTATTGTGAAGCAGCTATACAGCGTTGAAAAGAAAGCAGCTGCCTACCTGCAAAAGCTACAGGAGTACAAACTGCTTACCGCTGATCTATCTGCCCTTATCCGGGCAGATGTGGAGCAGCATATCCAAAACTTTATTGAAGGAAAGGTTCATCCCCTGCTGCAACGTTTTTTAGATAACGAGCAGTTTAAAGCCGAAATTGAGGATTACTTTAAACAACTGGATAAGAGCAAAGGCAGTTACTATACTTATCGCCGCAAATATGATGATACGGTATCAACCATTAATCAAAAAATGGCTACCATGTTGGATGAAATGCAAGTGGCAGCCCAACAAATTTTTCCGCACTATTACGAGCGCTTTAAAACGGATGGTGTTGAACATAACCTGTACATTGGTGCATCCATTACGCCTAACAGGGCATTTTTACCGGCACACTTCCATAACCTACGCTTTTGGCAGCTGCAGACCTTATGCGAAATGGAGCGTGCTCATCATCAGTACAAAGACTCGCTCCCTTACCAGCTTGATGTAACCACGCTCATTTTAGCTTATAGCACCACCTTATCCATCCGTTTTAGGATGGATGAAAAACGTTTTGATGTAGACGGCACCTACAATGCCCGTTTCGAAATCGTAAAAAAACGGATTGATAAAGCTTACATCAAAGGCACCCGCGAACGCATTACACAGGCAGGCAAAATTGCCATTGTTTATGCCAGCGATACTGAGGAAAAAGAATACCGCGATCACATCAGGCAATTGCAGGCTAAAGGCATACTGGCCGAGCATATTGAGGATATAGAGATAGAAGATCTGCAAAGCATATCGGGTCTTAAAGCGTTGCGGGTACAAATACTGCATTATACTCCTGTTGAAACGCCGGATGCCTTGACAAATATCAACCGCACTTTTTGATATCTGTCATAGTTTAGGGCTGTCAGTTATGGCACCTTTGTATTATAACATTTATACAAAAGGCCATGAAACTTATCTCACATCTAATTGCCATTAGCTTGCCCAACGCCGATCCGTTGCAGATTGCAGCAGCTCTAACGGTAGGCTTAATTTATATTAGAAGGCTGGTGCGTTAATGGCATAATTTTAAAGCTGCTGCAACTATTACGCTCTAAGCTTCGTCTTGCTGGTGTAAATATCTATTAACATCGCATGAAACTTAACCTAACATCTCTTAAAACAACAGTTTTGCTTACCGCATTTACGCTGCTTACTGCCTTTGCAGCACAAGGTCAGGATAAAATCAAAACTATAGGAAATAAGCCACGAACCGGATCCAGCAATGCAACCTTTGCGGTGGCAAAAGGCCAACAGATTGGCGTCAAAATGAACGCAGGCAACAAACCTGTACAACTGCTTAACCTTAATTTCGGCTCCCAAAACGATAACCGCGACAGCTTGGGTTTCAAAGTTAACGTTTATGATTTTAGCAGCAATGCACCCGGTGACAACCTCATAAAACAAGACATCATTGCCTATATACCACACGGTAATAACAGGATAAATGTTGACCTTGCACCCTACAATATTAGAGCAAAAGGTGCCATATTGGTAGCCATTGAGTGGCTAACTACTCACAAAGGCTCAGAGCCTCATTTTTTTATTGGTTTATTTAACGGCGGCACCTACCGTAATGAAGGCGCCGAATGGAAAAAAATGGCAGTGGCTGGTGTAGACTTTAATATTCAAGTAAAACAGCTCCAGTAGAAAGCAATATCGTATATCAATTTGGAGCCGGACTTTATGTAAGTCTGGCTTTTTATTTCAACGAGGCCAACACCTTATTTTCTTTTTGCGAAAACTATTTGCCTGCCCGGTGTTAAATCCATATAGCAAAACAGTGTATAAAACATTATCTATTATGGAAAACACAAGCAATCAAGACCCTCAGAAAAAGTATACCAGTGAGCCTTTTCCGGAACAGGAACAGAATGTACCCGGAACGCTGGACGAAATGCAACCCAAAGTTGATCATGGCGAGACCTCTTATAAAGGTACAGGCAAGCTGCAAGGCCGTAAAGCCATTATTACCGGCGGCGACTCGGGAATTGGCCGGGCTGTAGCCATTGCATTCGCCCGCGAAGGCGCTGATGTGCTCATAGCTTACTTAAACGAAGATAAAGACGCGCAGGATACTGCAAAATATATAGAAGAAGCAGGCAGAAAAGCGGTGCTGGTGCCCGGCGATATTAGTGAAGAAGCGCAATGCAAAAAAATTATCGACACGGCTGTTGCCGAGTTTGGCCAGATAGATATTTTGGTGAACAATGCTGCGTTCCAAATGTCGAGAGAATCATTGCAGGAAGTATCAAGCGAGGAGTGGGACCGTACGTTTAAAACCAACATTTACCCTATGTTTTACTTGTGCAAAATGGCTGAGGAACATATGAAACCCGGTAGCACGGTCATCAATACCACATCGGTTAATGCTTATAAGCCAAGGCCTACCCTTATTGCTTACGCCTCTACTAAGGGCGCTATTCAAAACTTTACGGCTAACATGGCACAATTATGGGCCGAAAAGGGCATCCGCGTAAACTGTGTAGCACCAGGCCCCATCTGGACGCCGCTCATCCCATCAACCATGAGCCCTGATGAAGTTAAATCATTTGGGCAGGATGTGCCGCTGGGCCGCGCTGGTCAGCCGGTAGAACTGGCCCCGGCCTATGTGTTACTCGCCTCAGAAGATTCGAGCTATATGACAGGTTCCACCATCCAGGTAACGGGTGGTTCTCCAACGATATAGTGAGTTGCTACTGTTGGCTGTTACTTAGCTAAGCAAAGGCAATAAAACAACAAAAGCTTTCATTCCTCACTACGTTTGGGATGAAAGCTTTTGTTTATTAGTCTGTAGAATTGATGCTACGCCGCTACCTCGCGCTGGTACTTGTTACGGTACTCAATAGGTGATAAGCCGGTAATGCGTTTAAAGGTAGTCCGGAAGGCTTTGGTATCGGTATAACCTACATTATACATTACTTCATTCACGTTCTCGCGCGTGTTTTCTAAACTCATTTTGGCGGCTTCTATTTTTACACGCTGTATATACTCTATCACAGTATTGGCAGTAGCCTTTTTAAAGCGCCGTTCCAAATTACGCCGGCCTAAGGCAAACATGGAAGCTAATTGCTCTACCGTAATTTTTTCCTGGTAGTTGTTCTCAATAAATTCCTGCGCTTTTTTGATCGGATCATCGGCATGATCTTTCTGCCCCTGAAAGATGATAAACGGCGATTGGCTGCTGCGTTCCATTTCAATAGCAAACACTTTTGAACTCAGCACGGCCATTTCGCGGCCGGCATACTTCTCAATCAGGTATAAAATAAGATTTAGATAAGAAAACGCCCCTCCGCTTGAATAAATGCCCTGCTCGTCGGTGATGATCTTTTCGGTTACCAGCTCCACATCCGGGAACATGCGTTTAAAATCATTTGCAGCCATCCAGTGGGTCGCACATTTTTTGCCCGTAAGCAAGCCGGTTGAAGCCAGCAAAAATGCGCCCATGCACAAACTGGCCACTTCGGCGCCGTTTTGATACTGCTTAATAATCCAGGGGATAAATTCTTTATTATTTTCTACAGCACGGGTAATCTCACCATCTAAAGCTGGGATAATAATGAGATCTGTTTTTTTCACATCATCAAGCACCACATTGGTATTCACCGTAAATAAGCCACCTGTAATGGGCGTAGCTTTATCTAGCCCCACCAGCTCAACCTTAAATACAGGGGCCAGCCCTTTGGCGGCAAAAAAATGATTCACTTGCGTGAGTAATTGTCTTGAGCCTTCCAGGCTTCCCAGAATAGCTCCTTTAGGTACTAAGATTGAAATGTGCTTCATGCTATCAAATCTAAGTGAAAGTATTGTCGCAATCAACCCCTTAAATTGCCGTAATTTACACCTACAGCAACCACCTGTTACCTATAACTTTGTTTTGTTGGTTAGCTAATGCACTGGCTAACTGTTACAAGCATGCGCAAATTAGTACTCTCCATAAACATCACGATGGATGGCCTGATGGCCGGCCCCCACGGTGAACTGGACTGGCACTATGCACACTGGAGTGATGAAATGGCCCTGGAAAGTAATCGCCACTTGCAATTAATGGGTGCCATTATAGTAGGCAGGGTTACTTACGAGGCCATGGTGAGATATTGGTCGCAGGTGGCGGTAAGCCCTTTAACGTCTGACAGAGACAGGAGCTATGCCCACTTAATTTGCGGTTTGCCTAAAATTGTGTTTTCCTACACAATGCAAGAGCTGAGCAAACCGCAATCTAAACTGGCTAAAGGCCGGCTGGTTGACGAGGTAATGTACCTGAAGCACCAAGCGGGTAAAGATATTATATCATGGGGTGGTATAAACATGGCGCATGCCTTAATTGAAGCTGACCTGGTTGATGAATACTGGCTTTGGGTAGCGCCTGTAATATTGCAAGAGGGCGTGCCTTTATTCATTAACCTGCAACGAAGGCAACGTCTCAAGCTCATTAAAATGCATGCATTTAGCAATGGTGTAACGCTATTTAAATACCAAGTATAAAACCGATTTACAAGATTATTAACACTAAATTTAAAACACATGAAACGTATTGATGCTTACCTTTTTTTTGAAGACAACTGCCGCGAGGCTATGACCTTTTACCATGAGTGCTTTGGTGGAGAACTGTTTATGCAGTCTGTTGGCGATACACCGGCCGCCAGCCACATGCCGCCACATATGAGTAACTTTATAATGCATGCCAGCATTAAGAACGAGAATGTTATCTTAATGGCGTCCGACAACTGCATGGGCCAGCCTATTATAAAAGGCAAGGATGTAAGTCTGGCTATATCATGTAATAGTGTAGAGGAGTTGAATGATCTGTTTGCCAGGCTTTGTGCAGGTGGTAAAGTAATTAGCCAGCCCAAGCTTGAGTTTTGGGGTGATACGTTTGGCTCATTAGTAGATAGGTACGGCTTTAATTGGATGCTGTTTCACAATGCCAACCAATAGCTTTTACCTATAGGAATTAATACTTAAATTAAATAAACCTTATTGCAATTTAACTCCTAATGATATGAAGAAGATCACAATTATTTACTGGATATTAACCGGCTTGTTCACTTTTGTAATGCTGGGCTCAGCCATACCCGATGTATTAATGATGGATTTGGCTAAGCAAGGCTTTGCCGAAATACAACTGCCGGCATACCTGCTTCCTTTTGTAGGTGTAGCAAAGGTGTTAGGCGTAATAGCCATACTGGTACCTGGCTATCCGCGTGTAAAGGAATGGGCTTACGCCGGCTTAACTTATGATTTGCTTGGCGCCATTTATTCCGTTGCCGCATCCGGCAAACCGGCAAAAGACTGGGCACCTATGTTTGTGCTGATTGCACTGGCAGCAGGCGCCTACATCTATTACCATAAAAAGCTAAAAGCCGACATCTTAAAAAAAACCAACAACAGCCTGCCAGGCAACCAGTCAACGGCAGGCTTCGATACATCGTTTGTATAAATAGTACTATATATGGTTGCTCTAGAGCAAAACACCAAGCAGCCTATATTACATACTGGCTGCGCCCAACCTTACGTGGCTATACCTGTGCAACTCACCTTAAACGAGTGGCACAAATTAGATATACTGGCAAGTGAGCTAACAGAATGGCTTACTTGCCAGCGTACGCCGGTAACCGGCCCCTTATTTTATCGATATTTAAGGGTAAATAACATAGACAAAAGCTATAGCCTCGAAGTTGGCTTCCCAATCAGTGAACCTGCGCCCGGCAACGGGTATATCATCGCCGGAACAATTCCTGATGGAACTTTTGCAACTCTGGTTCATTGTGGTTACCCAAAAGGTATAGCCCACACCTATTCCTTGTTGCATAATTAGGCTGCCGGGCAAGGCATCCAGTTTAAAATGCATCGTGCTGGTGAATGCGAACACTGGGCGGGCCGCTTTGAATTTCACCTTACAGAGCCGGCCGGCCAGTTTAACGGCCCAGACTGCCGCACAGCTGTCGCTTTACTCTTAGCATAGCTTTAAGCTAAAAACAGACAATTTACTGTATACCTCTCTAACAAAAAAGACCTTGTGTTGAAATCATTTAAGCCCGGCTGTGTATCTTTGCCAGCATGTTTGAGGTGATACTGAAGAAAGGTAAAGAAAAAGCGGTACTGCAGCGCCATCCCTGGGTATTTTCGGGTGCCATTGAGCGGGTAAAGGGCAAGCCTGCCAACGGCGATGTAGTGAAACTAATAGATGCGCAAGGCCGCTTTATGGCTTACGGATTTTATAACGACCAATCGCGCGTGGCATTGCGCCTTTTGGAATGGGACGAGAATACGCCGATTGATGAGAACTGGTTTCGTAGAAAAGTGGCTATTGCTGTTGAAAGCCGTAACTATGTATTACAATCGGGCAAAACCGATACCTGCCGCCTCATTTTCAGCGAAGCCGATTACCTGCCCGGACTAATTGTGGACAAGTATGCCGATTACTTATCGTTACAAATACTTACCTCAGGTATTCAAAACAACCTTTCTGTAATAATTGATGAGCTGCAGCGCCTGCTACAGCCTAAAGGCATATACGATAAAAGTGATGCCACTTCACGTGCGCACGAGGGATTAGCCACTACCAATGAGGTGTTGGCCGGCAGCCCGCCGCCCGAGCTGGTAGAGGTTAAAGAGAACGATATTACATACGTTATTAATATTGCCGAAGGCCAAAAGTCTGGCTTTTACTGCGATCAGCGCGATAACCGCCATATACTAGCCAGCCATGCAGCAGGCAAGAAGGTACTGGATTGCTTTAGCTATACAGGCGGTTTTACGTTGAACAGCCTCAAACAAGGCGCTGCCTTTGTAACCAGTGTTGATAGCTCCGCACTGGCTATTGAGACGTTGAGAAAGAATATTGAATTGAACGGCCTTGATGCCGCCAGGCACGCAGCCGTACAATCGGATGTTAACAAACAACTGCGGCGCTTTAAAGAGGATGGCGAAATGTTTGATGTGATCGTGCTCGACCCACCCAAATATGCCCCATCACGCTCGGCGCTTGACCGTGCCTCACGAGCTTATAAAGACCTGAACCGCATAGCTATGCTACTGCTGAATAAGGGCGGCTTACTGGCTACCTTCTCCTGTTCGGGGGCTATGGATATTGATACGTTTAAACAGGTACTGGCCTGGGCCGCACTGGATGCCGGCAAGCAGGTACAGTTCATTAACCAGTTCTGCCAACCCGAAGACCACCCGGTACGGGCATCGTTTCCGGAGGGTGAATATTTGAAGGGTTTGCTGTGCCGGGTTATTTAGTTATGATTTATACAAACTAAACTGAGATTGGCCAGATATAAATTTTTAAAGCTGCTAACTATACCTCTCCGAGGAGGCATAGTTAGCAGCTCTAATTTCTTATTTAATATAAAGGGAGTGAAACAAACCCAGCCTCCTTTACCTTGGCCTATTAATGGTAACGGCCTTCTTTTCTCTTTTAGATTTAGCTTTCAGGTTAAGTAACTCCACCAGAATAGCAAAGGCCATTGAGAAATAAATATACCCTTTAGGTATTTCCTGATCAAATGCTTCTGCAAGCAGCGATACGCCTATCAATAACAGGAACGACAGCGCCAGCATTTTGACAGTAGGCCGGTTGTTCACAAAGGTGGCTATAGGCCCTGCAGCCCACATCATAATACCTACCGAAACAACTACGGCGGCAATCATCACCTCCACATGATCGGCCAAACCCACGGCGGTAATAACCGAATCAAGCGAGAAAACAATATCCAAAAGCATTATTTGCACTATAGCACCCCAGAATGAATGCGGCTTGGTATCTTCCTCGCCTTGCTCATCATGGTCTATATTCTCGTGTATTTCATGACTGCTTTTATAAATCAGAAATAAACCGCCCACCAGCAGGATTAAATCCCGGCCTGAAAGCGACAAACGCTCCACCCACTCTGCATTGGTAATGTTCACTAAAGAGGCCAGATTAATGAATGGATTTGTAAGCTTCATTATCCAGCTAATAGATAACAGGAGCAAAACACGGGTAATCATGGCTCCGGCCAGTCCTAACTTACGTGCTTTACCTTGTTCGGCCACTGGCAGCTTACCGGCTTGTATTGAAATAAAAATGATGTTATCAATACCGAGTACAATCTCGAGCAGAGTTAGCGTAGCCAGCGATACCCAGGCTTCGGCATCCGTTAGTAGTTCCATTGCTTAAAAGTAGATTTGTTACGGGCTAAAAGTAACAAAACCCTTGCCGCAATCGACAAGGGTTTTCAAAAATATATCAAAATCACTTAATCTTAGTCGAATTTAACGCTGGCGTAGCTCGATTTAATGGTGATCACCCTATCTGAATTTCCTTTATTTACCTGGCCTTTAAAGGTACGGGTTGAGGTAAAATGACGGTCATTGTCTGCAGGGGTGCGGCTAATTACTTTAACAGCACTATCGTTATAATCGAAGCTACCAAAGCGGGTGGTTACATCAAAGTCGTAGCTGTCTTTAACGCCTAAGTTCACTTTAGTAAATTGCGCATCTACATTAATGTTTTTACAGTTTTTGTCTACCGTTGTTACAGTAACACCGTCGCCATAACGTGCCGAGATATCGCCCGAAGACTTCAGTTTATCTACGTTCATCGAACCGAAACTTATCTTGGCTCTCAGCTTGTCGGCAGTTCCTAAAATCAGTTTTCCATAACTTACGTTTACATCTCCACTGTACATAGAGGCAATTTTAGCATCTCCAAAGCTTACCTTAATATCGTTTTCGGGGTGGGTTAATTGCTGAGACACCAATGTGCCATAAGATAACTTTAAATTCACCCGGCCTGATAAATCGGGCAGCATAACGCCGCCAAACTTATTGGTAAGATCGAGCTGGCTTTTAGCAGGCATGTAAACCACATAATTTACCTCCAGCTTGCTGGTATGGCTTTTGCCGCCATTAAACCAGGTGCCAATAACAAAGGTGTGGTTGCCGGTTGTATTGCGCTCAATGGTGGTTTTAAATGACACTACCGAGTTTTCTTTGCTATCGCTGATCGTAATCTTATCCAGCATTTTTTGCGCGTCCTCTTCCTCATTGGCATAAGCCTTCATCTGCACATCAACCTTTATTTCGTTCTTGGTCCAGGTGTTAACCGTTACCTTACCGTAGGTGTTGTTAATTTCCAGCTTGTCATTAGCATCAACCGAATAGCTTTTGCTGTAAGCTTTGCTCTTTTCCTTCAGCTCACCGCTTTGCACTTTCTCCTTTAATGTCTTATCATCAAAGTTAAAGTTGTAATTAAAAGTACTTGTTGACGCCCTTGACAGGTCGGGTGTACGAAATGTTTTTGGAGAAATGCCAATGTTTGGTGACACTATTACGCCCAGCCCTTTGCTCAGGCCGCTTACATTAAGCTCATTGGTATATACCAAAGCCTGGCTGCTTAATTCTTTAGACAGCTTTTGCAGTTCAACTGATTTTTCTTTCAGCTTTTGTACCTGCATTTTGCTGATTTCCTTTTGCAGATCGCGCATTTGCTCCTGCAATTTTTCCATCTTTTTATCAAATTCTTTCTCGTCTTCGGCTTTATTTTTTTGTGCAAAGCTACCCTGAGCAACAGCGAATAAGCCGCATAACAAAAGCAGTTTGGCGTTAAATATTTTTGATTTCATTGTTGGGTTCGTTTTTACTTCCTTTAAACTGTTCTATTACTTCTAATTGCTGATTGAGCACCTCGGCTTGTATTTGCAAGTTCCGGATCATTGCACGTAAAACACGCTCCTGGTTAGGGCTGGTAACTAAATCATGCTTTAGTCTTTTATAAGATGCTTCCATCTTGTCAATCTCGCCGCTAAACTCCTGGTAAAGCTGCGGATCGCCTTTCGTTAATTCTTTTAACTCGGTACGCTTGGTTTCAATAAGCGAGGTATATTGTACCTGCTGTTTAGCATACTCTGGATTTATGGCCGCCAAATCAACACCGGCTGTTTTGCCACTGCGTAAGTAAAAGCTAAAACCTATACCCATCACTACAATAATAATGGCGGCTACCCGCAATACAAAACCTAAAGAAAAGGTTTTGGCTTCACGCTTCTTTGGCATCTCAACTACAGGTGCCTCCATGTTTTCTTCAATGCGGCTCCATATATCCGCGCGTGGTTCCAGGTCATCAAACTCTTCGCGGTTGGCTCTGATAAAATCTTCTAATCGCTTGCTCATTATGCTACTCCTTTTATTCTTAACACTTCGCTCAGTTTCCTTTTAGCTCTCAAAAATTGTGTTCTTGAGGTGTTTTCGGTAATATTCAAAATTTGTCCTATCTCTTCGTGGTCATATCCCTCCAGCAGGTATAATGATAAAACCACACGGTAACCTTCGGGCAAGAGTTTAATAGCTTCTTTAACCTGCGCTACCTTATATTGTACATCTTCATCATCATATTGCTCATCGTCGGCAATATTTTCCAGCTGTTCACTTTCCATCTCCACCCATTCCAGCTTACGTTTACGCAACAGGTTAATGGAGCGGTTTACCACTATTTGTTTAAGCCACAGACCGAAAGTGGTTTCCTGTCTAAAATCCTTCACCTTGTTAAAGGCATCTAAAAAGGATTCCTGAAGCACATCTTCAGCCTCGTCCATATTATTCAATATCCGGAATGCCACGTTTAACATGGCCTTCGAATAAAGACGATACAATTCATAGCAGGCTTTTTTATTCCCCTGCTTGCAATCAACCACCAGTTGATAATGCTTGTCGATGTATAAGGCTTCCAATTGTGATTAGCTTTCGAGTTAATAGACGCAGCATTTTTCACAACGTTGCACGTACGTTAAAAAAACATACACTATTTTTAAAGCAAGTGTTAAGTTAGTAATTATTAACAGGGCATTTAAGCGCTTTTTACAAGAACCTAACTACAAAAATGATCATTCGTTATGCTGATTGTGATGCTGCCCTGTTAAATCAGCTTTACGCCAAGTGCCTGCAAGCCATGGCCGCAAGGTTGCTATCTGCTGCCATATTAGCGAAGTTGGTTGGCTAAGCCGGCAGTTACAGAATTTCTGAAGGAATACTATTTGTCACGTCCAGAAGAAATGCCAAACACGGCAATCGCCGTAGCGCAATTGAACAAGTTATTAACGGAAAGTCCTGCGCAGAGAGGCTTCTTTACTTATAATATCGGATCTAGATGTAAGTTTAAAACTTCTGACAAAGTAGTAGCTTAATAAAATACCTGTTTTAAACTGTTACAGGTGTTTTCAAAGGTTAAAGATTCACGCTACTTCCGCTTAAAATCATAAGCACCAAACTCAATAAAGTTGGCTACTTTAACCTGTACACTTACTACCCGGTTGTTTTGCACCAAAAATGGAAAAACGGCCCGGCCAAATACCGGATCGGAAAATGTGGCGTAAAAGCGATTCCCACCCAGCGACTGTAGGCGGGCATACATTTTAGGGTGATGCTCAAAGCGCACTTCAAGATCGTTCGCTTCGCCTTTAGCAATGGTGATACTACCATAAAGATCATTGCTGTATTTGCCGGTGTAGTTATTCAGATCTAAAGCCGGGCGCAAATTAAGCGCGGTGCTGTCGCGCAGGGCCTTTTCACGTGCAAGGTCGCGCTGCTGGTTACCCTTAACCACAGTTAAGGCCGCATCGCTGTTGTTACGGAAAGGCAGCTTAAGGTAAGCGTCAATAACATCAAAGTTCAGGGTTTCAATCAGATTATTCTGGTCGGTATTGGTTAGTATAACTATACCCAGATTTTGATCGGGTACCAGCGTAACCGATGATACAAATCCATTTACACCGCCCGTATGCATTATTATGCGGTGGCCTTTGTAGCCTTGTAAAAACCAGCCCAAACCATAGGCACTAAAGGTACCGTCGGGCTCGCCGCCTACCAGCATTTGCGGCTGTTGGGTTGCGCGTAAAGCAGCAGCCGGCATTACGTCTTTTGCCCCTACTTTGCCGTTAGCCAGCAAAGCCAGCACCCATTTACACATATCGTTAGCCGAAGAGCTCATGCTACCGGCTGGCGCCAGATTATCAATTTGAGGGTACGGTATAGCGGCCAGCCTTCCGTCAACCAGCGTATGTGCGGCCGATTTATTGAACGAAGTGGCCAGATCCTTGGAGAGGGTAAGCGTACTGGTCATGCCTAGCGGAGCCAGTAAGGTTTCTTTGATGTAATTTTCCCATGGCTTGCCTGTTACTTTTTCCATCACCTCGCCGGCAGTTAAAAAAGCGGCGTTAGTATACCCCCAACGGCTTCTGAACGGGTACATGGCTTTAATATGGCTCATTCTTTCTACCACATCTTTACGGGTCAGGTTACTGGTCCAATATGTAAAGTCGCCCTGAAAAGTACCAAACCCAATACGATGGCATAGCAAATCGCGCAGCGTTACCATATCGGTGGCCGCCTTATTTTCCAGTTTAAAATCGGGCAGGTATTTGGTTACCTTATCATCAAGCGAAAGCTTGTTTTGCGTTTGCAGCATGGCCATGGCTGTTGCTGTAAAAGCCTTGGTGTTACTGCCAATCATAAACAAGGTATTCTCGTCAACCTTGGTGGCCAAGCCTAATTCTTTAATACCATAACCTTTTCTGAGTATAATACGCCCATCTTTTACAATACAAACCGCAGCACCGGGCACACGCCAGTTGGTGAGCGAACGGTTAATATAATTATCCAGACTATCGGTAATAAAACGGCTACGGTTAGCATTTTGCGCAGTAGCGGTAAAATGTAATTGAAGCACACAGAGCAGAAGTATTAGGTAGTATTTTTTCATGGATGCAGAATCCGGTATAACGGTTAAAAATATTAATTTAACGCAATTTTTGTAGCCTCATTATATAGATGGCTAAGGTAATTAAAACTCTTATTTTTGTTATGAACATTAAATTTTACCACCTGGTTTTAACTGTTTTGTTTACAGGCGCTATTGTACTGATGCAAAGCCAGGTACAAGCCCAGGAACTGCAATGGGCCGCCGATGGTTACCATTTTTACCGCACGATTGATGGCGAGATTGCTGAACTGGATATCCGCAATCCATCTGGTAAAAATATTATAGTAAGCAAAGCAGCACTTACACCAGCAGGCCAACCAGCCATTCAGGTAAGGCGGTTCTATTTTTCTGATGACCGGCAAAAGGTGCTTATTAACACCAATACACGCCGTGTATGGCGCCAGGATACTCGGGGTGATTACTGGATATATAATACTAACACTAAAACACTTAGTCAGTTAGGTAAAGGGCATCCGGCATCATCGCTCATGTTTGCCAAAATATCGCCCGATGGTACCAAAGCCGCTTATGTAAGTGAGCATAACATCTATGTAGAAGACCTGGCTAATGGCAACATTAAACCTTTAACCAACGATGGCACCAAACGCTTAATTAACGGCACATTCGACTGGGCTTATGAGGAAGAGTTTGATTGCCGCGACGGTTTCCGGTGGTCGCCCGATAGCCGCAATATTGCTTATTGGCAAATCGATGCCACCAAAATCCGCAATTACTTAATGCTGAACACTACCGATTCGGCCTACTCCTTTAACGTACCTGTAGAGTACCCTGTAGCCGGAACTGATCCCAGCTCCTGCAAAATTAAAGTAGTTAATGTAACTGATGGTAAAACAACCAACATCAATGTACCTGGTGATGCTGTGCAGCACTATATTCCGCGTATGGAATGGGCAGTCAATGGCAATGAGCTGATTTTGCAACAACTGAACCGCGCACAAAACCAGAGTAAAATTTTCATTTGCAATATTTCCAGCAATGCATCAAGAGTAATATACCAGGAAACCGACAAAGCCTGGATTGATGCCAAGGATGCATCTGTAGGCTGGGACTGGATTGAAAAAGGAAAAAAGTTTATTTGGCTGAGCGAAAAAGACGGCTGGCGCCATGCTTACAGTATTGACCGCTTTGGACAGGAAAAGTTGCTTACTAAAGGCAACTATGATGTGGTAGGTTTAGACTTAATTGACGAAACAAACGGCTATATTTACTTTACGGCCTCGCCCAATAACGCTACACAACGCTATCTATACCGCGTAAAACTGAATGGCGGCGCACCACAGCGTATATCACCGGCTAACCAGCCCGGCACGCACCGTTATGACATTGCCCCTAATGGATTGGTTGCCATTCATTCTTTCAATAACAGTTATACTCCACCAGTTACAGAGACGGTAAGCTTGCCGGCTCACAAGCCCTTAAACGGTGCGCCTACAACTATTAATGTAGATCTAACAGCAACTAAAGCCAGGCCAGAGTTTTTTACCGTTACCACAGCCGATGGTGTAAGCATGGATGGCTGGATGATGAAACCCACCAACTTCGACCCGTCTAAAAAGTATCCTATTGTATTTTATGTATACGGCGAACCAGCCTCACAAACCGCAGCCGACGTATATGGTGCGGGCCGCAACCGCGAGTATGCAGGTGATATGGCTGCCGATGGCTACATTTATGTATCAATGGACAATCGCGGTTCGCCGGTGCCAAAGGGCCGTGAGTGGCGCAAGGCTATTTACCGCAACATTGGTATTCTTAACGTGCGCGACCAGGCTATGGCGGCTAAAGAGCTATTTAAGCACAATGCTTTCATTGATACCTCTCGCGTGGCCGTGTGGGGCTGGAGCGGCGGTGGTTCATCAACCCTGAACTTGATGTTCCAATACCCAGAAATTTACAAAACCGGCATTGCCGTGGCCGCAGTTGGCAACCAGTTATCTTACGACAATATTTACCAGGAGCGTTACATGGGTGTGCCAACCAATGAGGAAGGCCGGTCTTACTTCATTAAAGGATCACCCATTACTTACGCTAAAAACTTGCGTGGCAATTTACTTTACGTACATGGCACCGGCGATGACAATGTGCACTACAGCAATGCCGAGCAACTTATAAATGAGTTAGTGAAATACAACAAGCAATTCCAGCTAATGTCGTACCCTAACCGTTCGCACGGTATATACGAAGGTGAAGGGACGGGCCAGCACCTGCGCACGCTGTATACCAAATTTTTGAGAGAACACTGCGCGCCTGGAGGAAGGTAAATATAAGTGATTAAATATGGCGCAATTGCGCCATATTAACTTAACGCAAGAGAAGAATGTACCAATTAATCTTATTTCTGTCTATTTTAATTAGTGCCACAATACCGGACGTTAACAAAACGCAACATCATACTCCATTCATTACGGCTCAAGGCATTATTATAAGCGTTCAAGACAAGCAAGGGCATGCAATCCCGAATGCTACCTTAGTTAATAAAACACAGAATTACACCTTGTTATTTAACGACAAGGGAATACTACAAATCACAAGCAGGCCATTCAACGCCGAGGATGAGATTTTGATAAGCTGTGTGGGGTATAAAACTAAACGTACTACGGGGAAAGAAATGATAACCGCCAAACAACACGTTGTTGTTTTGGAAGAGGAGGCTGTGGAATTAAAAGAAGTAGTTATTAAAGCCCAGCACGAAGAACTCCTTTTCAAAAATGTGCGAAGCCTTCCTTTTCCGTTATACTATCATTCGTGTGTTGCTGATAGCACCTATGCGTATGTAATTGGCGGAATGTCGGGGTATAAAACCTGCACACAGGCACTCAAGTATGATCCTAAAAGCAACAACTGGTCAGTACTGGCACACAATTTAAAACCCATTGTTCAAAGTACAGCTACTTATATCCCTCAAACAGGTAAAATATACAGAATTGGCGGCCTTACATCAATTGTTAACTTTACTTATTTTGATAAAGTAGAAACCATTGATGTTAATACCGGCCAAACCGAGATACTGAATGTAAAGAACCCAATGCCTTCTGCTTATGGAGGGGCGGCTGTTTGGAAAAACAAAATTTACATTTTTGGTGGCGGCATTGATCAAAATTACACCTCTTACATGAAAGCAACCAAAGCTTTCTATGAGTTTGATCCGTTGACAGAAAAATTTACCCGACTGCCTGATATGCCCGAACCTTTACAGGCCACAGGAGCCATAGTAAATGGTGTTCTTTATGTCTTTGGTGGCTTTGATGCCAGCCGGTCTAACACCGGCAAAAACATTTATGCTTATAATATTGAAAGTAAACAATGGAGCCTGATTGGTAAGTTGCCTAAAGCAGTGTCGGCAAACGGTATCGCTGTTTACAATAACCTCATCTTCATCACCGGTGGCTACACCAATCAAGAGCTTACAGGCTTTTTGAATACTACTACTGGTAAATTCACACTGATCAAATCAAATTTTTCAGACAGGGCACATTTAGGCAGTGTGGTGCTTTATGATCATTTAATGGTTATAGGCGGCTCTAACGCTGTTCAGCGGCAAACTTCGCAACAGAACGGATTGCAGCTGGTACAAGTTGCAGACCTTAAGGATATATGGGCTAAAGAACAGTAGTGCGCAGGATACTGTTGGTCTTTTGCAGGGCAAAGCTTTAACCTCATACAGGAATCTAATGCTGCTTATTTTCAAGTTAATAATATGAGAAGGCAAGGTATATCTACCATAAGGTTTATTACTGCCGCTCGACGTGATAAGGCGATTGGAAAATAAAAAGTTTCTAAAAGCCTCCCGCCCCAGTGCGTTAGTGTCCTTAAACGACAAAGCCCTCCGGTTTACACCGTGAGGGCTTATTCATTATATTCAAGTTTGTAATTGGGCTAGTTAAAAAGGCAGATCGTCGGCCTCTGTAGTGCGGTCGTAATCGCTATCGGCTTCTCCACTTCTCACAATCTGTCTGCCCTCGTTTTCAAAATCGCTTTTGCGACCTAAAACGGTAAAGTTTTCGGCAACAACTTCGGTAGTGTATTTCTTAATACCGGTCTTGTCCTCAAAAGAGCGAGTTCTGAGCTTGCCTTCAATGTATACCAGTTTACCTTTTTGCAGGTACTTGGCGGCCACATCGGCCAGTCCGCGCCACATTACAATATTGTGCCACTCAGTTTGTTCAATTTTACGGCCGTCTTTGTTAAAGCTTTCTGAAGTGGCCAGCGGGAAACTTGCTACAGATACACCTCCTTCCAGGTGTCTTATTTCGGGGTCTTTGCCTAAGTGTCCTACTAAAATTACTTTATTTATTCCAGACATGTTTTAGTTAAAAAAAGAGAGAATTATTTTCAAATTTAAAAAAATTACTTAGAAATATAAAAATAACTTTTGGTAAAGCTAATTTTCCCCAATCTTCTGTATTTATATATGCCCAGCTTGCTTTATGTTCAACCGGCGTATTCTTTAATCTGATAAAACGAATGGTAAGCCGCTGATGCGTTAATACAAATTTCTGTAATCCAAAAACCTCATCAATTTGCGCATCCTGGCCAAAGTACTGCATTGTTTCTGGCAGCAGCAGTATGTCCTGTACTGATAGTAACTCTTTGGTTTCAATAAGCGGCAAGTCATACAAACCGGTCCATATGTCGCCGTCAGTACGCTTGTTCATTAAAATTTTGCCTTCATTAAATATTAAAAAATAGTTAAAAAACCGTTCCTTAATTTTAACTGTTTTAAGTTTTACTGGTAGTTGCGTAGTAGCGTTGGTTTTAAAAGCCTTACAACCCAAACGTACAGGGCAAATGCCGCATGCTGGGTTTTTAGGCTTACATAACATAGCGCCAAATTCCATCATGGCCTGGTTGTGCAAACCAGGTTCATCTCTATTTAATACTTCATCGGCCAGCTTTTTAAATATCTTTTTTCCATTGGTGCTGTTTATGGGTTCGTTAATGCCAAAATACCGGGCCAGTACCCTAAAAACATTACCGTCGAGCACAGCATGAGCCTCGTTAGCCGCAAAAGAAGAGATTGCAGCGGCGGTATAATCCCCTATTCCTTTTAGCTTAATTAACTCATTATATGCAGACGGAAACTTGCCATGGTATTGCTGCTGTATCAACCGTGCAGTTTTAAGCATGTTACGCCCTCGTGAATAGTACCCTAACCCTTGCCACAACTTTAAAATTTCATCCTCACTGGCATTTGCAAAATCTTCAATTGTTGCATAGCGCTCTAAAAAACGGTTAAAATAAGGTAAACCCTGCTCTACACGCGTTTGCTGCAAAATAATTTCCGAAAGCCAAATCACGTACGGATCATGCGTGTGGCGCCAGGGCAAATCGCGTTTATTTTGATGGTACCACTGCACCAGTTCATCAGCAAAATTCATGTAGTTCAAATTTACAAAATCAACCGCTGTTAACCGCAACATGCAAGTAATGTTTGCAGCTTAAAGGATCCCATTGTAAAAAAACGTACATTTATTTCACAGTTTCCAATTAAAGCCATACTTTTGCAACCCCAAAACAGTTAAGTATTTACATAAAATTATTAATAAAAAACAGATATGACTAAGGCGGAAATAATAGCTGAAATATCAACTAAAACAGGGATTGAGAAAGTTGACGTTCAGGAGACTGTTGAGGCGTTTTTTAAGGTAGTTAAGACATCGATGGTAAGCGGCGAAAACGTATATGTTAGAGGCTTTGGTAGCTTTGTGGTAAAAAAGAGAGCTAAAAAAACTGCTCGTAACATATCAAAAAACACTGCAATTATAATACCTGAGCACTTTGTACCCAGCTTTAAGCCAGCCAAAACTTTTGTTGAAAAAGTAAGAACAGGTAACAAAACCAAATCAACCAAAGCTTAATATATGAACAAGAAACAAATAGTTGCAGTAGTGGCCGTTGTGGTGGTTATGGGCTATTTGTATTCGCAGCCCGTTAAAGGGTTAATTAAGCCAAAAGAGGAGCGCACTGCTCCAAGCCAGCAGGCGGAGGCTCCGGCCAATGCCAATGTTGATGTAAACACAGTATCCGGACCGGCTAAAACTGCCATTGGGGCCGATTTAGCCGGCAAGATCATATCATTGGAAGAGATGCTTAAAAAAGCATCTTCGCCTGCCGAAAGACAAAAGCTGCAACAAGAACTGGCCCAGCAATGGGATGGCGTTAATCAGGCAGCTCCTGCAGCGTTCTACTATCTGGAATTAGCAAAATCTAAAAATGATTATGAGAACTGGTTAACTGCAGGCCAGCGCTTTAATGATGCTTATAAGTTTACACAAGATACCACCGTACAATCTACGTTTGTTGCGAACGCCATATTTGCCTTTAAAAAAGCTATGGCTGTAAAAGCTGAAAGCCTGGATGCTAAAACCGGTTTGGGTATAGCTTATGTTAACCAAACCAGCTTGGGTATAACTGATGCTGAAGGAGGCTCACCCATGCAGGGCATTATGTTGCTGCGTGAGGTGGTTACCGCCGATCCGCAAAACTGGAACGCTAATTTAAGCTTAGGCCAGTTTGCTATGAAATCCGGCCAGTTTCAAAAAGCGGTTGACCGGTTTAAAGCTATGATTGCGCAGGATACTAAACGGTCGAAGGTGGAGCCTTACTTTTACCTGGCCGAGAGTTACAAGCAGCTGGGCATGAAAACCGAAGCTATTGAAGCTTACCAAAAATGTAAGGAACTAATGGCCGACCCAACCATGGGGCAAACCATTGATAACTATATTAACGAATTAAAAAATTAAATAACCCTTTAAAAAATTAGTATTATGCCAAGCGGTAAGAAACGTAAAAGACATAAAATGGCTACCCACAAACGCAAAAAGCGTTTAAGAAAAAACAGACATAAAAAGAAATAAGCCGTAGTTACGGTGTGTTTGCCTGCGGTTACTTTAGGTAGTGGCAGGCAAATTTTTTTATTTTTGTTTTTTATCCTCATATTGTACGCGGCACTTCGCCGCTTTTGAAGAAATGGAGTAGCAGTTGATAAAAGAATTAATTATCGATTCATCCCCTAGCGGGGCAACTATTGCCCTGTTACAGGATAAACAACTCGTCGAACTTCATAAAGAGCAAATTTCCAATAATTATACCGTTGGGGATATTTACCTGGGCCGTGTTAAAAAAATTATGCCCGGGCTTAATGCTGCTTTTATTGATGTAGGCTACGAGAAGGATGCGTTTTTGCACTACCTGGATCTTGGTCCGCAAGTGCAAAGCCTGCTCAAATTAACCAAACAGGTACGTGGGGGTAGTTACCAAACCAAATTGCTGGATGATTTAAAGCTGGAAGCTGACATCAACAAATCGGGTAAGATATCTGAAGTGTTGACCAAGAACCAGTTAATACCGGTGCAAATTGCTAAAGAGCCTATCTCAACAAAAGGCCCGAGGCTGAGCTCCGATCTATCTATTGCCGGCCGCTATGTAGTATTGGTGCCGTTCTCTGAAACCATCTCTATCTCTAAAAAGATAAAGAGTAATACAGAGCGCACGCGCCTGCGCAAAATTGTGGAAGGTATTAAACCGGCAAATTTTGGTGTAATTATCCGTACGGTATCAGAAGGTAAGGGGGTAACCGAAATGCAAAAGGACCTGCTTGATCTGATATCCAAGTGGGAATCTTTCATGACGAGGTTACCGGCAACTGATCCTTCAAAAAAGGTATTAGGTGAAATTGACCGTACATCGACCCTACTGAGGGATATATTAAACGCTGATTTTCAGCACATTCATGTAAACGAACCTTCCATATTCGAAGAAATCCGTTCATATGTACATGATATATCGCCTGATTTGGAAAACATCGTTCGCCTGCATAAGCACCGCGATCCGATATTTGAGCATTATGGAATTGAGAAGCAGATTAAATCTGCATTCGGGAAAACCGTAAATCTGGCTGGTGGTGCCTACCTGGTTATTGAGCACACTGAAGCCTTGCACGTAATTGACGTAAATAGCGGCAACAGAACGGCAAACAAAGAAAACCAGGAAGATAATGCCTTTCAGGTAAACAAAGAGGCTGCCCGCGAGATTGCACGCCAGCTGCGTTTGCGCGATATGGGTGGTATTGTGGTAGTCGATTTTATTGACATGCACAAGCCCAACAACCGCAAAGAGCTGTTTGACTATCTGCGCGACGAGATGGCACATGACCGGGCCAAGCACACTATTTTGCCACCGAGTAAGTTTGGTTTAGTGCAAATAACCCGTCAGCGGGTGCGGCCGGAGATGAACATTGTGACCAACGAGGTTTGCCCAACCTGCCACGGCACCGGGGCCATCAGGCCAACTATTTTGTTGCTGGATGATATTGAAAACAATTTCAATTACATCCTGGTAGAACAGAATGAGAAAAGCATTACGCTTTGTGTACACCCGTACATTGAAGCTTATATTAAGAAAGGCCTCATAAGCCGACAAATGAAATGGTACTTTAAATACGGCCAGTGGATTAAAGTAAAAGCAAACTCGTCATACCAAATTACCGAGTTTCACTTTATGAACGCTAAGGACGAAGAAATTAAACTATAATTTCTGAATTCGGATCTTAGATTCCGGATTTACATTAAATAAAGCAGGTTCCGCGAACGGGTGGACCTGCTTTGTTTGTTTTACACCAACCTAACTAAATATATTAGCATTTTCGTATCTTTACCTTAAATCCAAAGTCAAACACCTGACTTTCGAACTCCAATAAATGGCTAAAACAAAATCAGCATATTTTTGCCAGAGCTGTGGCTATGAATCGCCTAAGTGGCTGGGTAAGTGCCCTTCATGCAACCAATGGAATACGTTTGTAGAAGAAGTGGTAGAAAAACCACACGCAGCGGCATCTAACTGGAAAAGCAGCAATAGTGCTCCTGGTTCGGGCTCAACTTCATTGCAGCGTGCCAACAAGGCGGTGTCGGTAAGCAACATCAGCTTCAATGAAGAGCATCGCATACTTGCGCCCGATAAAGAATTGAACCGTGTATTGGGCGGCGGTATTGTGGCTGGCTCGCTTATACTAATTGGCGGCGAACCCGGCATTGGCAAATCGACACTCATGCTGCAACTGGCTTTAAGCATGCCTGCAGCCAAGGTGCTTTATGTATCGGGCGAAGAAAGTGACCGTCAGATTAAAATGCGGGCTGAAAGAATAACACCACCCCAGCAATATAAGGCTGCAGAAGCAGGCATGGGCTGTTTTATCCTCACTGAAACCTCAACACAGAATATATTCAAACAGATTGAGCAGCTACAGCCCGACCTGGTAATTGTAGACTCCATCCAAACACTATACTCGGCGCATATCGAATCTACGGCAGGTAGCGTGTCACAGGTTCGGGAGTGTACAGCGGAGCTGCTTCGCTTTGCTAAGGAGAGCTCTACGCCCGTATTCCTGATTGGACATATTACCAAGGACGGCATGATTGCAGGGCCTAAAATACTGGAACATATGGTAGATACCGTATTGCAGTTTGAAGGCGACAGACACCACGTTTACCGCATCCTGCGGTCTATAAAGAACCGTTTTGGGTCGGCGTCCGAGCTGGGTATTTACGAAATGCTTGGAGCTGGTTTGCGCGAGGTGTCTAACCCGTCGGAAATCTTACTATCACAGCGGGATGAAGCTTTAAGCGGCATAACCATCAGCGCTACATTAGAGGGCTTGCGGCCCATGTTGATTGAAACGCAGGCACTGGTGAGCACTTCGGCTTACGGAACACCTCAACGTTCGGCTACAGGCTTTGATACGAGACGGATGAACATGCTGTTAGCCGTGCTGGAGAAACGCTGTGGCTTCAGGCTGGGCACTAAAGACGTTTTCCTGAACATTACGGGCGGCATACGGGTTGAGGACCCCGCTATTGACCTTGGCCTGGCTGCGGCTATTATCTCCTCGCACGAGGATATGCCCATTTCATCCAAAACCTGCTTTGCAGGCGAGTTAGGTCTATCGGGCGAAATAAGGGCCGTTAACCGTATCGAGCAGCGTATTGCCGAAGCCCAAAAGCTTGGCTTTGAGCAAATTTTTATTTCCAAGTACAATTTACCCTCAGGTAAAAAAGACAAGAATCAGTTGGATCTGTCGCACTACAAAATTGAGATCAAAGCGGTAAGCCGGATAGAGGAAGTGTTCGGCCTGTTGTTTGGATAATTGCGAGGTTTCGGGGTTGGATAAAAATCAGGGCGCTACATTGTTTTGCTAAACTTGCAAGTGTCGCGTCATGAAACACATTCTTTGCCTCGATGGATGCCATCTCGAATAGTAGATCTGTACCGAACCCGAAAGGCTTTCTCCTTATGAGATTCTCTTTATCACTGGAAAAAATGCGCTGTATTTTACACAAGAGAATTGGCTATGGCAAAATCAATAGCCAATTTTCCATTCACAACTATCGCGAGCGGTCTTGTTCTATTGGCATTTAAGCACATCAAAAAAAGATTTCGCTCATATGCCCGAAATTATCAGGAAGGCACTGTTGCTATATAAAAGTAGCCCGGCAATGCCGGGCTACTTTTATATAGGATTGTTGTCTCAAACCGAAGTTAAATATCCTGTTCATCGTGCAGAATATAATGCTTGTCAGGTTCAATCAAGATTTTGCTTACGCTCGAAATAACCGGACTGGCTTATAAAAATGCTTTTAAAACTGTACTTGCCCTGCGTTTTTCATCAGCCATATATCTTCTTATTGTATAACTACCTTACGGATGCGATGGTTATTATAGTCGGCTACGTAAAGGGTTTTATTGGCACCTACGGCTATACCCGCAGGACCGGCAAATAAAGCCGTTGCTTTGCTGCCATCTAAAAAGCCTGATGTTTCTGTTTTACCGGCCAAGGTATATAAAACGTTCTGGCTGCTGATTAACATGACACGGCCGCTTTGGTCGGTTATATAAATATTATTTTGTGCATCAACGGCTATACCCGTCGGTACGTTTAATAAAGCAGTTGTTATGCTGTTACCTATCAGCGTACTTACTACGCCGGCTGAGGTTACTTTGCGAATAGCATAGTTATTCTGGTCGGTTACATACAAGTTGCCGGTTGCATCCAGCGCTACGCCTGCCGGGCGGTTAAATACGGCTGTTGTACCATCGCCATTGGTAAAGCCGTTAGCCCCGGTGCCCGCTAATGTACTTACTACGCCGGCTGAGGTGATTTTACGAATGCGGTTATTGTTACGATCGGCTACGTAAACATTGCCAACACCATCAACCGCTATACCCTGCGGCGAATTAAAGGTAGCAGCGCTCCCTGTTCCGTTTGATGCGCCTACCGTACCGTTGCCAGCCAGTACAGTTACTGTACCAGCCTGCGTTATTTTGTAAATAGCATTGTTACCTTGGTCGGCTACGTAAACATTGCCGGAGCCGTCAACAGCGATGCCCTGAGGGCTATAAAACTGCGCTTCTGTAGTTGCATTTCCACCCGAAAAGCCCAGTGTGCCCTTACCTGCAAAAGTACTTACTATGCCTGCCGGCGTGATCTTGCGGATCAGGTGATTAAAGGAGTCGGTTACGTATACGTTGCCTTGTGCATCCACCGCAGTACCTTGCGGACTATTAAACGAAGCATTTATAGCAGCGCCGTTTGTCAATCCAGGCGTACCGTTGCCAGCCAGCGTGGTTACATTAACCGTAGTATCGGCAGTACCGGTACTGGTTTTAAACGTTACCAAATTGCCATAGCCGGTACCCGCGTCATTTTGTACGTATGAACGCAGATAGTAGGTAGTATTGGGTGTTAAACCAGTTAAGGCACTTTTGAATACTGCTTTACCACCATCACTGGTTTTAGAGTCAGAAATGGTAGGGTTTTGATTGCTCGCGCTCCAGCAAACACCTGATGCAGTTATGCTAATTGCACTTCCCATATTGGTAACCGCACCTCCGCTTAGCGCAGTAGATGATGTAAGGTAAGCAATTACCGGTGTAGTTTCGGCTGTTGGCGCTACTATGGCGGTTTCCTGGCTATCCTTATGGCAGCTTGCGGCCACCAAAGCCAGGCCAAGCAAACCGGCATAAGCTTTCATTTTAAATAGTAGAGATTGTTTCAACATCATCATCGTTTATATCGTCAATATTTAAATTTAATAGTGCTTTTACCCGTACGGTGGCGGCTGGTCTTTTATAACATTAAGATAAATAAAAAGCCGGAGTAAGCCGCATTATAGTTAATGCGGCAATATGCTGCAAATAAACAAACCGTACGCGGCATTGCGTAAACATAAGTGTTAAATTTTGTTAACACGCTGCACTTAGCCAATTGCTTTGTAAAAACGCTGTAATATCAAAGCGATAACCTAATTGTCCGAAACCATGACAACCAATTATTGTTGTTTTGAAGAGGTTAATTTAAATGAGATACGTTGTATACAGTCTGTTCATCCTGCTCATTACATCATTAAACGTAAATGGGCAAAATCGAACACCACTACCACATGGGATGGTGTTTGGCAACAAGCCGAGTACGGTGAGCCTGATGCCGGCATCGGAGCTGGAAAGCTTTATGGGCAAACGCACGCGTACCAGCGCTGCTATTATAGGTAAGGTAGTTAAAGTAACGCACGAAAAAGGCGGCTGGTTTACTCTTGATGCCGGTAACGGCCGCACTATCAGTGCGCGCTTCCGGAATTACAAAGTTGTTCTGCCATCGGCTATTAAAGGCCGTGAGGTTATAATATCGGGTATAGCCACCAAGCAATTTATAGCCGATGACCAGCAGCAACTGGCCGGCGATACCGTTGTTGGCAAAAAGCAGCATAACGTTAAAACAGATCCTAAACGGCGGTTGCTGTTTGAGGTGTATGGATTAATGGTGAATAAGTAAAACCGGATTTAAAGCATAGCACTTTAATCGTTCTTGTTTTGTGAGTATTCGACAACTTTCGACAATGGCGACTTAGACAAAGACGGTGTTCCGAACGATGACAGTTATTTTATTGACAACAAGAGAGATTGGAGAACATTGGTAAATATTCAAAGATCTTCTCAAAAGGCAGTTATCCTTTTGCGCACTTGAAATTTTTTCCTCGTAAAAAAGGACAAAGAATTTTCATCCTTTGTCCTTAGTCAATTAGTCTTTTTATCTAAAGCTTACCTGCTCAAATACATTGATTTCTCTTTGTACAGGTGTCTGAAATAGGGGTCCTGTAGATCAGGGATAAAGCGGATGGCTTCTCCTGTCGATTTCATTTCGGGCCCTAACTCCTTGCTTACCTCAGGGAACTTATCGAATGAGAATACCGGTTCTTTAATGGCGTAGCCTTTCAGCTTGCGCTCAATGTTGAAATCGGTAAGCTTGTTTACGCCCATCATTACCTTGGCTGCAATGTTGATGTAGGGTACATCATACGCCTTGGCAATAAACGGCACTGTACGGGATGCACGCGGATTGGCTTCAATTACGTAAACCTTATCGTTCTTAATGGCAAACTGAATGTTTAGTAAACCTTTTACATTTAACGCCTTAGCTATCTTAACCGAGTACTCTTCCATTTGCTGCAGCACGGTTTCGGATAAATCAAACGGTGGCAACACGGCAAATGAATCGCCTGAGTGAATACCGGCGGGCTCAATATGCTCCATCATACCAATGATGTGTACATTCTCGCCATCGCATATCGAATCAGACTCGGCCTCTGCGGCACGATCCAGGAAGTGGTCAATAAGCACACGGTTACCTGGCAGCGCTTTTAACAGATTAACAACAGCACGTTCCAGGTCTTCGTCATTAATTACAATACTCATGCCCTGGCCGCCTAATACATAGCTCGGGCGTACCAATACAGGGTACCCTACCTGATGAGCTACTTCAATTGCCTCTTCGGCACTTTCGGCTACCCCATACAGCGGGTAAGGAATATCAAGGTCTTTCAACAGGTCAGAGAAACGGCCGCGGTCTTCGGCAATATCCATATCGTTGTAAGATGTACCAATGATCTTGATACCGTGCTCATGCAGCTTTTCAGCCATTTTAAGCGCAGTTTGGCCGCCTAGCTGCACAATCACACCTTCCGGTTTTTCCAATTCTATAATCTCACGTACATGCTCCCAAAACACCGGCTCAAAGTATAGCTTATCGGCCATGTTAAAGTCAGTTGATACCGTTTCGGGGTTACAGTTGATCATGATAGCCTCATAGCCCGACTCTTCGGCAGCTAACAAGCCATGCACACAACTGTAGTCAAACTCAATACCCTGTCCAATACGGTTAGGGCCGGAGCCTAATACAATGATTTTCTTTTTATCAGTTGGGACGGATTCATTCTCGCCCTCGTAGGTAGAGTAATAGTATGGCGTTTGAGCCTGAAACTCCGCAGCACAGGTATCTACCATTTTATAGACCCGGTTAATGCCTAGGGCCTTGCGGCGTTGGTAAACTTCTTCTTCGGTGGTGTTAACCCCTAATATCCAGGCAATCTGCACGTCTGAGAAACCTTTTTGCTTAACGGTAAGCAAAATATCTTCAGGAATGTTATTTACCGAGTAGCGGCGCAGTTCGGCTTCCAGGTTCACTATTTCCTGTATTTGGTTTAAAAACCAGCGGTCTATCTTGGTGGCTTTGCGTACCGATTCAATTGGTACACCCAGGCTCAGTGCATCATATACGTGAAACAACCTGTCCCAGCTTGGATGCTCGAGGCTGTGCATGATCTCGTCCAGGTTGCGGCTCTGGCGGCCATCGGCTCCTAAGCCTGCGCGACCTATCTCCAAACTCTGACAAGCTTTTTGCAGCGCTTCAATAAAGCTGCGGCCAATGCCCATTACCTCACCTACCGATTTCATTTGCAGGCCCAGCTCACGGTTGGCACCTTTAAACTTATCAAAGTTCCAGCGAGGAATTTTAACGATCACATAATCGAGCGTTGGTTCAAAATAAGCCGAGGTGGTTTTGGTGATCTGGTTCTCTACCTCATCCAAGTTGTAACCAATGGCCAGTTTGGCAGCAATTTTAGCAATTGGGTAACCTGTTGCTTTTGAGGCCAGGGCAGATGAACGCGATACCCGTGGGTTAATCTCGATAGCAATAATCTCCTCGTTAGCCGGGTTAACCGAAAATTGCACGTTACAACCACCGGCAAAATTACCAATGGCGCGCATCATCTTAATAGCCTGGTTGCGCATTTCCTGGTAGCAGCGGTCGCTCAGCGTCATGGCTGGAGCTACGGTTATTGAGTCGCCGGTGTGGATACCCATCGGGTCAAAGTTCTCTATAGAACAGATGATGATCACGTTATCGCGGTTATCACGCAGCAACTCCAGTTCGTATTCTTTCCAGCCCAACACGGCCTGCTCCACCAAAACCTCGTGCGTTGGCGATGCCTGTAAACCGCGGCTCAGGGCTGCATCAAAATCTTCTTTTTTGTGTACAAAGCCTGCGCCTTTACCACCCAGCGTATAGCTTGGGCGTATAACCAGCGGAAAGCCGATTTCCTGCGCAGCTTCTTTACCCTCTAAAAATGAGTTGGCAATTTTTGATTTGGCCACGCCTACGTTAATGTCGACCATTAACTGGCGGAAAGCCTCGCGGTTCTCTGTTTTTTCGATAGCGGCCACATCAACACCAACCACTTTAACGCCATACTTCTCCCAAATACCACGCTCCGAAGCTTCAATACAAAGATTAAGCGCTGTTTGGCCGCCCATAGTAGGCAACACGGCATCTATGTGCTGTTCGCTCAGAATTTTTTCTAAACTTTCGCAGGTTAAAGGCAGCAGGTACACGTTATCGGCAATAACCTTATCGGTCATGATAGTTGCCGGATTGCTGTTGATAATGGAAACTTCAATGCCTTCGTCTTTCAACGAAAGCGCGGCTTGTGAACCGGCGTAGTCAAACTCGCAAGCCTGACCAATGATGATAGGGCCTGATCCGATAATCAGCACCGATTTTATGGAAGTATCTCTGGGCATAGTAGTATTTAGCTGTTATATGTTTAGTTCACAGTTAACGGTCATGGTTCATAGCGTTTTGCTACATCCTATGAACTATAAGCCATCAACCCTGCACCTCTAATTCTATGCGCTGAAAACAAAAAACCCGACTTCAGCGTCGGGATGCAAAGATAGGAGAATATAAGGTATCTGTTTTAAAAATTTCACATTTAATATAAGCGCTCATTGACACGTTAACAAGTTAACTTAAGGCAAGTTGAATACAATGGGTACGGTGTACTTAACACGAACATTTCGCCCGTACTGTACGCCAGGGATCCATTTTGGACTTTCTTTAATAACTCTTATTGCTTCTGCAGCCAATAAAGGATTAGGAGAACCGCCTACAGCTCTCACGTCATTCAGCGTACCGTCGGTTTCAACCACAAAGGTAACATTTACCCGGCCCTGTATACGCTTGCTGATTGCTTCACTCGGGTAACGTAAATTCTTACTGAGAAACTTGTTAAACGCCGGCGTTCCGCCTTCAAACTGTGGTAACGCTTCTGATTTAGTATATGTATAGCTTTGGCCGTTAGCCAATTGAGCCATCCCGCTTACCAATTTACCTTCCTTATAAGTTTCGGTAAGCAACAAACTGTCGCGGTTAACACTAATTTTCCACTCACCATCTTTAAGGCCTTTCTTTAGTTCTCCCTCGCTTACCTTGGGTTTAGTACCACCTTCTATTTTTTTATACCGCCCGTTGCCATTGGTTACGAGCGCCTTTCCTAAGGAGTCATTAAAGGCCATAATAAGATATACCTGCTCAGAGAGCGCTTTTGATTTGTCAACAGCGGCATACTCCCGGGTTTCGGCCAGGTTGCCGTTACGGTAGTAGTGAAACTGCTCGCCTGCTAATGCGCCTTTACTATAATTTAGTACACTTTTGCGCTTGCCGTTATCATAATATTCTATGCAAGCACCTTCCAGTTTTATCGGTTCTATAGCCGAAGAAAGGGCCATACGCCGTGGCCTGCCATCAAGGTAATACTCCAAAACCTTGTACAGCACGGAGCCAGAGTCGGGTTCGCGTACTACGCGGGTATAATCGGCGCTATCGCGTTGTGTTACCTGCCTGCCGTTGTTCTTAAAGAAATATACATTTTGGCGCTGTGCACTCGCTGCCATGCAGCTCATTATCAGGAAACCTACAAGTAAGTATTTCATCTTAAGCTTTACTAAACATACAAATTTTACTTAGCTCCCTTGGCCGGCGTACCGAAAGTAGTAGAAACTATCCATGAGGAGTTAATGGGCAAACCATTACGGATAGCCGGTTTCCAGTTTGGCGAACTATTGATTGCAGTAGTTATGATCTTATTGATCTCAGGTGTAATGTTACCTAAAAAGCGACCGTTGCTTACCTTGCCTGTCTTATCAACCATAAAAGACATAACACCTATGCTTGATTTGTTTTTGAGCGTTGCCGGGTATTTAAACTTCTTTTTGATGTAGGCTATAAAGGCTGCATCGCCGCCTTTAAACTCCGGAGATTGCTGCCGGCTGGTGTAAGTATACCGCGTACCGGTCCCCGTAACGCAATAGCCTGAAACGAATTTGCCATCGCGGTAAAGGTCGGTGTAGGTAACTTTTTCGCTGGGGTAGCCGCCGTGCCATTCTCCATCAGGATGGCCGTTTTTTACCGGGCCCTCTTCACTTATGGCACCTGTTAACATGTTGTAATCCACATAACGGCCATTACCATCGGTAACCAGTGCGGCACTTGTGGTATCCATGCAGCTTACAATTCTTACTTTTTCTTCAGGAGATTTAGTGGCGGTTGTGTCATACTCCAGCGTGGCATGCAGTTTACCGTTGGGATAAAACAGGAACCCAGTGCCTATCAAAGCTCCCTGGGTATAAGTTAAAACCGATTCGCGCTTACCGTTACTGTAGTAAGTTACCGCCTGGCCTTCAAATGTCGGCGGATCAATGGTAGATGACTTACCCATCATTTTGGGCTTGCTGTTGCGGTAAAAATCGGTAATACCAAATAAGGTAGACCCAGAATCGGGTAGGCTAACGGCGCGGATAAAATCGGCACTATCAACCAGGGGCACCTTAGTACCATCGTTGCGGAAGTAAAATACTTGTTGGGTTTTTGCTTTTTGAGCCAGACACAAAGTTGCTGTAAACAAACAGCATACGGCTAATATATACTTCATTGGTTTTAATTCAAATAGATTGGGGCTCCTAATCTATCGAATTAATTTATTATCTGTATCAGGAAAAACTAAAATTGGTTCGTACTTGCGGGCCTCGTCCATTTCCATGTATGCGTATGACATAATAATCACAATATCGCCCACCGCCGCTAAACGTGCTGTAGCGCCGTTTAAGCATATCGTACCGCTTCCCCGCTCGCCTTTTATTACATAAGTTTCAAAGCGTGCACCGTTATTATTGTTCACAATCTGCACCTTCTCGTTCGGGATAATATTTGCCGCCTCTATCAAATCCTCATCAATTGTAATGCTGCCTACATAGTTAAGCTCGGCCTGCGTTACCTTAGCACGATGAATTTTGGATTTTAACACCTCAATAATCATAAAGCAAAGTTAGTAATTAAAAATAACAGCACGTTATCACCGTATTATCACATTATCAATGAGCCGGGTATTGCCTACCCTGGCGGCAACCAACGCCACTATGCTGTTGCTACTGCTGTTAGCTTCACGCAATGTTTCACCATCAGCTATCTCAAAATATTCCAATTGTGTACCAGGTTCATGGCTAATCAGATCGGCGGCTTGCTGCTGGATATTTGTTAAAGCCTCGCCACCGTCAAAACCTGTCTTTGCCTGTATTAACGCTTTGGATAGAACGAGTGAATGCAACCGGTCATCGGCCGTTAAGTGGATATTGCGTGAACTCATGGCCAAACCATCGGCCTCACGCTCAATAGGGCACATTACCAGTTTAACCGGCAGCCCAAGTAGGCTAATCATACGGCTTATTACCATAACCTGCTGGTAGTCTTTCTGACCGAAAAAGGCAAGGTCGGGCTTTACAATATCGAACAGTTTATGCACAACCTGCATTACACCTTGGTAATGCCCTGGCCTAAACTTGCCTTCCAGCAGATGCTCCAGTTCGCCTATATCCAAATGCCAGTTTTCATTGTCGGCATACATTTCTGTAACAGCCGGATTAAACAGAACATCGCAACCGGCCTGCTCTAATTTTTGAATATCGGCTTCAATAGGGCGCGGATATTTGTCGAGGTCTTTAGGGTCGTTAAACTGCGTGGGGTTCACAAAGATGCTGCAAACAACTACGCTGGCCTGCTGCTGCGCCTGCGCCAGTAAGGAGAGGTGCCCCTGGTGCAAAGCACCCATAGTGGGCACAAAACCAACAGTTTTACCAGCACTTTTCAGCTGATGCAGGTATTGGCTAACCTCGTTTTTGGTGGTAAAAATTTTCAACTATTGTATAATTAAAAAAAGTGGGCAAAGGTGTGTAATTACTTTATGAAAACCAAAAGTACTTGCATAATTCATTGATAGTTCATAAGATAATGTGTATATTTGCACACTCAAAAATTTTTTTTGACTTCTTACATATAACTTAATTTTGATACAGAGATGGGTAAATCTAAGCTTTTGTTCATAACTCATGAAATGTCTCCCTTCCTTGAACTCACCAAAATTTCTGAAATAACCCGCCAGCTGCCCCAGGCTATGCAGGATAAGGGTTTTGAAATTCGCATCCTGATGCCGCGTTTCGGGAACATTAATGAGCGCCGGAACAGGCTGCATGAAGTGATACGTTTGTCGGGAATGAATATCATTATTAATGACAATGACAATCCTTTAATTATTAAAGTAGCATCAATACCTGCGGCCCGTATGCAGGTGTATTTTCTGGATAACGAGGAGTACTTTCAACGCAAGCATGTGTTTGGCGACAAAGACGGTAAATTTTACGCCGATAACGATGAGCGCATGATTTTCTTTTGCAAAGGCGCACTGGAAACGGTTAAAAAGTTAGGCTGGTCGCCAGATGTGGTACATTGCCACGGTTGGATGAGTGCCCTTGTGCCGGCTTACCTGAAAACCACTTATAAGGATGATCCTACTTTTAAACACTCAAAGGTAGTTTATTCTATATATGAAAACGCCTTTACAGACGTTTTAAATGCTGAATTTGCCCAAAAAGCAGTAATGAGCGACATGACCGAGCAAAACACTGAGTTATTTAAACCAGGCACTAACAATGCCCTTCACCAAGGTGCTGTACAGTACAGTGATGCGGTAGTGTTGGCAAGCGAAACTATTGACACTGAAGTGTTAAATTATGTTAAAAACAGCCAAAAACCGGTTTTAGAATTTAATTCGACTGCTGATTTCGAAAATTATTACAATTTTTACGACGAAATTACCAACGACGAATTGGTGAACGTTGCATAAGATTTGAAAGTAAATATGAAATTTATAAGACTAGACTTATTAACCTTGTTGATAAGTCTTTTTATTTTAGGTAGCTGTAAAAATCAGAATGAAGTTGGTCTCCCGGTGGGCGATCAGCAACTGAATGGCTCCTTGCTGGTTTATGATAATATCGTGGTAAAAACGGATACCGATAACGTATCAACTGCATCAAACCCAGCCCAAACTCCGCTAGCCTCGTTTAACGACCCGGCTTTAGGACTTACTGATGCCAATATTGCTAGCAGCCTTAATTTACCAACGGCTGCGGCATCGTATACGGTACCCACAGGCACTATTACTACCGATTCGGTAATTATGGAGCTACGGTATACACAGGGTTTTTACGGAGATACGTTAAACTCAAGGTATAAAGTTAATGTATACCAGCTGGATGAAAAGCCCAGTCCCAGTCAGCTTTATTATGCCAACAAAGAATGGAAAGTAAAGACCACCTTATTAAATGATCCGGCCAGAACAGGCATTTTTAATGCGCGCCCTAATACAAAAATTAAGGTTACTCAAATTGTAAAAGGCGGTAAGGACACGCTTAAGAATATTGCTGCACACATAAGAGTTCCGTTAAACAAAACGTTTATCCCCGGCTTCCTGTTTAACACGCCTACAGCCGTTACCTCCAACACCGCCTTTCAGAATGCGACTAATGGCATATACCTTGATCTTGAACGCAGCCAAGCTTCTGAGATTGGTGGTACGATGATGGTAAACCTCGACTCGAGCAGTGTAAAAGTGTATTACCGCGTAAACAATGCCGGGGCACTTGATACGGGTGTAGTAACGCTGCCTTTTAACGTAAGCGCTGCAGAGGTAAGAAATAAGTATGCCGATTTAAGAAATTATTCAGCTGAGGTTAAAAGTGCCATCAGCAGTACCACGTCTAACGACGTGTTCTATTTACAGGGCTTAGCCGGCTTGCGTGCAAAACTTACCTTCCCTAACGTAAAAACGATGCTTGGTGCGGGGGTTGACCTCAACACCATAGCCATTAACCGGGCCGAGCTGGTCATTACGGCCAAGCCAGGTACAGATATTCCTTTTGCGCCGCAACCCTTATTAACGTTGTACAGGTTAGATTTAGCCAAGCAACGGCAACGGGTGCCTGATGCTAATGCTACTTATAGCTCAACAAGCGGCCTTACACCGCTCGACGCCCGCTTTTTCAGTGCGGCTGCTTTTGGCGGCGAGTACAGAAGCGATAAAAAAGAGTATCACTTCTTACTGACTGGTTACCTTCAAGACTTGCTCAAAGGCAAACTTGAGAATGAGGGCCTGTATGTAGGCACAATCGACGTCACAAACCGCCTTTCTGTTGGGGTGGTTGATGTAGCGCCAACCATAGCCACAGCTGGCAGAACTATAGCGGTAGGCAGCGACAAGAGCTCGCCGTACAGGATTAAGCTCAACGTTATTTATACCAAGAACAACTAAGTTATACTGATAATAACTATGGCATAAAAAATCCCCGCACAACGGGGATTTTTTATGCCATAGTAAATTTGAAACATTAGCGGTAACTTTGCTTTTACAGCATACCATTTTAGCTGTTTACACATTATATTAAACTCTTTTTATGTGCGGAATTGTAGGTTACGTAGGCTATAGAGACGCCTACCCTATTATAATCAAAGGCCTGCACCGGTTGGAGTACCGGGGATATGACAGCGCCGGTGTAGCGTTGCTGGATAAAGACTTAAAGGTTTATAAAAAGACCGGTAAGGTTAGCGACCTCGAAGACTTCGTTAAAGGTATTGAAATGAAGGGCTCATTGGGCATGGGCCATACACGCTGGGCCACACACGGTGCGCCAAGTGACCGTAACTCACACCCTCACTCATCGGGCAACCGTAAGCTTTCTATCATACACAACGGTATTATTGAAAACTATGCGGTAATTAAAGAGACCCTGCTAGCCAAAGGCCACATTTTTAAAAGCGATACCGATACTGAAGTACTGATTCATTTTATTGAAGACATACAGCAGGAAACCGGCCTTGAACTGCGCGAAGCTGTGCGTATTGCGCTTAACAAGGTGGTAGGTGCTTATGCTATTGTAATTATGAGTGCCGATGAGCCCGATCAGCTTATTGCAGCACGCAAAGGCAGCCCCATGGTAATTGGTGTTGGCGAAGGGGAGTACTTTATAGCCTCAGATGCTACGCCTATTGTAGAGTACACTAAAAATGTAATCTACTTAAATGATAATGAGATTGCTTACATACGCCGCAATGATCTGCTGATTAAGAACATTGACAACACCGTTCAAACGCCATATATACAACACCTCGAGCTACAGCTCGAAATGCTGGAAAAAGGCGGTTATGAACACTTTATGCTCAAAGAAATTTACGAGCAACCCCGTTCTATACGCGATTGTATGCGCGGCCGCATCTATCCAACCCAAGGCAAAGTACAACTGGGCGGTATAAAGGAATACACAGATAAGCTGAAAAACGTAGATCGCATCATCATTGTTGCCTGTGGTACCTCATGGCATGCGGGCTTGGTGGGCGAATATTTAATTGAGGAGTATGCACGTGTACCTGTTGAGGTAGAGTATGCTTCTGAATTCAGATATCGGAACCCCATTATCAGCGAGAAGGACTTGGTGATTGCTATCTCGCAGTCGGGTGAAACAGCCGATACCATGGCCGCAATTGAGCTAGCAAAGGAGAAAGGCGCTACTATATTCGGAATTTGCAACGTGGTGGGTGCTTCTATTCCACGTATTACACACGCGGGTGTATACACGCACGCTGGTCCTGAGATTGGCGTAGCGTCAACCAAGGCATTTACGGCACAGGTAAGTGTTTTAACGCTCATAGCGTTTTACATTGCACAGCAACGTGGCGCTATAACCCGCAACAAACTGGTCGAACTGTTAACAGAGCTTGATGAGATACCTGAACTGGTTGAACGTGCACTTAAAGCTAATGAGCATATTGAGAAAATAGCCGAAAAGTTTAAGAACAGCAACAACTGCTTGTTCCTGGGCAGAGGCAGTTCGTTCCCGGTGGCCCTGGAGGGCGCTTTAAAGCTTAAGGAGATCTCTTACATACATGCCGAGGGTTATCCTGCTGCTGAAATGAAACACGGCCCTATCGCCTTAATTGACGAAGACATGCCGGTTGTGGTAATTGCAACCAAGCATTCATCTTATGAGAAGGTGATTAGCAACATACAGGAGGTAAAAGCGCGTGGCGGCCATATTATAGCTATCGTAACCGAAGGAGATACCGAGGTAAAAAGCATGGCCGACTATGTAATTGAAATACCACCAACCGCCGAGCCTTTTGTGCCTTTACTGGCCACTATACCGCTGCAATTACTGGCTTACCATATTGCCGTAATGCGTGGCTGTAACGTTGACCAGCCACGTAACCTGGCCAAATCGGTTACGGTAGAATAATCTAAAAGGCGATCACATTCTGATCGCCTTTTTTTATAAAGATTTTGCCAATAGATTTTATTGATAGATATTTATCACGTCAATCAAAATCATCTATGACCATTACTCAGCTTGAATACATAGTAGCCGTAGATACTTATAAGAGTTTTATACTAGCTGCCGAAAAGTGCTTTGTTACACAGCCTACCCTAAGTATGCAGGTGCAGAAGCTGGAAGACATGCTGGGAGTAAAAATATTTGATCGCGCGCGTCAGCCCATTTCGGCTACCGAGGTTGGAGCCGAAATTATAGCTCAGGCCCGCGTAATGCTGGCCGAGAGCTATAAGATTAAAGAAATTGTCACCGACCGGCAAAAGGAGCTGTCGGGCGATCTGAAGATTGGCATTATCCCAACCATTGCCCCTTACCTGTTACCCCGAATTATTACCCGTTTTATTGAAAAGTACCCGCAGGTTAAGTTGGTTGTTTGGGAACAAAATACCGAGCAGATTATCCAGCAATTAAAAATGGGCGTAATTGATTGCGGTATTCTTTCTACCCCGCTACATGAAAACGCGCTGACTGAAATACCGGTATTTTACGAGAATTTTGTAGCCTATACTTCCAAAGCCAGTAAGCTTTACAAAAAGAAAAACATTAGTCCGGAGGATATTGACGTAGAAGAGTTGTGGGTATTGGATGAGGGCCATTGCATGCGCGAACAGGTATTAAATATTTGCCAGCGGCGCAAATCAACCAAAGGCTTTCAGCACTTTGAATATAATACCGGGAGCGTAGATACATTGAAACGGATGGTAGATCAGAATAACGGCGCCACCATTTTACCCGAATTGGCTTTAGACGATCTGAATGAAAAGCAGATGGACCGGATACGCTATTTTAAAGCGCCTGAACCGGCCCGTGAAGTTAGTATTGTGATACAACGCAACTTTCTAAAACGCCGTATTATTGAAGCCTTAAAGAATGAGATACTACACTTTATACCTAAAAAGCTTCGCACTAAAAAGAAAAAGGACGTAATAGATATATAAGCGGCAAAGACTTATTTAGGTAACACTTCATTCGGTAAGTGGTCATCATCTGCCGGGTCTAATTCCTTAGAGTCCTCATTTACGCGTAGTTCATACAGATCTTCTTCGTCCTGCATCTCATCGTCAAATGCATCGTCATCATCATCGGCCAGGCTTTCTTCTGATGGATCGTGTGGCGTGGCCATAGCCCGGTAGGCTATAATATCCTGCCAATCGGCAGCTTGTTCCATAGTAACTATCATAATACAGGCTTTATTGTTGAACAGTAACAAGCCGGCAAATGTTTATGTTTAGTGTGCTTATTAATGCGTGACCAATAAGCAAGCATTGAAACAAGCCCTGTCGCAAATAAAAAAGACCAGCCAGCGCTAGTCTCTTTTCTATTCACGATTGTTTTAAAATGCTTATTTGGCTGCTATGCCGGCCTCGGCCACTAACAATAACAATGCTCTTTGCGTTGCCTGGTATCCTTTATCGTCCAAAAACCATTCGTTCAGTGCGTGTGCACCGCCCGATTTACCTCCACTGCCAATAGTAACGGCCGGAACGCCCTTGGCAATAGGAATGTTAGCATTGGTTGAGCCAACGCCCAGTATAGCACCGGTATTAAAATAACTGGTAGCGGCAATAGCACGCTGCACAAAAGGAGTAGCCGGGTCCTCAACACCCGATGGGCGGTCACCTACCATTTTTACGTCAACAGTTAAATCTGGCCCCATACGTTTCATCTGGTTTTCTTCTTTCAGGGCGCGTTGCACGGCATCCTGCAACAGCTTATCAATACCGGCTACACGCTCGGGACTTTCCGAACGCATGTCTACTTCCATCCAAGATTCAAACGGAATTGAATTTACAGAAGTACCGCCGCCTATAACACCCACATTGTAGGTTACGCGCTCACCGGGTTGGCGCGAAAGTTTATCGGCATCTAAAGCCCAGTAGTGTATAGCACGGCCCAAAGCATTATGCGGGTTAACCAGCCCAAAGGCACCTGATGAATGCCCGCCAGGCCCTTTAAAGGTGATACGGTAACGATGTGAGCCCAAACCACGGTGTACAATACGGTCCATACCGGTTCCATCAACGGCAATGTAGGCATCAATCTTACCGGGGCCTTTATTACTAAACAGGTTCTTCACGCCACGCAAGTCGCCAGGGCCCTCCTCGCCTACGGCGCCAATAAACAGCACATCAGCATCGGTTTCGATATTTTCCTTTTCTACCGTTTTCAGCACGGTTAATACTACGGCCAGGGCGCGGGTATCATCAGCAATACCGGGCGCATACAGTGTGTCGCCTTTATGCTTAATTTTCACATCTGTGCCTTCGGGGAACACCGTATCCAGGTGCCCTTCCAACACTACAACCTTTTTGCCGCCGCCTTTGCCTTTACGCCGTGCAATTACATTGCCTACGTTATCAATCCAAACCGAATCGGCACCGGCTGCTTTTAGCATCTCCGCGTACTTTTTAGCCCGCTGCATTTCTTTGTAAGGAGGCGCAGGTATCTCAGTAAGCAGCATGTGATCCTGCAAGGTTTGCGGCTGCATATCTACAATGGTTTGAAAGGCCTTCTTAATTGCAGCCTTGTTGGCAATAGTGTTGATTTGTTGGATATATACTTTGCCGGCTACGGTTGTTTTATTGAAGCCAGGAGCTTCCTCCTGGCCAAAAACCAAAGTTGTGGCTACTGCCGCCGCAACAGTTAGTGATGTTTTAAATAAAAGCTTTCTCATTATCTTTTAAGAAGTGATTACATTTATGTTAATTGGCTGGCTTCTTCCCCGCTGTATCATTAGCTATTCTTTTCCATGCGTCCATTGTTAAAACAACCATTCCTCCCTTAGCCATATCCCAACTAGAGACATAATTTTTAGACAGTACATAATGTGTTTTCCAATCGGTTATGTTTTTATAGAGCATCAGCGTGCATACATCAGTGGCTGTGATAAAATCGCCGGTTTCTGGTTGATGATTATGCACACCAGCAGTTTGCCCATCGCCGTGCTTGGTCTGCATAGGTAAAATGTTTCTGTGCAGCTTCTTTTTACTCAAGATATTATTGGATTGATCGAACTCAATCAAGTAGTCGTTGCCAAATACAATAACATTACTTACCGTTGGTCCCGTCAATATATACACTCTTTTAAAGCCATTATAAATAAGAGGTATGAAATTCAGATTTGTGTTTTGATACCTTTTAAATGAAGTATCAGTTTTTGAAGTTTCAATAGCTTTACTACGAAGCACAACCAACTCATTTTCAGCGGTAGTTAATTTACGTGCAATAGTATCTATTTTGTAATTGTTTAAATCGAAGCTGTAATCAAAAGTAATTGTTGATAATACATCCGGACTGTCGCCTTTGCTGAAGAACACATTTTTAACACTGTTACCAGCATCATAAGAGATGTAGCCTCCTATTTGTGCTTGTTTATGTTTCAACTTAGCTAAAAATATATCTGTACCATGCCAGGAGGCCATCTCTGAGTTATAAATTCGTTTTGCTTCCTGCTGTATGCTGTCAGCAATGGCATTAACATCTTTCTTTTGAGCTTTGGCGCTAAAACCAACAACAAACAAAACGCTTAAAAACGTAAAAATTTGCACTTTCATAAACATCCTATTAGGCAGCATTATTTCCCTTTACCCGCCATATAATCCAGTGTTAAATTACATAGGGCTTTTACACCCAGGCCAAAGCCGCTTTCATCTATAAAGAAGTCGGGCGTGTGGTGGGCGGCGGTTTTGAGCGGATCCTGCCCTTTGGGCATACCACCTAAAAAGATAAACAAGCCAGGTACCTTTTCCTGAAAAAAGCTAAAATCTTCGGCACCGGTTACTGCAGGGCGTAACAGTACATTAGCGGCACCGGCAGTTGCCTGTAAGGTAGGCAGCATTTTTTCGGTTAGCTTAGGGTCATTATAAGTCACCGGGTAACGGGTACTCAGCGGAATCTTTACCTCAGCTGTAGCTCCGGCTGCTTCGGCAGTTTTGGTGGCTATGGTTTTAACCCGCTCTATTAGCATCTTTTCATCGTCAGCACTCAAAGCACGTAAGGTACCCATCATAGTTACCTGTTCGGGTATAATGTTTGAACGGTTACCGCCATTGATAGCACCTATGGTTACCACGCCTGCATTTTCGGTAACGTTTAAATTACGGCTTACAATGGTTTGCAAGGCGTTAATAATCTGCGCCGAAACCACTATCGGGTCTACACTGCTCCATGGGTAAGCGCCGTGCGCCTGTTTACCTTTCACGATGATTTGCATATCATTCACTGCGGCCATAGTACCACCAGGGCGATAGGTGATCTTACCAACCTCGGTTTGAGCATTAATATGCAGACCAAATATGGCATCCACCTTGGGGTTTTGCAATACGCCTTGCTTTACCATCAATTCTGCCCCGCCTTCCTCGCCAAACGGCGGACCCTCCTCGGCCGGCTGAAAGATGAATTTTACAGTACCACGTAAATCATTCTTCATGGATGCAAGCACCTCAGCTACCCCCATCAGGATAGCCACATGCGTATCGTGCCCGCAGGCGTGCATTACGCCTACCTCTGCATTATTGTAAGTTGCTTTAACTTTGGATGCAAAGGGCACCGGTGTACGCTCAGTAACAGGCAAGCCATCCATATCGGCCCGCAGGGCTACTACGTGGCCGGGCTTACCGCCTTTCAAAATACCCACCACACCTGTTTTGGCTACCCCAGTTTGCACATCTATCCCTAAAGATTTTAGATGCGCCGCAATAATACCCGCCGTACGTGTTTCATGATTACCTAACTCGGGATTTTGATGAAAATCACGCCGCCAGGCTACCAATTTAGGTTGCATTGCATCGGCTCTTTTTGCGGCTGCAGTTTTGAGCGCATCTGTTTGTGCAAAGGCGGAACTGGCACTTAGTAAAAAGGCCAGGAAATAAATTTTTTTCATATCTGCGATTTGGCCTTTAAGATATGAATTTTGCAGATGTATGAGCCAGCTTGGCTGTAATTAGTGCGGGGTTACTGCTTACGGAAATAGAAATTGTACGCTGCCCGTAAACCTGCTATTGGTTTACTGTTGTAACTAAATTTATCAAAATTACCATGAACCGATAACTCAAAGTTGTAATTCGGTTTATTAAACACACGATAACCGGCACTGGCTGTTGTGCCAACCCCATTATAAAAATCATTACCCACCCAAAAGAATGGACCTGCTGTAATGAAAGCCCGGTTGGTTATATAGTATTTGCCCGAAATGCGTGCAGATACATACTCATTTACCTCGTGAACGGAGATTGCAGGCTCGACAGCCCACTTATTTAACACGCGTATATTACCTAATAAGCTAATGCCGGGGTGCAACTGATTGTCATACTCTTGGAAGGTCTTATTAACACCCAGGGTGAACCCCAATGAGCTTCGAGCCTGGCCGTATGCACTACCTGCCATGAGCAAACTCGCTAATACTAGTACTTTAACCCGTAGCTGCATGGTGAATTTTGGTTGATGACGCACAACCGGTAGTTAATGTTACAATTTTAACCAAAAAAGAAAAGGGGCTTGAAGCCCCTTATGTTATATTATCATTATTAAATGCTTACTTAATACTTAGCATATCAATAGTAAACACCAGCACTTTGTTTGCTGGTATAGTACCCCTGCCCTGCGGACCGTAAGCCAATGCAGATGGCACCATAAGTAAAAGCCGCCCATTGGTATTAATTTTTTGCAAACCTATTTTCCACCCTTCAATAACGTTTCCGTTTACTACGGTGGTGTAGTTGCCGCTATCAAAAGTGGTACCATCGGTAAACTTGCCGGTATAGTTTACATTTACGGTTGAAGTTGCGGTAGGATAAGCACCTGTACCAGGCGTTAAAACGGAATAGTAAACACCAGAAGGATCTCTTGTTGCAACAATTTTATTATCATTAATATATGACTTTATCTGTGCCTCGTCAAACGCAGCTTGTTGTTCAGCGTAATTAACATCTTCTTTCTTACTGCATGACGCCAGCACAAAAACGAGCATGCTACAAATTATTAATAGCTTTTTCATCCCTGATAACTAAACAGTTGTTTTAATGCTCAATTCTTTCATTTGTGCCTCTGCAATTACCGATGGCGAGTCGATCATCACATCGCGGCCTGAGTTGTTTTTAGGGAAGGCGATCACATCGCGTATAGAATCCAATCCGGCAAAAATGGAGCACAGCCTGTCGAAACCCAAGGCAATACCACCATGTGGCGGCGCACCAAACTCAAAGGCATCCATCAGGAACCCGAACTGCTTTTGTGCTTCCTCAGCGCTAAAGCCTAAATGCTTAAACATTAAGGCTTGCAAATCGCGGTCGTAAATACGTATAGAGCCACCACCTACTTCGATGCCGTTAATCACCATATCGTAAGCGTTAGCACGTACCGAACCCGGCTCTGTATCCAGCCTGGCAATATCCTCAGGCTTTGGCGAAGTGAACGGGTGGTGCATGGCATGCCAGCGGCCGCTTTCTTCATCAAATTCCAGCAGCGGAAAATCAAGCACCCAAAGCGGTGCAAATACTTCTTTGCTGCGCAGGCCTAAACGGGTACCCATTTCCAGGCGCAGCTCGTTCATTTGTTTGCGTACCTTGTCGGTTTGCCCGGCCAGTATCAACACCAGGTCGCCCGGTTGGGTATCAAACGCGGCCGACCAGCCTTTAAGCTCTTGCTCGTTGTAAAATTTATCAACTGATGATTTTAACGTACCATCATCATTGTGGCGCATATAAATTAATCCGGTGGCGCCAATTTGCGGGCGTTTTAACCACTCGGTCAGCTCGTCAATCTGTTTGCGGGTATAGCCGGCCGCACCTTTGGCGTTAATACCTATTACCAGTTCGGCATTATCAAACACGCTAAAACCTTTGTTTTTTACCAGATCATTCAGCTCCACAAACTGCATCCCGAAACGTACATCTGGCTTATCAGAACCATACAAACGCATGGCATCGGCATATTGCATACGCGGAAAATCGCCCAGCTCAATACCTTTTATGGTTTTGAACAAGTGGCGGGCCATGCCTTCAAATATGTTCAGGATGTCTTCCTGTTCAATAAACGACATTTCACAGTCAATCTGTGTAAACTCGGGCTGGCGGTCGGCACGTAAATCCTCATCGCGGAAACACTTTACAATCTGAAAATAACGGTCAAAACCACTTACCATCAGCAATTGCTTAAATGTTTGCGGTGATTGTGGTAGAGCGTAAAACTCGCCCGGATTCATGCGGCTTGGCACCACAAAGTCACGAGCCCCCTCGGGTGTAGATTTGATCAATACCGGGGTTTCTACTTCAATAAAATCTTTAGCATCTAAATATCTACGAATCTCCTGCGCTATTTTGGAGCGCATAATCAGATTGTTGCGTATAGGGTTACGGCGTAAATCCAGGTAACGGTATTTGGCGCGCAATTCCTCACCACCATCGGTTTCGTCCTCAATTAAAAACGGAGGTATTTTGGCCTGGTTAAGTATATCTAAAGCTTCAACGGTAATTTCAATATCACCGGTTGGTATTTTAGTATTTTTGTTGGTGCGTTCCAGCACTTTGCCCGTAACTTTAATTACAAATTCGCGGCCAAGGCTGCGGCCGGCATCGCGCAGAGCAATATCACTATCGTTGTTTAAAACTAACTGGGTTAAACCATAGCGGTCGCGTACGTCAATAAAAGTAGTTCCGCCCAAATCGCGCGATTTTTGCACCCATCCGCATAGGGTTACTGTTTCACCTAAATTACTGAGGTTTAATTCGCCACAAGTATGAGTTCTAAGCATAGTACCAAATTTATAAAGTTTGCAAAAGTAGTTTTTTGATTTTGCATTTGGTACTTTTTATAGCTTTACATTTTGGCTCGCAACATGCGTTTATGCTTAAAAAGCATTAGTTTCACTGCTTTAATTGCCGTACCATGTCTAAAAGCCGCTGGGTAGTATTAAGCGCTGTTTTTATTGTAATTATTGCCGGTTTGGCCTCGCGTAAAGTTGCCTTTATACCGCTGTGGGTGGGCGATACCCTATGGGCGTTGATGGTTTACTTAATGGTTCGCTTCCTGTTTATGGAACGAAGTATTGGCAAGGTGGCTTTAATAAGCTTGGCTTTTAGCTTTGCTATAGAGTTTAGCCAGTTATACCAGGCCGAATGGATTAACCGTGTAAGAAATACTGTGCCCGGCCACCTTATTTTAGGCAGGGGATTTTTATGGGGCGATTTACTAGCTTATATACCGGGCGTGCTGTTAGGCCTCTTTATAGACGCGCTTGTTTTTAAGAAACAACACGTAAGTAAATGAGGTTTAACCCTAAAGCTACTCAATCTTTAACTATGCTTTTGCAACTTTAAGCTGCGTTAAATTGTCATAGTTAAAATTGATCAGATCCACCAGGTCAATTTCCAACACTTCAGAAATACCAACTAATCTATTGATGGTAATATTACTATACCCAAGCTCAATTTTGCTGTAGGCATTTTGCGAAATATCAAGCTTAGCTGCCAGATACTCCTGCGTATAATTACGAAACTCACGTAATTTTCTAATATTGGCTGCTACCGCTTTGGTTTTTGCGTCACACAATGCTTTCATGCATTTAAAGGCTAAATATTTGGATTAGTATACGTACAGCTTATAATTCACAAAGTGGTACGTAATTGTACATGTTCTATAACATCGAATTGCCAAATGTGTGTTACCGAATTTACACCTTGTAGTTTTAAAGTGATTTTATTTAGCAATGGTTTTTACAAGAATAGAAGCAATAAACGTTATTAATTTGGTAGTTGAGGTAGCAATGCTAACTACCAATACTTAAAATAAAAAAGGCGGACGCTTTGGTAAGGTCCGCCTTGTGTTTTTAACTAGCTGTTTGATCAGTAAAGTAGCTGGTCATATGGGTATCGCTCAGTATGAATAGCTATTACTTTATCATACAGCAACTGCCTAAACTCATCTACATTCTCCTTTTTTAACGCCGAAATGAAGATTGCCGGACTATTATGACTAGCCATCCAACTGTGTTTAAATTCTTCGAGCGTAAGTGCTGGGGCCGGATCTTCCGGATGTGTAGGTACCGGCTGGTAGGCATCTATTTTGTTAAACACGGTTATAACCGGTTTATCAATAGCGCCTATGTCTTTCAGCGTCTCGTTAACGGTATTCATATGATCCTCAAAGTTAGGATGCGATACATCCACTACGTGGACCAAGATATCAGCCTCGCGTACTTCATCCAGGGTAGATTTAAAGCACTCTACCAGATGGTGAGGCAACTTACGGATAAACCCTACCGTGTCTGACAGCAGAAAAGGAAGATTTTCGATCACCACTTTCCTAACCGTTGTGTCCAGCGTGGCAAATAGCTTGTTCTCGGCAAACACTTCCGATTTAGAGATCATGTTCATGATGGTTGATTTACCTACGTTGGTATAACCTACCAACGCTACGCGTACCAGCTGAACACGGTTTTTGCGTTGTGTTTCGTTTTGCTTGTCTATCTGCTTTAACCTGTCTTTCAACAGCGATATCTTGTTCAGGATCAAACGACGGTCGGTCTCAATTTGCGACTCACCCGGACCACGCATACCAATACCACCCTTTTGGCGCTCCAAGTGGGTCCATAAACGGGTTAAGCGGGGTAACAGGTATTGCAACTGGGCCAACTCAACCTGGGTTTTAGCCTGTGCCGTTTGTGCCCTGCCAGCAAAAATATCCAGAATGAGGTTACTGCGATCTAGTATCTTTACCTGCAGTTCCCGTTCAATATTACGCAATTGCGATGGCGATAGTTCATCATCAAACACCACCATATCTATTTCTTCGGCTATTACATAGGCCTTTATCTCTTCCAGTTTACCAGAGCCCACAAAAGTTGCACGGTCCGGCCGTTGCATACGTTGCGTAAAAGTTCGTATCGTTTTGCCACCTGCAGTGTCTACCAAGAACTCCAACTCCTCTAAATACTCTTTCTCCTGTGCTTCGGTTTCATTTGGTGTAATGATACCTACCAGCACAGCGGTTTCCTGCTTGATAGCAGTATCATAAAATTTTTGTTTCATTAACAGTAATATAACAATGTAAATGCCAAGGTTGTAAAACCGGCTAAGTTGCAGGTATTAAAGTTGTTTTGGTGCCAAAATAGCAGTTAGAACCAGCCTATACTTAACCCCTCTTTTTGGCGAGGAATGAAGCAACCCATGCTTAATACATTTCATGTTCGCAAGGCAACCTGAACGCCCGCTTTACCAAACCTTGGTGTAATAAGAACCCAATTCATCTGCTCAATTGTATTCAGGAATACTAAATACCAGAAGGAAAAGGCACTTACCTTAACTCCTTTACAAACTCTTCCATTGCCGCACCGGGGTTGGGTTGACGCATGAAGTTTTCACCTATCAGGAAACCGTTAAACCCTACCGCTTTGAGCTGTTTGATAACGTGGGTATTGCTAATGGCGCTTTCGGATATTTTAAGGAACTGATTAGGGATGTGCTCCACCAATTGAAATGACGTATCAACCGAAACCGAAAAGTCGGCCAGGTTACGGTTATTTACACCAATGGCGTCCAGGTTATCGTCCAGGCTGCGTTCCAGCTCTTCACGGTTATGCACTTCCAGCAAAACGTTCATGCCTATGCCCTTGGCCAGCGCCGCAAACTGCTTTATCTCGGCTGGAGTAAGTATGGCTGCTATAAGCAAAATAATATCGGCACCAAGTGTTTTAGCCTCTACAATCTGATACTCATCAATCATGAAATCCTTGCGCAGAATGGGTACATAGCTAAATTTGGCCGCGTGCAATAAATCAGTTTTGCTGCCGCCAAAAAAGTGCCTGTCGGTTAAAACTGATAATGCGGACGCGCCTGCATTTTCATACGCGCGGGTAACCTCAGTTACTTTTACCTGATCGTTGATAACCCCTTTTGATGGTGATTTGCGCTTAAATTCGGCAATGATACCGGTACGCTCCGGGTCCAGCAAAAAATCGCGAAAGGATAACGGCTCACGTAAAAACAGGTCACGTTCTTCCAATTGCGTGTACGAGGTAACTATTTTAGCTGCTGCTACTTCTTTCTTTTTACGCAGCACTATTTTATCTAATATCGTCATCTTTTATATATTCGTCATTTCGGGGCACGAAGCAATGACGTTATTTATTTTGATTAATTACTAGCAGCTTAACCAGTTTCGCATCATTTCTTTCCCGTACTCCGTTAACACCGACTCCGGGTGAAACTGCACGCCGCGAACATCAAGCGTTTTATGGCGCAGGGCCATAATAGAGTTGTCCTTTTCGTCTACAGCGGTAACGGTTAGTTCCGTAGGTAAGCCTTCTTTTGATACTACCCAGGAGTGATAGCGGCCTACACTAATCTGCTCGGGTAAACCGGCAAACAGCGGCTCATCTATATCAGTAACCTTAACAGGTGTTGATATGCCGTGCATAGGCCTGCTCAGGTTATATAACCTGCCGCCAAACACCTCAGCAATAGCCTGCTGACCCAAACATACACCAAAAATACTTTTAGTAGGCGCGTATTTACGTATAACATCAAGCAGCAAGCCCGCTTCAGACGGTATGCCAGGCCCAGGCGATAGAATGATCTTGTCAAATTGATCCACGTCTTCGAGCTTAAACTGATCATTACGCCATACCTCACACTCCAAGCCCAACTCGTTAACCAAATGCACCAGGTTATACGTAAACGAGTCATAATTATCTATAATCAGCACTTTTCCCTTAAAAGGTAGCGTCTTATTTTCTATATCTTTATTCAAGCTCATTGCTTATATCTTACAATATTAATATCTTTTCTTTAACACTTGTACCAAGATCCATCGGCTTGTACCTCCACACTATAACTCACCCGCCATTTGAATGGCCTTACGTAAAGCAGCTACTTTGTTATTCACTTCATTCAGCTCGCTTTCGGGTATTGAGTCGGCCACAATACCGGCACCTGCCTGGTAGTGCAAAACATTGTTCTTGCTTAATAGGGAACGTATCATAATGGCGTGATTAAAATCGCCGTTAAAGCCGAGGTAACCAATGGCGCCGCTATAAAAGCTCCGCTTAATGTTTTCGTTCGCATCAATAATTTCCATAGCCCTAAATTTCGGCGCACCGCTCAGCGTACCGGCCGGAAATGTATCGGCTACTATTTTAAACGATGAAACATCGGGTCTTAGTTTGCCGCTTACGTGCGATACCAGGTGAATTAAATGCGAGTAATATTGCACCTGCTTAAAGGCCTTTACCTCCACCTGCTCACAATGGCGGCTCAGGTCGTTACGGGCCAGGTCAACCAGCATCACGTGCTCGGCCGATTCTTTTGGATCGTTTTCCAGCGCACGGGCAGCTTCAGCATCTTTCTCATCATTACCGCTGCGTTTAAAGGTACCGGCAATGGGGAAAATACTGGCGATACGATTTTTGATGGTAATTTGCGCCTCGGGCGATGAGCCGAAGATGCGGAAATCACCGTAATCAAAATAAAACAGATAAGGTGAGGGATTAACCGAGCGCAATGCCCGGTATACATTAAACTCATCGCCAGCAAAGGTTTGCGAAAAGGCACGTGACGGCACAATCTGGAAAACATCACCACGATAAATGTGCTGTTTCATCTTTTCCACAATATCCATAAAACCTACATCGGTAAGATTGGATTGCTCCTGGGCCTTTGTTTGAAAGTGGTATTCTGGAAAATCCTTACTTTTTAACAGGTACTCCATTTTTTCCAGGCCTTTATCATCGGCATCTTCACCATATTGGTTCTCAAAAATGTACAGCTCGTTCTTGAAATGATCAATCGCTATCAGGTAGCGATATACATGGTATTGCATTTCGGGTATCTGCCGCACATCATTTTCAACCTTCTTAAGGCGTATGGTTTCATAATGCTCAACCGCCTCATGCGTAAAGTAGCCAAATAGGCCGTTAGAAATTATCTTGAGCGGCAGGGCTTCGGTCTCAAAGCGTTTTAAAAATTCGTCTATCTGCCGCACCAGGTTAAACTGGCCCTGCTCCAGTACCTGTTGGCTGCCATCCGGAAACTTTTGTGTTAATACACCTTTAGTTAAAATTACGCCGGCTATGGGCTCACAGCATATATAGCTCATGCTGTTATCGCGGCTATGGTAGTCTGAGCTTTCCAGCAGCAGCGAGTTGGGAAAAATATCCCGTAGCCGCAGATAAATGCTTACCGGTGTCGTGGTATCAGCAAGCAGCTTTTTATAGGTAGTAGTTATTTTAAACGTTTGCATTATTGATAAATAGTATAAAACAAAAAAACCCGGCGTGGTTGGCGCCGGGTCTCAAATCAGGTTTATAATTGCTTAATCTTTTCTAACTAATAAACTAACCGGGCTGCCTTATTACTTAGGTGCCACCAAATCAGATTATGTAATTGTTTTGTCATAAATACAAAGGCAAATATAGAAAGAAAAATGAGGTTACAAACTTTTTGTGAAATTAATTTTCAATGCATGCACAATAATTTTAGAATTAGTGCATCGCAATAAATTACCGGCCTCAAATTAACCGCTAATGCCTAAAAACGGCCGCTGGCTTTGTATAATAGCTACTACTATAATTATTGTTGCCAGTAAGTAAAAGATGGCAATTGCACGGTGCTTGGCCTCGGGCAAGGTTGCCTTTTTGGAACGGCTATGGCCAATGGTAATTAATATAATCGCAAACAGCATCATGGCAATATGCTCTACCGTCCAATAACGGGTCGTAGCTTCTTTCATGGTGTTGCTGCCAAATTGTACAAACGGGCTGATGAAGTAAAGAACCAGCCCAATCAAGAACTGGGTATGTGCCGATATCATGGCAAACATATAAAGCTTGCGGTTTCCTTTAGTGTAAGCTTTACGGCCCAGCCATCCTACCAAAGCAGTTAAAATAGCTACCACAATTAATACTAAAACCACAAACCTGAAGCCTGAGTGCAGATACCTTAAAATTTCGTAAGCCGACATATGATAATTTTTTGGCAAATATAGGATAAAATAGAGCGACGCCGATTTTTTGATGAATTTGATGTAACAATCCGGCTATTATTAAAAGTCTTCTATCATTTTAGCTGCTTAATTAAATATATTTAAACCGATTAACTCAAAAACTGCAAAATGAAGAAATTTTTACTCGCTTGTTTTGCCCTCCTGATTACCCATTTAAGCTATGCCCAGGAAACTTTCCCGGTTAACGGCTCATGGGATATAAGGACGGGGCAGTACGCCTTCACCAATGCAACCATTGTTGTAAGTGCAAGCCAAACCATTAACAATGGCACACTGGTTATTAAAGACGGTATCATAGAGTCGGTTGGTACCGGCGCAGTACCCAAGGGCTATGTGGCTATTGATTTAAAAGGTAAATTTATTTACCCAGGTCTTATAGATGCGTATACAACCTACGGTATACCCGAGGCTCCGCGCCAGGCTATGGGAGGCTTTGGCGGTGGCTTTAACCGCGTTTCAACTCCGGTGTCAACCAAACCCGGCCCTTACGCCTGGAATGATGCCATACGCCCTGATGTGCAAGCCCGCAAAATGTTTCATGTAAACACCGCCCGTGCTGATGAATTGAAACGCAATGGCTTTGGCGCCGTGCAAACATTGGTACAAGACGGTATTGCCCGAGGCACCTCAGCCGTATTAACCTTAGCTGATGCCAGCGACAATGAGGTACTGATTAAAGATGAAGTTGCTGCACATTATTCATTTAGCAAAGGTACTGCGGCCACCAATTATCCGTCATCATTAATGGGTAGTATTGCGTTGCTGCGCCAAACCTATTATGATGCACAATGGTACAAAGGGCAAAGCAAAGAGTACAATATTTCGTTAGCCGAGTTTAACCGCACACAGACACTGCCGCAGATTTTTGAGGTAGGCGATGTACAAAGCATACTCCGTGCCGATAAAATAGCCAAAGAGTTTGGCAAGCAATACATCTATAAAACAGACGGACAAGAGTACCAGCGCATTGATGCAGTAAAGGCTTTAAATGCCAGCTTCATTGTTCCGTTAAGCTTTCCTGCTGCTTTTGATGTGGAGGATGCTATAGAGGCACGCAATGTGAGCTACGCACAGTTAAAAAACTGGGAACTGGCTCCAACTAACCCGGCCGCTTTAGAAAAAGCCGGCATCCGCTTTGCTCTAACATCAGCAGGCTTAACCAACGCCCGCGATTTTTGGACCAACCTGCGTACAGCCATCAACAACGGACTGAGCGAGAAGCAAGCGCTGTTATCGTTAACTGAAATTCCGGCCGCTATGCTGGGTGTGAGCGATAAGGTAGGCACTTTAGCCAAAGGCAAGCTGGCTAACTTTGTGATCACTTCAGCCAATTTGTTTAAAGCCGATAATGTAATTTATGAAAACTGGGTACAAGGCCAAAAATTTGTAGTATCCAAAATGGATGTAAGCGACCTGCGCGGCACTTACACTTTAAGCGGCAGCGGCCTGGCTGGTACTACTTTAATAATTGGTGGTACACCCGGCGCTTACACTGCCAACATTAACCGCACCGGTGCCGATAGCGCCCGTGCCCAAGGCACCATTGTTCGCACCGGCGATCTGGTGAACTTATACTTCGACTTAAAAAACAAACCATCGGGCAACATTCGCCTAAATGGTTATATTACTTCGTTATCACCTGTTACCTTAAAAGGCGATGGTATATTGCCCGATGGCAGCGCTGCTAAATGGACCGCAACTTATACCGGCGCCGCCACCGGCGGCTTTGGCGGCCGCGGCGGCCGAGGCCCGGGTGCCGATCAAACGGCCAAAGCGCCTGTTGTTGGCCCTGTTGTTTATCCGTTTGCAGCTTTTGGCAACACAAAAGTACCTACCACCGAGACCACCTTGTTTAAAAATGCTACCGTTTGGACCAACGAAAAAGAAGGCGTCCTGAAAAACGCTGACGTACTGATTGAGGGCGGTAAAATAAAAGCAGTAGGTAAAAACCTGGCTGCTGGCAGCGCTAAGGTGATTGATGCTACCGGCAAACATATTTCAGCTGGTATTGTGGATGAGCACTCGCACATTGCGGCCACAAACGGCATTAACGAGGGCACGCAATCGGTAACATCCGAAGTTCGTATAACCGACGTAATAGATGCCGAAGATGTTAACATTTACCGCCAGTTGGCCGGTGGTGTTACTACATCGCACATTTTGCATGGTTCGGCAAACGCTATTGGCGGTCAAACCCAGTTAATCAAGCTTCGTTGGGGTGTACTGCCCGAGCAGTTAAAGTTTGAAGGCAGCGATGGTTTCATCAAATTTGCCCTGGGCGAAAACGTAAAACAAAGTAACCGCCCGCAGCAGTTTGGCGATGCCAACGTGCGTTTCCCGCAAACCCGCATGGGTGTTGAGCAAGTGTATATTGATGCCTTTACCCGTGCTAAAGAATACAAGGCTGCACGTGCCGCCAAAAACAGCACCACCCGCCGCGATCTGGAACTGGATGCATTGGTTGAAATTTTGGATGGTAAACGTTTTATCACCTGCCACTCTTACGTACAATCAGAAATCAACATGCTGATGCACGTGGCCGATTCTATGGGCTTTAAGATCAACACCTTTACCCACATTTTGGAAGGCTATAAGGTAGCCGATAAAATGAAGGCCCGTAAAATTGCTGGCTCTACGTTTTCAGACTGGTGGGCTTACAAAATGGAAGTGGCAGAGGCTATTCCGTACAACGGCAAGCTGATGCACGAAGTAGGCGTATTAACCGGCTTTAATTCTGATGATGCCGAGATGGCCCGCCGCCTTAACCAGGAAGCAGCCAAAGCGGTTACCTACGGCATGATGAGCGAAGAAGACGCGCTTAAACTGGTTACCCTTAACCCGGCTAAAATGCTGCATGTGGATAACCGCATTGGCAGTATCAAACCAGGCAAGGATGCTGACCTGGTTTTATGGTCGGCCAACCCGCTTTCTATTTACGCTGTTGCCGAAAAAACCTATGTTGATGGCATCCCTTACTGGGACTATGCAAAGGATGGTGACCGCCAAAAAGCGATGAAAGCTGATGAAGGCCGCATCATTCAAAAAATGATTGAATCGAAAAGCCGCGGTAACGCTACACAACGCCCGGCCTTTCAACGCCCGCGTTTATACGAGTGCGAAGATATTGAAGACGCAGCCTACGTAATAGCCGACGATTATAACCGCATGAACCAAAATCAAACTAACGTTCAAAAAGCGCAGCATTAATTCCTCATTATAATCATCATGAAAAAGAAATTAGTTTTAAGTTTTGGAGGATTGATGCTGAGCGCCGTCCTCGCGTTTGGCCAGGCTAACATTATGCCGGCCAAGCCACAAGCAGGCCCTGTTGTAATTACAGGGGCAATGATACACGTAGGTAACGGCAAGGTGATCAGCAATGGTTACATTGCTTTTGATAAAGGCAAAATAACCGCCATTGGCGAAGGAACCGCCCCCAACACGGCAGGCGCTACAATAGTAAATGCTAACGGCAAGCAAGTATACCCTGGTTTTATATGCCCTATCACTTCACTAGGTTTGGTGGAGTTTGAATCGGTAAGGGCTACAGACGATGAAACCGAAACCGGCGAATTAAACCCGCATGTACGTTCATTAATTGCCTACAATACCGACTCTAAGGTTATACCAACCGTTCGTTCAAACGGTGTGTTGCTGGCACAGCCTACGCCACAAGGCGGCACTATGCCTGGTCAGTCATCGGTAATGATGCTGGATGGCTGGAACTGGGAAGATGCCGCTTACAAAAAAGACATCGGCATTCACATGACCTGGCCTGTAGCGCGTGCTGCCCGCGGTCGGCGTGGTGGTTTTGGCGCTCCGGGTGGAGCTCTGCAAGAGTCGCCGGCTGAGCGCGCGCAAAAAGCTATTGATGGGTTCGTTAGTCTCTTCTCGCAAGCAAAAAGCTATGCGGAGGCCAAACCAGCGGTAACCAATGTACGCCTGGCCGCTATGGTAGGTTTATTTAATGGCACCAAAAAGCTATTCATCAATGCCGATGGCGCTAAAGAGATTATGCAGGCAGTAAACTTTGCCAAGCAATTTGGTGTACAGGCCGTAATTGTTGGTGGTCGCGAATCTTACCTGGTCACCGATATCCTGAAAGACAACAATGTACCGGTTGTAATCAAAGAAACCCAAGCCCTGCCCGATAAGGACGAAGACGATGTTTACCTCCCCTACAAATTGCCGCACCTGCTGCAGGAAGCCGGCGTAATGTATGGCTTAACGGGTACCGGTTTCTGGCGTCAGCGCAATTTGCCTTTTGAGGCAGGCCAGGCGGTGGGTTACGGCTTAACCAAAGAGCAGGCTGTATCCATGATTACCCTTAACAATGCCAAAATATTAGGTATCGATAAAACAACCGGCACCTTAGAAACCGGCAAAGACGCCAACCTCTTTATTTCAACCGGTGATGCCCTGGACATGCTTACCCTGAACGTAGAAAATGCCTACATACAAGGCAAAAGCATAAGCTTGGACAACCTGCATAAACAACTATACAAACGCTACAGCGAAAAGTATGGATTAAAGGCAAATGTGAATTAAGAGCGGGGTATAGCGTACCAATCTTTAAAGGAAAAATGCTTGCCGGTGGCAAGCCTTTTTCCTTTAAAGTGTAATTTAACAAAGCTATTATCAGGGTATCATTTTCGAGTGCTAGCCAGAACACTTTTTTTAAATCGATAGGTGCTCCGTAGGTTTGCGGCTTACGCCGGAAAGCTAAACTTGCCCATTAATATTGCCGGGTTTGTACCAATGGAAACAGGCTCATCCGCAACCGCCTCATTGGCCAGCAAGGCGAACAAAATAGCCTCTTTAGCATCTGCGTTAATGCCTATAATATTGGTATCTGCAATTTGCACCGCAGGGAAAGCCTTGCGAAGATGATTAACAAGACAGGTATTTTTCGCCCCACCTCCGCTAAGCAGTAATTGGGTGATATTATCAGCAATATTGGCTTTAACAAAATTGATGATACCTTCTGCTGTAAATGCCGTTAATGTGGCCACCAAATCTTGGGGCTGGATACCTAACGTATCTGATTTTTACTGGGCCTCCTGCACATATTGTTTACTGAACAACTCTGGTCCTGTTGTTTTGGGTGCTGGCTGGGTAAAAAACGGGTGCTGTAGCAATTGTGTTAAAAGGGGTTGGCTTACACGACCACTGAGAGCTATGCGCCCACCGTTATCATAAGGCTGGTTAAAGTATTTTTGACAGGCAGCATCGATCAAGGTATTGCCGGGGCCAACATCCGTGCAGATGATATTCTGTTTACTGGCTGGCAACCAGGTAAGGTTAGCTATGCCACCAATGTTAAGCAGTATTCTGTTTTGGTGTGGATGACTGCCCAGCAACACATCGCCGTACAATACCAGCGGCGCTCCCTCGCCGCCGCCGGCCACATGCTTTTGCCTGAAATCGCTGATGGTTATAACACCGGTTTTTACTGCTATGTGATCACCATCGCCTATTTGAAGGGTGGCATTAGGGTAGCCTTCCAGTCCGTGCAGGCGCTGCGGTGCATGATAAACAGTTTGCCCATGACTGGCAATCAGATCTACATCACCTGCCTGGTATCCCCAATGCTGTAACATGTTACATACATATTCACCATGCAGGCTGCCAATGCTGGCATTGAGTAGGCATAGTTTTTCGAGGCTAACTTGCTTTTGTGCAAATACCTCCCGAACATCCTGCCTGAAGGTATCCATATAGGCAACAGTAGTAAAATCAAGTAATTGGAACGTGGTATTAAAACCGCTGCCACTAAACCAGCACAAGGCAATATCCAGCCCGTCAAGTGAGGTACCCGACATGAGGCCCACAATATTCGCTCAGGCTTTTGAGCGATAGTAAACATCTTGCTTAAATTGGCATTCAGCATACGCTAAGGTAGGTAAAAATCATATCCTCAACATCTACACTATACTTACTTAAATAATTGTTTACATTTATGCAACGCATATGACTTCAAACCTTACAACAAAAAGCCCCCGGCTTCTCTCGCTCGATGTTTTTCGCGGCATTACCGTAATGGCCATGATACTGGTAAATAACCCCGGCAGCTGGGGTCACATTTATCCGCCTTTAGAACATGCAGCCTGGAACGGCTGCACCCCAACCGATCTGGTGTTTCCTTTCTTTCTGTTTATTGTGGGCATATCTATCCCGTTTGCAATGGAAACCAAAAAGGCAGACCCATCTACACACATGACCCTCATGTTAAAAGCGCTTCGCCGGGCTGTCATCATTTTTCTGCTGGGTGTGTTTATGTCTTTTTTCTTGAATTGGGATTTGAGCACCGTGCGTATTCCGGGCGTTCTGCAACGCATTGCGCTGGTGTATCTTATTTGCAGTTTAATTTATATTAAAACAGGCTACCGCGTGCAGGCAGTACTGGCCGCATTATTTTTAATAGGCTATTATTTGCTTATGACCCGTGTGCCCGTACCGGGCGGCACAGCACCCAACCTGGAACCCGAAACCAACCTGGGTGCCTGGCTGGATTGCACCATATTTACCAGCGCCCACTTGTGGAAACAAAGCAAAACGTGGGATCCGGAAGGTTTGCTTAGTTCAATGCCCGCTTTATCTACCGGTTTGCTGGGTATATTGACCGGCACTTGGCTCAGGCAAAAAAACTATACCAGCCAAACCAAAGTTTATGCCTTGCTGGGTGCAGGCATATTGCTTACAGGCTTAGGGTTATTATGGAACGTTTGGTTCCCTATCAATAAATCGTTATGGACCAGTTCATATGTGCTGTTTGCAGGCGGCTTGGGCATGCTTTGCTTTATGTTGTGTTACTGGCTTATTGATGTACAAGGCTACCGCCGCTTTACCAAGCCTTTTGTAGTTTACGGTGTAAATGCCATTACGGTGTTTGTGGTTTCGGGCATGATGGCACGTGCCATGGGCCGTATAAAAGTCAACTTTCAGGGCGACAAAGCAAGTTTAAACACTGCACTTTACGACACCCTCTTTACGCCGTACTTTTCTCCCATAAATGCCTCCCTGGGCTGGGCAATTGGCTATGTATTATTATGGATGGCAATCTTGTGGGTTATGTACAATAGAGGTATCTTGATCAAAATTTAACGAAATGTCTTCTCCATCAAAATTCTTATTGATTTGTTTATTGGTTTTAACTGCAGGCTTAGCAAAAGCACAAACCGCTACGCCGTCAGCCAGTCATCTTAAGGCTGCCGAAGCTTTGCTCAATGCAACTGATATGGCGGCCCAGTTACCCCGCTCATACAGTGCTATTGTTGATGCAAGCAGTGCACAAGTTCCGGCCGACAAAAAAGCGAAGTTCAAAGAAATAATGTTAGCCTTTTTAACCAAGTACATGAACTTTAATGCCATGAAGCCAGACTTGGTTACCCTGTATGCGCAAGAATTCACAGAAACTGAACTAAAACAAATAACTCAGTTTTATTTAACGCCTGCCGGAAAAAAAGTAAACGAAAGACTACCGGCACTCTTGCAAAAAGGCATGGCATTGGGTCAGCAAAAAATGCAGGCACACCTGCCCGAATTTCAGGCCGAGTTGCAAAAGGCTTTTGGGCCTCAGTAAAGTTATATCCTATTTTATAATTTGCAGATTTTCATAAAACGGCAAATATAAGCTGCCTGTTTTATCTTGTGGTTCGCCTATTATAATAGCTGAACAATTGCTGTAGGAGTCAATTTCAAACGTAATGCCACGGGTTGTGGTGTATAAGGTAAACTGCTTCTTGCCCTTTGTATAATAAGCTGCCTTTGTAAGCTCGTAATGCTGCTTTATCTGCTGCAATGGCACGCCTGTACGCACGCTGTCGGCCGTTGTAAACCAGGGCGAGGTAATGCGTATTTGTTTTACGCGGGCGGTTTCATCACTAGTACCCATTTGCCGGGCAGTATAAATCATGGTTTGATGTGCGGTACTATCATGGTTGGCGTACCATATGGACACTGCCTTACCCATGGCGGCGTCACCAGCATCTGGCCTACCCAGTCGTTTTACTACTTCAGCACCGTTATCATTTAATACTGTACGACCTACAGACTTGCCGGGAACGATAAGCCTGTCGGCAGGAACCGGCTTAACCGATTCCGTATCCACATGTTTAACAGAATCAAAGGGTTGATTTTGAGCTTGACTAGAATCAGATGATGGTTTGCAGGCCATCATTAGTAAGGCTGATGTATAAAGCAGGTAGCGCATATATACTATATACAAACAACACACCGTTACTGTTGGCATGCAACTAAAATACGGTTGCTTTGTATTATTACAACATGAGTAGCAAAGGGCAGGAAATAATTAGCCGGTGGTTTAAACAAAAAGGATGGCAGCAGTTCCCGTTTCAGCAGGAAATGCAGGACGCCTATTTGGCCGGCTATTCGGGCCTGCTCAACGCCCCTACCGGCAGCGGTAAAACATTTGCGCTGTTTTTACCCTTCCTGGTGGGTTACATCAATCAATACCCTGACACCTATAAAACCCGCACCAACAACGGCCTGCTTATGTTGTGGATAACGCCCTTGCGCGCTTTAACCAATGATATACGAAAGGCCATGCAGGAAGTATGTGATGAATTGGAACTTCCCTGGCGCATAGGCACCCGCACCGGCGATACCTCTGCTGCCGAAAAGCAGGCCCTACGTAAAAAACTACCTGAAGTACTGCTCACCACGCCCGAAAGCCTACACCTGATGCTGGCCCAAAAAGACTACCCTAAACTATTCCAGCACCTCCAAGTGGTGGTTATAGACGAGTGGCACGAACTCCTGGGCAGCAAACGCGGCGTACAGGTTGAACTGGGACTATCGAGGCTGAAGGGGTTGAGAGGCGAAGAAAGCACAAAGCACGAAGTAGAGGGAGCCAGGAATGAGAAAGAAGTTACAGCGCATGAACTACAAAAAACAGTCAACTCAAACAATAAATCCGGAATTAAAAGCTCCGTACCCCGTACTAAAGACACTGGGCATCTAAAAATCTGGGGCATAAGCGCTACTATTGGCAACCTGGAGCAGGCGGCGGAGGTGTTGCTGGGTAACAATTATCCGGCCGATAGGATGCGGATGATCAGGGCTAACATTAATAAAAAGCTGGATATACAATCGGTAATTCCCGAAGATGTGGAGAACTACTCCTGGACCGGTCACATTGGCCTGAAACTGTTACCCGAAGTGATGGAGATTGTAGCCAACAGTAAAACCACGCTTATTTTTACCAATACGCGCGCACAGTCCGAAATTTGGTATCACGCCATTTTAGACCGCTACCCCGAGTATGCTGGCATTATGGCCATGCACCACGGCTCGCTTGATAATGAACTGCGCAACTGGGTAGAGCAGGCGCTGCACCAAGGTATATTAAAGGTGGTGGTTTGCACCTCAAGCTTGGACTTGGGGGTCGATTTTCGTCCGGTAGATACTGTAGTGCAAGTAGGCAGCCCCAAAGGTGTTGCCCGTTTTATGCAGCGGGCCGGACGTAGTGGTCACCATCCGGGTGCGGTGTCTAAAGCCTATTTTATTCCTACACACTCCCTGGAGTTATTGGAAGGCGCAGCCTTAAAACAGGCTATCGAAAATGTAAATTTTGAAAGCCGCGACCCTATTTTGCTGGCTATGGATGTATTGATCCAATACATGGTTACGCTGGCGGTATCAGACGGTTTCCACGCCGACCAGTTGTACAATGAAGTAAAAAGCACCTTCTCTTTTGCCGATCTGCGCGAAAGCGAGTTTGGCGAGTTGCTAACGTTTATTACAACTGGTGGCGCCACCCTATCACAATATGACGAGTTTTTAAAGGTTGAGGTTGAGGACGGCTTATACAAGGTGAACAGCCGACGGGTAGCTATGCGGCACCGTTTCAGCATCGGCACTATTACCAGCAGCGTGAGCCTGCGGGTTAAGCTGCTGCATGGCGGAGGGTTGGGATCTATCGAAGAAAGCTTTGTATCACGCCTTAAACCCGGTGATACATTTTGGTTTGCCGGCCGCAGCCTCGAATTTGTGCAACTGAAAGAAATGACGGCTTTCGTCAAAAAATCAACCAAAACCAAGGGACTTATACCAAGTTGGGCGGGTGGGCGCATGCCGCTTTCATCGCAACTATCGTCGGTACTGCGCGATAAGCTGGACGAGGTGGCCCATCATCAGGAAAAAGACCCGGAAGTGAAGGCGCTCCGCTCACTATTTAACCTGCAGGAAGAACTCTCACATCTGCCCAAAAAAAGTGATCTGCTGATTGAGTCGTTCGAATCGCGCGATGGGCACCATTTGTTTTTTTATCCGTTTGAAGGCCGGCTGGTGCATGAGGGCATGGCATCATTAATTGCCTACCGCATTGGCAAAATTAAAAAAGCAACCTACAGCATTGCCATGAACGATTATGGCTTTGAGCTGCTTACCGATGAGCCCATCCCACTCATGGAAGCACTGGAAGAAGATCTGTTCAGCATTCACAGCTTAATAGACGATATACAACATAGCCTGAATGCCAATGAAATGGCACGCCGCCGTTTCAGGGATATTGCCAACATTGGCGGGCTGGTATTTACCGGCTACCCTGGTCAGCCTGTAAAAAACCGGCACCTGCAGGCCAGCACAGGGTTGCTGTTTGATGTGTTTATGGAATATGAGCCCGATAACCTGCTCATCAGGCAATCATTTAATGAAGCGCTGGCATTCCAGTTGGAAGAATTCAGGCTAAGGGCGGCACTACAGCGCATCCAGACCCAGGAAATTGTTATTAAAAAAGTGGAGCGCCCTACGCCTTTCGCCTTCCCTATTATGGTAGACCGCCTTCGGGAAAAACTGACCCTAGAAAGTTTGGAAGAACGCGTAGCCAAAATGGCTCGTCGGTATGATGCTTTTGATCAGGATACCCTTGCCGAGCCGCAGCCTGAACCTGCTAAGGGTAAGGAAAAGAAGCCAGCTCCGTCAAAACGCCGTAGCCCCTACATTAAACGCGTTTAGCGGCTGCACTTCCACACCGGCCCTTACTGTTGTGGAAGCGTTTGCCCAAAAAACTTCGGGTCGGACATAAAAAACGCCGCTGCTGGGCTTTAAAGCATAGTTTACATAACTGGAATGCACTTTGCAACCTTTTGTATGTAACTAACGTACAAGCACATGATGATAGCCTTAATTATTTCCTTAGTTGTTGTAAACCTTGTGGTGGCGCTTTATAAACGTCGTACTATATAAGTCAACATAACTTCCTTATTATTTGCTAAAAAGCTCCGCCTGTATTTTTTTAGGCAGGCTTTTAACAATAAGCTCGTACGAATGATCTATCATTTCGCACAGTTGCTTGCGGGTGAGCGAGCCATCCATGTACACAGTATTCCAATGCGTTTTATTCATGTGATAGCCGGGTTGCACTTCGCTGAATTGTTCACGCCATTCCATAGCCAACTCTGGGTCGCATTTAACATTAAAGCGGTTACCCGTATCCAGGCTGGTTAGCAAAAATATCTTACCACCCACTTTAAATACCAGCGTTTCTTCGCCAAAAGGCATCGCCTCTTCAGTGTATGGTTTCTGCAGGCAGTAGTCACGCAGTTCTTCCGTATTCATCCATTAAAGGTAATATAATTTGTGTATTCGTTCCGTGTCGGGCACTTGTCATTTCGAGAGATAACAAGTGTAGTATTAAGAAAGGTAGAAATCGGCACAATGATAAAAAACACTAAGTATGTCACAAAACACCATCTTTGTTCGGATATTTGAATACTATGAATCTACGCGACTTTACTGTTACCCAACGCTTTTTACGTTATGTAACTATAGATACCCAGTCAGACCCCGAATCATCAACTTACCCATCTACCGAAAAGCAAAAAAACCTTGGCCGTGTGCTGGTACAGGAACTTCTGGAAATGGGCATTAATGATGCACACTTGGACGAATACGGTTATGTGTACGCCACCATACCCGCAAACACTTCCAAAGTAAATGTGCCGGTTATTTGCTTTTGCTCGCATATGGATACCTCGCCCGATAGCAGTGGCAAAGGCGTTAAACCCATTATTCACCGCAATTACCAGGGTCAGGATTTGGTGCTGCCAGATGATAACACCCAGGTGCTTAAGCCCCAAAACCACCCTGAGCTACGTAATCAAATAGGCAACGATATTATAACTGCCAGCGGCACCACCCTACTGGGCGCCGACAATAAAGCTGGCGTAGCCGAAATTATGGATGCTTGCTACCAACTGCTTCATCATCCCGAAATTAAACACGGAACCATCAAAATACTTTTTACGCCTGATGAGGAAATAGGCCGCGGTGTAGACAAGGTTGATCTTAAAAAGCTGGGCGCCTTTGCTGCATACACCATGGATGGTGAAACCGCCGGCAACATGGAGAACGAAACCTTTTCGGCCGACGGCGCTAAACTGCTGATCAGTGGCGTAAGCGCTCACCCGGGCTTTGCTAAAGGGCAAATGCTAAGCGCCATTAAAATTGCCGGACAAATTATTGCAGCGCTGCCATTCGGGTTATCGCCCGAGGGTACCGAGGGCAAGCAGGGCTTTGTACACCCTGTGGGTATAAGCGGCCATGTAGAGCACGCTATGATTGAATTCATTATTCGTGATTTTGATACGGATGCATTAAAGCAACACGCGCAAACCATTAGGGATATTACCGAAAACATATTGAAAGGCTTTCCGGGTGCTACCTACAAACTACAGGTTAAGGAGCAGTACCGCAACATGAAACAGGCGCTGGATGAACACCCCCACATTGTAGATTACGGCATGGAGGCCATCCGTCGTGCCGGATTAGACGCCAAACTATGCAGTATTCGTGGCGGAACCGACGGATCACGGCTCTCGTTTATGGGGTTGCCTTGCCCTAACATTTTTGCTGGGGAGCATGCCTTTCATGGTCGCCAGGAATGGGTATCGGTACAAGACATGCAGAAGGCTGTAGAAACCATACTGCACCTTGGCGCTATTTGGGAAGAGCGCAGTTAATTACAGCAGCTTTACGCTATTGTATAGGTAATTTATCACCCGCATCTCTTACGCTAAAGCTACCTGCAGTTTTACCCAAAAATGGGCGTGTATTTAAGCCCTATTACAACTATAAAGAATATGCTGGTTTTAATGAACCACATCATACAAAAGCCAGCGTATTCTTTTGCTACGCCTTACCCCAAGCAGTTATTTGCATGATAGTTGTAACTACTCCATACAAAACAATAAACATATGGCTATCCCAGTTAATGAAGCACAATGCAATTAACTTATAGTTATACACTGGTTACTCCGTCTGCTATTGTTTAAATTTGTCGCTTTTTAATGTTTAAGCGTGTTTTTTATATAGTTATTAAATTTTAACAAACAAGTTTGCCAGAATTAGTTGCACAAATCCTTGCTTAACATCCGCTTTGGGCTTTATTAATTAAACTTAGAGCAAAATGTGTATTTTAGTACGGGTTTAAAGAAGTGCAGAAGGCATATCCTTAATTTAGGGTATACTCTTGATGGCAACGCTGTTTTTAGCTGGCACTGGCAAAACTGCTTTTTATAATATGGGGAAATTATTACTTATTCTATCGCTTATTTTACCCATTTGGGCAAATGCTCAAACCACAGCGTCTTACATACAGGCAGGCAATGCTAAAGATAAGGTCAAGAATTATAATGGCGCTATACAGGATTATACCCACGCGCTTCAGCTCGATTCGACTAATGTAAATGCCGTTTTTTACCGCGCAAACTCGCGCACCAATACAGGTGACTTTGCCGGCGCCATTGCCGACTATACGCAAACCATCAGGTTAAAATCAGACAAGGGCGAAGCTTATTACTACCGCGCCAATGCACACAGTAATTTGCAGCACTATGAAGACGCTGTAAAAGATTACACTACGGCGTTGCGCTATTTGCCTAACAATGCTGACATTTATCATTATCGCGCCAACGCTAAAAGCAACCTGAAGGATTTTATAGGCGCTGTAGATGATTTTAATAAAGCCATACAGCTTAAGCCTAACAATGCCGACCTGTACACCTACCGGGGCGTAGCCAAAAGCAATATGGGCGATAATGCCGGCGCTATACTAGATTACGACCGTGCCATTAAATTTAAGCCCAACAGCTCTGAATTGTATTACTATCGCGCCAATGCCAAAGCTACCTTAAAGAATTACAACGGCTCCATTTTAGATTTTGATAAAGCCATTGCCTTAAACCCACGCAATGCCGAGGCCTTTTATTACAGGGGCAACGCTAAGGTAAATATGGGTAATAACCAGGGCGCCATTAATGACTATAACCAGGCAATGCGCCTCAATCCAAAATTATCAGAGCTGAACCATTACCTGGCTAACGCCAAAATAAACGTAGCCGATAACCGTGGTGCTATTGTAGAGTACACCAAAGCCATTACGCAAAACCCAAACAATGCCGAACTGTATGTAAGGCGCGGCGTAGCCCGCTTAAACATTGGCGATAAAGTAAACGCCCTGGCCGACCTTAACAAGGCCATCCAGCTTTCGCCTGATGGTTACCCCGAGGCTTACCGTGCGCGTGCCGGTATACGCTATGATAACAAGGATTATGAAGGCGCCATTGATGATGCCGATTTTGTAATTAAAAGCAATGATAAGGATGATGGTGCATTTGCTATACGGGGTAATTCTAAAGCAGAATTAAAAGATACGGTTAATGCTTTGAGCGATTTGAATACGGCAATTGAACTGAATAACCGCAACAGCTATACCTATTACTCGCGCGGTAACGTAAAGCGCGATTTGAAAGACTTACGCGGTGCTGTAGAAGATTACACCCGCGCCATTGAGCTGCGCCCCGATTATATGGACGCCTACCTGGAACGCGGCAACGTGCGTGCACGCTTACGCAACTTTGCCGGCGCGGCGCAGGATTACCAGCGTGTGCTCGACAATTCTCCAAGAAGCGAGGAGGCTTATTTAAAACTCGGTAACGCCCGTGCCTTGTTTCGGGATTACCAGGGCGCTATTGATACGTACAACCTGGGTATAAAGATCAATCCAAAAAATACCGCATTTTTTATTAAACGTGGTGTAGCCAAAAGTAAGCTGGGCGATACGCAGGGTGCCGCACGTGATTTTAACCAGGTATTGCGCATTGATACCGGATCGGCAGAGGCTTACCAGAACCGGGGTAACCTGAAAGCCGGTTACGGTGATTTTGAAGGTGCTCTTGCCGATATAAATAAGGCAATTTCGCAACGCCAAAGCGAGGAAGCTTACTTGTTTTTAGGAAATGCCAAAGCCGGCTTAAATGACCATTTAGGGGCGATAGATGCTTACAACAAAGCGCTTGACATAAATACCAACAGTGCCAAGGCTTATTATTTCAGGGGCTTATCCAAAGCTTATTTGCCTGATTCATTAAGCGCAATGGATGATTTTAAAAAGGCGTATGAAAACGACCCGCAGGATGAGGACGTTTTTGTATACCGGGGCCTGGCTAAATTTGCCTTGCAGGATTCTATTAACGCCATACAAGAGTACAACACCGCTATTGATATGAACCCTAACAACTCGGATGCTTACCTGTACCGCGGCGTGGCAAAGTTTAAACTGCAAGATTACCGTGGTGCTATGCTGGATTATACCACAGCTATACAAATGAACGCCGCAAACAAAATGGCTTTCCTGCGCAGAGGAGAACTTAAGGTGCAGCAGAGAGATAGTCGGGGCGCCATTGACGACTTTACGGCCGCCATTGCGCTTGATACCCGCTTACGCCAGGCTTACTACCAACGTGGTATGATACGCGTACAAGTATCGGCCGAAAAAATAAATGGCTGTATGGACCTGAGTAAAGCAGGCGAATTAGGCTTAAAGGAAGCTTACGACGCAATCAGGAAATATTGTAACTAACCTATTAGCTGCCTAGGTTACCTTCAAGTAAGATTATGGGCTAATTGAATGCAGGTGCCGAAGGGAGGGCATTCTCTTTAGCGCTTAACTCCAACCCTCTTTTGCCCTGCAGGTAGGTTTCAGATGATATAGCCAAAATTTTTAGTCTTTATTATCATTTGCTTAACTTGACAAGCAGGCAACCACTTATAAAGTATTACACAATTATTTTACTAAAGCCATCTTTCACACGGCTAAGCTTGGCCTGAAACATGATGCTCATGAGTTCGGCGCGTTTCTTGGCATCATCGGCCATGGGCCCTTCAAAGTTGTCGTTAACAGTTTGGTTAAACACTTGCAACCAGCGGTCAAAATGCTGTGGTTGTATAGATAACGGCGCATGCCGTGCAAAAGGGTTGCCCCTAAAGCCAGCTACACAAAACAAGGCAGCATTCCAAAAGGCATACATTTTATCCAAATGAGGCTGCCAGTCATCCTTAATTACGTCGGCAAACACCGGTCCAAGCAGCTCATCGTTCCTTACACTGGCATAAAACCGATCTACCAGCAGCTTAATGCTTTCCAAATCCTTAATATCAAACTTCACTTTCCTTACCATCACTTAGCTTTTCTTTTATTCTAAGATACATATTCCTTTTGTCGAGCGCTTTCTCCAACTGACCTAAAATGTTTAGTAGATTAGTATCGGCTTCGCTCAGCCAATGTTCGTTTTCAGTCCTAATCACCTCCAGCACCGGTGCCAGCTGTCGTAACAGCTTTTTACCGCTGGCCGATAAAGACACCATCCGCTTACGGCCGTCATTTTCATCCTTTTGTGCAATAATAAGCTTAGCCTTCAGCATCTGGTCGGCAAACTGCACAATAGCGGGGTGCGTCAGCTTTAATTCATCAGCGATATCAACAATAGACATTACCTTTCTCCGGTTTAGCAGTTCAAGCACCAAAAACCATTTTGATTCAAAATTAAGATTAAGCTCCTTGTATATCTTGTTTACGTCTTGCGCCAGCCGGTCGCTCAGGCGTTTCAAGCGCGTAGCCAAAGCCAGCTCGGCCAGTTCGGTAATAAGGTCCATAGTTGATAAATAGTTCCCTAATATACAATCTTTCCTGCACCCATGCGACTCCTAAAGTGCGCCTGAAGGCTTGCAAGCAGCTTTTTACCAGATTTATAAACTAAGCTTCAAACCGGCTATCTTCAAACCGGCAAAATTCTTTATTCGTTTTTAGCATAGTATAATTAAAACCGAATACCCAGCCGCCTGTAGTTAGATATACCAACAACGACTAAAAAATGAATATTACATTAGAACAAGCGCAGGCAGTTATAACGGCAGCCCAGTTAAAAGCGCAGGAGATTGGCGTGCCCATGAATATTGCCGTGGTAGATGCCGGCGCTAATTTGAAAGCCTTTGCGCGCATGGATAATGCCTGGCTTGGCTCTGTAGATATATCGATCAAGAAAGCCAAAACGGCACGTTTTTTTGATATGGAATCGGGCGATATAGGTGGCTTATCACAACCCGGAGGCCCCTTGTACAACATTGAAGTATCTAACGGCGGGTTGATATCTTTTCCGGGTGGCGTGCCGTTGAAAAGCGCCAGTGAGATTGTTGGCGCTATAGGCGTATCGGGCGGTAGTGTAGAACAAGACCGTGAGGTGGCTTTGGCCGGAGTTGCCGCTTACAAATAAGAATAAAGTGCTTACTGGTACATACTAGTAAGCACTTATTCTTTTTTATTATGGGTTGGTTGACCACAAGCCCGCTTCTTTTACAAATACCCGGCGGTTTAGCTTTAGGTTGTGCACTATAAACTCAGCAAAATCTTCGGGCTGCATAACCTTGCCGGGATTGCCATCCGTCAGTTTCAGATCTATAGCCAAACCTGTAGCCACGGTGCTTGGTGTGAGACTGCTTACCCGTATGTTATGCTTGCGAACCTCCTGCATGAGCGATTCGGACAAGCCAATTAAACCGGCTTTAGATGCAGTGTAAGCACTGGTAACCGCAGCGCCACGCTGCCCTGCTGTTGATGAGATATTGATGATATCGCCTGTTTTGCGCTCAATCATGGCAGGTAATACAGCACGGGTTACATAGTATACGCCTAGCAAATTCACTTGTATGGTTTGCTCAAACTTCGCCGGGTCTAATTCTAAAAAGCTACCAAAGTAAGCTACGCCCGCGTTATTCACTAAAATATCAATAAAACCTAAGTCCGCCTGTAATTGCTTAACCGCCATGTTTACGGCTTCCATATTAGCAACATCGGCGGTAGCTACCGCAACTTTTACGTTAAACTGCTGCAGCTCGGTCGCGAGTTGTTCCAGATCGCTTGCGGTACGGGCCAGCAGGCCTACGTTTACACCTTCTTTGGCTAAGGCTATAGCCAGCGCTTTGCCAATGCCTTTACCGGCACCGGTTATTAAAGCTGTTTTTCCTGATAATGATTCCATAATTATAATACATCAAAGCTATATTATAAGCGCCAGAGCAACCAATAGTTTACACAAGCTGACTAAAATATGGCAGTGATGCTGTAATTACTTTAACAAGTCGGCAAAAAAATTATCAGTAAAATCGGCACTAAAATGCAGGATGTGATCGAGGTGGGCAAATTCCTCACGCTGATGGGTGGTGGTTAATACCGCCGCAGGCATCCCTGCATTTAACGCCGCCTCTGCACCTTTAGGTACGTCTTCAAACACCAGGCAGTCAATTGGGTCTACCTGTAACAGGCGTGCGGCTTTCAAAAACGTTTCGGGATGAGGTTTGCTCAGCAGCACATCATCGGCACTTACAATGGCTTTAAAGTAATGACGGATGTTAAGATTATCCAGCACAAAATCGATATTAAAAGGTATAGCAGCTGATGCAATTGCCATCGGCACTTGTTGTTGATGCGCTTCTTCTAACAGATTGGCCAAACCGGGCAATAAGGCAAGTTGAGGCAGGTATTCCTGCTGGTAGCGTTGCTCTTTGGCAAATGACAGCGCTTTCTTCTCCTCCTCTGTAAACCGCTGCGCGCCAAATACCCGCTCCAGCACTTCATCATTTTTGCCGTACATCTGTACCTTAACTTCGTCCCAGCTAAAATTGCCTCCCAATTCTTCGTTAAATATGCGCTGCCAGGCCTTGGTATGGTAGTCCATATCGTTTATCATGGTACCATTCATATCAAATATTAATGCGCGCGGTCGTTTAGTCATGATTGCAAATAGGCTAAAATTAAACATTAAGGCAAATTTTTGTTACAAAAGCCGGTTAGTCATCCACGCATGTACTTTTTGCTACCTTTGCCGGCGCATTATTCGTCATGAATCTGAACAAAATCATAGCCTCAATTTTTGGTGTTGGATATATAAAAGGCGGGGGTACCGTAGCTGCGGTAATTACTTGTTTAGTTATATACCTGCTACGCCCAACTGATGTTTTTGAACATATTTGGGTATTACCTTTAGCTACTGTATTGGTTACCCTAACAGGCATCCATACCGGCAATCAGGTAGAGGCCGATTGGGGCAAAGACAGCTCCCGGGTTGTGATAGATGAAGTAGCCGGGCAAATGATAGCCTTGCTATTTGTCCCGTTAACCAATTTTAACCTTATAGTTGCACTAATACTTTTCCGCTTTTTCGATATTGTTAAACCCCTCGGCATACGCAAAATGGAAAAACTCCCAGCCGGCACCGGCGTAATGATGGATGATGTGCTCGCTGGCGTTTATGCCAACATTGTGCTGCAAATCATTCTTTTTATTATCAGCCGCTACGTTTAAGCTTATTTAATTTTGATCAGGTAATCGGTAGTGCAGGCTTGCTTTCGGGTAGCCGGATTCAGAAATTCCTTGGTTAAGCGGGTTATACCAAAATCGGTATCAGCATAAACAACTTCGTACTTTACACCTTCTTTCAGCAGGTTAGCCTTAGCTTCGGGCGTAGTGAATATCCACACTTCCTCGCCTTTAGCTCTCTTCTCTTTAATACCCGGAACGCCAATAAAACCCGTGAGGTTTTGTGCGTAGAAGTTGAACCCTGAACTGTGATGATAAAAGTTATAAATATGCTGTTTGGGAATATTATTGCGGTTAACTACCTGTGCCAAACCTATACCGCCCTGGTAATTTAACAATTGCTGGTATACATTACCGTTAATAAGCACATTGGTAAGTGATGCCATTAAAACCGAAAGTACCACCAGCCTGGTTAGCACCTCGCGCTCTTTAACCAGCACATAAACCATTGCAGCCAAAACAACAACCGATACCCCCATAACCGACCAAGAATGTACTGGGAAACACCAAAAGTTTAACAGCACCAGCAGCACAGCTACAATGGCAATTACTAAATACTGAATAATTAGGTAAATATTAAGGCTACGCTGATGATGCAATTCAAATTTAGTAATAAGCAACCCAGCAGTAATAAGTGCAAAAAACGGGAACAGGATATTTAAATAATGCGGCAGCTGATAACCCGATGAAGATATGATAACAAAGATGAAGATGATGGTACCTACTGTTAAGAATTCGTAATGCTTAATGGGCGTAAAACGGTTCTTTACAAAAAAGGCCGCCCAGTCGAAAAACGCCACATAGGTAAGCAGGCAAAACGGCAGGAAAGCCCATAGCAGGGTATGAAAAAAGAAAAAATAATCTTTGTGCCCTTTACCCCAATGCTTGCCATCCAGTCGTTCAAAATTTTGCTGCCAAAGGATGAACTTTACGCCCGATACGTTGCGCATATTACGCACCACCTTTTCGGGATGCAGATCATATTGCAGGTAATAACAGTACACGCAGGGGGCAATAAAAATAGCCCAGCAAACCAACACCACCAGCCAGCGCCAGTGAAAAATAGCTGTCCAGTTGCGCTGATATACCAGTAGAAAGAACAGTGCAGCGCAAGGCATTACAAATCCAATCATACCCTTGGTGGTAAAAGCCATAGCCAACCCTAAAGCTGCCAGCACATAGTTGTACCAGCGCGCATTATAAACCGATTCTACTAATTGCCAGGTAGCAAATATGATACTGGCCGTAAGCAGTGCATCCATACGTACATCGTTATTAGCCAGAAACTGGGCCTGAGCACTGGCATAAATTACAGCAGCCAGCAGGCCGGCGGGTTGATTATACAAGCGCCTACCCAGCTTGTAGGTAGAAAACAAGCCTAAAATGGTTGCTAACAACGCTGGTATTTTATAAGCAATAGTATTTACGCCAAACAGATTGAACGACAGGGCAGACAGCCAGAAATGCAGGTGGGGTTTGTCCAGGTAATCTTTGCCATTATCATCAACCAGGTTCACATAATCATGGTTTTGCACCATGTGCAGGGCAATGTTAGCGTGGTGCGAGGCATCCTCGTTCATTAAGGGCACAAAAAGACCAAAAACATAGGCCACCGCTAACGAAAAAAACAGCCAGAACCAGGTTTTATTATTAATAGGATTTTGCGTCATGAATATGTGCGGATCAAAAGCTTAGGCCATTAAGCACAAGCGTTAACACAGCAAAATTACTTATTTAAGAATATACTTAACCTGTTTAGCAAAACATTAACAGAAACGCACCTGTTTACCAGCTACAACAACATATATAACCATGATTATGAAAAACATAAAGAGCTTAGCTGCTATAGCATTAATAGCCGCTTCATTAACCGCATGCGGGGGTAACGGCGGCGAAAATAAAAACGTAGGTGGCTCTACCGATACTGCCAATGCAGTAGAGGGTTCAAATGCAGGCAATGAAACAACCGGCTCAAGCATGACCACCGATTCAACCGGTAAAGATTCAACCAGTATGAGTGAAGGCAATGCCAAGCCCGATGGCCGTCCGCAACAGTAATTAAACAAAAAGCGTCATTACCTAGCAGTAATGACGCTTTTATCAAAATACGAAATTCAACACCGGGATTTCGAAATCAATTTAATCTATCCACTCAAAACGGGTATAAGGCACCAGTACCTCCGGTATTTTAATACCGTTATCAGTTTGGTTATTCTCCAACAGGGTGGCTACAATACGCGGCAGTGCCAGTGCGCTACCATTTAAGGTATGCGCCAGTTGAGTTTTACCCTCGGCATTGCGGAAACGCAGTTTTAAGCGGTTACTTTGGTACGTTTCGAAGTTAGAAACTGATGATACCTCCAGCCAGCGCTGCTGTGCGGCGCTCCAGGTCTCCATATCATACGTAAGGGCCGACGTAAAGCCCATATCGCCGCCACATAAACGCAGTACGCGGTAAGGCAAGCCCAGCTTTTGCAGCAAGCCTTGTATGTGTGTGCTCATTTGCTCCAATATATTATATGATTGATCGGGGTGTACTACCTGCACAATTTCTACCTTATCAAACTGGTGTAAGCGGTTCAACCCACGTACGTGTGAGCCATATGAACCTGCCTCACGACGGAAACATGGTGTATAACCACAATTTTTGATGGGTAGTTCGTCACCCTTCAATATTACATCGCGGTACAGGTTGGTAATAGGCACTTCAGCAGTAGGTATCAGGTACAAGTTATCCTGACCAACAAAATACATCTGTCCTTCTTTATCCGGCAGTTGCCCGGTGCCAAAACCCGATGCTTCGTTTACCATCAGCGGCAGCATCACTTCGTTGTAACCGGCTTTTTCGGCCTCATCCAAAAAGAAACTAATTAAAGCACGCTGCAATTTAGCTCCCTTGCCCTTATAAACCGGAAACCCGGCGCCGGTAATTTTAACGCCCAGTTCAAAATCTATAAGGTTATATTTGGTGGCCAGTTCCCAATGTGGCAGGGCATTTTCGGGTAAGTTAGGTCTCTCGCCATTCTCCAATACTACCTCATTGTCATCAGCGCTTACGCCTTTCGGCACACTAGAATGAGGCAGATTGGGCAGTATTACCAGTTTTTGCTGTAACTCTTGCTCAATGGCACTCAGCTGCTCGTTGAGCTGCTTAATATCCTCTTTCCAGTTTCCTGTTTGCGATTTAAGCAGGTCTGCTTCGGCTTTCTGTCCGTTACGCATGAGCTCACCAATACGCTTGGCGGCCGTGTTGGCCTCGGCCGATGTAGTATCTAAACGGTTTTGCGTATGACGGCGGTTATCGTCTAAGCGTATAATTTCATCAACCAGTTCGGGCTGTTTAAAATTTTTAACAGCTAAACGTTCTAAAACCTGTTCCTTGTTATCGCGGATATAACTAACTTGCAGCATTATTTCAGATAATTTTCGCAGCAAAGATAGGATGAGTTGCGGGTTGTGAGTGGTGAGTGGTGATTTTTTTTCACTTGCGCTCAACCAATCAGCCTGTAACCACCACCCGTAAGCAACATGACCGGTAAACTTTACTTAGTGCCTACACCCATCGGTAACCTAGAGGATATGACCTACCGGGCCATCAGGGTGCTAAAAGAGGCCGACCTGATACTGGCAGAGGACACCCGTACCTCAGCCCCCCTGCTCAAACATTTTGGCATCGAGAAAAAGGTATTTGCGCATCATCAGCACAATGAGCATCAATCATCAACCGAAATTGTAAAGTTCTTGCTGGAAGGAAAGAATATAGCGCTTATATCAGACGCCGGCACGCCGGCTATCTCCGATCCGGGTTTTTTCCTGGTGCGTGAGGCCCTACGGCATGATTTGCCCGTGGAATGCCTGCCGGGCGCCACTGCTTTTGTACCTGCCCTGGTTAACTCGGGCTTCCCGACGGATAAGTTTTGCTTTGAAGGTTTTTTACCGCTGAAAAAAGGCCGCCAAACACGGTATAAATTTTTAGCCGGAGAGGAGCGCACCATTATTTTATATGAGTCGCCCCATCGCCTGTTAAAAACGCTGGATGAAATGATTACTTACTGGGGAGCCGACAGGCAGATCTCCGTATCGCGCGAGCTCACCAAAATGTTCGAAGAAACCGTACGTGGAACAGTAGCCGAGGTAAAAACGTATTACGAAACGCACCCTGTTAAGGGCGAATTTGTGATCTGCGTGGCGGGGAAGGAATAGTTCATCCAAACTCTCTAGAAATAAGACTTGAGATCCGTTTATTAAAGAACCGCAACGCCATCCCCGAACGTAGCACCAAGAATACGACTGTAAAAATGGTGGTGTAATGTACTAAGCGATGCTAGGGAATATCAAACCGGTTCCGTTCACCGTCTTTATGCTTGAAATTAAATTTGTAGGCTACCCGTATTCCGGCTGCTGGAGGCAAGCGCGTGTAAGCCGGCAAAAAGTCAGTCCTTAGCGAAAACTCTATGCTGCTAAAGCCATCAAGCGTCCAATCATACCCTGCACCCAAAGCACCGCCGGCACCTGCTACACCGTTATCATTCCCCCCTGCATAAACGGATGGGCCTGCGTAAATAAACACCGTTTTACTAACATAGTATTTAGCGGCCATATTTAGAAAGGCTACATCCATATCGGCTTCCTGCTTACCTTTAAAATTTTCCAAGCCAAGTACCGGCATAAAAGCCCATTGTTTTTTGGAGAATAACTGCAGCTGTAGTACCCTGTCGCGGCCAATGCTATAGCCTGTTTTGAAGGGGAAATTTAAACCGGCGCCAACCCCAATTGAATTACGTGCCTGGCCATAAGCCACTTTGAAAGCGATAATAAACAGTACAATAGAAAGAAGAATAGGCCTGGCAAATCTCATGTAATAGATAAAGCAAACGCATAAGCGTGCTTTTATTAAGGTTGATGTTTTCTGTTGTGCAAACGCTAAAACAGCTTCAATTGTTCAGGCACATCGTCCCTTTTTACTTTAGGGGCCAGCTCCCCAAAGTTGGATACCGAAATACCCAGCAAACGAATACGCACGTCATCAGGCTGTGTAGCCAGCAGCAGTTGCTTTGCTGTAGTGCTAAGTGTTTGCACATCACCAATGGGTTGGGTAAAAGATTGATTACGGGTGATCTGCTTAAAGTCGCTGTATTTAATTTTGAGTGTTATGGTGCGGCCTTTAAGATTATAGCGTTCGAGGCGGTCGGCTACAGTTTGTGCTATTTTATCCAGCTCGGTATGCATTTCTTCGGTCTCGGTCAGGTCGTAGGCAAAGGTATCTTCGGCACCCATGCTTTTCGTTTCGCGGTGCGGTTGTACGGGCCGGTCATCAAGGCCACGTACAATTTGATGATAAAAGCGGCCTGTTTTACCAAAGTGCTTAACTAAATCGTCTTGAGTAAGCTGCTTTAAATCAGCACCGGTATGCAGCCCCATCTTTTTCATTTTCTCTGCAGTTACTTTACCTACACCAAAAAACTTTTCGACCGGTAACTGCTCCATAAAATTTTCAATGGCCGACGGACCAATAAACTTCAACCCATCTGGCTTGTTGATATCAGAAGCAATCTTAGCCACAAACTTATTAACCGATACCCCAGCCGATGCCGTAAGCTGCAACTCATTCTTAATGGCTTTTTTAATTTGCATGGCAATTTCTATAGCCGACCCTATACCCAATTTATCTTCGGTTACATCCAGGTAAGCCTCATCTAACGAAAGCGGCTCAATTAGATCAGTATACCGGCTAAATATTTCGCGTATGTGCTTGGAGACTTCTTTGTACACCGCAAACCGCGGGCGCACAAACAAAGCGTGCGGACACAATTGCAATGCTTTTTTAGAGGGCATTGCCGAGCGAATGCCAAACTTGCGCGCTTCATAACTGGCCGTTGCCACCACACCTCCCCGGCCCTCCGGCAATCCGCCTACCACCAGTGGCTTACCTCTGTATTCGGGATTATCGCGCTGCTCCACCGATGCATAAAAAGCATCCATATCAATATGGATTATTTTACGGTAGGCATTGGGTAAGAGCATATACAAATATAACAACTGCGAGCGAGTTGCTTGAAGGCTGTGTAAGGCTTAATTTTTTTAAATTTAGCAATAGCCAACAATCACACTTCCATGAGCTACAAGTAAGCATACGGGTTATACGCTCAAAGGATATTAATTAGCCCGGCTCTTATCGCCGTCAGTAATTTGTTTGATGAGGGTACCCCACGCAATAGGGTTAAGCAGTGGGTTAGGTATAAGGGAGTGTGAGTTAAGTATCCTATTGTGCATATCCTGCCCAACGGCCGATTGTATTTCGTTGGCATCGCGAGGCAAGGTGCTGTTGGCCGCTGCAAGTGAGCTCCGGCTCAGATTTTTGCGGGCATTTTCAAGATCATCATCGGCCAGTTTCATGGTGAGGAAATCTTTTTTAAACTCATCAGTAGTAGCCCAGGGGAACATATGGAAAGCCGGCAGGTTAATAACCTGCGGCTTCATAAATATTTGAATCGTGTGGCTTTTATTAGCCAGGTTAGCAGGTATAACTACTTCCTGCGGCGCAAAGCCTACCGATGTAAACCGCAAGGTATCGCGCTCATGCACTACAAAAGAGAAGTAACCTTTGTAATTGGCAATAAAAACAGAATTTTTGTTAGACAGGTTAGTGATGGTTACATAAGGTACTATTACCCTGTCGCTGTCGGCATTAAAAGTAATACCGGTAAATTGCACCAGGGGCTTATCTGCCTTTTGGGCAAAAGCAGTCACTGCAGCAAACAGGCATACAATTAAAATCAGCAAACACTTCTTCATGGAACACTTAAGCCGTATAATATTATTTACGCCGGGTTTATTCAAATAGTTTCAGCAAGCAAAAATAATGTTTAAAATAAAATCCGGCTAAGCTTTAACATTACTTAACATTAACGCATATTGGCTGGCAAAACCGCATTAGGATCGTCCATATCGGTTAAGTTTAAAGCCTCAACCGCAGTTACCTCGGGCACTGCCTTCATAATAGCCTGCTCAATTCCTGCTTTTAGAGTCATGATGCTCATAGGGCATGAACCGCACGAACCCAGCAACTTTAATTTAACAACATTATCAGGAGTAATCTCTTCTACCGAAACATTCCCCCCGTCAGCTTCCAAATATGGTCTTATGGTATCGAGAGCTGCTTCTACCTGATCAAATAAACTCATGTTTATACTTTTTTGTAATGTAAAGATATTAATTTTTTAACGATTTATGACGTCGGCATAGTCTGTTGCCTTTGCGTTATAAATCGATACTTGCTGTGCTACGCGCTCGGCTATATGGCCAAAGGCCTGGTGCATTAAGCCTGCACCCTCCAGCACGGCCGGTTTTCCTGCATCTCCCGATTCGCTAATGCTTTGCACCAGTGGAATTTCTCCCAAAAACGGCGCATTTACTAACTGAGCCAGCTTTAAACCGCCACCCTGACCAAAAATATAATATTTATTATCGGGCAGTTCGGCAGGTGTAAAGTACGACATGTTCTCGATCACACCCAGTATAGGCACATTGATAGATTCCATCATGAACATCCCCACACCTTTCTTGGCATCGGCCAGCGCTACGTTTTGCGGCGTGGTTACAATAACAGCGCCCGTTATGGGGAAGCTTTGTGTTACAGTGATATGAATATCGCCGGTGCCTGGAGGCAGGTCAACTACTAAATAATCCAGCTCACCCCAGTCGGCATCGTTAAATAATTGTTTTACCGCCGTTGATACCATTGGCCCGCGCCATGGCACAGGTTGATTAGGATCGGTAAAAAAGCCTATTGAAAGCAATTTAATACCATATTTTTCAATCGGCTCAATGCGGGTTTTACCATTCTCCTGGCTCGCTTTAGGCCGGGCTCCTTCTAAACCAAACATAATAGGCACCGAAGGACCATATATATCCGCGTCAATTAAGCCCACCTTGGCCCCACTGGCTGCTAAACTTAAAGCCAGGTTAGCCGCCACGGTTGATTTACCTACACCGCCTTTGCCCGATGCTACGGCAATAATATTTTTAACGCCCGGTACGCCGGTGTTTTTTTGCGTGGTAACGCGCGAGGTCATATTAATGCTCACTTCAATATCCGGGCTGATGAAATGACTGATCGCATTGCGGCAGGCATTCTCAATGAGCCCCTTTAACGGACAGGCCGGCGTAGTTAATATCACCGAAAAGCTAAGCTTGTTACCTTCAATATGTATATCCTGAATCATGTTCAGCGTAACCAGGTCTTTTTTCAGATCGGGCTCCTCAACATTACTTAAGGCTTGCAGTACTTGTTCTTTGTTTAGTTGCATGTTTTTATATTGACACAAAAATACTAAAACAGGGGCGTATTGCTTTTGTTAGAGAAATAATTGCGGTTCGAAATCGTTTTATAGCCGATAAGATTTAGTTTTGGATAAAATTTACTGATGCATCGCCTTAACCCTAAATATCTTCGTATAGCCGGCATTGTGCTCGGCATAATTGTACTGTTAATCCTGATCGGCGGGTATATAGCATATTCAAAGCGCGAAACATTGCTGCAAAATGCTATCAGCAAAGCTAAAGCAAAAGCCAAACGCGAGTATAATTTAGATGTAAAAATAGGCAAAGCCAAGTTCACCGGCCTCAGCAGTGTGGCTTTTGATCACATCAGTATAGTGCCCTACCAGCGTGATAGCCTGCTGCGCATCGACAATTTTGAACTAAGCGTAAAGCTTTGGCCGCTAATTTTCGGCAACATTAAACTGTCAGACGTAAAATTGGTGGATGGCTATTTAAATTTCATCAGTAAAAACGGCGTACGTAATTATGATTTCCTGTTCCGTAAAAAAAGAGATTCTACTTCAACCAAGACCAAGTCGGGTTTAAATGAGTTTGCTGATAACCTCATTAACCAGGTGCTTTATAAAATTCCGGACAATCTTAATCTGCAAAATTTTAGAATAACGTTTGCTGATGATAGCAACCAGGTGAAGTTATTAGCTAAAACCGCTCGTATTGATGATGGAGACCTGACCTCCACCATTGATGTGAACGATCACGAATCCACCTGGCATTTTACAGGCAAGCTGCATCCATCAGATAAAGAGATTGACGTAAAACTATATGCCGATGGCAAAAAGGTGGAACTGCCGCTTATAGAAAAGAAGTTTAAGTTGAAATTTAACTTTGATACGCTCACTACACGCCTTAATAAGGTTGAGCACGGCAACGATGAAACTCAGGTTTACACTTATTGCTCGGTTAAAAACCTGTTGGTTAATCATCCGGCACTGTCAGCTACAAATGTAGTTGTGCCCGATGGATCAATTGATGCCAATGTATTTGTAGGTGATAAGTATATATCGCTCGATAGCTCATCGGTTATTCACCTTAAAAAGCTCAACATCCATCCATATATTAAATATAAAATGCGGCCGGTTAAATTGTATACCGTTAAAGTACATACTGACTGGCAGGATGCGCAGAACTTTTTCGACTCCTTTCCACGCGGGTTATTTGACTCTGTTGAAGGTATACAGGTAGCCGGAAAGCTGCGTTATAACATGCACTTCTTTTTGGATACTTCTAATCCTGATGAAGTACAGTTTGAATCGGGCCTGGCCAAGCAGGATTTCCGGATATTGCGTTTTGGAAAAACAGACCTGAGCCGCCTCAACCGCGAGTTTGTTTACACACCTTACGAAAAAGGCAAACCTATGCCACCACGTACCGTAGGCCCGTCAAACCCTGATTTTACACCGTTGTACGAAATAGCGCCCGACCTGCGTAATGCGGTTATGACGGCCGAAGATCCATCGTTTTATACCAACCATGGCTTTGTGCAGGAATCACTGCGTAAATCAATAGCCGAAGATTTTAAAGAAAAGCGTTTCAAACGGGGCGGCAGTACTATCTCTATGCAGCTGGTTAAAAACGCTTTTTTAAGCAGGCAAAAGACCCTTACCCGTAAGTTTGAGGAAATACTGATTGTGTGGCTTTTGTATAACGGCCAGGTGATGACCAAGGACCGCATGCTGGAAGTTTATTTTAACATTATAGAGTGGGGTAAAAATGTTTACGGCATTGGCGAAGCAGCCCGGTTCTACTTTAACAAAACACCTGCCCAGCTTACTTTAGGCGAAAGTATTTACCTGGCCAGCATTGTACCCAATCCAAAGGCAGGTTTGTACGCCTTTGAACCCGATGGCTCGTTGCGTTACCGCTTGCATGGCTATTTCAGGTTAATTGGTAACCTGATGGCTAAACGCGGCTGGACCCAGCGCGACAGCAGCGCTTACGGGTTTTACAATGTACGTTTAAGAGAATCGCTAAGGCAGCGTATTGCTCCTATTGACACCGCAGTGGCTGATAGCCTGATGCAGCAGGATCCTGACGATACAGACGCACCAAACATTTTACTACCAGGCGTTACAGAGCCGCAGGCTGAACCTGAGAAAAAGCAGGGTTTCCTGTCACGTCTGTTTGGCAAAAAAGATAGCGCTGACCGCCGCAAAGAGGCTATTGCCGACTCCCTTGACGCCGTAAAGAAGCGGGAAAAGGACGCGCAAAAAGAACAAAAGCGCCTGGAAAAGGAACGCCGTAAACAATTACGTGAACGTGGCTTGCTTTAATTAATCGCCCTCATCTTTGTCCCAAAAAACTAGGCGTCAATAAGTATGACAATATGATTGCAAAAATACATGTTTAAACATGTATTTTTGCTTTACTAAAACAAACAGTCATGTCATTACTAAACGCCTTAGAGTGGCGCTATGCTACTAAGAAATTTGATCATACTAAAAAAATCAGTGCCGATAAGCTGCAAACGTTATTAAAGACAACACAACTCGCACCTTCTTCATTTGGCCTGCAACATTATAAAATTATTGTAGTGGAGGATGCTGCAATACGCGAGCAACTCAAGGAAGCCGCTTACGGCCAAACGCAATTAACCGATGCATCGCAAGTGATAATATTTGCTGCCGAAACAGAAATTAATGAGGCTTACGTTAAAACCTACGTAGACGAAGTTGCACGCGTACGCCAGGTAGACCGTGCAAACCTGGCAGATTTTGAGAACGCCATGCTGGGTTCAATCGCACGCATGGGCGAAGACCAAAAAATTGCTTGGGCACACAAACAAGCTTATATTGCTTTAGGCGTATTAATCAGCGCTGCCTCTGAACTCGGCATTGATACCTCCCCTATGGAAGGCTTCAACGCCGGCAAATTCGACGAAATTTTAGGCTTAAAAGAGAAGGGCTTGACCACTTCTGTACTTGTAAATGTGGGCTACCGTTCGGACGAAGATCCATACAGCCAGTTTGCTAAAGTCCGTAAGCCCGATGCAGAGCTTTTCATCAAAATATAATTACAAAAATTTAATAGGGGTATATTAGGTTGTAAGGGTTGTCTTTTTATAAGGCAGCCCTTTTTTTGTAAAACCGGCCTCTTTCAAAACTGTTGTCGGTGTAAATAATCTATTATTATGAAAAAGCACGCTCTTTTAATGATATTTGGTGCATTGTTTGCCCAGCTATCTTTTGCCCAAACTACAGATACGGTAACTGTAAACTTTGTAAAAAACGCCGCCATGGGCAACACAATGGAAGTTAAAGCCGGCCAACTGGCTGCTAAAAAAGGTAAATCTGCCAGCGTTAAAGCCTACGGCTTGCGTATGATTAAAGACCACACACTGGCTAATGCAGAATTGAAAAAAATTGCCCTTAAAAAAGGCTATTCGACTGCAGTGCCCGCTATGCCTGCCGATCCTATGTTAGCCAACACTACAGGCACTGAGTTTGACAAGAACTACATAACTATGATGGTAGCCGACCATAAGAAAACAATAGCCTTGTTTGAGAGAGCATCAACCAACGCAAAGGACGCGGACGTAAAAGCGTTTGCGGTAAAAACGCTGCCTAAACTAAAGCAGCATTTGGCTTCTGTACAATCCATAGCAGCCAATATGAATTTATCTGTACAGTAATTTACAGTACACTTTATAACAAAAGGAAACCAGCGCTAGTCTCCTTTTGTTGTTTATTTAACCACCAATAGCCACTTGTTTCATATTGATTAATATCCGATACTTGGCATACGAATTGTTCAGTTCCTGTTGAATAAAAGCCATGTACAAAAAGATATTAGCCGTAGACGACGATAAGGAAACGTTGGAGATGCTGAGGGATTTACTGTTAAGATACGATTATAAAGTAGAAACCCTTTCCAAGGCCGAGAATATATTTCAGGCAGTAGCGCGTTTTAAACCCGATTTGATTTTGCTGGATATTATGCTTGCCGGATTAGATGGAACCATAATTTGCTCAGCACTGAAATCAGCCCCCGAAACGAGGCATATACCTATTATTTTTATATCAGGAAATTACCAGGCTGCATCGCGTTTGTTAGAGAGCACGGAAGGCGCTCCTGATGATTTTGTGCTAAAGCCGTTTGATGTGCAGGCGCTCATTAATAAAATTCAGTTTCAGCTAGCTGCCTGAGGTATACACAGCAGTTTGTAAGCTTACAAATGCAACAAACCACTTGAAATTCAAATAAAAGTATTTATATTTGTGGAAAGAAAAGAGGGGACCTGTGTCCCCTCTTTTTATTTATCAATCAAATTTTGGTAAATGATGAATATTGAAAAGCGGGTAACAGAACTGGTTGAAGAAAAGCTGGCCGAAAAGCCAGGCGTGTTTTTGGTAAGTGTAAAAATGCACAGCAACGGTAAGTTAATTATCCTGATTGATGGCGATACCGGACTTGGCGTAGGCGATTGTGCCGATGTGAGCCGCCACGTAGGCTATCATCTGGAAGAGGAAAATGTAATAGCCGATGCTTATAACCTGGAGGTATCATCGCCGGGTATTGATACGCCTCTTACCCTGCCGCGGCAGTATGTAAAAAACGTTGGCCGCCAGGTAGCTATCAAAACTGCAGATGGCGGCAAACGCGAAGGCAAGTTGCTGGCTTTAACGGCCGACAATGTAATTATTGAAGAAAAAGTAAAAGAACAAGGCAAAAAAGCCGTACTGGTAGAAAGTGCCATTCCGGTTGATAGTATAACAGAAACTAAAGTTTTAATATCGTTTAAATAAGATGAGCAATATTAATTTGATCGACTCCTTTCAGGAGTTTAAGGATTTTAAAAACATTGACCGCCCAACCATGATGAGTGTGTTGGAAGATGTATTTCGCAGCATGATCCGTAAAAAATACGGCAATGACGAAAACTGCGACGTAATCGTTAACACCGACAATGGTGACTTGGAGATATGGCGTACCCGTACCGTAATGGAAGACGGATTTTCGGAAGATGACGACCTGGAAATTGAATTAGCCGAAGCACACAAACATGACCCAGATTTGGAAGTTGGTGACGAGTTTGTTGAACAGATTACGTTAGAAAGTTTTGGCCGCCGCGCTATTTTAGCTGCACGTCAAACACTGGTATCCAAAATTCTGGAGCTCGAGAAAGACGAGATCTTTAAAAAATATAAAGACCGTGTAGGTGAGCTAATTTCTGGTGAGGTATACCAGGTTTGGAAAAAAGAAACGCTGGTACTGGATGATGAAGGCAATGAGCTTTTGTTACCAAAAAGCGAACAGATTCCGGCAGATTACTTCAAAAAAGGCGACAGTGTAAAAGCGGTGGTACACAAGGTTGACATGATGAACAGTAATCCTAAAATCATCATTTCGCGTACCGCACCAGAATTTTTACAGCGTTTGTTTGAACTGGAAGTGCCCGAAATTTTCGACGGATTGATCACCATTAAGAAAATTGTTCGCGAACCGGGCGAGCGTGCTAAGGTAGCCGTTGAGTCATACGATGACCGTATTGATCCGGTAGGCGCCTGTGTGGGTATGAAAGGTTCACGTATTCACGGTATCGTTCGTGAATTAAAAAATGAAAATATAGACGTTATAAACTACACCAATAACGTCCAGCTGTACATTCAGCGTGCATTATCACCGGCAAAAATCACCACCATTAAGTTGGATGAGGAGCGTAAAACAGCCGCTGTTTATTTAAAACCCGATCAGGTATCACTGGCTATTGGCCGTGGCGGCCACAACATTAAACTGGCCGGCAAATTAACCGGTTACGAGGTTGATGTTTACAGGGAGGCCGATGAGCACGAGGAAGATGTGGACATCGAAGAATTCTCGGATGAGATAGATGGCTGGATTATTGATGAGTTTAAACGCGTTGGTTTAGATACAGCAAAATCAATATTAAGTCTGAGCCTTGGTGAGTTGGTTAAACGTACTGACCTTGAAGAAGAAACGATAAAAGAAGTTTTATCAATTCTGCAGGCTGAGTTTGAATAAGCTGAATATATGCCAATAAAAAATCGTAAATTTGCATATAATAAGCAGAGAAAGAATTAATAAATGTCAGAAGACAAAGGTATAAAGTTAATTAAAGCAGTAAAAGAGCTGAACATTGGTATGGGTACCATTGTAGACTTTTTAAACTCGAAAGGTTATAAAGTTGACAAAAACCCTAACGCAGTGCTTAACAGCGACATGTACAGCAGTCTGGTAAAGCAGTTTGCTGCTGATAAAAGCATTAAGGAAGAAGCTAAGCAGATCAACATAGGCAAAATACGCCGTGATGAGCCTGGCTTTGTTCCCGACAAGCCGGCCGAGACACGTGCTAAGGATTTTGAGCAGGAGGAAATCCTGATCAAAAACGCGGGCACATTTGCGCAATCGCCCAATCGGCCTAAAGAGGCTGAAAAGCCACAAGAGCGGCCAGACGGTTCGTTACCGGGCGTAAAGGTTGTAGGTAAAATTGACCTGAACAACCTGAACAAACCAGCTCCGAAACCCGAAGCCAAGCCAGAGCCTGCTCCCGAGCCGGTTAAACAAGAGCCAGTGGCTCCTGCACCTGTTGCTCCGGTAGAACAAGCACCGGCGGCACCTGTAGCCAAGCCAGAGCCTGCTCCCGAGCCGGTTAAGCAAGAGCCAGTGGCTCCTGCACCTGCTGCTCCGGTAGTACAAGCACCGGCGGCACCTGTGGCCAAGCCAGAGCCTGCTCCCGAGCCGGTTAAGCAAGAGCCGGTGGCTCCTGCACCTGCTGCTCCGGTAGTACAAGCACCGGCAGCACCTGTAACGCCACCAGTTACAGCCACAAAACCAGAAGCTGAAGTAGCCCCGGAAAACCAGGTAATTCGTGCGAAAGCAGAACGCCTTACCGGCCCGAATGTAATTGGTAAAATACAACTACCGGTTGACAATAACCGCCGTGGAAACGGACCTGCAGGTTCATCAAACCCTAACTCTGCAGAGAACAAGCGCAAACGCAAGCGTAAGGAAAACGGACCAGGCCAGGGCCAGGGACCTCAACAAGGTCAGCAACCCGGTGGTCAGCAAGGACAAGGCGGCGGCCAGCAGGGTGGCAACCAGCAAGGCGGTGGTAATCGTCAGGGTGGTTTCCAACAAGGCGGTGGCAATCGTCCGGGTTTTGGTGGTAACCGTCCGGGTGGCGGCTTCCAGCAAGGCGGCAATCGTCCGGGTTTTGGTAACCGAAATGCTCCGGCACCAGGTACACCTAAAGAAGAGCCAACAGAAAAAGAAATACAAGACCAGATTAAAGCTACGCTTGCCCGCTTAAGCGGCGCAGGTAAATCAGGTAAATTTGCACAACGTGCTAAATTCCGTCGTCAGAAACGGGATGATGTAGCTGCATCAGCAGAAGAAGCAGCATTAGAACAGGAACTGCAATCTAAGGTACTTAAAGTTACCGAGTTTGTTACCGCTAATGAGCTGGCCTCCTTAATGGACGTTTCTGTAACGCAAATTATCTCAACATGTATGAGCCTGGGCATGTTCGTATCCATCAACCAACGTTTGGATGCGGAAACCCTGAGCATTGTGGCCGACGAGTTTGGCTATCAGATTGAGTTTGTTAAGCCTGATGAGGAAGAGATAAACCTGGAGGAAGAAGATGCTCCGGAAACACTGATCCCTCGTGCACCTATCGTAACCATCATGGGTCACGTCGATCACGGTAAAACTTCATTGCTCGACTTTATACGTAAAACCAACGTTATTGGCGGCGAGGCTGGTGGTATAACCCAGCACATCGGTGCCTACGAAGTAACACTGGAAGACAAACGTAAAATTACTTTCCTGGATACACCTGGTCACGAAGCGTTTACGGCTATGCGTGCACGTGGTGCCCAGGTAACAGATATTGTTATCATTGTTATTGCTGCTGACGATAGCGTGATGCCGCAAACCCGCGAGGCCATTAACCACGCGCAGGCTGCAGGTGCTCCTATTATATTTGCATTCAATAAAATTGATAAACCAGGCGCCAATGCCGACAAAGTGCGCGAGCAGTTAGCTGCCATGAACATTTTAGTTGAAGATTGGGGCGGTAAATACCAATCGCAGGAAATTTCAGCCAAATCTGGCTTAAATGTAGGCCTGCTTTTGGAAAAAGTGCTGTTAGAGGCTGAGTTAATGGAACTGAAAGCCAATCCTAATAAACGCGCTGTAGGTACTGTAATTGAAGCAGCCTTAGATAAGGGCCGTGGTATTGTTACTACAGTACTGGTACAAGCTGGTACCTTACGTGTAGGCGATCCAATATTAGCCGGTAGCTATAGCGGCCGTGTTAAGGCATTAACTAATGAGCGTGGTATGCGTGTAAGCGAGGCAGGCCCATCAACACCAGTACAGGTGCTGGGTATGCAGGGAGCGCCAACTGCAGGTGATAAGTTTAACGCACTTGAAAGTGAGGTTGAAGCCCGTGATATTGCCAACAAACGTTTACAATTACAACGCGAGCAGGGCTTACGTACACAGAAACACATTACCCTTGATGAAATTGGCCGTCGTTTAGCGATAGGTAACTTCAAGGAGCTGAACATTATTGTGAAAGGTGACGTGGACGGTTCTATCGAGGCATTATCCGACTCGTTACTGAAATTGTCTACAGACCAGATACAGGTTAACATTATATCAAAAGCAGTAGGTCAGATCTCCGAATCAGATGTATTGCTTGCAACTGCTTCTGATGCAATTATCATTGGTTTCCAGGTACGCCCATCGGGCAGTGCACGTAAACTGGCCGAGCAGGAGCAAATAGATATACGCCTGTACTCTATTATTTATGACGCCATCAACGAAATTAAAACAGCGATGGAAGGCATGCTGGCACCAACCTTTGAAGAAAAGATTGTGGCTAACGTTGAAATACGCGAAACCTTCAAGATCAGTAAGGTGGGTACCATTGCAGGTTGTATGGTATTAGATGGTAAAATTACCCGTAACAGTAAAATACGTATCATCCGCGAGGGTGTGGTAATTTACACCGGCGAGCTAGCTTCACTTAAACGTTATAAAGACGATGTGAAAGAAGTAAACACCGGTTACGAGTGTGGTTTGAACATTCAAAACTTTAACAACATTGAAGTAGGTGACATTGTAGAAGCTTACGAGAATGTAGAAGTAAAGCGTAAGCTGGCATAAGCTTTCGGAAATATGAATAAAGAAGGCCGACGTATATAAATACGTCGGCCTTCTTGTTTTAGGCAAAGTTGTAATTCCTAAAACAATATTATTCGATATAAAGCACTATTGAGAATGAGCAACGCTTTGATCGCCTTCTTTAGTATGCTCTACAGATATGATCCCATCGCCTTCAATCAGGAAGCAGATGAGGCCTACCAGCACCGTGCACGAAAGCCAGAACTCCGCGTAAGGCTTAAATATATTATGGCTAAGGTTAACAAAAAATACTGCTACAAGCAACACTGGTAAGTTTAATAAACATGATGTGCGAGTGTGCGAACCTAAAACAATAAACAGGCCGCCTATCACGTGCAGTACAATGATGATGTGCGCTACAATACTTAATGAAACCGCCGTGACCAGCCTGCTCTGCGTCATTAAGGCTGTAAAAGCGCTTAAATTTAAGGCAAAAGATACACCTTTCCAGATCAATATCATGCCTAATACAATGCGGAAGTAATCTAACCATTTGGGGTGATGGCGATCGCCCCAGAGTTTAACTTGGGATAGCAGTTCCATAATGTTTAAAATTGGTATACTATTACAACGCACAAAGCCCGTAAAATGTTATTTTACAGGCTAATGTTTAGATGCTGAGTAACTATATTGTAAGCCTATTAATTAACCTTAGCGGCTATAATATTGTCGGCAAAGCGCTCCATCTCTTCGAGCTGAGGGCTGCATTGTAAAAGAAAGAAATCGACGCCAACCTTTTCAAACTCGGCTATACGATCCTGAACCTGCCAGGGTGTACCGGTAAGGCCCGAGCGCAAGCCCCGGTTTGAGACCGAATAATCATGCAATGAAACGCGTTGCTCCAGTTGAGTACCCGACAGCCACTGCTGGTAATTTTTGTACCCTGATGAACCTTCCTGCACGTTTGTAATGCGTTCCAGTTCTTGTTTAACTTCCTGCTCATTATTGCGGATGATGCTGTACGCGGCCACGCCATAAAGCATAGGCGGCAAACCCTTCTTTTCGCGACGTTCGCGCATGTCAGCTATCCGGCGACCTATCAGCTCGGGTGAATCGCCGTGCATCACGTACCCATCGCAGGTAGAAGATATCAGATCTTTAGCCGCGTCAGATTCGCCGCCGGCATATATTTTAGGCCGGGGTGTTGATACCGGCTTAGGTTGCAAGATATTGTCTTTTACCTGGTAGTATTTACCCTCAAAGCTGTAGTTGTCGCGGTTCCAAACGCTGTCTACCACGTTCAACCACTCCGCCGTGCGGGCATAACGGTCATCATGCTGTTCAAATTGGATTCCGTACTTTTCGGCCTCATCTTTCCACCATGATGATACCACATTTAATGATATACGTCCGTTACTGATGTGATCTATATTAGCTGCTTGCTTGGCTAACTGGGCAGGGTTATGAAACGTTGGCCTTACAGCCACCATCAGTTCCTGTTTATGCGTAACAGCGGCCAGTGCCGCGGCAGTAGACCAGGCATCTAACGAAGGTGCCTGCTCTCCCTTAATATCATTCAGGTAAAGTTCGGCTATCAGGGCCAGATCAAAACCAATTTCTTCACTGCGCATGGCCAGCTTCTTTACATAATCCCACGTAGGGGTCATGTTCTCGTCTTCTACATTGCGCAGCCACCCGCCAAACACGGGTAACCAATATCCGTAATTCATTATTGAGTTGTATGTTATATTGTAGGTTGTGCGTTGTAAGTTGCAGACAATTCATTTTGGGTATTACCTCAAAATATACTTACAACGCACAACTTATCTTAGACCACCGCTACATCTTCAGCTTTTTTAACTGCTTCCTGCTCCAAGTATTCCACCAGGCGCTCGTGCGGGTTAAAGCCAATCACGTTAACGGCATCGGCCACAAAGTTTGATAGGGCGTTTACATCGTAATACAGCACCTCACCGTCGCGGTCGTCAATGATATATTCAATGCCACCTACATCAATACCGCTTTGCTGTACCAGTGTCTCAATGTTTTTAACTACATCAGCAGGCGGTGTATAGGCTTCTACTTTAAGTCCATTTTTAGGTGCATCAAGCGCACAGGCATTACGAACTAAATCCTGCCCCGTAGTTGTCTGGCATATATCGGCCGGGCACAGGTTAAAACTTTCGCCGGTGGTGTATACTTTAATGCCGTATAAAAATTTGCCGCCCAAAGTTTCTACACGCGTAATGTAACCGCCACGGGCCGGAATAAATTCCTGCACCAAAGCAGTATGGTCAATCCCTAAATCAATTTGATTGTTTTGAATAGCCTCACGCACTTCGTCCATCGAATTAAATTTCTCGATACCAGCGCCACTTCCACCAATATTGGCTTTCACCACTATAGGGAAGCGCAGGCCTTCGGTAGCAGCCTCAATTTGCGAAGGATGATTAATGACCCTTGATTTTGGGTATTTGATACCCAGTTGTTCCATCAGCATTAATTGTAATGCCTTTGATGTTTCGTACACAAAAGCGCGGTACCCGTTAATAACCCGTATGCCATGATGCTCCAGGTGTTTCAGGTAGTTTAGTGTATAAAAAGTACCCTGCACGCCACCACGCAAATAAGCCGACGGACTCATGCGGTTAAAGAACAGCGACATTTGTGGCGTCTTCTCTTCTATGGCATAAAAATGCTGGGTCGGATTTACAGTTTCGTAAGGAATACCTTTCTTCTCAAGCTCGGTAAATAGTGGTTTAAACCAATCCGGGTGCTCATGCGATATAATAAATGGTAACATAATTAGTCAGTTGCTTAAAATCAAAGTTATGAACTTTACCAGCGGCGTCCAACAGGCCCTGTGTAAAATTTTAGTCTACAATGGTTGTAGATTTTTAACATGTGCCAACGAAATTATGTTTGCATCAACCGCTATTAAAGCAATTACTGGCAATGTTTAGCCAGGTAACTGTCGGCCATATTGCTTCCGGTATTTTTAACAAAGTTCCAGTCTTTACAAGCACCTTCCTTATCGCCTTGCTTAAGCTTCTGGTTGGCTTGTTCAAGCAAGTCCTTCCAAAGATCCTCGTTAATGCCTAACTCCGTTTTAAGCGCCTCAATGGTGCTTTCTTTTTGTGTTGGGGCCTTACCTGCATACTTGTTAATATAATAATTAGTTACGGCATTTTCCAGCTCTTGTCTTTTTTGGTAGGCTATAATGGCTTCTTGCATACTCATCATTCCTTCTGTACGCTTTTGGCACTTTATATAATCGGGCCGGAAACGGATAGGGAGTACTACTCTTACCGCATTGGTGTAACCTGCGGGGACTTCCCATTTACCAGAGGTTAGTTTTACCACACGCACGGCTTCTTCATCCAGATCAATACCAGGGCCCTGCTGAACCTGAGCGTCGGTTACTCCGCCAGCTTTATCAATACTAAAGCTTACTTGTATAGTAGCAGCAATGCAGTTCTGACTCGAAAACTCAGGGTATATGATGTTGGCTGCAATAAAATTATCAAGCGCGGCTGCACCACCTTTAAACGTGGGCTGCGCGTAGCCGCTAAACAGGCCGCAAAAGCCTGCGGTTATTATAGTGAATAGAACTTTTAACATTTTAAATCAATTACTTAACTTAAACGCTAACAGTTAAATCAGATTATGGTTGCGGCTGTAAATTGCAAAATTAAATTTGGGTCGGCAATATTTTGCCGCCAATGCTCCGTTTGCGAGTAAGGAGCTACACCCGGATAATCACCAGCCAGCCCTTCCATATCGAACATCAGCTGAAAGTGCAGGTGAGGTGGCCAGTTACCATTTTCGGTTATATTGCCAAATTGCGCCAACTGCTGGCCTTGCGTAATTACCTGGCCAATGCTTAAATCCTGTAAACTGGCACGGTTTAAATGCCCATATAAAGTATACAGTAGTAATCCATCAAGATGGTGTTCCAAAATTATGGTAGGCCCGTAATCACCAAAGCTGTTATTATCCTGAAAGCTGTGCACATGGCCTGCTAACGGAGCGTATACAGGCGTACTGGCATCGGCCCAAATATCTGTTCCTAAATGTAAACGGCGGGGCTCTGCTCCGCCTGTGTCAAAAAGTTTGCTGCGTGCATACAAAGTACGGTGCTCCATGTAGCCACCTATACCATAACGGCAACCGCTTTGCCGTAACTCCTGGCTTACCCACGCACTAAACTTAAGTGTGTCTGCAATATCTTCGCCCGATAGCCTGGTATTGTTGCTGGTAAAATCGAACTGCAACAGGCGGTCAGTACCGGGATCAAAATCAACAACCCCACTTACCTTACTACGGTTGTTCTGCAAATAGGTGGCCAGCTGCTCGTGCTTGCTCATTTACTCCGTTTCGCCCTCCTCGCTCTGGCGCGGCTCTTTACTTATTTTGTCAAAAATCTTGTCCATACGCTCTACATACTCGTTGGTATCATCCACAAAAAACTCCAGTTGGGGTATTACCCTTACCTGGTCTTTAATGCGGGCACCTAGTTTATAACGAATTTCAGAAGCATGCGACTTTACAGTTTGCAGCGATTGCTGCGTATTGGTGTTGTTGAAAAAGCTTAGAAATACCCGGGCAATAGCCAAATCGGGGGTAACTCTCACCTTGGTAATAGTTACCAGCGTGTTGGGCAAATAATTCATTCCTTCGCGCTGAAAAATAGCGGCCAGGTCTTGCTGTAACACACCGGCAAATTTTTGTTGACGTTTTGATTCCATGATAAATTATTTTAGGTGAAAGGCTATATAAAGATAAAGGTAAAAGGTTAAGGCCGGAGTTTGGTTTTATGAAACTGACAATTTAAAGCAATTCTGCTTACCAGCTGCTTTGCTATCCTTTTAATTACAAAGATCGGGCGGTATCTCCCTGGTTATCTTGAGCACTTTTTTTACCACCAGGGTGCTATCATACTCCGAGCCTATACCCTCGCTACCTGATGGGATCTTTTTGCCTTCAACCTCAACATAAACAGGCTCGTAAGGCTTTTCAAAATTCATTTGGGTATACTTTAGCTCTAATTGGGCTGAGCTGTCGGTTACCCAGTATTCGTGCGTATCGTCACAGTTTTTAAAAGATTTTATCTCCGGACCAAAACTGTACAAGCCCTTAAACACCTGGGGCTCATCTTTCCCGGCTTTTTGCTTACAAGCAAAGCAGCAGGTTAAAATAACCAGCATTGCTAAACTCCATTTAAAACGCTTATACCCCATGCTGCAAATTTATAAATCCTGTTTAATTTCGTCTAACCCTTTTACGCTTAAACGAGCGCTAATACCCGACGCAATAACTGAGATACCCGTTACAGTTAAAAAAACGAGGATAAAGTCAGTAAATTTCATATCAACCGGGTAGGCATCAATCACCATCATTTGGCCACCCATTTTTACCAGCCCAAAATGTTGCTGTAGTATACAAAATATCAGTCCTACAATGATGCCTGCTATACAACCAGTAACCGATATCATCATGCCCTCAAAAAAGAAAATGCCTTGTATGAGCGGCTTACCGGCACCCAAGCTGGTTAAAATGGCAATATCCTTCTTTTTATCCAGCACCAGCATTGTTAACGACCCTATGATATTAAATATGGCTATTATGAGTACAAAAGTGAGAATCAAAAACGTAAACCAGCGTTCGTAATTCAACGTTTTGTAAAGCTCTGTATTTTGCTGATACCGGTTTTTAACAGAAAACGCTTTGCCCAGTTTTTGCTGTATAACTTGTTGCTGCTGGTTAATGTTGATGCCTTTTTTGAAGTTAAGTGCTAATGATGACACATCTTTTGGCTCGTCGAGCAGGTCACGGGCAAAAACTAATGGCGTTATCACTATGTCGTCAAAATCCTGCTGTATGGAAAAAACGCCCGATACTGCAATAGGACGCCTCACAAACTCGTCTTCGGGATTGATAGAATTTACCACCCTGCGGCGCGGCGAATACAATTGTAAGGCTGCATACCGATCATTTATGTTTACGGCCAAACTGTTTTGCACCATTGAACCAATTACGGCATAAGCCACATTATTTGCTTCGAGCGTAAACGAGCCGTTTTGTATTGTGCTGTCCAGTTGCTTGTTTTTTAAAAAATCCTTGCTTACCCCCCGCACAGTTGCAATAAACTGACGGTTGCCATACCGTACAAGGGCTTTCTCTTCTAACGCCTCGATGTAGGAAAAAAGCTTTTCATTGCGCCGCAAACTTTTGAAGTAAGGGGTATTCGGGTCGAAGGTTTTACCACGTGTCGGTTCAATTTTTAATTCGGGCGTAAAGTTGTTGTATAATGACAAAATTACCTTCTCGAACCCGTTAAAAACCGACAAAATTATAATGAGCGCTGCGCTTCCCACAAATACCCCCAGCATGGAAATACCTGAGATAATGTTAATGGCATGCATCTTCTTTCTCGAAAAAAGGTATCGTTGCGCTATGTAGATGGAGGTATTCAAAGTTGGTTTTGAGTTGTAGGTTTCAAGTTGGTAGGCTGTAAGTTTACTTTAATAATGGAGTAATGGTTTGCTTCATGTTTTTTTAAGCCCTCTGTTTTATAATATCTTACAACTTCATTAAATAACGTTCTTATAGCTTCTAATTGTGCAACCGCTTGTTTCTTATCTTTCTCTTTTATGTATTACTGCAAGTATGACTAATGAAGTTTTTGTTTTTGATTCATATAAGCCCTTGCAATATAAAAGAATTGAAGGCTATCTTTTGCATGATACCTTTCGAAGACTCGCCAATATTAAAAGGCACTAAAACAGCACATCTTCTATCTGATTAGCCAAGCCGGATTGCTCATCTTACAGAACCCAGATAACGTATAATATCTATATTGAGTCTTTTTTTACTACTAACCCAACACTCAACTCAGTATATCGTTTGTATTCTACTTGCATCTTACTTAGAACTTACCCAAAAAACGGGTTCGTCTCCCGTTCTAAGCCTATGGTGGTTTCAGGACCGTGACCGGGATAAACCACTACATTGGAAGGTAAGGTAAAAAGTTTCTCGCGGATGTTTTGAAGCAACTGTGTGTGGTTGCCTCCTGGCAGGTCGGTACGGCCAATGCTGCCACTAAAAAGCACATCACCACCAACCAGCAATGCATCATCTTTGCTATAAAAACAAAGGTGCGCAGGCGAATGGCCGGGGGCAAAAATGAGTTCGAGCGTGGTATTGCCAAATGTTATAGTGCCGCTTTCTGGCAAGTAAGTATCGGGCAAAGGCGAAAGTTCGTAACGGATACCCGATTGCTGGGCCCATACGGGCATAGCTTGCAGTACCACTAATTCGCCTTCATGAAATTGTGGTTTGAGGCCGTACTGATCAAACACGAACTTATTGCCCAGTACATGGTCGATATGGCAATGCGTGTTGAGCAGTAAAACCGGTTTAAGCTGATTTGAGCTGATAAAATTCACTACGGCGTTTTGCTCAGCCGCGGTATACATGCCTGGGTCTATAATAGCGCATTCTCCGCTATCATCATATAATATATAAGTATTTTCCTGGTATGGATTGTTTGAAAATGCCCTGATAGATGCCATAGCCAAAAGTAGGACTTGATTTCGGATTTTGGCTATATTGAATGTCAGATAGCAATCAATACTTGCTAATCATCCCACTAAATGGAAACTACTTCCATTTAAAGCTTTTAATGAGCACGGCCATGTCCTTCTTTACAAAATTGAGCACTGGCTGTATGGAATCAAGCTTAGGAGCGGTGTTAAAGTAAAGCGCTCCGCGCAGGTAATGCTGTGTACTGTCGGTTAAAAAAAACTGGGCCGAGGAAGCCGCGTTACCATCTATAGTATAATAGATGCCATATACCTTACGATCAGGGTAACGAATAATACCTTCATCAATAGAAGTGGCTTTCACCGTGTGCTTAAATGCAAAGGTGTGTGCATCCTCTATTAGCTCATTAAATACTTTTTTGGAGGTAATGGGTTGGTAACTTAAATGCAGGGTTCCTTTAAATTGCGGGAGCTGGAGGTTTATCCAGCAAGGCTTTGCTCCCGGTGTTTTATCTGCCTCAATAACTGCGTAAGTGGGATAGGTAAATGTATAGGCACAGCCAGACCTATATTCTTTATATGCCCGCTGCGGAAAATAAATACGATAGTAGCCGCGTGGCTTTGGCGAATAGTCGGGCGTGCTTTCACAAGCCAGCAGGCATAACAGTATGCCCGCAAGCAAGCTAAGTAGCTTTAACGAAGCTTTTATTTTGCATTCCATATTTCCCATGACTTTTCGGCTTGTAACAGCAACATGTCGTATCCGTTCTTAGTGGCAGCTCCTTTTTCACGCCCTTTCTGCAAAAACAGCGTTTCTTCAGGGTTATAAATCAAATCATACAGGAGATGATCGCTGGTAAGGTGCTCATAAGGAATGTCAGGGCAGCGATCAACATTAGGTGACATGCCCAGCGGCGTAGTGTTAATAATAAGCTTATGGTTGGCAATATGCTCTGCGGTTAAATCTTCGTAAAGGATACGGCCGGCATCGCTTTCGCGCGATACATAGGTAGAGTAAATATTAAGCTTGCCAAGTACATGTTTAACCGCCCTTGAAGCACCACCTGTGCCTAAAATTAAAGCCTGTGTATGATGCGGCCTAAGCAGCGGCTTCAGCGACGTTTCAAATCCGTAAACATCCGTGTTAAAACCTTCAAGCCTAAACTCATGATCTTTAATACCCACCTCTCCCGAAAACACTGCGGTTATTGGACTTTCGGAGGTTATGCGTATACAATTTACTGCATCCACTTCTTTGGCTTCCGGTTCAACCCAATCCAGGTAAAACATCACACCAATTTTATGCGGAACAGTTACATTCAAGCCGCACAAATCTGGGTTTGCGCGTAATAATTCCGGAAAATCGCTCAGGTTACTTAGTTCGTACAGATCATATTTATGATCTTCGATCTTTTCCCGCTCAAATTTTTCGGAAAAATATTTTTTTGAAAATGAGTGTGTAAGCGGATAGCCAATTAACCCGTATTGTTTCATGTAAGCGTTATCAGTAATTTGCCGTAAGGTGCTCTTTTATTTTGTAACAGGCAACAGCGCTTATTGATTTAAAAAATGGTCGAAAGTATCACTGCGCAATCCTAACCGCAAGGTTTCCAGCGGTATCATATCGGCGGGAGCTATATTACCCAGGTTTACATTACTGCCCACCAGTTTAATAAACCAAACCTGCTGCGCTTTCTGTGGCGCTTCCCATATAATGGTTTCGGCCGGTATTTGGGTAAGTATCTCATCAATTAGCCCCTGCCTTACCTCGCCCGAATCACGATAAATACCTACGTTACCACTTTCGCGAGCCTCCGCAATCACCTTCCATGAACCGGCTTCCAGCTCAGCCTTCATCAACTGAATCCATTTATACGGCGCAAATATCTTCTGCACATCTTTAGAGCCGACTTCAGAAATAACAGTTACCTGCTTGCTCAGTTTACTGATGTACTCACACTTTAAATCGTGCTCAATAGTGATGGACCCGTCAGATACCTCTGCATATTCTAATTGGTAAGTATCCAGCATACGGCAGTAATCATCGTACTGGTTACGCACTATAAAAGCTTCAAACAGCGTACCACCAAAATATACAGGAATACCCGCCTGGCGGTACAGGGCAAGCTTTTCTTTTAAATTAGGCGTAACATACGATGTAGCCCAGCCAAGCTTAACAATATCAGTATAAGTGCCCGAGACCTCCAAAAAGTCTTCAACCTGCCGTAGGCTCAAGCCTTTGTCCATTAACATGGTCATGCCGCTGGTACGTGGTTTTAAAGTGCGTTCGGGTATTTGTGTTAATGTGTAGTTCATTACCAAAATAGTAAGTTATAGTCTATAACTAAAAGTTCTAATGCTGCAAAGATTGGAATATTCTGTCATTTTAAGGCATTACATTTAGAATTTGACTTTTAGCTGCTTATGTTTTTGCCACACATCATTCAAAACAAAATATGTTTAAAGCACTTGAATAAATATACCCTTACATACACACATCATATGAGTTTTATAAACGATGATACCGGCTCAAAGCAGAACGACAGCCTCTTTTTAAAAAGAGTTTTTATGGGCGCAGGCGCTATCGCCTTATTGGTTATATTAATTTTGATTATACGGGTAGCTTTCAATGTAATGCTGATGGTATTGGCAGGTACGCTCATAGCTGTATACTTTAACGGCCTGGCCGATGCCATTGAACGCTATACGCCTTTAAACAGACGTATTTGCATGCTTATATCCGTAATAGGCACTTTTGCTATAATAGGGTTGTTGTTTTGGTTTATGGGTACCAAAATCCAGCATCAGGTAAATGCATTAAGCGAGGATTTTCCGCGGTTACTTGCAAAGCTGGAAAGCCAAGTAAGGGAATTGCCTTTTGGCGCAAAAATGCTGGATAATGTATCGGGCAACGACTCGCAAAAGATCATGAACACGGCCCAAAACTTTTTCAGAACCAGTTTTGGCGTATTAGGTGATATCTACATCATCATTTTCCTGGGTATATTCTTTACGGTAAGTCCATCGCTTTATAAAAATGGCATAATCAGGTTAGTACCCCGAGGCGGGCAGCCAAAAGCCAAAGAAATTATAAATCGCCTTAGCTTGGTACTCAAAGGCTGGCTTAAAGGAATGATGATTGCCATGGTACTTATAGCTATACTTTCATTTACGGGCTTAACTATTATTGGTATACCCATGGCGCTAGCTTTGGCCGTAATTGCAGGTATATTAAACTTTATACCAAATTTTGGACCCATTATGGCAATGGTACCTGCGGTACTGTTAGGCTTGGTTGATAGCACGCAAAGTGCCATAATTGTTGCGGCATTGTACATCCTTATTCAAACGCTCGAGAGCAATATAATAACGCCTACTATTCAGCGCCGCATGATTAACCTTCCTCCTGCTCTTCTTATTATCAGTCAGTTATTGATGGGAACACTATCGGGAGCATTAGGTATTATATTGGCTACCCCCATGCTGGCCATTATTATGGTTTTGGTGGAGGAGTTGTACACCAAAGAAAACAACCGCGACGATGTTGAAGCGGCTATGCCTTAACTAAAACAATGTTTGGAATAAAAAAGCCTGGACGTTGATTTATCATCCAGGCTTTTTATTAGTAGTTAGCCTGTTTAAAGCTGTATACTTTGAATGGCTTTATCTAACGCATTTTCTTTTAAATGCGGCATGTTCACGCCTTCAACACGGTAAGTAGTAATATCTGTCATACCCATAAAACCGAGCACAGCTCTCAAATAAGGTTCCGTAAAGTCAAATGCCTTAAAAGGTCCATCAGAGTATACACCGCCCGAAGATATAGCCAGGTACAATTTCTTACCTTTCACTAATCCTTCCGGCCCATTTTCATTGTAACGAAATGTAACGCCTGCACGGGCAATGTGATCAATCCAAGCTTTAAGTGTAGAATGGATACCAAAATTATACAGCGGCGCGCCAATTACAATTATATCAGCATCCTTTAATTCTGCTATGGCCTCGTCAGAATGTTTAATAGCCTCGGCCAATTCAGGCGTTCTGCCTTCTAAAGGGGTGAAAAAAGAGTTGATGTGTACTTCTTCCAGATGCGGGAAAGGGGTTTGCGTTAAGTTGTGTGTTTTAAGACTACTTCCCGGGTTTGCCTGTTGCAACTTATCTACAATGGCGTTACCCAATTTGATGCTGAATGATGCGTTACCGCGGGGACTTGATATTAAATGCAGTATTTTCATGATTTGCTTTTTTGTTTAAGCAAACGTAGGCAACCATACTTTCAAATAGATATTACTATCCAAAAGGATACCGGTATCCTTTTGGATAGTAATCTGAATAACAAGGCACAAAAAAACCCGGGCTTATAGCCCGGGTTACAATAAATGTAGGTTGTATTATCTTGTATACCGATTGATAATGTCCAGTATTACCTTGTTTTTTTGCAGTTGGGGCAGGTAATCAAACAATATGTAATGCTTGTCTGGGTCTGATGTAAGGGCTTGTTCCAACGTAGCCAGCGCCTCGTTGTAATCACCTTTGGCAAACAGGTAAGCCACCATACGGTAGTATAGTTCGGCCGCCTCAGGATTATTTTTAATGGCGTCGGCAATAACTTCAATAGCATCCGTTAACCGCTCTTGCTCGTACAAAATAGATGAGTAATCAAGCCAGGCATCTACATCGAGCGGGTTAAGCTCCACCACTTTTTCGTAAGCGCTCTCGGCTTCGGGCAGGTGGCCCAGCTTATATTCTGCATCGGCAATGGCAAACCAGTAGTCGGCATTCAGTGCATCCAGATCGAGCGCCTTACGGTAAAAATGCAAGGCCTCAAAATAACGTTCTTCAAAATCGAGCGTTACACCAATACCAAACCAGGCATCGGCCAGTTTGCTATCCATACGTACCGCTTTTTTGTAAAAAGAGCGGGCCTCGTCCATCTGCTCCAGCTTTTCGTAACACTCGCCAATGGCACAATAAGTATCGGCATTGGGCTGCTCGTATTCGAACGTTTCACGGTATACTTCAATAGCCTCTGCGTATTTTTCGAGATTAACCAACGCATTACCCTTGTTAAAGTAGGCCGAAGCAAAGCTATCCTTAATCAGGATGGCGTAATCATACGCGTCAATCGCTTTTTCAAACAAGCCTAATTTCGTAAAAGCGTTGCCTAAATTATACCAGGCCGCGTAACTATAAGGCTCATTATCAATATACTGTTGGTAAAATTGTATACTCTCCTGCTGATTGTCAATCACATCGTAACAAAAAGCGAGTTCATACAACGCGTCCTGATTTTCCATGTTCTGTTTTAAACACTCTTTCAGGTAATGTATGGCCATTTCGTAATCACCCATGTTTTGGTGTACGTAGGCTATATGTAACAGTATATCGTCTGTTTCTTCGGCAAGGGTAAGCGCCTTTTCATAATTTTCAAGCGCTTCAGTATAGCGATCCATACTCTCGTACAGGTTACCGCGTATAATGTAAATATCAGCGTCCGAAGCTTCTAAAAGCGCGGCCTTATCAAGCGCAGCAAATGCTTCAGGCACTTTATTGGTAACCACCAGAAGCTGGGCTTGCTTAATTAAAAAAACGGCTGCAAAGGGGTGTTGGTTACGGGCATACTCCACTACTTGAAGCGCTTTTACCGGGTCATTCTTTTCAATGTAATAATCAATAATATTTTCAAATGCATGCGCATCAAAAAAGTACTGATCATGATTACGGATCATCTCCTCATATCGTTCTACCGAAAACTTAGGGTCTTCTGTAAAACCAAATTCATATTCATCTTCCATCTGATCGTTTTTACAGCTATAAGGACATTACAGCAAAATTCAGGCTTAATTGTACTATAACTGTGATTAAGTTACAATAATAAGGCATTGTGTGACAATTTAGTTTTCAACAACAAGACCATGTGGAAATCTTTCTACTCAAAATATTGATAATGAATATCTAACAGATATCACTTGTTGAATACTTTTAATACACCCAATGTAACTTCAACACGATTGTTACAAATGCATTAGTTAAGCACCCGCCCTTATAATAGTAGGTGTAAATACAAAACGTTTTAACAACATCAAATGTTGTACAGCTTTTACTGCAATACGGGCAGCAATTATTGTATAAAATAATCGTTAACAAATGAAAACCGGGCTCAATATGTAATATATTGCCCGTAAATTAAAAATATGACTATTTATAATAAACACTTATTGGGCTACGCTTTGTGCGGCGCGCTGTTGCTTGGCAGCTGGCAGGCCAGCGCACAAACTGCTGCGCCAAAACCAGTCGAAGCGCCTAAAAACTGGCATTTGCTCGATCTTAAAACCGATGGCTTTTACGGGGTAAGCTTAAACAAGGCTTACCTGGCTTTAAAAGGCAAAAAGAGCAAGACGGTTGTTGTAGCTACAATAGACAGCGGTATAGACACTTTGCAAACCGATTTACGCAGCATATTATGGACCAACCCAAAAGAAATACCCGGTAACGGTAAAGACGATGATGGCAACGGCTACGTGGATGACGTACACGGCTGGAACTTTTTGGGTGGCCCTGGTGGTAAATGTGATTTTACCGAAACTACCGAAGAGGTACGTGAATACAACCGCCTAAAAGGAAAATATTTATCGGCAACTGAAGCAACCGCTGGCGACAAAAAAGAATTTGCCTACTGGCAAACGGTTAAAGCCACTTACGATTCTACCATTGCCAAATCAACCAGCGAGTCGGCACAGCTATCACAAATGATGAATGTGTTGATGATTACCAGCGGGTATGTGAAAAAAGCGCTTAAATTACCTGCTAACGGCAGCTTCAATACAGCAAGCCTGAGTAAAATACAAACCACTAATGACACAGTTGCGCAAAGCAAAAATGTGTGGACGTCTGTATTACAGGAAGAAGGGCCAACTGCCAGCAATGAAAAAGTTCTGAAAGACCTGAGTGAGTACCTCACTAAGCTGAACAACGATATTAACCCCGATCTGGAAGTACGTATGCGCATTGTAGGAGATGATCCCAATGTTTGGGATGATAAGCCACATGGCAGCAACTTGCTTAAATTCGATGATGCCTCGCACGGTACAGGGGTAGCAGGTTTAATTGGGGCTATACGCGGCAACAAATATGGCATTGATGGTGTAGCTAACAATGTGCGTATTATGGCTATTAAAGCAGTGCCTAATGGCGATGAGTACGATGAGGATATTGCCAAAGCTATACGTTACGCGGTCGACAACGGTGCCAAAGTAGTCAATATGAGCTTCGGCAAAAAATTATCTCCACACAAAAAGTGGGTTGATGATGCCTTTAAATACGCAGCTGAGCATGACGTTTTATTGGTGCAGGCCGCAGGTAATGACCATCAGGACGTGGACGTAAAACCAGAGTTCCCTAATGATATTTTTGAAGACGGTTCGGGTACCGATGCGGATAACGTGATCAGCGTAGGTGCATCGGCAGCCAAACAGGATGCCACGCTTGCCGGCAGCTTTAGTAACTATGGCAAAAAGAATGTTGACGTTTTTGCCCCCGGCGTAAAAGTAACTTCGGTTGATAAAGATGCCGAGTTTAATACCGCCGATGGAACCAGCTTTGCCTCGCCTATTACAGCTGGCGTTGCTGCCCTGTTACTGCAGTACTACCCCGATCTAAGCGCGAAACAGCTAAAGCAAGTCATCCTGCAATCGGCCAAACCGCTTACCGGAACCATGGTATTGAAACCAGGCAGCCAAACCGAAAAAGTTGACTTTACTACCTTGAGCAAAAGCGGTGGTGTTGTAAACGCTTACGAAGCGGTAATATTGGCAGGTAAAATTAAAGGCGAAAGGAAAAAGTAACGTTCAAAAAACCCACCTTGATAGGTGAGTTTGAAAACCATAGGTCATCCTTGGCATACGCTTGGGATGACCTTTTTTTTAAGATCTATAATTAAAATCCAGTCTTTGGAGAGGCCGGTTAAATGACGTTATCGTAAAATTTAAATTACAGCGGTATCTTTTGTCTGAGCAGGTTGTTTTTAAACGACCATTAACTATATTTGCTCCCAGAAAATTTTCATCTTTAATAACATAATGAGAGAAATACAGTTCAGAGAAGCGCTTCGGGAAGCCATGAGCGAAGAGATGCGCAAGGACGAAACCATATACCTGATGGGTGAAGAAGTTGCCGAATACAACGGCGCTTACAAAGTAAGCCAGGGTATGCTTGATGAATTTGGTGCTAAACGCATTATTGATACGCCTATCTCTGAGTTGGGTTTTGCCGGTATAGCTATTGGTTCGGCTATGAATGGCTTACGCCCTATAGTTGAATTCATGACGTTCAACTTCTCTTTGGTAGCTATTGACCAGATCATCAATGGTGCAGCTAAAATGATGAGCATGAGCGGCGGCCAGTTCTCGGTGCCAATCGTGTTCCGCGGCCCAACTGGTAACGCTGGTATGTTAAGCTCACAGCACAGCCAGTGTTTTGAAAACTGGTATGCTAACTGCCCGGGCTTAAAAGTGGTAGTACCGTCTAACCCGGCAGATGCCAAAGGTTTATTAAAATCGGCTATTATTGATCCAGATCCGGTTATTTTTATGGAATCGGAACTAATGTACGGTGATAAAGGCCCTGTTCCGGAAGAAACTTATTACACCCCGATAGGCAAAGCTGCTGTAACTAAAGAAGGTACTGATGTAACTTTGGTAGGTTTTGGCAAAATCATGAAAGTGGTTTACGCTGCTGCTGCCGAGTTGGAAAAAGAAGGAATCAGTGCTGAGGTAATAGACTTGCGTACAGTACGCCCTATCGATTACCCTACTATTATTGAATCGGTTAAAAAAACTAACCGTTTAGTATTGGTTGAAGAAAGCTGGCCATTAGGTTCAATAGCTACCGAGATTGCGTTTAAAGTACAAAAAGATGCCTTTGATTATCTTGATGCACCTATTCTACGCATTATGGGTGGCGACGTGCCCCTGCCATACGCACCAACACTTATCCAGGAGTACCTGCCAAATCCTGAGCGCGTAATTAAAGCGGTAAAAGAGGTTATGTACGTAACTAAGTAACCCTTTATAAATTTGATATAGGAAAGCCCCGCAAATGCGGGGCTTTTTTTATGCTCCTTGTATCGCTATTTCCCTAATATTGGAAACTTCAATGTGCATGTCCTTCTTGCTTGTACCGCTACTTAAACGATTGAACCTGCTTTTTAGCTTTAGAAACCGTTGTTCGTACAAATGGTAAGAACATAAAGCTATAATGGTTAAGAAAACCAAGTTTAAAGCAACCGAATTGCTAAACGGAAATGCGTTACCCCATGGCTGTTGCTTTGTAAATATTTGCTGCCATATATAAAGGCTGAATGATAGGGTGCCGATATACTTAATGCCTTTTAGATTCAGCAACCTGTTAATTCTACTATTGTTATCTGCAATGGTAGTTACCAGCACCAAAGCAATACACACTGCCGTTAAGCTAATAGGCAATAACAACTTAACACGGAAAAAAATCCAGCTAAGCACAATTAATGCTATTTGTGTTGCTTCAATAAATTTAAATTTAAACGTAAAGTACTGCGGATATTTTGCTACAGCTACCGATAATAAACTTCCAATCAATATGGTGCTTATCCCGTGGCCCAGCAAGTGATAGACGACGTACAGCGGCGCACTTAACCAAACCGATGCCGGATGCCAGTGAAAGTAAACATACACAATGGCGGGTGTCATCCCAATAACAATTAAGCCTGTTATAATATATAACTTCAAACTCCTGTTTAAAATGAAAGGGAACATCAAATAAAATTGTTCTTCTACACTGAGGCTCCAGTAATGGCCTGCCGGAGTAAAGCTTGAATGATCACCAAAATTTTCTACAAAAAAGAAAGGCCTTAAAAAATCGGCAGCCGCCAGGTGCATGTTAAAAGCCCGGTTAAGAAATATTAAAACCAGTATAAATAAATACGCTACGGGTAATATTCTTAAAAACCTGCGTATATAAAACCTTTGGAGTGATACTTTGCCGTGCACTGCCTTTTCTTTCAGCAATAGCGTGGTAATTAAGAACCCGCTTATGATGAAAAATACGTTTACGCCATACAACCCTATACTATATTTTTCAAACACAGGGTAAGGTAAATGACTTAATATCACTAATATGATTGATATAGCCCTTAAGCCATCAAGCGATGGGATATAGCGCTGATTTAAGATTGAGGGCAAGCTTTGCACCTCAGAGAATAGATATTTTAATTTACCAGACGGAATATTTTGCTGTATCAAGTTAAGGCGATATTTATAATACTTAGCTAATATCAATTCCTCATAAATGTTTTAATAAGTTGATATACCGTTTTGATATACAATCACCAACCTTTTCATATTCTTAAAAAATCAATAACAAACAAGCAATATTCAAAACCAAAGTCTATATTTGCTTCATAATTCTTAAGGGGTGCCTTGCTTTGAGCAATCAAAACTGAAAGACAGGCTGAGATCATACCCATGGAGATAGTTGTGTGTTATAGGTTCCGAATTGTAAGCGTAGCAATGCTTTCAATGTTTAAACCTTCAACTTTCAACGCACTCCTGCACCTGATCCGGATAATGCCGGCGTAGGGAGAGGTAAAATAGTTAAGTGTACTGTACGCAATTTACACCCTTAGCGGGCAGATGGTTTAACGCAATTTATTTATTAAAAACTTGAAAAATTTCTTTTCGGCACTTATTGCCCTGCTGTTGCCGTTTGTGGCTGCGGCCCAATTCTCTGTATCCGGAAAAATTACGGATGAGCGTACCGGCCAGCCTTTACCCGGCGCTACACTTGTACTACAAAGCTTGCAAAACGCACCTAATACGGTAAGCCAAACGGGCGGCGAGTACCGGTTTACCAACTTAAAAGCCGGCAGTTACGTACTTAAGGTAAATTATGTAGGTTACCAACAAGCCAGTAAATCATTTAACATTAATCGTAACACTGTAATTGATGTAAGCCTTAGCACCAGCACCTTTACGGCCGAAGAGGTAACCGTAAGTGCAACACGCGCATCCGCTAAATCGCCAACAGCGTTTACCAATTTACGCAAGCAGGATATCGAGAAAAATAACCTCGGCCAGGATTTGCCTTACCTGCTTAACCAAACGCCATCGGTAGTTACTACCTCTGATGCCGGTGCAGGCGTGGGCTATACCGGTATCCGTGTACGCGGATCGGACGGTACGCGCATCAACGTAACCGTAAACGGCATTCCACTTAATGATGCCGAAAGCCAGGGCAGTTTTTTTATAAATTTACCTGACTTTGCCTCATCGGTTGATAACATACAGATACAGCGAGGCGTTGGCACTTCAACCAACGGTGCCAGTGCATTTGGTGCCAGTTTAAATATCCAAACCACCACCCGCCGCGATAGCGCTTATGCCGAAATCAACACCTCGGCAGGTTCTTATGGTACCGTAAAAAATACGGTGATGGTAGGCTCGGGCTTATTGAATGGGCACTTTAGCCTGGATGGCCGCCTTTCACGCATTGCATCAGATGGCTATATTGATATGGCTTCGTCTAACCTGCGCTCCTTTTATTTAAGCGGTGCATGGTATGGCAAAAACAGCACCTTACGTGCTAATGTATTTGCTGGCCGCGAGCGTACTTACCAGGCTTGGTACGGTGTGCCCGATTATGTAATTGGCGACAATACTATACCTGATAACCGCCGTTTTAATGAATTGGGGATTATGCCCAACGGCGACCGTTACCCCAACCAAACAGACAATTACCAACAAAACCACTATCAATTGTTATACGATAAGCAGTTGAATAGTAAACTGTCTTTTAGTGGTGCGCTTCATTATACTAAAGGCGCCGGTTATTACGAAGAGTTTAAAGAAGATGCAGATGTGAAAGACTATGGTTTAACACCTGTTGTGATTGGTGCTACACAAACTAACCCCGGCACTACACTGAGATACACTGACCTGGCACGACGCTTATGGCTGGATAACGACTTTTACGGATTAACTTATTCTTTGAAATACCATCCGCAAAACAATACCAACTTAATTTTAGGAGGCGCTTATAATGAATATAAAGGTGCACACTTTGGTAATATTATTTACACAAAACAGAGTGCCGGCATCATACCTAACTATGAGTATTACCGGGACGATGCCAAGAAAACTGACTTTAATATCTTTGCGCGTGGTGAATTTAATATAGGTAAATTCTTACTGTATGGCGATATGCAATACCGCCGTATTTATTATTCGTTCCTGGGCTTTGATCGCAACCTGAATAACGTGCAGCAAAACGCCACCATGAACTTTTATAACCCCAAGGTTGGCGTTACTTATAATATTAATGACCGCAGCAATATATACGCTTCACTGGCTGTAGGCAATCACGAGCCAAACCGCGATGACTTTACCAACTCCACACCGCAAAGCCGCCCTAAATCTGAAAACCTTAAAGATTTTGAAGCAGGATACCGTACACGCGGCTCAAATTATAATGTGGGTATAAACGGTTTTTATATGCTGTATAAAAATCAGCTCATATTAACCGGCGCCCTAAATGACGTGGGGGCAGCTATACGTAGTAACATTGCAGATAGCTACCGTGCAGGTGTTGAGTTGGATGGCAGGGTTGCTATTCTACCTCAGCTAAGCTGGGCCGCTAATTTAACTTTAAGCACAAATAAGGTAAAAAATTACGTACGTGTATTGGATGGTCTTTATGAAGATTATACACCTACAAAGCTGTCTGTTACTCAAAATTTTGATAAAACAGACCTTGCTTTTTCGCCTTCTGTTATTGCTGGCAGCGAGATCAGCTTTTCGCCTGTAAAAGGTGGTAGTATTGCTTTATTGAGTAAGTATGTAAGTCGCCAATATTTGGACAACACTTCAAACATCAATCCACCAGGGTACCCCCTTACAGATGATGCCCTGAGCAACCCTTATGCACGTAACCGCTATTTGAATGGTTATTTTGTAAACGATGTGCGGCTAAACTATAATTTCAATATTAAAGGCATTAAAAATATAGGAGTTACACTGTTGGTAAATAACGTGTTCAGCGCCAAATACGAATCCAATGGAGCAACTTATCCAAATCTGATAGGTGCTGGTCCGGTAAACGGAACCTTGCAAGGCTTTAACTTAGTGAACGGAAATTATTTTTATCCTCAAGCCCCTATTAACTTTTTGGCAGCTGTTAATTTAAAGTTTTAACACTATCCCTTTTTTGTAGGGGATAAAATACATACAACAAGATAAAATAAGCCTTCTATAGAAATTTTGAATAAGCCAAATGCAAAACTGGATTGACCTTTTCACCACCCAAATGCAGCAAACCACTTTATTAGAGTGGTTTGCTGTACTACTGGGGGTTGCCGAAGTGTTACTTGCCCGCAAGAACAGTGTATGGCTTTATCCTGCGGGTATAGGCGGCTCTGCCATTACCATATCCTTACTACTCAAAGTAGGCCTATATGCCGAATCGGCCTTGAGCGCCTATTACGTAATCATGAGTATTTATGGGTGGTATGTATGGGTGCGGCGTTCAAATGAACCACCAGTGCAGGTTGCCTGGGCAACACGCCAGGAATGGGTAATTACCCTGCTTATAGCGTTTGCAGGGTGGGGCATAATTTACTTGCTGCTGCACCATTATACATCTTCAACCGTGCCCGTTTGGGATGCCTGGGTATCTTCAACGGCATGGGCGGGCACTTGGTTACTGGCCCGCCGGCGTATTGAGAACTGGGTGGTGCTCAATGTATCTAACTTATTTGCCGTACCGCTCCTTTTTCATAAAAACTTAGCCCTCTTTGCTGCTCTAACAATCTTTTTATTTGTGATAGCGATATTCGGCTTTTTCGACTGGCGTAAAATATATAACCAACACCGAGCTACCGCTACTGCCTGATATGAACACCGAACCCCATCCGTCTTTATTATTGCAACCCCACTGGGTAAAGGCTATTCGGCAATATGCCTTTGCGGCCGAAGAGGCTGGTATGCTGCAACCCGAACAACTGGACATAGTTTACCAACAACAATGGTTTAAGCTTTTAGTGCCAAAAGCATACGGCGGCCTGGAGCTACTATTGCCTGAGCTGATACGGCTTGAGGAGGCTCTTAGCTGGGCTGATGGCAGTTTGGGCTGGGTAGTTACCCTATGTGCAGGAGCAGGATGGTTTGGCGGCTTCATTAACCCCGAAGCTGCGTCTGAAATTTTTGCTGATCCGAAAGTTTGCCTGGCCGGCAGCGGTGCTTCAACAGGCACAGCTACAAAAACAGCTGGCGGTTACTTGCTTAATGGGCATTGGAAATACGCGAGCGGGGTTAAGCATGCTACGCATTTTACGGCCAATTGCCTTATTCAGGATGAGAATGGCAATAGTGTATTGAACGAAGGCGGCGACCAGCTAGTATTGCCTTTTGTGATAGACAGCAATACAGCCACACAGGTTGCCGCCTGGAAATACATAGGCATGATGGGCACAGGAAGCCACGCCTTTACTATGCAGAACGCTTATGCTCCGGCAAACCGCTGCTTTAAGATTGATGCCGTTGCAGCGGTCATTGACACATCGTTATACCGCTATCCCTTTATGCAGTTGGCCGAGGCCACGCTGGCCGCCAATATTGCGGGTGTGGCTATGCACTTTGTGGACTTGTGCGGTCCCATATTTGAGCGAAAGATTGAGGAGTCGCGCCGCATGAGCGATGAGAACCGGGTAACGCTAATGAAAACCCTGCACAATATTAAAGAAAGCCTGCAAGGCATACGTAACCAGTTTTATGAGGCCGTTGATGCCTCATGGCAAGCCGGCTTAAATAACCATTTAACATCCGAATACTTAAAGCCGGTAAGCACCACAAGCCGCTTATTAGCCCGCATAGCCCGCGAGGGTGTAGATGAATTGTATCCTTTTTGCGGCTTGCAAGCTGCTTCGCCCGATACGGAAATAAACCAGGTATGGCGTGACCTGCATACGGCCAGCCAGCATGCGCTATTAACATTTATGGAGTAGTGTTGCCATTTACGATGGCTTAGGGCGAATTACAGTGCTTTACCTTCGATAAAGTAATGTGCTAAAGTTCAAAATGCTAAAAGCCTTGCAAATTTCTTTTACGGATGGCTTCTTCCGTTTCAGGAACAAGAGACTCTAACCCAACTCTTACCGCCTCGGCCTGAACTTCTTCTATAAATGGACGGAAGCTTTTGTTGTACTCCTGAAATGCAGATTCGAAATCTCCCTTGTGCTTTTGAAAGGCATCAGCTAATGCTGCAGCTCCATCTATAGCTAACGATCCTCCCATTCCTGCAGCTGGTGAAGCGCAATAGCCTGCATCTCCCACCAGGGCCACCCTGCCTTTTGTCCACGATGGCATTTTTATTTGACAGAGTTTATCAAAGTAAAATGTTCTAGATTGCTTTACTTCTTCCAATAATTCTGCGGTCCTCCAGCCAGCTCCTGCAAACTGTTCTAAAATAATGTGCCGCTGTTGCTCTTCATTACGATAATCATAAGGAATCTCTTTCTCTGAACGGAAACAAAGAATAATATCGGTCTTGCTGTTGTAAGCATTCAGCATTACTGCTTTGTTAGGCACGTTGTACATTTGTGCGGTATTTTGTTTGATGAGCAGTTTATTAACGATAGTGATAGAAAAATACTGCCCCAAAAAATGCATGTATTCACTTTCGGGGCCGAACCAGATGTCTCTTACAGCAGAATGAATGCCATCGCAGCCAAACAGCAAATCAACCTGGCTTTGCAAACCATCTTTAAACGTAACGTGTATTTCGTCTCCGGTTTCACTCAGCCCGGTGATACGGTTGTTGAAAATAAAGTGAACTTCATCTTTCACCGCATCAAATATCATGTTTAGTAATACATTCCGTTCTATTTCAAAGTCATCATCTGGCAGTGGCTCCCCCTCTTGCCTGAGCAACATGGCACCTTCTGTAACATCGTCGGCATTTTTAAACTCCCATGTTTCCAAGTTCAACCGGTTGGCTTTTATCCGGTCAAAAAGGCCCATGCGTTTAACAATGTCAACGGTATTTCCACGAACGTTTACCGGGGTGCCGCCTTTCTTAAGCCCGTTTCCAACTTCAACAACAGTTACATGGTAACCTAATTTGTTCATCCAAAAAGCGGTTGAAAGTCCGGCAAAGCTAGCACCCGATATCAGTACTTTTTTTCCTTTTAATGATTTCATTTTATATAAATCCATCTTAACATGTTGAGACGGGCGACAACAAAATTCGGGCTTGCACCCCGGTTTGGCTTGTAAAAACACGACAAAAACCTGCCTGCAGCTTGTTAATGAATAAACCTTTGAAAGGAAAAGTCGGGTTGTCGCATCTCTATCTCATTATTGGCGGACTCGAGCTGTGCAGCGGCGGCATACACCAACATTTGCTGTTCGTAATTGCTAATGGCCGCTTCTATGGTCTTGTATTTTCCGCTAGTGAGGTTTTCCGATAAAATTAAGGCGTCCATTAATCCTGTATTTACGCCTTTTCCTGCAAAGGGTGGCATTAAATGCGCGGCGTCTCCAATAAGCGTAATAGGCAAGGGGCGCGCCTTGTTCCAGGGTTTGTTCAGCGGTAATTTTTTTGTAGGCAATACCCAAAAAGCAGATGTAGCGCTCAATAATCGCTGGTAACGATCATCCCAATCAGATAACCTGTTGGAAAGAAAAGCACAGATGCTGTCCTTGCGCTGAAAGTCTAATTCATAAGCGTGAGCCCACTCCTCAGGCTTCTTAAAAATGACACCGTAAGTTAACACTCCGTTATTATAAGGGTTTGCTACCAATAAATTACCTTGGTAAGCTGCCATGAGCCTGTGCCCGTTGCATAACTTATAAAATTCAGGGCAGTTAATTTCGGGTTGGGGTACATCTCCTTGTATAATCACCGTCCCTGTTTCTCGCGCTTGGATGTCTGTTACATAGTGTCTAACTTTTGACATACCACCATTCGCAACGATCACCAGATCAGCGGTTGTAGTGTATTGATTTTCGAAATGGAGCAGCCATTTTCCGCAGTGTTCTTCAAGTCCTATGGTGTTCTTGTCCCAAGCTACTGTATCTTCTGTTAAACTACTCAGTAATATAGTTCTTAAATTGTTCCTGTTTATTTCAGGATTATCGAACTGAGTTTCGGGTGTGGGGGTTTTAGTGAACAATACCTTACCTTGTTCATCGGCCATGGTAACGCCCATGGGCATAGCTTTAGCATAATAGGTTTCTAGCAATCCTGCCTTTTTCAAGGCTTGCTGTCCTGAATCTTGATGAAGATCGAGTGTGCCGCCCCAAATTCTTGCCTGTGGGTCTTTGTCTCTTTCATAAACGGTTACCTTTACGCCACTTTGCTGTAGTAACCGGGCCATGGTAAGGCCAACCGGCCCAGCGCCTATAACGGCAACATTTTTATTTCGGAGTAACATGAATTTGCATGGTTATTTACCTGCAAAATTCAACAATGCCTCTGCATCAGGCTTGTACAAATGCGACAAAGTCTTCGGTTATGGTCTGTTTTCCCTTTCTTACTTTTCGGGCAAAAGCGGCTGGCGTGGTCCCGGTATAGCGCTTAAAATCGCGGCTCAGATGGGCTTGGTCTGCATAACCCAGTTCGTGAGCTAAGCCAGCAAGATTAGCGTCGGGGTTAAGCCATAGATGGTTTCGTACCTGCTCAAAGCGCATCAAACCAGAAACGTCTTTCACCGTATAGCCTGTAGATTGTTTAAAGTTTCTTTCGAGTGTGCGCACTGTGGCGTGAGCGGCGGCGGCTACCTGGCTTACGGGTAAAGTACCGTTTGCTTTGCGCATGGCAACGCCCGCTTTAAACAACAAACTATTAGCGGCAATTCCCTCTCTTGCGTTCAGGAAATATTGTTTAACATGTTCCAGTGCTTCTTCAATTTTACCAACCTGAACTAACTGGCTGAGCGAAGACTGTAAACGGGCAATTGGGTGTTTAAATACGTGCACGCGATCCTGCCCCGGCTTGAGTCCAAGCAAATCGAAAACGGTCCATGGAAAGCACCTGATACCTATCACCTCCAAATGATTATTTGCATGCAAGATAACCGGTTGCCCCAACAGCCCCATTATGAACGGTGATGGCAGTGACTGCAAGCCCCCGGGCGTAGAAATGCTACAGGTACTCCCGAAAATAAAAACGATTTCAGCATAACCGTCGGGAAGCACTTCAAAGGTCGATAATCGTTCTCCAAAATCGATGCTGGTGTACCAAAAGCACTGTATGGCATCACGTAACTCTTCGGGAGATTCAATTTCCTGGTGCTTCATATTACGTATTCGAGTTAAAGGTAATGAAATACTAAAGTTAACCCGCTGTTTCCAAATTATTCCAAATCTTACTAAAAGTAGCTAAGTACTCCGTTGGCGTACACCCACCGATTTAAGTGCTAAGCGTATAGAGCAGGGTGGTAAAATACTTCAACAAGCTATACAGCACAACGCCCAAATTGGCTATATATGTATACGTCCGCCTATTGGCGGCCTGTTTCCTGCAATTAAAAAACGATTAAATTGCTTCACAAATGAGTTGAGCCAGGCTTTTGATCTCAACAAAATCATCATCACTAAATAAACTGGTGTTAGCGTGCGAGTCTGTACAGATCAGTTTTTTAATCAGCCCGCTGTTTCGAAGTTTGTTAATACCGTCATTTACAAACAGACCATGGGTGGTAATTACAAAAATATCGGCCGCACCGGCTTCTTTATAAGTTTTAGCTGCATTGATGATGCTGCCGCCAGAGCGAATCATGTCATCATAAATCACAACCGTTTTGCCGGCTACATCTGCATTGATAGCGCTTACCTCGGTATGGTCGCCCTTGAGGCGGCGTTTCAATATAAACGCGGCGTTAACGCCTAAATCGTTCGCCAATGATTCTACCCATTTAGCACGACCGGCATCGGTACTGGCCATCACGAAATTATCGCCCCCGTACTGCCGGGCAACTGCCATTATAATAGATTTACAGTATACATGTACCGGGTACAAATCATGCTCAAAATAATACTGAATGCCCTCTGAATGCAGGTCAAAAAGCAAAACCTTATTACCCCGGTTTGATTTAGGGATGCTGGATAACAGCCGCGCCCTAGTTTTAGCGGTTACAATCTCGCCGCTCAATACAGCCCGCTCCATGGTCGAATACCCAAAATAAGGAATAACTAACGTTAAAGAGTTAGCACCATAACTTACCAGGGAGGATGCCAGATCATACAGCTCCAGTGTGGCTTCATCACTTACCGTACCACCAACCAGCACCACATCCCGGTTCTCAATTACAGAAATAATGCGCTGGTACCGTTCACCGTCAGTAAACTGGCTTACTTCCAGTATGCCTTGTTCAAAGTCGGCACAGACCAGTAATTTTTTGGCCAGGTATTCATATTCTTTAATGGCAAATAGTATCTTTTTCATATGCATTGTACTGTCGTTTTACCTGTTCAAAAATAGTGGTATTAATCAGCTTTCCGTTCAAATACCGTGTGTAACTCATTAGGCAGGTTGGCATAGCTCTAACTCATGTAAATTGGAGAGCATTAAACACTTCCAACAAACGGTTCATATAATTACTTAACAGTAGCGTAATATGTAAGGCTAAACCATCTGTATAATAATACGTTATTTGTTTGTGTTACTTTATACACTTATTAAAAGACCGGTGCCATGTTGGAAAATTATATTATTGTTTTGGAGTGGCCTTGGCACGTTTTTATTTGCATTTAATAATTTATTGGATATGCTGAAGGAGCCAATGGGCAACAGAGCTAAAAGACGGCTGGCTATTTTATAAATACATACCATTGCTCAAAATTATTAAACCGCTTAATTCCTACTAAAAGTTGGCAAACTTCACAGGGATTTAACTCTACGTAAATATTTAAGCAGGTGGGCGTGCTGGCAATATTTGTTAAAAAACTATAGCTACGGTTGTGTGTTGCAGCCTGTAAAAAAGAAGGTTCATATGAAATTTAACCATATTCATTTTATCATCAATCCGGCCTCTGGTAAAGAAGAACCTATTTTGTCTTACATTAATCAAACTTTGGATAACACTGGAATAGAGTGGGAACTGTCTGTTACAAAAAGAAACTTTAGCGCTGGGGAGATTGCAAAAGCGCTGATAGGTAAGACAGACCTGATTGCCGTTTATGGCGGCGATGGTTGTGTAACAGATGTTGCAGGCGCCATACAGGGTACAGCAACACCAATGGCCATCATACCGGGCGGAACGGCCAATGTGATGGCCAAGGAGCTTGGTGTGCCTGTAGACGCTAAAGCGGCGCTGGAATTACTGGTTAACGGCAAGTTGCAATTGAAAGTAGTTGATATGGGTATGGTGAATGATCACCTTTTTTTGCTGCGGATAAACTTAGGAATTATGGCAGATATGGTTTTGCAGGCCGATCGGGATTTGAAAGATCAAATTGGGCAGCTGGCTTACGGGGTAACAGCGGTTAAAACTATTGCAGAGGCAAAACCTGTTACTTACCGCCTCACTATTGACGGAAAAGCCGTTGAAGAAACAGGCGTATCATTAACAGTTACCAACTCAGGCAATATAGGCATTGGCGATTTTGCTTTACAACCCGGTATAAGTATTACGGATGGCTGGTTGGATGCTATCCTGTTAAAGGATGCCAGCTTTACATCACTACTTAAAGCTGCCGGCAGTACCTTGCTGCAAAATGAAACGGATGCTATTAAGCATTGGCAGTGCAAAGAAATCATTATTCAAACAGACGCTGACCAACGTTTTATTTGTGACGATAGTGAGCAGGTAGCCCAACTATTGCATATTAAGGTTGTACCGGCTGCTATACGTATTGCGGTTCCGGCCGAAATCTAAATTCTTATGCTTGCTCAAATCAAAAGTATCGTTGTTCTGGTTGTCATATTTTTCCAGAAAATATATGACAATGTATACCGACTGATAGCCGGTATGCCCACGTTGAAGCGGAGCCAAATTACGGCAGATCTGTTTTTAGGGAGTCAGTATAATTTGCTGGGATTACGTAAATTGAAAGCGCTTGGCGTAACAGCCATCATCAATATGCGTATACACTCTGTATATAGCGAGGCCCAATACGATGGGTTTAGCTACCTGCATTTACCCACAGAGGACAACACGCCGCCCACCATAGAAGCACTGGTAAGAGGCGCTGATTTTGCAGCCAGGGCCGTAGCTAATGGTGGTAAGGTGTATATTCATTGCCGGCAAGGGCTAGGCAGAGGACCAACCATGACTATCGCTTACTTGATTAAAACCGGTTTAACTTTTGATGATGCTTTTGCTTTAGTGAAAAAAGTACGCACCTTCATTAATCCCCGCCCGTCCCAAATAGCCAGGTTGAAAGAACTGGAGCACTATTACCAAAACAGCAGTAAAGTACCAGGCGCTTAACGCACATGTGCTGAAGTGTAAGCAGCATGAATATTAATTACACCGAAATTAATTCCCTTTGTAAAGCTACCTGCAAACGCCTTGACGATACCGTTGCGGCAAATTTAATGGTAACAACCTATTCAATTCATATAGCCCGGGTACTTTTGCGGTATGCCGGCTATTTCTATCGAAGACATCTCTAAAGTAACGGGTACGGCAAAGCTGCCGGGGTTAGCCCGTTTGCTGATGAAGTTACTTAATATTGATGCGTTTAACCTGATGATGCAGCAAGCGGGCGAGTTAGATGGCCGGGCCTTTACCAACTTTGCATTAAACTATTTAGGCGTTACTTTAAATGTAAGTGAAAACGAACTCAAGCATATTCCAGCCAACGGCGCATTCGTGGTTGTAGCCAATCATCCATATGGTGCAATTGAATCGCTAGCGCTGCTTACCCTCCTGGTTGCAAAAAGGGCAGACACCTTGTTCATGGGTGACTTTTTGCTTAAACGGGTGCCTAACCTGGCTCCATACATTATAGCGGTTAACCCTTTTGAAAAAGTAAAAGATTCTTCAAGCATCAGCGGAATTAAGACAACGTTACTTAAACTTAAACAAGGCACACCGGTTGCAATTTTTCCGGCCGGCGAAGTTTCAGCATTCGATTTAAAAAGCTTGTCTATTACAGACCGCCAATGGCATCCGGTAGTGGGCAAGCTAATTGCCAAGGCCAATGTGCCTGCACTACCTATATATTTTCATGGTAATAATGGTTTTGGCTTCAGCCTGCTTCGCATGCTTCATCCAAGTTTGCAGACTGTAATGTTGCCTACGGAGCTTTTTAACAAAAAGGGGAAAGTGCTTCATGTGCGTATCGGTAAACCTTTAATTCCAGGTGTTGATTTCGACCCCAGACCGGAAACATCACTCCATCAACTCAGAACGCACACTTACGCAATGGGCAATCGGCTCTAGCCATTAGTCTGGTTCTTACAAAGGCATCACAGCGGAATTTGGTATATCAGTTTATCCGTTCAATGCTGCCCGTTCCAGCAGTCGTCCCATTCAGCATTCACCCAGTTGGGTCCGCAATTCATCATCTGCCGTGTAATCATTCGGTTTAACAGTCGTTAGCACTATGCTTGTATTATGCTACTGCGGCAAAACGGGTTTAGTAATTCTCCAGGGCTCAGTGGTTATAGATTCTAAAAATGCAATAATTGCAGCACGTTCTTCTTTTGTAAGGTTTAATTTTTTTAGGTGCACATCTGTTTTAGGAAACAACGGATCGTTAACCTGATCGGGTTTAGGTTTGGGCTGAGCCATCCCTGCGTTGTACATGTTCAATACACCTTCCATATTGTCAAACAAGCCGTTGTGAAACCATGGCCGGGTACGCATAACATCTCGTAAGCCAGGAGTTTTAAACTTGCCTACATCTTTCGGATCCTTGGTGATGTTGTACCTGCCCAAATCTTCATACTTATCACGACCATAATACGTAAGACCAACGTTATGAAATTCATTGTCAGTAAAAAGCGGCCCGTTATGGCAATTCATACAACGTGCCTTTGTACGGAATAAATGTAAGCCTTCTATTTGCTGGTCTGTAAGGCGCTTACTACTGCCTTGTAAGAAATAGTCAAAATCTGACTTCCGGCTGGTAAAGGTAAGCTGGTAAGTAGCCAGTGCCTTGGCTATGCGTTGCTGCGTAATATTTTTACTGCCAAAGGCGGCGGCAAACAGCGGTGGGTATCCTTTTATAAGCGATAATTTACCAGGGAGCTCCATAAGATTTTGGTGCATTTCGATATCTGAAGCTATCGGACCAGTTAATTGCTCTTCCAGGTCTTTCGCGCGTCCATCCCAAAAAAGCATTTTGTAAAACCATACGTTTTCCAGGGATGGTGCATTACGTGAATTGGCCATTTGATTGTGTCCTAAAGAGACCTGTCGCCCGTCTGACCAATGCATTTCGGGCGCATGACAGCTTATGCACGATATTTGGTTAGAACCAGACAATCGCGGGTCATAAAATAAAACTTTACCTAATTCAATCATCTCCTTATCCTTTACAGACTGTGCAGATATCGGTGCTTTAGGCAGCATACCTAACTCAGTCCACTTTATATCCGGATCAACATCAGGCTTAGGCCATCTATCGGGTGATTGGTTGTAAATGGCCCGCAATGAATCAGCGTTCAGCCCGTTAAAAGTCAATATTATGGTGCTGTTAAAAGAAAAATGTATGATAATGCACAACAAGGCTGTGATAGAGAGCAGTACCTTCTTCATCTGCTAAAAATATAAATTTAGGTTTAGGGCATAGGATAGCCTGCTTGTGCCTGGAGCAAAAGCGGCAGGCAGTAACACCGCCGGCGAACTAAGTTTGCGGTTTAAACCAGTTTGCAGACCGAAACCGGTACGGTAGCCTTTTAATAAGTTGGAGCTCACATAATTTAGTGTAGCCATCATCCCCCCGCTAAAGCTTTTATAGAAGTAATAATCCGGATAAACTACACCTTTTGTAAATTCTGTAACGGTAGATTCAGGAGCAATAAGATTGTTTTCAAGAGGGACCAGCGCTAAAACGCTTACCTTTACCGATAAATCGTTCTGGTTGTTTATATGATTGTAAAGCGCTATACCAACACTTGGCTGCAACCAAGTATAACGATTACTGGCATAAACACTCAAATCACGCCTGCTTATATCTTGGTACAATGCCCCTGCGGTAAACCCGGGCACAATGTGCTTAAATTTATTTAACATAACATTATACTCAGCGCTGTATTTTTTGTGGCTGACGTAATAATTTGTTGCGCCAATACGATTGTAAAAACCGCTGCCATCATCTAATCCTATATGGAGCTTTACTTGCTGGCTTAGCTTATTTGTTTGATGTGATAATAACAACGCCGCATCCAGTTGGTCTGCCTGATAATTGGCAATATTGTCAAAGTTAAGGCTGGTGATTAAACCCGACTTATTGTTTTCTTCATTGAGTAAGTATGCGGCCACTGCTTTGATATTCCAGTTAATGATGCTTCCGCTATAACTTACGTTCAAACCTTTGTATCGCTGATTTCTGTTTATTGTTAAGTTTAATCGTTGGGGATAAGCAGAACCATAACCCGTCACAAAATAAGTTATCCAGGGTTTATAAATATCAGATGTGTTTTCGCGGTAGCTATCGCTGGCGTAGGCTATGCCATTATCCTCATAGCCCGTGCCCCAACTCACGCCTACCCCAATGGTGTGCATGTTTGACCGATAAATTAATTCAGGCTTTATCATAATCCTGAAAATCTTTACATCCGGCCTCGGGTCAACAGAACGCGTTGCCGTATTGTACAAGTAATCAATTCCTGTACCTATAAACCAATGTTTTGGAGAAAGCTGAAAGCTTAATTGCCCACCCATATAAAACTGGTCGCGCTGATAAGGTCCGGCCTTGGCTGATGCAAAGTAGTAGGGTCGATCTTCATCCGGCAATCCTTGCTGTGTCCAGGCAAGGCTGTCGTCGGCCCTATGTTGGTACGAAAAATAGCCCGACACCTTAAATTTACGCAGCGAGGCAATTCCTTCGGCGCTAAATTCGGCAAGGGTGGTGCGTTGTGCCACTTGTGAAAGCCTGTAGCCACCAGACTCGCCCGATACCTTCAACTGTACCTGACTTGCCCTTTCAACAGGCGCCACCAAAAGTTGTGAAACTGCTTTTTTTGAAAACTGCAAATTCTCAAAATTTTGCTTGTACAGATACAAACTATCGGTAACGGCCTGCGCGCAAGCTGCTACCGATATTAGCAATAAACACAAACCTATAAACAAGTGCTTCATCCTTACTTGAAAATGGTTTTAGTAGCGTCCGCCCTATCAAGATAATCAAAATCGTTACTGGAATTGTTGGTGTCCATAAGCACACGGCGGCCATTAACGGTTTTGCTGGTTTTACGTATGATAGATTGAGAGGAGTAGGAGCCACCTGGTACCATACCAAATCCGGCGTCCAAATCATCAGTAAATTTCTTAGGAATGCGTGCATCGGCTGATGTAGGCTGAATATCTACAGCGTCAAAGATGGTAACCTCTGCTTTCGGAATACGCAGTTTGTACTTAGTGTCATTGGTAATGCTTTTTACGTCTGGGGCTGGAATCAGTGCATATTGTTTTAAATCTTTTGTTGTTTTAAATACTACAAAGCCGTCACGACCCAGGTTATCCATAATAAAGTCGTTATTATATTCAACAACAATGTTAAGGTTAGTCACATTTAAGTTATCGGCATCAGAAGCAAAGCTTTTAGTGGTGCCCTTGGTTACTTTTAAATAATCAACCAAATAAGCTTCAAAATCTGCATGGCTAAGATCTACAGTAAGGCTTGGATCAGCAACAGCATAAGTGGTGCCGTTACCACTCCATGATACTTTGTGATTTTGTGCATTTTGAGCGATGATGATACTGCCACCGGGTTGTACAGGATATTTTTTACCCGATCCATCACTTGGAATCATATATAGAGAGGCGGCATACAAATAATTTTCGTTTGCCTTGCTCACTGTATTACCAATTGCCTTGCTCCAATCAAACTGGCCAGACTGCAAATAAAACCCTTTCGATTGATCAATTTTTGATATGGCTGTAGCCACCCCTTCTATTTGACCAAAATACAGGCTGTCAGCATACATCAACTCGTTAGAGTTGTTGTAGATTTCCAAAAACTGATCTCTGAATATAGCACCGTTCTTTTGGTTTGATCCGGCGTAATAAATTTGTTTAATTACCCAACCGCCCAATCGCCCGCTCTTTAACACCAGAGACAGCTGAGTATTAGCGGCTGTAACGCTTTGGTTGCCCAAAGAACCATTAAAAACAACATCATCAGTTACATAGGCATTTGTTTGAGCATTATAATCTTTGGCAGACATTTTTAATGCCGCAGTAACATTGTAAGTACCTTGGGTAATGTTGCCAAAGGTTACAGTTCCTTTTTCGTTGGCAGTTGCTTTATTGGTTTGCCCGGTAATTAGGTTGGTAATAGTAACCTCTGTATTTAACGCTGAAAAGTTATATTCTTTTAGCTGATCATCGAACGATACCGTAAGGCTCATGGAGACCTCACCTGCATCGGGCCCCTGGCTTTTTTTACAACCAGCGGCAATAAAAAACAAGCTAAGCAGTAATAGTAAATTTACCTTTTTCATATTGTTAAGAGTTTAAATTTTAATAGATAGTTCAGCGCTAACAGCTACCGGGCTGTTAGGGGCATATACCTGCTGAGTTTCGGGGTTTTGATAACGCGGCATTAGGTTAAACACGTTATAAGCGCTTATTGCAAACCTTATTCGTTGCCTGATCTCCTTGGCAATTCGCATAGAGATGTTTCCATAAACAATAGGAACTTTAACATAGCTGGATTCCGTTCCGATATAGCCCAGGTATCCGTAATCGGGATTATTAATGTCAAAAGATGTTATAGGATGCCTGTTTAAATTTTTATCCAGATAGGCTACCGGAACGTTACTTGCATCCAACGTACGTTGAGAATTGAACCAGGCAACGTCTGCAATAACATTTACCACAAATCCCAGCTTGGGTATGTGCGTAGTAGTAGTAAATTTGCTGGTAATGGCCCAGTTTTGGTACTGATTACCATTATATACACCCCACCACGCAGCGCCACCCGCCAATGCCTTTAAGGGGTCGGCCGGAGAGTAACGCTCACCCAAGTTATTATACTTGCTGTAGATGATAGAAGCATTGGCGCCTACGGATGTTTCTATGGCTTCAATTTTCTTTGTGTTAACAAATATTTCGGCACCATAGTCATTAGTGTTCACCACATTGCTTATTTGGGTATCTGTTAAACTGCTTCCAATAAGTAGTTCATATTGCCCACTGAAAGTATAATTCGGCTTTTGTCCGCTTACTACAACGTAATTATATTTAGGTACAATGAACGACCGAGGGGTTGATATGCCGTTGAAGCCGCCCCGGTTTTTTTTCATATATGCAAACACCGATACATCAAACAGGCTATGATTGTATTTTAAGCCGGCTTCAAGCTGGCTTGAACGAGTTGGCTTAAGATCCGTGTTATCTGGAGTTACCTTTTGGGTATACACCAGAAATAAACTTTGATCAATGTTATTATCTGGTGTCCGGTAAGTGATTAATGGAAAGTCGTAATATACCGGACCTGGGTACCGATAAGCCATTGTAGGCGATTTGGTGGCGATACCGTACGCCAGCGTAAATTGTAATTGCTCTGATAGCTGGTAGCTGGTGTTGATACGGGGCTGAAAATTTCCAAAACCATTCTGCTCATCATACCGTATGCCAGGCGTTACACTTAAATACCGGTTCAATACCTTAATCCTGAAATTGTCTTCGGCATATATGCCCAGATTAACCAGGGCAGGCAGCAGCTGAAAGTCATAAGGACGACTATTTTTGTTGCCTTGGTTACGCCATCTTGGGTTGTCAGGGTCTTCGAGCACACCGGCACCTTTGTTGGAGGAGGTTGACAAAGTTGTACCCAGATTGAACCGGTGGAATACCTTACCAATATTGAACTGCCCTAAAAAGCTTAGGGTTGCATTAATATTAACAGGCTTGCCTACGGTGTGTTGTACCGAGCGGTAATCGCCGGGCACGAAGTACCCCTCATAAACACCGGTTGTATCTTTCGAAGCGATGGGCAATAAACCCCCACGCCGCATTTCATACTCAGCATACGATTCAGAATAAGCTGTACTGAACCCGCCGTTGAAGTTTATACGCTTAAGGTACTTACTGTTGATAGCTGCGGAGAAGCGTTCGGCAATACTTAACCGGCGGTCCTTTGAAAAAGTGCGTCGCCCTTGTATATCTTCGGGATCAAGCTTTATATCGTCAAATTTGGTATTATAATCAACCGACAATGTATTTCTAATACCTTTGGACAGGTAGCTGGTCCACATCACGCCAGTGCTAACCCTGTCATAAGATTTTACACTATTTCGTGGGTCTTGATAGCTGCGTAAAAAATTTACATTTACGTTGATGGCTCCTGCTCTTTTACCAAGCATATACCCTTTAGCCAAAGCGTAATTTGTAGAACCATACGTAGTACGGGCATTAAACTGATAAAAAGTTTTCCCTGCCTGCCTGTTTAAAATTACTGCGCCATCGGTTATATCCCCATATTGCGCCGAGGCTACACCGCGTACAACCTCAATGCTTTCAATATTATCGGCCGGAATGTTGCGTAAATCTAACCCTGAAAATGTAGCGTCATAAATACCATTATAACGGCTATCTGTTATTTGTGCCCGGCTTAAGCCCAGGGTGCCAATATTGACGTTTTGCATATTGGCATTGTTAGACTGCTGAACGCCATCAACAATGATGGCTACGCCCATTGAATTATTTGATGCGCTTGCCCCTGTAGCTGCAGTGCGTAAGGTTAAATTTTGCATCGTTTGCAGATTGGGTGCAACAGTGGCCTTGCCAGGTAATGCGTTCAAAATATCGGTAAGACTGAAAGCTTGTACTTGTTCAATGGCCTGCCTGTCGAATGTAATTGAAGAGTTTGAGTTCTCTCCTTTTTGCTTTTCGGTTACCTGTACATCGTTAAGCGTTAGGGTTAATTCCTGTAAGATGAAGACCGCTTCATGCTTCGGATTTTGCAAGTTCACTTTTGCCAAGATGGTATTCATGCCAACAAAAGAAATTTTCAAGGTGATAATAGGGAATTGCCTGACATTAATGGGAAACTTAAACTTGCCGGCAACATCTGAATAAGCTGTTATGCCCGTCTCTTGTACTAAGACTGTCGCAAATTCAATTGGCTTTTTCTTGCTGTCTAAAACCTGCCCTTGGTATGTGGCAATAGTTTGAGCCTGGCTTATTAGCGGGATAAATAATAAAAGTAAAAATCTCTTCAACTTATTTAGACTAAATCTAATTAAAAACAAAGAAACACTTTTTTACCTAATCCACAAAGATGTAAGCAAAATTTTTGACAGCTAAATGCTGGGAGAGGAATAGAAGGACCTATGCAAAATTGATGGAGCAATTCCGCCGTTTTAACATGAAGAAATTAGGCTTTTGCCAAAATATGATGCTAACTTGCAGGTGTTAGTTACTTTGTGAAAGGCTATACAGCTACCAAGTTAATAAGCGTTAACTCAAATAAATTTAATGAAGCCATACCCTGTAATACCGAATAAAGTCAAATTTCTTTTTTTCCTTTTTCTGTCGACCTGTGTTCAGGTTTATGCACAGTCCGTAAATAGTGAACAAGATATTGCAGCCATTCGACAGCAATATCAAACCATTAATTCGCTTAAGCTAAATACACAGCGCTTTACCTACGAAAGTTCGGGATGTGTGGACGGCGGTGTGATAACCTACTTTTTAAAAAAAAAGGAAATTGTAAGGATCACAGAATCTGGTTCGATAGGAGATGGAAGCTGGGTAAATGAATACTACTACAGTGCAGGGAAAACCATATTTTGTTTGGAAACCATTGTAGGCGGACCTGCGATTGGAAAGGTGACCAAAACTCAATACCGCTACTACATCAAAAATAGCCGACCTATAAGGGTAATGAAAGGACAAAAAATTATACCGGCTGGTAGTAAGGCTACCGAAATACTCCGTACTGCCAGCAAGATTTATAAAGCCTATACAACTAAAGATTTTGTATCAGCGCTTTGCAATCCGTAAATTGAGACGTTTGTTAAACAAATCAAGGCATATCATAGCCTAAGACTTAAGACCAACCACTTGAAGATTTTTACTAATCAAACTGTTTAAAACAGAATTGAATTCATCAATATCAGCTTCCAAATTGGTTGACTTGTATTGGCTAACATCCCTGTTGATGTGAAGTGTGGCTAACACGTGCAAATTTCTATGCACCTCTATTCTCGCTTTAAAAACGCAGTGTCCTGTCCAACTTCGGTGTAGATAAACCCACTCATCGTCCACATACATCAACCATCGGTCTTCCATATCTTTGGGCCAGAAACCGTGCACTAACGCTTCATATTCCTGATCGGACATTGTTCTGTTAAGCACGGTTTCTGCAATAGTCTCCGGCATAGCGGTAACAGATCCGCCCTGCGGTTTTACGACCTTTGTCATTGCGTAAAATTAGCGCTACCAGAGATACTTTAACCTGCTAAGCCATCCTTTTTAGCCTTCTCTATTACCTTTGCTGCACGTTCCGAGCTGTCTGGGTGTGAACTCAACATTTTTTCAGACTTGCTTCTTTCCGTTCCGGATGATTTTTCCATATCAGCAAACTTTTTAAAAGCGCTGGCTAATGCCGTTACTTTATAATTATGCTGCTTCATAAAGTTATAGGAATAATCGTCGGCTTCACTCTCTTGTTTCCGGCTGTACTTACTATCTAACAAAGCTGTGGCAAAACTGCCCAACTGGCTTTCAGAAAGTGTATTAACCACCCCCGATTGCGAAGCTGCTGCATCCATCATAGCCTCTCTTTTATAGGCACTTTTTACAGCATCTCTGGAATCCTTATTAGCTACATGGCCAATTTCATGTCCAATTATACCTAAAAGTTCCTCATCCGTCATGATGTCCATTAATGATGAAAACACCCGGACACTTCCATCTGCACAGGCAAAAGCATTAATATCTTTTACCTTGTATACCTTAAAATTAAGCTTCATGCCACCTTCATTCTGGTGTTTGGCAAATAACTTCTTTAACCTTACCGTATAAGGATCATTTTCTGCAGCCACAGGGTTGTGTGTATCCATATAAGCCACTGCTTCTCCAGCCAGCTTAGCTGCATCAGCATCAGAAAAAGTTACTGCTTTTACACCTTTGCCAATGGCACCTAAGCCCTTAGCATTAAGTTTGATTTGCGCAGAAGCAATTGGCGCGGTCGATATCAGAAGTCCAGTAACGGCTAAATGAATGAAAGATTTTTTCATGGTTGAATGCTTGGATTAATTGTGGTTCCATCTCCAACAAAAGCCCTACACAAATGTTTTGAATGTAAGCGTTTCTGGTTTGGGGAGATAGGCCGCCTTGAAAATTCGAGTACGAGTTAACCGATATAAACGAGCAAACACAACCAATCAAAAGCCCATGATGCGCTTGATACTTTATGCAGTGACAGCTTCATTGTTTTTTGCTTCATGCAGGCAAACAAGTAGCCCTGTAAATATTAAAACGGCACCTCCTGTTAACAAGATTGACACTAACTTAAAATGGGTGGATTACCACATTGGCGAACCGCCGCCCGAAGGTTATTATACTGCTTTTGATAGTGTTATTAAAAAGTGGAACATTCATTATCAGCGCATTGAAGGCGGTTGCGAGGAGCGACCTGATGAAAGAAGAAGGTTTGAAAAAGATAATCCAAAATACTTTGCACTATTAAAGATCAGGTTTGGTGAGAACTGGCTTGACCGTTTCCATGCAGACGTAAAGGCTTTGGACAATAAGCTGCATACTAAATAGTAAGCTAAAAGAACAGTATTTTAACATAACTTAAACCAAAACAGCATGCCTGTTATTTGTATTCATTAAGATATTGCAGTTACTTCTCATGAAATTTATTTTTTTCGTCTCAGCGCTGTTCCTGTTAACCACAACGGCGTTCTCACAGCTCAAGCCTATGAGAACCGGCGCCCATTCTTTTACTATCCAATGGATCAGTTTTAATAAGGTGAAGCCGGGTACGGTTACCATTAAACCGAGCAATAACGGCACATACAGCATTGAAGGTGAGCAAAGAGACAAAAACCATAATGAGTATGTAACCATAAAAGGCACCATTGAACCAATTGGTCGAAATTTATACTTCAATGGTAAGATAGTTAGTCGTATTACATCCATTAACAACGGCCAACCTTGCGAATTAAACGGACAGGCCGTTTTTCGGGCATCGGGCCAAAGGAAGTATTGGCGCTTACAGCAAATGCTGAACTGCGATAGCGAAACTACCGATTACATAGACATATTTTTTTAGTAAAACGCCCAATAGCGTAGTGGCTACACTTGCTTCATACTGACGCTAAATAAAATTCCGTACTATGATGACATACCGCCGTTTAAGCACATCCTGCCGTATAATATTTTGCTTATTTACCGCTGTATTATTGCAGGCCTGCAAGCAACCCCGAAAAACGCATGCAACCCAACAAGATACCGTTACAACACCAGTTAAAGCACCAGTGCTTGTACCAACGCACGAGGCGGCTACAGATACTGTAGATGATTGTCCGCGAGGAGCTGCAGAGCCGGTGATTAAAAAAGATATTTTTCCTGCCGCAACATTTACCATGCAAGCCGATCATAGAACAGGTATCGAAACATTGACCTTTGACGATGGCGATAAGCTTATGATTAAGCAGTCGGGGTGCGAATATTACAGACTCGATTTTAGGTTTGAGACATCCCGGTTTGAAGCCGACACAACTAATGTAACCTATTGGAGCAACACGGGGCTTTCGCTGATGCGCAGGGCAATTAAAGGCTTGGATACGCCATTAGAAATCGGCAAGGCCCTAAACAATCTTTCGGCCCGTTTGGAGAAAGACAAGTCCGGTTCGGGTACTAACCTTACCCTGGGAGAAGAAATTGATTTCGGTGGCTCCGATCCAAGGCAATATTTAACTATCGACCGCATAACCCGGCTGGCAAACCAGCGTTATGCCATCGAGCTTAGCCTAAGCTATGGTCCTATTTAGCATCTGCTTAATAAATTTTTAATTTAATCTATGGCCTTCAAGTTACCGTCAATTAACCGCTTATTCAATTATGTGGTAAGTACCATAAAGCGGTTTCCGTTCGAATTTTTATTTGCACTGGCCGGAACCTGGTCAGCTGTATCACTTTCCTCCAGCTATCTTTACGGGTACGTTGCCGACCAATGGTACGCGCGTACACTTATGATGGCCGCTATTGGTATGCCACTCAGTTTGGCTGTCTCCCTTTATGAAATTCATAAAGGATGGCCTGATAGCAGGCTGCGTTCGCTTCGATACATAGCAGCAGGAGCAGCGGTGGCGTTTCTGTTTATTTTCAAGCCCGATGTATATCCACAGCATTACATACATTTGGCGTTATTATTTATTGCTATGCATTTGCTGGTATCATTTGCCGCATTTACAGGTAAAGGTAATACACTCGCGTTTTGGCACTTCAATAAAACCATATTTATTCGGTTACTAACCGGGTTACTATATAGTTTGGTATTAGGGGCAGGCTTAAGTGCCGCGTTTGGCGTAGTTGATAACATATTCGGCGTAAATTTAAATTGGAACTACTTACGGTACATCTGGATCCTGATTTTCGGCCTTTTTAATACTTTGTTCTTTTTGGCCGGGATACCCGAACAAATGCAAAATGCAGATGCCGTAGGCAACTACCCGAAAGGGCTAAAGTTTTTCAGTCAATATATTTTAATCCCCTTAGCCTCTATTTACCTGGCCATACTACTGGCTTACGAGGTTAAAATTTTGGTAGAATGGACCTTGCCCAAAGGCTTGGTTTCGGCCCTTATTTTAGGTTACGCAGGGTTAGGCTTACTGGCAATGTTGCTGGTTTATCCGCTTCGCGACCAGGAAGGCAACGGCTGGATCAGGGTTTACAGCCGGTATTTTTATATGTTTTTGCTGCCGCTTGTGGTACTTTTGATATTAGCTGTTACCAAACGGATTGACAGTTATGGCATAACGCAATACCGTTATTTTTTAATAGTACTGGCAGCCTGGTTATTGTTTTTAATCGGCTACTTCCTCTTTTACAAAAAGGCTACTATTAAAGCTATACCCATTTCATTGTTCCTGATCATTATGCTGATCATCTACGGACCGCAAAGCGCTACCACCGTGAGTCTCAATTCGCAAAGAGCAATTTTATTAAACCTGTTTGCCCGCGAAAAGTTAGTTAAACAGGGCAAGCTGATGCCTGTAGACGAGCGGAAGGTGAAGCCATACACGGCCGTACGTATGGCCAGCACACTCGACTATATTTTAAAGCGCTATGATTTTCAAGCATTGCAGCCATTACTGGGTATAAATTTAGAGCAACAAGAAAACACACTCAGAAAAAGCTGGCAGAACAACACAAACATCGTATTTGACGAAGACAGTTTTAAAATATACCGCACGAACTGGGTACAAAGCTATTTAAAACTGGGTGGGTATGAATACCGCCAGCAATACAGTGAAGAGCAACTGGAGAACGAGTTGAATACCAACTACTATATTCACACAAAAGAAGCGTTGTTAAATTTGAAGGGTTATGACTACATGTTGGTTAAAGAAACCTATGCTGATACCGTAAGCATTGATACCGTATCTGGCTATTTAATAAGGCAGGGTGATAGCTTTGAATATGATAGCATGATTTTGAATATTGGTAAAAATAAATTCAACTTCCTGGTAACAGACCTGGCTAAACAGATAATGAAGCAAACCGAAAACTTAAAGCCGTACGAAGATCAAAACACGCCGCAAGGGTTGGATAAAAGGTATCTACTGCCACAAAAAATGCTCCGGCTTTCTCAAACAAAATCGGGTATAACCGTAATGGCACAAGTGCAGGAAATGAGTTTCGATTATACCAAAAAATATGGCGTTAGGGTTAACTCTGTTCGTGCCTATTACTTTATAAAATTTAATAAGTAAGTACAACTAATCAGATCGTCATAATGACGTTCAACTCTTGAATAAAGCGCTCAATATCGGCACTTTTTTTAAGGGAGATGACCGTTAACAAAACCTGCTTTCCATTTTTACCGGGCACATCAAAGTACATATTAATGTCGGTGCCCGCGTACACAAAATTAATGGACCTGCGCAGGGTTTGAATGCCGGCGAATGCACTAAATTGGTACCTGCGATTGAGAAATTTGGCAACACCGGTTCGTTCAATGGTTTGCGTAGCCTGGTTAAAAGTTAACGTAGTATAGGCGGCGTTGAAAAAAATAAGGGCCAGGAAAAGAGTGGCTGCAACAATGAAGATTTTAGCTACTATACCATTGGTTTCTATGGTCAACAATGAGAGGCCAATCACCAAAAAGAGCAAGCCAAAAAATATCGCCCCACCCTTCTTACTTTTAATCGTATACAGGTTTCCATTCTGATTGAAAAAACGGAAGGATGTAATAGGTTCTGCAACATAATCGGCTGGCGAATCGTGCAAGTCAAGATAGCCATGTATTATGGGTACTGCTTCTTCCACAAAAGCAACAGCATTAGCATCGTCATTTTTAGTGTAACCAGATGAAACCACAATACCGCTTCCATATTTGGCATCTTTTTTAAACAGCCGGTAGTTATAGCTTCCGGCCATATTGCTCACTGCGTTAATTCCCTGGAGCTTGCTGAATGGTACATTAGCCACAGGGATGAAGCCCATTAGCAATTTACGCATCTTTCCCCTGCTATTATCGAATTCAATTTGCGTAGCTCCATACCCCCAAAACATTACAACCATTAGCAACAGTAACAGCACAAACGGAAGCGACTCAGCAATAGTGGTATTTTGATAGTTAATATAAATTAACAACAGTCCGGTAAACAAAACGGCAATAATTGCGGTAAAAATATAGAATACGCCATAGGGGTAAATAGTGACCTTATCTTGTTCGATTTTCCACCGCGTTTTGGAAAGGCTTTTTAATGACATTGTGCTTAAGTTGAGTTACAGCAATCAACAGTCCACTTAATTTGTGGTTTGGCATTATTGTAAAAACTTATTTGTGGTTAATTGTTCTAACAACGCAACTACTTACAGCCACCTAATCTTTACATGTTACGAGTTTGTTACCTCTTATTGTTGCTTCTTGTGTTTCAGCAAAGTTCAGCTCAAACTTCTGAGTTACCTGTCGCGGTTCCTTCCAACCTCAAAAAATTTGTTTTAGCAGGTTACGATGTGCTTGATATTACGAAAGGTGACTTGAATCGTGACACCTATCCGGATGCCATAATGATACTCTGTAAAAAGGATGAAAGAGAAACCTCCGATGTAATAAATCATCCTGAAAAGCGGCCTTTGTTAGTTTTACTTGGCGAGGCTAACAAAACCTATAAATTAGCCGCCCGTAGCAATAATGCAGTATATTGTGTTGACTGCGGAGGGCAAATGGGCGATCCTTTTACCGGGGTAACTATTAAAAACGGCTATTTTTCTGTAGAGCATTATGGCGGCAGCGGCTGGAGATGGACACGCATAATTACTTTCAAATACGCTACTGCAGAAAAGAACTGGTTCTTATACAAAGATGGTGGAGAACGCTTTCATGCTACATCGCGTGAGGAAGTAAAGACCCCTGTTAAAACAGTTAAAGACTTTGGCAAAGTACCATTTATTAAATTTGACATATACAAAGAGAAATGAAAAATGTAAGCTTTCGTTTATGCTGTGCTTTAGGGTTGGTATGGGCTATTTCGCTATTTACTTATAACGCAGTTAGCGCACAACCGGCCGGTACCAGTAATTTTTTAAAGGAAATTAAAAACTATAACCTGGCAACCCTATGGCATGCCGACCGCCTTAGGTTAATCAGCCTTAAAGAAACCGAAGCATTTCCGGAGCCGTTGGGTATACTGGGAAAAAATTACCAGCGGTTTTATATTCACTATACTTCAGTTATAAAAAACGTGGCCAACCCGTACCAGTATAATGTACAGGGCAAAACCAGGGTTGGCAACCAGGTACGTGCCTTTACCGGAACGATTACAGTAACACAAGCAGGAATATTTAAGCCCGGCAAAAATAATCCGTATGCCCCCGACGCTTACAAAGGTTACAAACGAGGGAAACTATTATGCCGAGTTGTTCTTAACGAAGCCGGTTCAACCCCGGCAACCGGAAATATAAATGGAGAGCTGACAACAGACTTTTGCATTAACGCACAAAACCAGTTGTTGTATGATACCCTTGATTTTGGTATAGATGGTTACAGCAACAACCAGTTTACAGGTACCTGGACAGCGCATGGTAGCAAAGCAGCGCAGACACTTCAATTTGGGGATATAAGTATCCCTAATGATAAGTTTGCAGATGTTTATGGTATCACGGTTCCTCACGAATATGAGAAGTATGGCTGGCAAAGCTTTGTGGCCGCCATACCTGATGATTTACGCCCAGCCAGTAAAGCGGCTATAGCAGAAGAAAAGCGACATTGGTGGAAATAATTCAGACCAGCTCAAGCTTTACAAGCTGTTATAACCAGGATTTAATGCCAGGGCTATAAGCTTATACCCATTGCCTGTCTTGAGAAACGAAAAGTGTTCCTGGTAACTAAGCTGATGGTTACCATCATAATGGCTCGTTATCACATCAAATGATGGATACCTGGCAATATTAGGTTCTCCACAATCTGTATAAAAGGGTTTGAATTGCTTACTATAAGTAAACGCATTAAGCTCTTCCTTTATGATCGTCACTTCTACCTGCCCTTGTTTAACAGCAGCCATCTTTTTTTGCAGTAATGCACCATATTCTCTTATAAAAGCAGCTTTGCTGTAAGTTTTTCTAAGCGTTTGCTTCCATACTCGTTCTACAATAATTTCATCAAAGCAGTTAAGCAATAAAGCTTTGCTTTTTAAATTGATGAGAAACTGGTTGTAAAGCCAATTAGTAAATTCCTTTTGGTAGTTAATAAAGGTATAATACTTTCCTTTTTTAGTCTTGAACGATGTGTATAACGTTGTATCTGCAACACTGTCAACAATTTTGCAAGAAAACCAGTTTAAGTTTTCTATAGCTGTTATATCAACACTATCAGCTATAATCTCCCCCCGGTTATTTATTAATGCAGTTATACCATTCCAGCTCCAATGTTCACACAAGTCGGCTTTGTAGGGCGTACCATCTGCACAAATGCGTTTACCGTTATGGATCACTAATGACAGTCCATTATAAAAGGGGCGTGCATCATTGTAAACAGCCGGAATAACAACTTTGCCATTGTTATCCAAAAAGCCAACCCGGTCTGTAACCCGGTCACGAAATCTGATTTTACCCTCCTGCTCACAGTCGTAAGTCATATCCCATGCATACAAACTGTCTTTCGCAACTTTTTGCCCGTTTTTTAAAAGGTAATAAGATTTGTTAGTTCTTCCTTCTGTAACAGCAATTATATTTTTAAAGGTGGGGGTCGGCGTTATGCCGGTAAAACGTGCTGAAATTTTTATTTTTCCTTGGGCATCTTTATAACCGTAGGTGTCTTTTTCTGCGTCGTAATAGCGATACCAGTTTTCAGCCTTTTGTGCTTTGGCTAACATCATGATTCCTGATACCATCATTAAATAAAAAAAGACAAATACACTACGCATACACCAATATTAGCTGACAAGTGAATGTAACCAACAATCCTTATAAAACCTAACATACAGCACCCTGTTTATAATGAATAAGAAATCTGATTGCCAAAACTACAATGGTAAGAAATTGCAAACTCAACATATGTATTCAATGGTTAATAACATGGGTTGTTATAGGCTGCGGTCAATCTAATGAATCGGGTGCCAAGATGCGGCGCCAGCCGCTTAGAGACGTAGACAAATCAACGTTAATTACCATGATAGAACACCTGCACCGCAGCTTAGATGTGAAGGACTATGCGGTAGATAAAGGCATTAATGCGCTTAAGCCATACCTGTCAAAATATAAAGTATGCATACCCGGTTTCTCTGCAATGGTGCCGTACAACAACAGCTATTTGTATATCTATTGTATTTACGACAGCAAAGAAACGCCGCCGCGAATATTATCTTTCCGGTTCGATATTCCTAACAGGCTGACCAAACAGCTAACCCTAAATGACATCAGGAAGCCGTTCAAAACATGGCAACTGGAAACCACCCGGCACAATTCTGATAGCACAACAACCAATGCCTACCACGCAGGCACCAATAACGTAAGCATCAATTTAACACAACGTAGGCTTCCAAACCAAGAAGACAGTATAGTTACCGAAGTAGTGGTGTACCGCTAATGTGAGTAAACGCGTGTATACGCACTCCTGGCTTGCCAAAAGATTACGCTTATGTAAAAAACTCCGGATAGGTGATTGGTGACACGCAACTGCTGCTTTGTTCTATGGTGGTGTCTTTAAAAGGCAGCCACATTAACTGCTCAAATATTTCTTCAATCTTTAAACAAGCTTCAAAATCAGCTTCCGAAACTTCATAAAAATTGTTGTCGGCCGTGCCCGAGACAGAAAAGTTTAGGGCTGTACTGTTAATGGTTAAATATACCTTTTGCCCTGCAACATTGACAAAGCCCGGTTGCTCCATATCCGGAAATGGGTAAACAGGTATCTTAAATTTTGCAAATTCAGTACCTGTATATGCTTGCCCGGGAACGGGCTGCGGATCGTCCGGACCGATAACACCCGGCACTATTCCAAGTTTCAAGAGTTTATCTTCCAAATTAACCCGGTCTGTGTAAAAAATGCTGGCCTGAAAAGAATCATCATCATTGGCATGTCCGCCCCGTGCTCTAACAAAGTAAAAGTACTGTAATTGACGTGCCCAGCCTGCAACGGTTTCCTTGCTGTGCTGCCTGAACATGTAAGAATCCGGACGTTTTTCCATGGCCTTAAAACGATGATTGGTTAAGTTACAATTCATTTTCCTCAATACTACCCAAATAGCCCAAACAGTAGCACAACAAGCATAAACAAGCAAAAAAGCGTTAGTATAATAACCAATAAGCGTTTTAAAACGATTTTAAATGGCCGCTTAGTAATTGAAGTATTAGCCGGTGACGCCGGGAAATATTTGTCTTTAATTAACTCGAATACGAAAAACAGGGGTAAGACTATCATGAGCCAGTAATAACGATGAAACCAATCTTTAACATATGCCCAACGGGCTGCCCAGCGCTCCTGCTCATGAACACTTATATGGGTAACGTAATCGCTTCCCAAAAATGACCGTCCGGTTTTTACGCGTAATGCTTGATATGGCCTCAGCAAAAAGTAGCTCGTCCGTGTTCCTTTAAAAGTTACTAATTGGTTTGGATAAGCTAACGCTACTTCCGTTTGAATAAAGCCAAGCTTTGGGGAAAATATGCGCCGAACAGTTTTAACAGGCAACACCTGTTCTTTTTCAGGCTTTACAGCGGCGCTAATCAGCAAGTCTAACTTCAGTGTAGTAAAATATGCTGAGCCCAGATACAGCCCTAAAATGATCAACGAAAAAACAACATCAGTGTACCGGCCGGTAAATAACGAGCTACGCGTTAGATAGCTAGTGCAGGCAGCTAATGGCAGCGCTACTGCCCCTGCCCACCAAAAAGCAATGCTATAATCCTTATCCGTATAAAGGTCAATAAAGAGATCAATGGTAAGGTGTATAATTGCAAAAAAGATCCAATAGGCCAACAGTATATAACCGGCAAATCCAACCGATTGCCCGCTACTCTCCTTACGCTTAGCCTTTGTTACCAATTTCCTACTTGCTTTTGACAGAACCGGCACATACATCACCTTCAGGAATACCGGTTAGCCACATCCGTAAAAATTTAGTCCTTTCCTTGGTTAAGGTTTCCAGATAGATAGATTCGCACATTGGTGCAACTGAGCCGTAACTGCCTCTTTCGGGATACTTAGCTGCTAACTCTGCATCACGAAGCTGTATCCACAAGCGTTGCGCAACTTTAAGCTTTTTTATAAATTGTGGCTGGGCAGCATATTCCTTCAAAATTTTCCGGTAAACGGCATTAAGTTCCTTATCTGCTTTTTCATAGGCGCTACCAGCATTCATGTTCATGGCCGTTTGTGATTGCGCCCATGCACCATAACTGGTAAAGACAATCATCATGCTGGTTAAAATACCAGCAATTGTATTTTTGTTGCATTGCATATTGAGTTGCTTTAAATAAATCCTTATTTCCACCACTGACGCTTCTCTTCGGCCCTTGCTTTGATGGCTGCTGCTTTGCCGCTGCCTGCATCAAGCGAAAGCATATAATTTTGCCAGCCGTTTTTTACATATTTTTCATTTGCCATAAATTCGCTTATGCTAAAGTCCAGGTCGCCAGCTTCCGGTATCTTGAAATCGCCCCAGTTGCAAACCTTACTTACACCGCCTTTGTATGATGTCCAGCGGGCCACACACTCATTGTTGCTAAAACCATCTGCAGGGATCAACGTATCGTAGGCAAACTGTCCGCGCTCATTAATGTACCAGTTGGTGGTTAGTTTGCCTTTAATAGCGCCGCTGCCTGGCTGTTTGGGATCTTCTTTCAGGTCAACCTGGCAAACCAGATATCCATATTTATATTTAGGATATTCCTCGTTGGGTTCCAGGTACCTTTTAGCCTCCTTAACCGTGATGGTACCGGTAAAGCTGCAAATGTTATTCTTAACCCTGGTTTTCCCTTTTACACGGTATAGATACGAGTTCGACGGATCTTTGATGACCGATGTATAATGGATATAAAAACGTTGGTAATTTGAACCTATAAACCCTAAAGGCTCCGGAAAATCATCCCACGGATTTGGTGCACCTACAAAGTATATCTTTGGCGCATGCCATAGCGAAGCTAGATTAGCTTTACCAGCCAGGGCATAGTAGTCAGCAACCTTGCCTTGAGCTATACATACACCTGTTTTAATAAAGAAGCATATCAGCGTTAGTGTTAGCCTGCATGTAGATGTTTTTATGGCCGATTTCATACAGCCCAAACAGAAAACGTATACTAAATGTTTAGCTACCAAATGGCTCGAGATATTAAAGCGATACAATGCCCTAAATGCGGCAGCATATTTAAGCAAGAGATTAAGCCCGAATTTTACCGATGTCAGAATTGCCAAACGGAGTACTTTTTAGATAGTGATGATACGCATGTTTATCATCATCACGAACGTGCGAAGCCGGTGCAAAGTTCTGCCCCGCCGGTTAACCCTAAATTGCCGGTTTATGTACTTATTGGTGCCGTTGCTTTTATAGCCATAGTGTACATAACCACAATGTTGCTACAGCCAAAAAAAAGTGCTACTAACAGCTATATTACTTATAAACCCAGGCGTTCCTATCAAAGTAGTTTTGTTTATACAAACACTGCTACCGGCGACCCCGTGTATTTACGTATGGGCGTAGATTATATTGATAAAGGGAACGGCAAATCAGAACAGGAACTGCATGCACAGTTCAATAATGCCATGGACGGTAAACTGATTGCGGATCGCTTAATGACCGATGAGAGCATGCGCAATAACCGATGCTCGCTCACCTTTAAAATTTACTCCCCTGATATGGTTTACGCTATTGGCTGCAATAGTGTGTTATTACAGTTGGATACCAGGAATAATCGCCTTACTGACGTTACGCAAAGCACCTTTAAAGACTACCCCAAATTAAGTTCTGGGGTGGCTAAATTAGACTTTGATTACAGTAAGCCGATGATTAATGTAATGAACAATGAAGGCGAAACATTTTATTATTTCCCTGCCGTTAAAAAATTAGTAGACACCCAAACAGAGGCCGATAAGATTTGGAAACAAATTTATAATGCCAGGCGCTATTTTGAATTCGGTTACATGGGAGATTACTTCGATGATAATAAAGTTAATCAGTTATTAGAGGTTAAATACATTAAAGGGGCGGATCAAAACTTGAAACGTGATCTTACACCCGGGCGGAAATACTTCGGTCCTGCTATTATTTACCAGGACGAAAACAACCTGATGATTGTGGTCAATACAACGGCGGCCCCCGATCCGCCAATGAGCATTCAAAAAATTGATACGGAAACCGGAAAAATATTATGGGCCTTGCCTCCCGATAAGTTTTATTTATCACAAGTAGTAAAATGCAAGCAAGGGTATGCCATAGAGTACCGCAAGGATGAGGAAGCAGATTATGTACATGGTGTAATGGTGGTATCTGATTCGGGGAAACTGATTCACAATTATCAATTAAGCCGCACTGAATAAATAACCGTAACCAATAATTTAGCTAAATTACGATATGGGTCTTATTAACTTTTTTAAAGAGCAGTTTGCAGCAGTAATTGAATGGAAAGATCAATCGCAAGATGTTTTATTCTTTAAGTATCCGTTTAAAAGCGATGAGATAAAAGATGCCAGTAAACTTATTATAGGGCCAGGGCAAGGTTGCTTGCTGGTGTACGAGGGAAAGGTTACCGGTGTAATGGAACAAGAAGGTATTTACGAATTGCAAACTGATAACGATCCGTTTATTACCACTCTTTTTAAACTGATGCAGGGGTTTGAAAGCGAGCACAAACTCAAAATTTATTTTTTCCGCAAAGCAGAAGTGACTAATCAAGGCTGGGGCACATCCAACCGGGTAAAGTATGAAGAGCCGGTTTACCGCTTTCCCGTAAGTTTAGGAGCTTACGGCAATTATTCTTTTAAATTAACAGATGCCAAGCTATTTTTAACAGAGATCGCTGGCCTTTCAGATCTATTCACTGTTGCACAAAGCCAGATGCTGATCCAGTCGCGGATTGAACAGCAGCTAACCGTTACACTCGCTACATCTGCGTATTCTATTTTGCAGATAGACAGTAAGCTTGATGCACTGGCCGAAGAATTAAAAACCAGGTTAAACAATAATTTCTCATCACTGGGTTTTGAGCTCACTAACTTTAAGGTGCAGGGCGCATCGTTTGATCAGCAAACACAGCAGCAGATAAACCAAATTGCCAATGCCCGGGCAGGAATTTTAGCTGCAGAACAAGCCGGACTCAGTTATACCGAAATGGAGAAATTGCAGGCTTTGCGGGATGCAGCACGTAACGAAAATGGCGTTGCTGGCGCAGGTTTACTAATTAACCTGGGCGATACCGTGGGTAATCGCACTGATAAACCTAATAATAAGCAAACCGATGCCGTTACTCAATTGGAAAAATTGAAAGCACTGTTTGATAAGGGCATCATAACTCAAGACGAATTTGATGCCAAGAAGAAACAATGGCTGGACAAATTGTAACACCTATAAAGACTCCGGATATTTATTGAGCTGGACTATTTTCAAAAATTTCTTTGAACAATGAGCACTTTAATTACCAACTTATACTGTAAAATATTAACCAGACAAAGCTAATGAAGTGCTGCTTAAGCAATCGTCATGACTATAACGAAATTGATGATCGAAGATAATACCAAGCTTCCCCACCACAGCACTTTGTTACCCGGATAGTGAAATAGCGAATACATTTTATAGTGGTAGTAGGCTCCGCAAAAACAAGCTGCCTGAGTGGCCAATAAAAGCAGCCATACAAAATATAACCAGCTGTTATCGGCTGCATAATTTAGCGCGTCCAAAAAATGTTCTTTACGCGAAGGCAGCTTATTTACCCCTCTAATATCAAAGAAAGAGACCTTTTGGTGAGGTGCAAAAAGTTTTGCGCTATCTTTTTTTAACACGTAAAAACGAACCGACTGACCGGTGCTATCCGCGTGAAACCCGTCATAGTCAGACATAAATAGTGAAGTGATATTTTGCGACGCTATTCCAAATATATGCCGGTGATAGTCCCTGAAAAGTGTAGCCTTATATGGGCTGACTTTGAAGGTATACCTTTTATGCATCTTGTATGAATTTTCTTCAAAGAATGTGACTTCACCTTGTAACGAAGTCAGGTTATGCTGGATAGAAGAAGCATAGTAAAGCAATCCGCCAATAAATAATATCGGAAGCATTAAAAGGGCAATTGCCAGCAGATTGAACTTGGGGAATTTTACGGAGGGTCGGTGCATAGTACCGCCAATAAAGATGTCTGGTTGCTGACCCGGACTTTTTACATAAGCCACTTTGATGATGTTACCGATCACCCGTTCTGCAGCACCTGATGGCGCTTGAAAATTAAGTGTTATCGGCTTTTCATTAAAACACTCCGGGTCATCAATACCTGGATTGAAGGGAGAGCCGGTTACAGGCTGTTTAAATTTCAGTTCAAAGAAGAACTGTTCGTGCACGGTAGCGCCGGAGCGAAAACCTGAAAATTGGGTAATGGTAACACCCTCCCATACAACGCTTATCAGCTTATTTGGCTCGGCTTTCATTTTTAAATTTAATTAAATTTTTGGCTGCAGGCTGAACAGAGGAAGTAGATATGAATCTACCCTGGTAAAAATGTAAAAGCTGATCAATCTTTTTGCGGCTCATGTCAAATGCGTCCAGTTCCAATTCTACTTTTGCTCCGCCGGCAAAATACTCCAGATAATATTTCCGGTACTTTCCACTGCCGCGCGGAACAATGTGCATATCGCTGATCTCGGACCAGGAACTGAAAGGAAAGCGTGCGGTTGCCAGGCCTTCGTTGCTCATCATGATCTTAGGACTTCTATCCATCATTTCGCGAATTGTCAAATAGATCATTGCCATGCCGACTATGGCAATAAAACCCTGGAACAGGTACCCAAAAATAGATTTCAGACTGTAAGGATCTTTTTGGTGAGAGGTGAGCAGCCATATGCCAACAAAAACCATGAGACCGTAAAAAGGTAAGGCTAGTATTCTTTTAATTATTGAAAAATAAACATGTGTTTCAGCTGGAATATTAGGGTCATCTATAAATTCATCAGGCTGTTCAAACCGTAACGCTAATTTGTCCCAGTTACTTCTTTGCACTTTCGTCCAAATTTCAAATTTACGTAATCCCGTATCACTTTTCTCCGGGATCAGCAGTGCATAAGCAGCGCGTCTTCTAAGCTCATGCACATTCCTAACCCTGGCAAATGCCCAGATCATCCACTGTGGCACTGCATAAGCACGGTACAAGCCAGCCACAAAGAAAGCCACAAGCAAAATGATAGGTGACAGTATAACGCCGTACGGCTGCGGCAGTGCCACAAAAGCAATGGCCGGCATAATAAGCATGATAGCTAACGCAGGTAACCATATGGTTTTTCGTCCCTGACGAACAGCTTGGTCCACGGTTACATCGTACATAAAGGCATTTTATAAACCCGTATTTGGTAAAGCACTACAGCGTGTAAGTTCAATTGTTCACCTGATTTTGTGATAACCATTAGCGAAACAAGCTTATGATTTTCATGAAGCAAAACGGCAGTTTGCAACGGCAACGCTTTATCCATAGCTGGAGTAATAATCCCGGCGCTCTGCACCGGGGTAAATAACAAGCAGCAAATAGTTAATAACGAGGATAACAGGACCGGCAATGCTATTTTCATAAGCATATCAATGATATGTAATCACCTTTACAACATCATAAATCGTAAAATGATTGTATAGGGCCGATGATTACAGTTCGGTTAGTTTTGAAATGAGGTAACAGCAAAGGAATAAGCCTTGTTATTCTACCCTCATAAGTTCAGTTATTGGAATGAACCCGGATGTTTCCTTACCCGCCTTATTGGTAAAATAAACGTACAGCCAATTTTGCTTGCTCGCACCTATCCTGTCAATATCAAGCCGTACCTTATCGCCTTTAAGCACGTAGGTTTTAAGTTTGCTACTGGCATTTGGCGTTTTATAGAAGTACGCTTTAGGCACCTTTACCCTATAATCACCAGCCACAGCGTCGGTGATCTTGTTATAAACGCCGTTAAAATCTTCTGTTAAATGATCGGTACTGCAATTATTGTATAGAGCCTTTATTTTACCTTGAACGATGCTCAGGCTTACCTTACAACCGGGGTCATTTTCTTCGCTGCGCAATACAACCGTATTGTTCTTTAACACGCCTGTACCGTAGTAGCTACCTGTTTGAGCAGAAGCGGTATTCCACCAGGTAAAAATTTCTGCTGTTACCTGGTTGCCTTTGTTCTGAAAGGATATTATGCCGTATGCACCTTGCGAAGCTTTTTTTTCATATGTGCCGTTTTGTGCATTTGCTGCTAATGATGAGCACAATACAGAGAGCCATATCGCCACCCATTTAGAACTTTGGGCTATATTGTTAATGAATAGAAATCTCATATGAATAGTGATATATTATATGTTCTAACTTATTTCCTAATTAAGAGGCTCAATTTGACTTGATAAAATCACTTAGATAACTGCATTCATTAATAGCTTTTTTATAAAATGCTGTTGTTTTATATTGTTGCATTTCCTTAAAGTAACTGTTTTGCCTAAGTTGTTCTGTATATAGTTTTTCGAGTTTCTTATAAGCGTCGTAGTTATCGCCAAAAGATGGCGCTTCGTGTTCCTTCTGCTCACACTTGGCTGCCATAAAGGTACATTTGGCTTTGATCTCGGGGTCGTCACTTAGCTCACGAGCTTTTAAATAGTACTGTTTAGCTTTCGACGCTTTAATATAATCGCCGTCATAGTAATAGAGCGGCTTTCGGCCAACGTCGGTAGCCGACCATGTGTAGGCAATAAGCCCCCATGAATTGCCATAAGTGGAGGTGTTATATAAGCCATTAGCCATCTGGTAATAGGCCACAGCATTTTTCGGTTCTTTTTGTGTTTCGCTCCAGAGCTGGGCCATCTTTTGGGCAAACGTAAGTTTCGTATACCGTTTACCTTCAAAATGTTTAGGATAATCATTAATCTCTACAACAAAGGGATCGCCCTGGCTACTTTCGCCGTCGTTATAATAATCCTGCCCGTTGTATGATTTATTGATAAGCTTGCTGTTCCTAATGTGCTGAAACGCTGTAACCGCTTCCGGGTAGTGGTGCTCGCGCAGCTCAATGGTTCCTAAGAGTTCATACAGGTTATCGGTATTCACCCGGTTTAACCCCTTACTTAAAAACGCCAGGTATTGGTCTGCAGGGCGATTGGTTTTCCAGCTGATTAATTGTTTAAGCTGAGGTGAGTGTACAAAGTTAAACCAAAAATCAGGCATATCTTGGTTTATATACCAGTTGCTGTTTGCCGTAATGGTATTATTGCTGTTCAGCATAGCCAGCGCCGCCCTGGCTGTATCGCCCTGGCGCAGGTAGGCAGGAGCTAACACATAGGTGTAGAAATTGCGCTGGGCTATAGCAAACTGATTAACGCTTTCCGGTGTGGGAGGGTATACATCTGTTTTAGGTTTAACGCCCGCTACAACCTTTTCATTAAGCCATTTTAACGAAGGTAGCAGTGAAGCCTCGTCAATCGCTTTAAGTTGTTTAAGGCGCTGGGCAGATAACAGCAGGTTTACAATTTGTTTTTGATCGCCGAGTTTTGCATTAAGATTTTGTCCGTCCAATTCTTTGAGTGCAGCAAGACCATCATCTGGCTTATTTTGCATAAAATATAGGTAGGCATTTGTCAATGTTCCTATTTGTGGTTCTTTGTACTTGGCATCGCTGGCAAGCGTTGTGCAAAAGCTTCGCAGCTTTTCAATATGCTTATTGTATTTGTTTTTTATACTATCGGGTACAGCAACAAAAAAGCTGCCTTTCGGCAATTTTTGTGCTTCGGGTGTTTCATCTTGCTTGTGCATCAAAATCCAAACTACGCAAACAGCCCCTACCAATGTTAACAGGCCACCGGCTATCCTAATAGCCGGCTTGCCTGGTTGTTTTTTGAACCCTATAAGCATTACCACTATGCCAGCAAAAAGACCGATCAGCCCAATCCATATTAGCCATTTTTTTCCAACGGCATGCTGTGGTGTCTCAGGCTTGGCTAACTGCCCATCACTGTAAAATTGATCGGTATTATTGTTGAGTGCCGGTGTAAGATAATACTGCTCAAGTTTATTAATTTCCCTTACCAACAGCACACCTACCAGCGCTGATGAAGGTGCGTTGTTGTATACCTCTTCCAGGTTGTCGGTCCCAATCTCGGGGTCAGCAAAACCCCGGATAGCATATAAGTTGGCCTTTTCTTCGGGTGTGCGCGCCAGTTTTATTACGTCATTAAACGGTGCGTCAATGTAGTGGTAATTTCGATAGGCCTGCAAGCGGCGCTCCGGATAACCAGCAAACACTTTCGAAAACAAGTAAGCAGCCTGAACGGTATCTCCAAGGCGCCGTTCTTCACCGGCTTTTAAAGCCAATGCCCAGCCTTTGATATGGCTGGACGATGTTGTATTTGCAATATGTTGTTCGTAAATACTTTTAGCTTCTGCAAAGTTGCCGGCATAATGGTTTAGCTTCTGCGCCTGATAAAAGTATCGTAATTTTAAAAAACTGTCATTCTCTCCCATTGCCGACTGTACCGCTTCATTGGCGGTATTTCTTAGTGCTGCCGTATCCAATGGTGCAGGTTCCCAGTAGTTGTAATTTGATTGCCCTAAAAGTTCTGCCTGTATGGCAAATTGGTAGTATTTCCTGGCGGCATCATGTGCCGGATCTTTCAAACTCCATAAAAAGCTGCTTTTAACCAAACTATCCGCCACCGGTGGGTCTTGTTCAAAAAAATGATAAGCCCTTTCTTTTCCTGCAGAGTCCAGGTGGTACATAATCTTTTCTACATCATTAGCCATTACCTTACCGCCTAAGTACTGCGCCCATTCAGTCGAATTAATGGCAGCCTCGCTTGCAGGTTCTTCGTTGCCATAAGTAAAGTGGTAATCGGTGAAATAAAACGCGCCGTAATCCTTTTTGCCCTGAATGTCTGGGTGAAAGAACGAAGTGTAATAATCGTAAGGATCAGGCTCATCCGAGCAGGCCATGATTATGGCCACGCTGATCAGGCATAAGCTGGTAATGCTAACGAAATACAGCAGTAGTTTTCTCCAGGTCTTCATAAGTATAATGTTTAAGTGTAGGTTCGTCTAAATGGAAAAATATGACGTTTAAGGTATCTGAGGATATGTATTTCTGAATATAGTTAGCAGCAGACAGTAATTCGCTGGCTGGCAGATACTCCCACCTGACCTCGTCACCACGCAATAACCCGTAGTTAGGAAGGTCTCTTTGCACCCTATACAGGCTACTGCCGTTTGCTTTAAATGTTTGTTGATCGCTAAAGTTTTCCTGATGCAGCCTTTTAGAAATCCCGGCATATTGTTTTTGCCTGAAAACCACGGCCCAGCTAAAAACCGGCAGGCCAACGTCTACAGGTATAGGGTAATTACTTAAGTTTTCACCAACATACTTCTCCAATTCGCTTTGTTCGAGTATAGAATTTTGACTGCCATACTTACGCAGGTTACCCATATTATAACACATGAGCATTACCCGGTCCACCGGTGGGATGCCACTGTTTTTTTGGTTCTTGAGTTGATGCAGCCGCAGTGTGGCCGATAATTTTTTATTTTTCAGACCGGCGTTTGCGCTAATTTGCCTAAGCAGGTAAAAGTAGTTGTCGCGGGTAGTCCGGGTCCAGTCGCAATCAAGCTGTAACTCGTTATAATTTTTTTTACCTGATAGTTTGATCCGGCCATTAACATAATATACAATCTTACCTGCCAGGTCGTTTAGCTGCTGGTGTGTTTGATATTTGAGTACATCATTAACCACAAAAACAACCGGAACAACTTGTACAGCATTGGGCAGTGCTGTTTTGAAGGTAACCGGTGATATTGGTACAGCACTGTTGTCGCCCTTGTCCACATCCATAATGCGCATGTATAGCTTTTTACAGCCAAGGGTGTCAAAATATCGCTTTTCGGTAACATTAGTATCGTACACCGTTTTCCAATAGTAAAACGAAGTATTAACCACACGATTTTTGCGGCAGGATACCAATCCAAGCAACATTATAAACGCCATAACACAAGCAGCCACTTTAAGCATGCCGGTACAATAAGTTACTGAACGGAATCATACTGTTTTATGCTTTGTAAGAATTAATGCCGCTGATGAGCGCACGGTTAATATAATCGTATAAGTAAAACGAAAGCTTTTCATAGGCTTCATTATCTTCCGGCGTTTCAAAACCCAAATCATTCCAGGAGCCCATGCCGCCAAATACGTGGGCAGACATGGCTGCATACATTAATTGCAAAGCCGATTGTTCATAACCATTTTCGTTAATCTGACTACCGAACCAGTTATTGGCAGGATCCGAACCATCTAAAATATTAAGAGCTCTCTGAAAAATGTCTGCCCAATTAATTAATTGATGACCAAGGGCAAAAGAATGAATGTCGGTTAAGATGTCTTTAAGCCCTTTTCGTACCTGTACAGGGTCGGGCAAAAAATTGATCGTTTCGGCCTGGCTAACGGTACGACCATAGCTTACAGACCAGATCTTTTGCTCCGGGGCATTCTGTTTATTAACTTCCCAACGGGCAGCCCAAAAATCAGAATAAGAATCATATATGGATTCAATAAGCCAGGTACCACCACCGCCCACAAAGCCGGCTAGTTGATGGTCTGGGGTACCGTTTGCGTTTCTTTCTGAAGGGTGGTAATAGGCCTTTAATTGACGGCAACCCTCCTGTCTGAGTAAATTAAACCAATCGTCAGGATCTGCAGCAATAACACCTTCCGCTGTAGTTCCATCTGCTTGTGTAAATAAGTGCAGAAAATCAACTTTGTTGCAAAACTTGAACGTTACATTGTTGGGATAATAACCTGGGGATATTTGGCCGGTAGTTAAAAAATAGTTCCCGTGAGTAATTAGTGATAAGAGTTGACTGGTAGTACCGTTCATGAAAATGATTGGGTTTATTAATAATGGTGAGTTAAACAACAACGTTAAGTTTTTTTCGCTTATAGTAGGCCTGTATATAAAATATTATACCTGATGCCGGTATTACAGCAATTGTAAAAAGCATCCCCAACAAGGCAAATCCTACCAATCCGGTAGCACACTTCACATCAGATGGCAGGTTTAATATAGCAATATTGTTGGCAAGCACCGGCAGCACAATGCCGGCGGTAAGGCAAATCAAAGTAATGATGGTAATAGGTAATTTAATACGGCCACTAAGGTGTAAAATACATAAAATGATTTGCGCTACAGGGGCTATGGTCATCAGCATTAGTTCAAAGAGGAATAGTATCATAACAGCGTTTATATGGATACATTAAATCAAAATAAGTAACCCGCTCATCCGTCTAATCAATAGCTGTAAATCTACTGTTCAATCACAATACCATTAATTGACACTTCCTGACAACTAATGGAAATAGCTGCCGCACCATAAGTATCATTATAGCCAGATGCTGACATTTGATCGGAATAACTATAAAGACTGGCTTGTTTAAACCTGATGGTCCGTGTGGGTTTTTTACCGTAAGTATCCACTATGGTAATAGTACCGTCAAACCGGTTTCGTTTTTTAGCCAGTACACGCAGTAGGTCATCACTAATTTTTTTGGCATCCAGCGTTAAATAAAAGCCTCCCGAATAGTAACCGGGAAATTTACTTTTTGAGGTATCTTTTGCTGCAATGCCCGGCGTTTCCTCATAATTACGTGATAAACTAGTGCTGATGCCATTCAGATCCGTGACAATGTTTTTACCCGCCACAACGATCGTCATTTGTATTTGAGTACGGCCTTCTTCAGTTTGGGCACGCGTATGTGTAGCAAAAAACAACAATAATAGTGAAGAAGTAAAGGCAAATATCGTTTTCATAAGTCTGGATAGTTGCCCTGTAAACAACCCAAAACAACGATTGTTGGATGGTAATGAGATAACTCAAAAAGAATTATTGGCCTTATGAGTTGTGTTCAGTATTTGTAGTTATTAAACATCGGTATAGTTTTAATGTTATTGATGCAGTGCTCTTACATGCCAACTACATGACCTATCCTCAGTATAACCAATCGCTATATCACTTCACAACTCGCAGGGCATTAAACCACTTGTTCAACTTTTTGGTTGCCGCACTGTTTTTTTGCGGCTTGCCTTGTTATGCTTTTCAGGGTAAGCCGTATCAATCCGTTGCAGAAATTCCAAATCCAAAGGATGCAGGCACCGGTTATGTGAGCGATCCGCAAAGTTTATTACCCCCCGGTGAACTCGACAGTTTAAATCACTTGTTAGCGGAGTTAAACACTAAAACAAGCGTGGAGGCAGCCGTTGTAGTTATTAATGATTTTAAAGAGGATGAAGATGACTTTACATTTGCTACGGCGCTCTTCCGGCACTGGGGCATCGGTAAGCGCGGGGCCAACAATGGCCTTTTATTGTTCATAACAACCAACCGAAGGCAGTACCGCTTTATAACCGGCTACGGTGTAGAAGGCTTATTGCCCGATGCAACCTTATCTAAGATAGGTGAAAATGTTTTGGTACCAGCGTTTAAGAAACAAGCTTATGGCAGTGGCATAATCAATACTATGCAGGTAATTAGCCAATACCTGCAGCAGCCTGCTAACAAAAAAGAGCTCAATAGTTTAATAGCCAGGCAAACATCACAAACTATAGGCATTACTAATAGGGATATATGGCTTGCCATTGCCATTATAGCATCAGTGGGCGCTGGCTGGCAAATCAGGAAATTTAAGTCGCCTTTTCTGAACGCGAAACACAAGGCTTCTAACTTATATGCAGATATATCAGGATGGTCTGCTTTTATATTAATCGGTTTGGTATGCCTGTTTAGTGTTGTTATTTTCTTCTTCGGTAGCATCAGTGATATGTTATCCGCTATTCCACAGGCCTTACCGGTAATCATCTGCATAACTATTGTCGCTTATTTTTTCTTTGCGCATTTAAGCGTGCTGAGTCAACTACGTAAGTTTTACAAAGACGATGTAAATTATTTTGGCGCAGTCGGTAATTTTTACCGGCAAGCCTGGTGGCATGCGTTATTATCGCCCATCCTGCTTGTTTTTGTTATAGTACAAGTGGTACAAATAACACGATTAAAAAGGCGCACTAAGCCGCTAATTGATACCGACGGCAAACCAATGCAACGTATTAACAGAGATAGTGCGTACGATGTTAATAAGTACCTTTCAGCCGGTCAGCTGAAAGAAGAAGAAACTGGCAGTCTGGTTTACGATATATGGACAACAGACGGTAGCAAAGAGATAAAACTGGTGCCTAATGATGGGTACCACTATAACGACTTTGAGGCATGTCCGGCTTGCGGGTTCAGAACTTACACCCAACCTATTGAAATTACTGTTGAAAGAGCTACCTATACTCATGGGGGCAAAGCTAAGCGGGTGCAGGTATGCCGCTATTGCAACCATGAAAACTTTATTGAGTTTATAACGCTCGCTATGTTAGTACGGTCAACGTCATCAGGTTCGGGGAGTAGCAGTAGTAGCGGTTCATCTTCTTCATCAGATTCTGGCAGCTCATCTTCCGGTAGCTGGGGCGGAGGTAGCACAGGCGGTGGTGGTGCTGGTGGAAAATGGTAGTCCCATTAGCTTTCTTTTTAAAATCCAGGTAAATGATAGCCAAGTTCTTTTGTTTACGAAGAATGGTGGGGAAGCTTGTTGTTATATTATTCATTTGCCTTAATTCTCTAAACGATAAAGCGATTGAATGCAACATAGTATTAAAAAATTTGTTGAAGCAGAACTTTATGCCTATGGAAGCCAAAGGCAATTTAGCTGCCAGGCATTATAAGCACAAACAACTATATTAACCCATGCTCATGTATACCATCAACCGGAAGATTATTTCCTCACTTATTGCAGCAATAGTAATATTGAGCGCCTGTACCCATGATCAGGCCAAATCAAACAAGGATGTTGCTAAGTCTAACGCACCAGCATCGCCGGCAATCAACACAACCTATGGAGAGGTAAATACCTGGCTGGATGACTTTAAAAATTTCAGAACCGCTGTTTACCAAAAGGACTTAGTAAAGATGAAAAGCTATTTCGATTTTTCGGCACCTGCTGATACGACTCAGATCTGGACGGCGATTTACGATAATAGGAATGAAAACAAACGCCCCGAAACGTATCCCAGTACCTTTACAGAAGCCGACCTTGAAAAGTATCACCGGAATATTTTTACCGATGACTTCACTAAAAGCCTGCTTAAAGTGAAGAGTGAGGTGCTTTACCGAAAAGGGGAATATACGACGCCCGGCATTAAACAAAACGACCGTACCTATCATATGCTGGCCCAGTACGACAAGGCAACAACCACACTTCAATTGTTCGTTTCGTATTCAGGAGGCGTTGACGAAAATGGTGAGGAGGTTAGTGAGGGCGAGTATGCAATCATTTACTTTTTCAAAATTGAAAATGGCAAGTATTTAAAGTTTGATAAAATACTGTTTGCCGGTTAAGGAAGAATTATATATCTATTGATTAAACCCGGCAACTTATCAGGGGCAAATCATCAACACAGTGGTAACTGATTGAGCGCGCTATTTGGCCAAACGATATTTACCGGAGGCCGAAACCTAAAGAAAAGCTGTTTGTTGATAGGACTGATTGAGTGTATTACTAAAATAAATATTATGCTGTCATCTCTTCAGAACAAAGACAATAGCGCTGAAAATAGCGACCTTACTAACAAAGTTATGGGTGCCCTGGAACCTGCTATAAAAGAGCATTGGCCCAAGATTGAACCTTATGCTGATAAAGCGTTAGCCGCTGCACACAACGATGAAACTGTTGAAATGCTGGCTCGCAAAGTTTATCCATGGCTTCCTATGATGGTACGCCTGGCCATAAAAGAAGATAAATTTGTAGCCTTCACTTTAGAACATAAAGGCCCGCTTCTGGCTAAACTGGCAGAAATAAAAAATAAGCAAACTACCTGATTTGCTTTTATCGTTTAAAAGCGCCGTTACAACGTTTTAGGTAAGGGTAGCAATTTACTTTAAACTGCATGGTCCATTTTTGTTAACGATCCAAATATGTGCTCGGCAGTTACAGAATAGGAAACGCTTTTGCTGCAAAACTTTCCATTCAACCCTTACTATAAACACCTAGTGCTACAAGCTGTTGCCTGTGGTGATAGCTGTCGTTAAGATGCGCTTACAAAAACACGGATATAGCTTTACCATATGCAAATTTTGGTGTCATTAGGCGTAATTAACTTAAAATAATTGCCATGCTTTTAGGAACTACAGCCCATCATGGAACTACTGAGGGCACAGAAACCTTCATTTTACAATTGCTGTTGCAACAGCGTTATGCAGAAGCGTATGAATTGCTTGTTAAGCAGCCCGTTCAAACAGCGGCCCTTTATAACACAGCAATTTGCCTGCACTGGAGCGGCGACTATCAGGAAGCTTTGAACCGGTTGGAAAAGATTCAGCTTGCTCCGCACATGAGCAGCGGTAACCAGCTTAATACCGAGAATATCTGTAAGCAAATCAGAAACAAGCAGAACCAAACCGACGATTTTTTACAGGGAATAAGCGAAGCTTACATCAAAAGCTTTCCTGCTTTAGTGCATGATGCCATCATCCGGCTTAAAACAGCCTGTTGGTTGCAACTGGGCAGTTATGAAAAAGTGATTGCAATTGCTACGCCGATAGCTCACAAAGGATATAAGAATATTACCGATGCATTAAAATTAGCCGATACAGCCCATGACAAAAGAATTTGATAAAATTAAAGAAGCATACCAGCGAAATATGTTTGCGGCAGAAAGCGACAAGGTGGATATGCTAAGCCTGTACAAGCAATTACCGGATCTCGGCATCAATAACGATTACGAAGAAAACCTCTACCACCTCGCAGCTCGTTTTACCGACGCTGAGGCTATCCGGTTTATGACAAAGGCGGGCTTAAAATCAGCTGCAGATAAGTACGGCAACTCTGCGCTGCATGCGCTTACCAATACCCGGTTTGATTTCGACGATCCGCACCTGGATGAAAAAGCCGCAAAAATTTATGATACCGCGCAGGCACTGCTGGATGCCGGCATCAATCCTAAAAAGAAAAATGACTCGGGTAAGCTTGCTTATTTTGAAGCGGGCTTGCTTTACATGTACCCGTTCCTTCAGGCTATGGGTGAGGCGGGCGTCAGGATGGATGTTACCGAATCTGGAGGGATGAACCTGCTACACGTTATTTGTGAAAAATTGGGTAACCGCAAAGATATTAAAGGCGCAATACCTGCGGTTATGAAAACGGTACGCATACTGCTTGAAAAAGGTGGTATTGACGTTGAAGATAAAGATGTGTTTGATACGACGCCACTTACTTATGCACAGCGAAGTGGCGTAAAAGAGGTAGCAGCTCTAATTTCGGGTGATGAAAGTGATGTGGCCACTGGTGGTATGACCATCCACGAGGCGGTTTTAAACCGGGATGCTACCGCCGTTGAAGCCTTAATAAAGTCGGGGGCTGATTTGAACGAAATTGCCGACAAATACCGGCGCACGCCGCTCATGCTGGCTTGTGAGTACGCTTCTGCACCATTAGTACAACTACTGGCTGAAGGTGGTGCTGATGTAAATTTTAAAGCAGGAAACGGGGAAACAGCGGTTTACTATCTTCTTACTAAAGCAATGAGTAACCTGGGCCGTGGTATGAGCCAACACACTAAAGATGTTGTTAAGATGTTACAAGTTCTGCTGGCCAACGGACTAAACGTAGATGCTGCTGTTGATAACGAAGCCAACACCGCCCTGAACCTTTTGTGCCAGGCTGGTCATTACCTGGCTGATTTGAATAGCACGCTGGCAGAAGAATTGATAGATGCCGGAGCCAGTGTTAACCAGCCTAACCAACTGGGCAAAACACCCTTAATGTCATTTGCTGAGCGCGGAAACGAAATGAAATATGGCATTGCCGAACTGTTGCTGGACAATGATGCCGACGTTACTTATGTGGATCAATCTGGCAATACGGCATTGATTTATGCAGCGGGAAATTCGGATCACATGTCGGGCAAGCGGATAGTTTCTTTAATTTTGGAAAGAGACAAATCCACCTTGGAGCGGGTTAATAACACTGGCCAAACGGCAATGGATGTAGCTATTAAGCAAAACAACGAGGCTGTGGTGAAACAACTCATAAACTAAACAGGCAAGCAAAGCACTATGGATAACATGTTTTTAAACGCATGTAAAAATGCGCAAAAAGGAATTGTACAGGCTTTTCTGAAAAAGGGCGGCATTAATGTAGATAAGCGCGACAGCTTGGGTAATACGCCCTTGTATTACGTTTGCAGTAAAGGAGCCAAAGATATTGCCAAATTATTAATTGATGCAGGAGCCGACGTGAATTTGCCTAATAACGTTAGTGAAACGCCATTGCATATTGCCGCCCGTAGCGGCAGTAAAGAACTCATAAAGCTGCTTGCCGATGCCGGCGCCGACATTAATGCCGCCAACAACAGCGGACAGTCTCCCCTGTTTTACGCCGTGCTGGATTACAAAACTGAAACAGCCCTGTATTTGATAACGCTAGGGGCCGATGCGTCGGTTAAAGACAACTCGGGATATAACGTACTGGATCACGCTACGGCTAATGGCATGCGCGACTTAATTACGGCTATATCAAACGGAAGTGTAGCGCAAAAAGACGACCATGGCAATACCCCGCTGCACCAGGCGGTTTACAACAACCGGAGCGAAACCGTACAGGCACTGCTGAAAGCTGATGCATCCAACGTCAACGAATTAAATAATGACGGCGTTACCGCTCTGGTATTGGCTGTAAACAATTCTAATATTCATTTAGCCGAATTGCTTATTAAAAACGGAGCCGATGTAAACCTGCATCTTTTAAACGGCAACTCAGCCCTGCATTATGCAGCCGGTATTGGAAATCACCATATTGGAAAATTATTACTTAACGCCGGTGCCGACGTCAATTCACGCAACAGTTTTAGCGAAACGCCACTACTTGTTGCTGCGCAATGCGGCTTTAATGACTTTACGGCTCTGCTGATTGAAAACAGTGCAGATGTAAATGCTGTAGACAACGAAAGCCGTAGCGCAATGACGTTTGCCAGCGAGCGCGGTTACACCGAAATTTTAGAACAGCTATTAACGGCAGGTGCAGATGGAAAGTGATTCCAGACCCCTAAGGTAGAGGAATTTAGTGCCATAATTAGATAATAAAGGAAAGCTTATCCTTTAAGACGCGGCAGGCCACGACCATTTACGTAAAAGAAAGACAAGCTATTCGAATTACCTAACCGGAAATTTCATTTGCAGATTGTTTTGTTCTTTATAACAGGTGTCGGGTCACGAAGATTAGGTAGACACTAAGTAACGTTACTTTTTTAATCATAGCCTAGCTGGCACTTTGTTCGCTGCAGGTAACACTAACAAATCCGCCCAGGCCAATGGTTTCGCCGGCTTTTCCGGTAAACAGTATACTAACGGTACAGCTTAGCAGATACTTCAGTTTTGAGTTGAAGCCTCCCTTTGACACTTACATGGATACCTGGCCAGGTGCCTTAAGGTAAAAGGCGAAATGAAACTTTTTGGTTGTTTACCATTAAAGAGTATACCCCGGCTTGCAGGTGAACCTTGCCGTTAGCATCTGGGTACCCCAAATGTTTAAGCGGATCAATCTCAAACTGATACGTGGCGGTAGCCCCTTGCCTGATTTCTTTTTTTTCAAAGAATACCAACTCCTTAAGCGGCCTCGAAATGTGTCCCGCCGGATGTGCCACATACCAAAACACCACTTCTTTACCATCCATATTACCTGCGTTGGCCACGTTAACCCTGGCAACTATTTTTTGGCCGGGTTTAATAGTCAAGCTCGATAACGTTACCGCTCCGTACTTAAACGGTGCATAACCCAGGCCATCGCCAAACCAGTAAAGCGGAGTGGTAGGTATGTCCTGATACCGGCCTTGGTCGGGGCGTGCGCTTTGGCGCATACTATAATAAACAGGTATTTGCCCGGTGGTTAACGGGAAGGTAACAGAAAGTTTTCCTGATGGGTTTATTGCTCCGGATAGGATAGCCGAAGCTGCGGCACCGCCTTCTACACCGGGCTGCCATATTTCCAGTATGGCATCGGCAAGCGGCTCAATCCTTATTAATTCGAGCGGTCTGCCGTTGGCTAACACCAGTACAATTGGCTTACCACTTAGCTTTAAATGTTCAACCAGTTTTTCCTGAACCCGTGGAAGAGAGATATTGGAACGTGACGCATTTTCACCGCTCCATTGTTTATTTTCGCCCAGGCATATTACCACTACCTCCGCATCCTGTGCAGCTTTTGCAGCTTCAGCAAAGCCCGACTCATCATCGCCATCAAAATCACACCCTTTTGCATAGGTAATTTGCGTTCCATTAAATTGTTGTTGCATTCCTTCAAGCAAAGAACACACATCATTAGGTTGGCCATGATATGACCACGCTCCTAAAAGATTAATCTTATCGTTTGCCATAGGCCCCACAAGTGCAATCTTTTTGATGCGAGATTTTAATGGCAATACTGCTTTATTATTTTTTAACAATACCATTGATTCAGCAGCCAAATTGCGGGCTATGGTCCGGCTTTCGGGCAGTAAGTACCGTTTATTGTCAGGTAGTACAGGCGCAAAAGGCTTTTCAAATAACCCTAACCGAAACTTAACCCTTAGTATACGCGCCACCGCCTCATTAATCTGCAACATCGTTACCTTTTTTTCGGCAAGTAACTGTTGTAAATACTCCCTGTATATGTCGTCCTTCATGTCCATGTCAACTCCAGCATTAAACGCCTTCAAGCCCGCCTCTTTGCGGTTGGCTGCAACGCCCTGGTCAATTAACTGGCCAATCGCATTCCAGTCAGACACTACAAAACCGTCATGTTTCCAGCGATGTTTTAGCACCTCTTTTAACATATACCTGTTTGCAGTGGCCGGTATGCCGCTTATATCATTAAATGAGCTCATCAGCGTAGCGGCCCCAGCTTTAACTCCTGCTTCAAAAGGCGGCAGATAAGTCTCCCAAAGTGCTTGCATAGATACATCGGTGTAATGATAATCTCGCCCACCTTCCGAACGCCCATAAGCTACATAGTGCTTGAGGCAGGCTGCTATCGAAAACTCATCTGATAAGTGTGCGCCCTGGTAACCCTTTATTGAAGCAACCCCAAAAGCGGAGTTGGCGTAAGTATCTTCCCCATAACCTTCGGCAATGCGGCCCCAGCGCGGGTCGCGGGCAACATCAATCATGGGAGAGAAAGTCCAGTCTACTCCTGATAACTTGGCCTCTTTTGCAGCCATACTGCAGGCGGCCGTTACCAATGCAGGGTTCCATGAACAGGCTTGAGCCAGTGAGATAGGATAAATTGTGCGGAAGCCATGAATAACATCATAGCCGAAGAGAATGGGTATACCAAGCCTGGTTTGCTTAACGGCTTTTGCCTGTACCAGATTACGAATTTGGGGATCATCGCCAAAATAAATAAGCGAACCAATTCCGGCCGGGATGTCATCAATCAGCGCTCCAATGTTGTTTGCATTTGTGTTTTTCCCGAATGTATACTGATTTAATTGCAATACTTTTTCTTGCAGTGTCATTCTTGATAAAAGATCCTTTACACGAACTTCGATAGGCTTTTGCGGATCCCGGTATGTTGGCGTTTGAGCATATAGCCAGGCGCTGGATAACCAGCATAACATCAGGGTGAATTTAAATCTCATTAGTAGTAATGTGGAATAATGCAGAAAAGATCACTAGTAAATTTTATACGCTTTGTTTTGCAATGAACACCGTAGCCTGAATTTGTAGCAGTTTTAATTACCGTAACTATCATGCTGTACATAGGGCAATTACTTTTTTAGGATAATTTTACCATACCGGTTGCTTTATAATTTTAAATAACCCGGACTAACCAGCAATATGGTTAGCCGGGTTATGCAGTGCGTTGCCTTGAATGAGTTTAAAACCCTCAGCGTTGTATAGGCTGGCAACCTGTTGTTGCCTGGTAGGTATCAAGCTTAATAGAAAACTTCATGCAATCTTTAAAAAACGCTTGGCTTTCGTCAATAAAGTCTCCGTTTATAAGGATATGACCATCTTTGAGTATGAAATAAAATTTGGCATTACAGATATGCATCAGGTAGTGTCGTACCCAAAGGTTAGCCTCCTCGGCAGATAAAAAATCGGTACGGCAAATTTCAAACACATTGTCCAACTCGTAAAAAACAGAATACACAGCGTTCATACTTTTCAACTTTAATATCATATCCTCAATTCTCTATTGCTTATAAAACTCAATATCGTCCATACTGCAATAGGCATTATTGCCTGCGGTGTTCAAACCTATGGTACATTGCCCGTTGGTTACATTTATATTGGTAATGGTTACTTTTACCCAATTAGCATTAATCGATATATTTTGGTTAATCTGTGTTCCGCCGAAATCCTTTGCGAACAAATAGTTGCTAACCATAGTCTGCGGACTTTTAACCCAAGCCTGAAAAGTGTATAAGCCGTTGGATAAACCTGTAATGGTTTGGCTGGTTGCCACGTTGTAAGCACTGCTTTTCCAGTGGGTAAGCGTAAAAAGGCCAGTATGCGGATTGGTCTCCGTATAGTTAGCATCGGGGTTACTGCCCGTAGTTATCCAGCCCGATGGTGAGGTCGCAGCTACCGTATCAACCTCAAAACCCGGATTTTTAACCAGCGAAAAACCATCCATGCCCAAAGTTGGGCGCTTGCTGGTGGCATCAAAAATACTGCGGTTGGGTGCAGCATGGTCATAAGCCTGGGGTTCCCAGTAGCAAACGCCCAAGCCTTTGTTATTAGGCAAGCTGCTTAGGTCATCAAGCAGCGTACTTACCATTAGGCGGGCTGTTTTAGGGTTGTTTTGAAAATAACCACATTCAGCTACCAAAACCTCTTTATTGTAAGTTGCCACCAAATCCTGAAGGTTAAGTTTGGTATTGTTCATGGTGGTGGCATAGGTTGACGTTGGATAAACAGACACGCCTACCACATCAAAACTGGCACCGTTTGCAATAAGACCGTTTAATACACTTTTACAGTTGCTGTTATCATACCCTCTTGAAAAATGCACGATAACTTTAATGGAACTATTTACGGCTTTAACCGCTGCATAACCCGCTTTAAAAAGCGTGGCATAACCGGCCATATTGCCGGGCAATTGCCCCATAGGCCAAAGCATACCATAGTCGGTTTCGTTGCCAACTTGTACATACTCGGGGGTAACACTATTGGCTATAAGTGTATTTAAACAGGATGTAGTATGGTTGCTAACGGCGGTCTCCATAGCTGCAAGGCTGTAGCCGCTCCAGGCGGCCGGAATGTTTTGCTTGGTAGGGTCGGCCCAGGTATCGCTGTAATGAAAATCAATAAGCAGTTTCATACCCGCATTTTTGGCCCGTACTGCTTTTGCAACCACATCGGCAATACTATTGTACTGATTGGTACTGGTGGGGTTTACCCACACCCTAAGCCTGATGAGGTTGATACCACGTTCTTTAAGAATGGTAAAAATATCTTGCTGGTCGGTTGTGTTAAAAAAAACCCGGCCCTTGGCTTCCTGCTCGGTAATAAAACCAACATCAGCGCCGCGCAAAAACGAGCTGTTGTTGTTAATGGTAAGCGGTGTACGGGTACCTCTTGTGTCACTGTCCGGCGATGTAGTATTTATGGTTTCATTTTTTTTGCAGCCATTTATCAGCAACAGCGTTGCTGTTAGTACTAGTGCGGAGGTGATGTACCTGAACTTACCCGCCGGTTTTGCCTTTAATAAACTTTTCATATTTGTGGTTTTTGTTAATTGGTTACTATTACAAAATCATCAGAAAAAGCCTTTTTTTACCGATTGACCCAACCGAAAGCTACCTGTTATTTACTGGGCCAGACCCCTTAATTGCTCCAGTTATCTGTTCTGAACGGCACTGCAGGGAGATGGGCTTTGTTATACAAGTTGCAGCCTTCGGGGTTATCGGCCCAGGCGTAACGTACGGCAACCGGTTTAGCTACATCAGCACTCCAAACCAAAATTTTATTATTTTGTATTTGCGCATTGGCCCAGTGAAAAATGTGATCGGCACCGGCAATCGCAAATTGTTTTAACGGGCCATTTTGAGCCACCAAACCCATAGCGGAATTATTAAAACGGAGTATAATTTTATTACCCTGATTTTGCATGGATTGGTAAACAGGGCCCGACACGGTAATATTTTCTCCATAAGCTACCTGGCGTGCCACCAGTGCCAAACGATGGCCAACTACTTTTTTGTTGTATGGGTGTACATCATAAGTCTCGCCGGCATCTATACTAACCGACATGCCACAACCCGGAACTGATTGGGCAGTTTTAAACTGTGCCTCGCGTAACATAGCCCAGTCGCTCGCTTTTGGCACTACTGGCGGAACCATGTGATTGGCCAACTGAACAATTAGAAAAGGGAAATTACCCTGCTGCCATTTATTGCGCCAGTTTTTTATTAATGCAGATAGCAATTCATTGTATTCAGAGGCCTTACTGGTATTGCTTTCGCCCTGGTACCAGGTGGCTCCCTTAATGGTGTAACCCGCCAAGGGCCTTATGCGGCTATTAAACTGAATGGCCGGAGTAAACTCTACACGGGTAAGCGTTTTTGACGGAAAACCCGTGGTTGCGTAACCCATTTTGTAAACCCATTCGCCAGTTATATCAACATAACCCTTTTCGTTTCCAAGCCGGTATTGCTTGCCGGGCACCACTCCGCCCGGACCTTCTTTATTAATAACACGAATAACAATGGTGTTTTGGCCTGCCTTTAAGACACCTTGGGGTACCGGGTACCGGCGCACCAGGTATCTGTTATCTTTAGAGCCTATGCAAGTGCCGTTAATATAAGTTGAATCTATATCTGCAATCAAACCCATTTCCAGAAAAACAGGCTTATCCAGCATAGCTGCTGGTAGCGAAACTGTTTTCTTTAGCCAAAAAACCCCGTCCTGGTCAGCAGAGCCATAGTCTTCTATGTAACCAGGCACCCGCATTGTTTTCCAGCCTGTGGTGTCGGGCTTGCTGCTCCAAACGGCGCGGCCGTTTTGAAGGCCAGCGTCTTTATTATTTACCTCGGCCATCCATCGGGCTGTAGTTTTCCTGTTTTGCGCAAGTACTGATTGTGTGTACACCGAATCGTGATAAGGCTGCGCTTTTTGCAGATAATGAGGAAATGCAGCTAAGCCTTCCTCACTTACCCAGGCCTCGGCCGGGCTGCCCGGATAGCTGGAGTGAATAATGCCGATAGGTACTTTGTAAACTTCGTACAAACTTTGCGCAAAAAAGTAGGCTACCGCACTAAAATTAACCACAGTTGCGGGGTTGGCCTGTTTCCAGCTGCCAACTGCATTGAGCTGCGGCTGCATTGTATAAGAATTCTTTACGTCAAACTCGCGTATTTTATAAGTTCCGGCGCGGGCAATATCATCCGGAAAATAGGTAGCAGATTTATATAGCTGGTATTCCATGTTAGACTGTCCTGAACACAGCCATACATCACCAATCAGTACGTCGTTTATAGTAATGGTGTTTTGGCCTTTCACGGTTAATGTGTGGGGGCCACCTGCCTGCATGGGCTGTAAGTAAATGTCCCAGCGGCCATTGGCAGCCGTATTTTGTTTTACAACTTGCCTGTTAAACCACACCGTAACAGTTTCGCCCGGTGTTGCCCATCCCCATAAGTGTACCTTTTGATTGCGCTGTATAACCATGCCATCGCTTACCAGCCTGGGCAAGCGCACATTGGCAAGGCACAATAGTGGCAAAACAGCCAGCACAAAAAACACCTTTAGCTTTTTCGTCATCACAAATATTAGCATTAAGCAGTTACCAGTTTTTTAACTCGGTGGTGGGTTTCGGAGGCATACCTTTACTTGCAGGGAGCAGATATACATTAAAGGTTTTACGGGTATGTGCTGGTACCTTAATTTCAAATCCAACCAGGATAGTGCCGGGGTTAAGGGCATCGTAGTTGTGCGGCGGATCAGTTCCCCAGGTTTGCAACGTGACTCCTTCTACACCATCTACCTGTAGTTTAAGCTTTTTGCCGTTACTGGCAAGCCAAAGGCTATTACCCTCAACAGAAGCCACCTTAGCCGGGGTAAGCATAGCCCACCTAATGGTGCATTCCTTGTCGCCGGTTTCAATTTCGTCTCGTACTACGACGTATTGCTTGTCTATTATTGCAATGCCACGCTCGGCTTTGTTCAAGTCTTCATGGTATACCGAGGTAAGGTCCATTACAGCATACATGTTCAAAGGATTATCTGATGCCTTTTTCAGGTGCGCATCGCCCTGAACGGCTTGCTTATGCCCGTTCACCGTAAGTGTGCTGTGCGATAAATTAGAATACCTAAAAACATCCCAGCGCTGCGAATTTTGACCCATCTCCCATATGCTCAATCCTGCCGATTCCAAAGAATTGTATTGCTGCATCCCCAAATCGGCCGACCAACGGGTGCCGCCAAAATCGGCGACAAACGAACCAACATCCATGTGTCCGTGGCTAACCGAGGGGCTACCGCCTTTAAAGCCAACGTAAATACCATTGTATCTGCGCCAGTCGGTACGCATGATGGCTACCTGGTTTTCACCTTGTGCCTGCCACATTAGGTCTGCTGGCGCTTTAATAGCATCGGCGTTTGTGTTACCTGCCCAAATCATGGCCGCAGGTAGCAGCCGGTTTGTTTTGGCATTAAATTTTGATGTTTGCAGATAACCTTTTTCCACAAACAGCAATGAGGGGTCATTTAATTTATTGGCAAACCAAAACATGGCCGGCTGCAAGCCTTCAACACCCCCGGCGTCAGAGTAGTTAAAAGGTATACCCGAAACACCAATGAGCTGCTGGTAAAAAGCCGCCGTTTTCATAAACCCGGGCTGCCCGCTTAAATTAAAATCGGTACCAAAAACTTTTTCAATTGCGCTGATGAGAAATACATTGTAAGAAGTACCGTACCCCCAGTAGCTATAACCTTCTTTATAATTGCCATCAGGTGCATACTCTTTCATGGGCGTTTGCACCGAAGTTATTGCACGGCTTATAATGTTAACCGAGAGTTGCGGCTGGTTTTCATATACCGCAATAGCGCCAAAAGTAAGGCCGCCGTTGCACACCTGGTTCCAGTTATTAGATGCGCGCAGCCAGCCATTGTATTTACTATTCATAGAGGTTTGCAGGCCCTTTTCAATGATAGCTTTGCTGATAGTGGCTCTTGATTTGGGCGACAGGCCACTGTATAGCCAGTCGTAACCGATGGCGGTGGCCATGGTCATTTCGGCAACGTCTAAAAAGTGATCGGGGTTCCAGTCAGGAAAACTACTTACAGCCAGCAGTTCCTCCTCGCCACGTTTCAAGTATTTTTTTTGACCAGTTATCCGCCAGGCATACGACAGGAAAAATACTCGCCGCAAAGCTTCCCTTGAAACCTGTAATAGCCGCCGTCCAATCAAGGTACGCTCCTGCGGATAGGCCATCAGCATGGCGTCACATTCAGTTATAATGCTTTGATGCACGTTGCGCCAAAGCGTGTCTTGCTTTATGAGCGTTTTAATTCGCTCCTCGTCATTTTTAGACAGTAACAAACGGGGGTGTTGCCCAAACTTGGTGGTGTCAATAACAGGCTGTGCCAGCGCGCTAACGCTCAAAAACAAAACAAGTGCACATGCTTTTAAAGCAATAAAAGAACAATACTTTGTTTTTTTGGCGGCCTGAGCAGCCGGTGATACTTCTATAAACATTGTTTCTTGCCGTTAATTAATCAATTTATACCTATTAAGCGCTTCCAGAAAATAGTAATCAGCGTATATAAGCGGCACATCGATTTCAATGCCGTGTGCAATGCTGCCAACGCTGTGTTTCAATAAAAATCCGCCGTTTTGCCCTGGCTGTGCCCTGTAAACGGGGCTGCTTAACGAATGCAGGATTTTGATGCCTGCATTGCGATAAATTGCCGCATCGGGCACTTTGAAGGCACTCAATTCTAACAGAGCCGAAGCGGTTACCGCAGCAGCAGATACATCACGATAGTTGATTGGGGTTTCGGGCGCATGAGAATTTACAGAAGGTAAATAGCCCTTTTGGTTAGCGTTAAAATCCCAATAACTCACGCCGTCAGCCGGCAGGTTTGCATGGTTAATATAAAATTGCGCCATTTTTTGTGCGGTTTCAAGATATCTTTTATCCCCCGTTTCGCGATAGGCCATAGTAAAACCATAAATACCCCATGACTGGCCACGGGCCCATGTTGAATTATTAGCATATCCCTGGGCCGTTTCTTTAGCCAGCACTTTGCCTGTTTGCGGATCGTAACAAACTACATGGTAGCAACTGTAATCGGGTCGTATCTGATTCTTTATTACATTGTTGGCATGCGTAATCGCTATATTTTTGTAGGTGGGATCACCGGTTACTTTTGAGGCGAAAAACAGCAGTTCGAGGTTCATCATATTATCTATAATCACCGGAAAATCATACTTGTGCTGCCCATCCCATGAGCCAAACCGGTTCCATGACCGTATGCTTCCCGTTTTAGGACTATACCTTGTGCTAAGCGATTTTGCAGCCTGTACAAGCACCTCTTTGTACTTTGTGTTTTTGGTAAGACGGTATGCATTGCCATAGCTGCAATACATCATAAACCCTAAATCATGGTGTTCCGTAAAATTTTTCAGTGGTTCAAGTTTTTCGGTCCACTTGATAGCCTGCTTACGCATATCCTCATCTTTGCCCAGCTCGTAAGCATACCACAGCGAGCCGGCAAAAAAACCTGATGTCCATTCATATTTGTTGGTAAGCACCACTTGCCCGCCCTTACCCGTGGTACGCGGAAACAACGTATCCACTTTGTTAGCAGTATCCAGCAAATGCTTAAGCTGCTTTTGGGCAAAAACATAATTCTCATTTACAAAAACATCTTTTTCAGTCCAGTAAGTAAATGCTAAAAAAACTAAGGATAAAATCACCGTAACAAAGCTGTATTTCTTCATATAATTAATAGCTGTTTTATGTTTTTGTATGCGTTTAATGTTAGTTAACATTGACTTTTACAGATTTTTGAACAAATTTTTCGCGGTTGACATCAATGCTGCCGCCAACAAAAACGGCGTTGAAAGAGCCCTTTGCAGCATACTTGTAAGTAAAGGCACTGGCACTTAAACTTTGGGTAGGATTTTTAATCAGCACTCCTACATCGGGCACCACCTTGCGCAGGTTTATACTGCCAATTATTGCCCAGGCTTCGGCCGTTTCTTTCGCGGTGGCTGCTGTTGTAGCTCCTGTTATCATCAGCTGGGTTGATGTGATGTTCCACAAATAGGTATTTTGTAAGGTGTAACCAGCCCAACCCGGGCTAAACGTATCAACCCCGTAAATTTGATAGGGAGTGGTAGAACTGTTTAAGTTGGCTATTTCGTAAGTGGTGCCGTCGGACAGTTCATTTTTAATACTAAAGCTGGTGATGGTCCAACGGTTTTGAATAGTGCCCGCAGCAGCATTGTATTTAAAGGCAAAAAATACGGGTTTGCCTGCCGAAGCAAAGTCTGACAGGTTGATGGCGCCCGAAGGCGTTGCGGAGGTACTGCCGCTTGATAAGGTGGCACGCGAGGTAATATCTGTCCAGGTGGCGGCTGCTATGTTGGCTTTGGTTGTTACAGTATCGCCTTTAGCCACTCCCTTAAAATCAGTTGATACCATTAACTGTAAAGAATTGGGCTGTGTGCCGCTTGCCCTAACTGAGTTAAAGGTGAGTACAGGCGTGCCGTCGGCAGTTGCGCGGCCGCTGTATTCAAATCTTTTGCCGGCTTCGCCTGAGTAAAAGGTAACTATATCCGGATTGCCATTGAACCTGAACCTGGCCGTATCACCAAGGGCAAGCGTTGATTTGTCAACACTTACTGTAAAATCGGTATCGCCGGTACTTAAGTCCTTTTGACAGCTGGCAAAAACCGTTGCCAGCATAAACAGGGTAATATATAACGTTCTCGACATTGTTTTAAATTAAAAGGTTTACCATCCGGGGTTTTGAGTCATTGCCCTGTTTACGTTTATCTCAAGGGCTGGAATAGGCAGCAGCAAGTATCTGGATGACGACGCTGCTGTGTTATAACCTAAGCTCCACAGCGCTTTATTAGTAGCCGTAGCATTTGAGCCATTTATTTCGGCAGCAGTAGCCGACATAACCTGTGTAAAAACGCCCCAGCGTATTAAATCGGGCTTGCGGAGCGCCTCAAAGCACAGTTCGCGGGCGCGCTCATCCATGATAGCCTGCCTGAAACTGTTTTTGCTCAGTCCAGGCGCAAGGTCGGCTACGGCACTGGCTACGTTAACCGGCAAGGCATATCCCCTGCGGCGTACCGAATTAATAGCATTGTAAGCTGTTGCTGTGGGGCCGTTTACTTCATTTTCGGCCTCAGCCAGCATCAGCAGCACATCAGCATATCGCAGTATCGGAAAGTTTTGGCCTGACTTAAATTGCTGCTTAGGCGACGAAAGCGGCTCAAACGAACGGCGCCACTTACCGCATGCCCTGTTGATAACGGCCGTTGCCGCATAAGGTACACGGGTGGCTGAAGTGGTTGTACTGGTATAAGTAAACGGTGCTATTGCCCAATCCCTGCGGCGGTCGGCAGCTTGATAAAGGTTGTAAAGCTTTATAGTGGTGCGCACGTTGCTCGAAGCGTACCCCGTATCCAAATTATTACAAGCAATGCCGTAAGTACCCAGGCGGCCACCTTCCGAAAATGCAGTGTTGTTACCAAACATATTAAAATCGGCTTCCCACATACATTCCTTTACATCATATACATCCTGCGCCTCGTTAATAAATATCTGGCTGTAAGGCGAGTTGGTATAGGTTAAATTAGGCGTGGTCAGCAATGCATTTTCGCCACTGTTTACTACTTTTTGTGCCCATGTAAGCGCATCTGCATACTTAGCTTTATCATTAAGGGGGTTACCCGCCATGTACAGGCACACACGGGCCAGCATACCCTCAACCGTAGTTTGCGATATGCGGCTGGAATTGCCTATTGTGCTTGCCTTATTCACTTTAAGCTCGGCATCCTGCATATCTTTCAATACCTGCGCGTACACCTGCGCTGACGGCGTGCGCGGTATTTCAACAACGTTTACGCTTTTAGTTGATGCCAGCTTAAGCGGAACATCGCCATAATTGCTCACGAGCATAAAGTGGTAAAACCCTCTTAAAAATAAGGCTTCACCTAAAATTGCCTGGCGTCGTTTTTCATCCATCACCGGTTTACTCACATTTTCAATAAGCAGGTTAGCCCGCTCAATGCCTATATAGCATTGCTCCCACAAACCGCTTACATAGCTGTTGGTATAATCGTACTGGTAAAACATAGGCGCAGCAAATGCATTTGCGCTGTTAGGATAAAAGGATTCGTCGGTGCAGTTGCCAAACTGAAACCACAAGCCGCTGGCGTAAAGGTACTCACTACCCAAGGGGTCGTATACGCCCGCAAGGGCTAAATTCAGGTCGGCTTCGCTATTAAAATAATTTTGTGGCTGCACAAAATCGGTAGGTTCTTTTTCGAGCAGCTTTTTGCACGAGCTTAACGCCATTATGGCTAACCCTAAAAGCAAAAGGAAAACTCTTTTTGTATATAATTGATTCATAATGGTTATTTTAAAAGCTTGCGTTTGCTCCCAGGGTTATAGTAAATGGCCGCGGATACGCCGAGTAGTCAACGCCGGGCGTTAATACCGAGTTGTATATGCTCACTTCGGGGTCAACGCCGCTGTATTTAGTCCAGGTAATGAGGTTTTGGGCAGCGCAATACATTCTTAAGGATTTAAGCCCCATGCGCTTTGCCGATTTTGCAGGCAGGTTGTAACCCAACTGCACTGTTTTTAAGCGCAGGTAAGAGCCGTCTTCAATTACCCTTGAGTTGGCGCCAGTTGGCGTTGACGGCCCTGCACCGCCAAAGCCGGCCCTAAACAGGGTGGAACTTTGATTAGTAGGCGACCACCGGTCTAAGTAGCTGGCAAACTGGTTAAGGTTGGCCCGGTTAAGAATGTTACCCTCAAAAATGTACCGGTTGGCGTTTATGATATCATTGCCGTATGACCATTGAAAGAATAAGTTCAGGTCGAAATTGCGGTAACGGAAATCGTTATTGAAGCCACCGGTATGAATTGGCAAACCACGGCCAATAATGGCGTAATCACTGGCGTTGATGGCCAAATCGCCGTTTAGGTCTTTAAACTTTATATCACCAGGCTGTATAGCGCTGCGCGTATTGCCGTTGGTAGGTATATTGTCCTTTAAAATATAGTTGCCGGTTGTGGTAACATTAAAATCCGAGTACTGGTAAACGCCATCCCAAACATAACCGTACATCATGCCCAGCTGGTTGCCAACTTTAGTAATAAACGATGGTATAGTGCGAAAGGTGGCATCAAAAGGTGCATAAGCCAGTATAGCTTCCTGTTTTTCAGACAACTGGAGTATTTTGCTTTGATTAAATGAAATATTAAAGCTCGATTTCCATCCAAAATCGCGTTTGTTAATGTTATCGGTGCTAATGGTAAGCTCCAAACCCTGGTTGCGCACACGGCCAATGTTGCGGAGTGCCTGGTTATATCCCAATGATAATGGGATGTTGGCGTTAAGCAGTAAATCGCGGGTAACTTTGCGATAAATATCGGCCGTGATGTTAATGCGGTTTTTAAAAAAAGACAAGTCCAGACCCACATCAGTTTGTTCGGTGGTTTCCCACTTCAGATCTTCGTTGCTTGGCGAGCCTGGTACCGCGCCGGAGATAATGCCATTGCCAAATGTGTACGCATACGGATTGTACGAAATAATCATTTGTGTTTGGTAAGGAAAATCGGTAACACGGTTATTACCTGTTAACCCGTAGCTTACGCGGAGTTTACCATCTGATATAACCCTGTTGTTTTTCAAGAAGTTTTCTTGCGAAAAACGCCAGGCTAATGCTCCCGAGGGGAAATATCCCCATTTGTTGCCCGGCGCAAACTTCGAAGAACCATCAGCACGGTACGAGGCGGTTAACAAGTATCTGGATTTATATTTATAATCAACCCTCCCTAAGTACGACATCAAGCCCCATAAGGATGATACTGCCGTTACGGTTTGCGGCGTACCTTCATTTAAACCACTGATACCCAACTGTGCCCTGGGCAAATTGGTAGCCGAACTGCCATAGCCCGATGTACGGTTGCCCGATTCGGTTATACCAGCTAATAAGGTAAGGTTATGTGATTTGTTAAAGGTTTCGTTATAGGTTAGCGTATTTTCATTGATCCAGGTTGTGTTTTTATTAAATATAACGCTGCCATTTACACCATTGGTTGAGCCTATTAGGGTACGGCGGTTACCATATACGGTAAGCGTGTCGTTAAAAGTATTGTTCTGTGTAAACGTTTCGTTAAGACCACCGGTTATTCTCAGTTTAAGCTTGGATGTAACAGCGTAATCTACATAACCATTAAGTATGGTGTTACGGCCAATTACATCTCTCACCAAATGCCGCTGGTTAAGAATCGGATTTATCCGCAAATCAAGCGACGGATCAATGAAGGGGTCGAAAAGATCATCTGATACATCATTGGCGCCGCTTAATGAAAAATTACGGTAACCATACACACTATACAGCGAAGCTGCCGTTGAGCTGGTGCTTGATGGGTTTGACGGCGATATGCCCGAACGCTTGTTGTGTGCTATGTTGAGGTATATACCCGCTTTAACTTTGTTGTTAAAAGTTTGGTCGAGTGATACCGAGCCCTGGTAGCGGCGGTAGTCAGAATTGATAATTACACCGTTTTGTCCAAACACGTTACCCGACACGTAGTATTTCGTCTTATCATTACCGCCCCTAACCGAAAGCGAAGTATTGAACATAGGCGCCACATGTAAAAACTGATCTTGCCAGTCTATTTCGGGAATGTTGCGGTAAAAATTGAGCGTGCGGCCGTCGCGCAGGTAGATATTTGCAGCATCTGCCGGGCTTTTTTCAACCTGGTATTGTACAAACTCATAAGGGTTCATCAGCTTCATGCGGTTACGGTCTTTCTGAAGGCCGTAATAAGCGCTCAACGTGATAGCCGGAGCTCCTGACTTACCTCTTTTGGTCGTAATCATGATCACACCGTTAGCACCTCTTGAGCCGTATATTGCCGTTGCCGATGCGTCTTTCAGCACGTCAATCGACTCTACGTCCTGCGGCTGAATAAAATTATTATCAGGGTTTTCAATCGGGAAGCCATCAATAACATACAGCGGTGAGTTATCTTGCGTAACAGAGTTTGCACCGCGTATAACGATATTATTGGCCGATCCGGGTTGCCCATCAACAGAGGATACCACCACGCCGGCTACCCGGCCGCCCAGTGCTTCATCAATTGACCTTACAGGCGCTTTTTGCATATCCTCAATTGGAGCCTTCACAACCGAGCCGGTCACATCGGCGCGTTTCACCTGCGCATAACCAATAACCACAGTCTCGGTAAGGCTGTTAACCTGGGTCCTCATCACAATGGTGTATCGCGTGCGGGCATCTACAGCCACTTGGTTATTAGCATAACCAATACCTGAAAACAATAAGGTATCTTTTGGCGAGGCTTTTATGCTAAACTGCCCGTTCAGGGCGGTTTGTGTACCGCCACTTTTGCCTTTAATCCGAATTGTTATTGCAGGTATAGCGGTTCCGGTCTCATCTTTTACTTCTCCCGTTATTTGTTGTTGCGCAAATACCGGAAGTGTACTTAATAAAATAATAATCAATAACAATGTTCGACGCCGCAAATACGGTTTGAACTTGCCATTCATTTTACCACAGTAAAACTGCATGGTCATGATAGGGGGTTTAAATGGTTATAATTGGTTACTGGCAACCCGCAAGGCCGCTCTGTGGGGGCAAACGGGTAAAGCGAATTTGAGTATTATGAATTGAAATGAACGGTCAAAAAATCGATAATTTAGGATGAATTTTTAAAAGAAATGCCGAAAATATGTCGGAATACAGGGTTAGACCGGTTTAATGAGTATTGCTGTTTGTGGTTTGGCATTTTTAAACAACAGCTTTTGTTAAAGTATACATTGCCCAGGCTGGTAACGTAATCAGCTTGATTTTTTTTTATAAATTGATCAACAAACAGCACTGACCTTACAACCTTAAATATACATAAAGGAATAAAGGGGTGAGGTAAATGCCCGGCTATCAGAAAACCAGGCTTTATGTACTACCGTAATTCCTATACATCCTTATTGTTGCTAAACAACAGGGATATGGGATATTATCAATTGAAAAAAAGACGGAAATTTGATTTCCGAAAGGTAGTCACGGTACGTAAAAAATCATTTAATTAGCAGTCAGCTTCTGCCGGTAAGTTAAACCTAAAAAGACATCATTATATTTTTAGCACAATGCGATTAAAATGCATTATTTACTTTTTAGTGTGCTGTATACAGACAAGTTACGCCCAAAGCGTAAAGTTTGACAGGCTGAGTATTGAAGACGGCTTATCACAAAACTCTGTACTTGCCGTATGCGAAGATAAAGATGGCTTTATTTGGCTTGGAACCCGCGATGGGTTGAACAAGTACAACTCATATGATTTTAAAATTTATAAAAGCCACCCGGCTAATAAAAGCAGCTTACAATCCAGCTACATAACTAACTTATACTGCGATAGTAAAAACAGGCTATGGGTAGGCACCAGCAAAGGATTAAACATTTATGACCGAACCCTGGATGCTTATAAAAGGGTGCCACTTTTATTTAAGAATGGGGAAGATATAAATTTAAGCCGCATCAACAGCATTTTAGAAGACCGTACAGGGCGCTTATGGGTTGCCTCGGAATACGACCTCAACTTAATTCAGGCAAACGGTCGGTTAAAACATATTGTGCCGGTAAATCCTATCACAAACAGAATGGTTCTTCGCTCTTTATGCCAGGATCATACCGGAACTATATGGCTGGGTACCACCCACGGCATTTACACCGTTGCCGAAAAGCAAAAAAGATTCTGGGTTGAAAAATTCCTGCCATTGGCAACGGCCGGTTTAGCCGATGCTCCGATTATGAGTGTAACCGAAGATACCGCTCATAACTTATGGATAGCCACATCGGGCAAAGGCTTGTATAAATATGAACCAGCCCTGCGAGCCATAAAACATTATACTACATCGGGCAAGCCTGATAGTTTGAGCGACGATAATGTAAGGCGCCTTTTGCCAGACGGCAAAGGTAATTTATGGATAGGTACGCAAACTGGCTTATCGTTATATAACGCCTTTACCAAAAAGTTTTCTAATTACCGTAACGACCCTTGGGACAATACCAGTTTGAGCCAAAATTCAGTTCATAGCTTGTATAAAGACCATGCCGGCATCATCTGGGTCGGAACCTTTTTTGGCGGCGTTAACCGGATTTACCCTTATCCGGCACCGTTTTCTGTTATCAGCAACCGGTCATTCACGGCGGCTTTAAACAATAACGTTATCAGCTCCATATTAAAAGATGCGCAAGGTTATTTATGGATTGGCACCGAGGGGGGCGGCATCAACGTTGTTGCACCCAATGGCCTGCATACCAAAGTGTACCAGCATGTTACCGGCGCGCCTCACACCTTGGGCTCTAATTTGGTAAAAGTTATCTTCAAAGACTCTTTCAATCAGATTTGGGTAGGTACACATGGCGGTGGACTTAATTTATTTGACGCCGGTATTAACGGCTTTAAACAATACCTAAACCACAATCAGGCAACATTAGGGTCTGAAATTACCTGTTTGGCAGAAGACAATGCAAAACGCTTGTGGATTGGCACCGAAACTGCCGGCCTCAATGTGTTTGAAAACAACAACGGAAATCTAATAAAGGTTAATGATGCCAAAATTACACGGCTTACTAAAAACCGTTCTATACTCTCTGTTATAAAAGATGACGATGGAAAAATATGGGCTGGCGGACCAGATGGCTTGTATATAACCGATGCCAAAGGTGTTGTTTATATAAAAAAAATACCCCGTGACAGACCTTTAGCTGTAAATTGTATTTTCCAGGACTCACTGAAAAATGTATGGGTTGGTACCAATGCCTTGGGTTTGGTTAAGTTTTCTAAAAACGGCCACTTTATTCGAAACTATACTGTAGATAATGAGCTTTCGGACAATAAAGTGCTTGGTATATTACAGAACGGTAACGACCTGTGGATAAGTACTGGAAACGGCCTGAACAGGCTGAATTTAAATAGCAACACCATCAATCACTATTTTGAGACCGACGGGCTTGCGGGTAACATCTTCAACAACAATTCTTACTATAGGGCTACTAATGGCCTGATGTATTTTGGCGGATACAACGGGCTTACCATCTTCAACCCTAACAGTATCAGGATCAATAAGCAGGCTCCCGTTGTACGGCTAACCTCACTTAGCGTACATAACAAAAAAGTAGTTCCCGGAGACAGGAACAGTATTTTGAAGCAAAATATAAACCTCACTAAACAAATTACTTTAAACCACGATCAAAATGTGTTTACGGTTCAGTTTGCGGTGCTAAACTTTATCAAACCCGAAAAAAACAAATACCGGTATTACCTGGAAGGATATGATAAAGACTGGCAAAGTGTTAATTCACCGGTTGCTACTTATACCAACGTGCCGCCGGGTCATTATCGCTTTTATGTTAGCGGCTGTAACAATGACAATGTGTGGAGCAATAAGTTAAGCCTGCAGATAGATATACGCCCGCCGGTTTGGAGAGCATGGTGGGCGTATATGCTCTACTTTATATTATTAACCGGCCTTGTTACGCTGGTAGTGCGTTACCTGTTTATAAGAGCACTTTATAAAAAAGAACAAGAGCTTACCCGCCTCAAGCTGAACTTTTTCACCAACATATCGCACGAAATAAGGACGCACCTGGCACTGATTACCGGCCCGGCCAATAAACTGATTGCCGATAATGAGCCACTTTTAAAAGGGAAGCAACAACTGGTTACTATAAAAAACAACTCAGAAAGCTTATTGCAGTTGGTTAACGAATTACTGGATTTCAGAAAAGCCGAAACCGGCCATTTGAACCTGCGGATTACCCTGGTTGACATTGTTGATTTTATTGGTAACGTGAAAACAAACTTCAATGAAATAGCTGCGGAAAAAAACATAGTTTTTGAACTACAGGCAAGCGCCAGCCGTATTGATATGTACTTTGACCGCGAGCAAATGGAGAAGGTTTTTTACAACCTGCTTTATAACGCATTTAAGTTTACACCAGGCGGTGGCTTTGTAAGTGTTATAATAAAAAATGAGAAGGATGATGTTGTTATAGACTTTGTAAACTCCGGCCCGGGAATAGCTAAAGAAAACATTGACAAGCTTTTTGAAAATTATTTCCAGGAAATTGATTATGGGAAGCAAAACACCGGTTATGGTATAGGTTTAGCTTTATCTAAAAGCATTGTTGATTTACATGGGGGTAGTATAAAGGTCGAAAGTTCGGCACATGAAAACGGGCAAAGCCTCACTAAATTTACTATAAAATTAAAAAACGGAGCCGGCCATTTTTCAGCCCGGCAAATAAAACAAGGACAATTATCTTACGCTAACGCGGTAAACATACCTGCCACCCGCAATGAGCATGAGCAAGCCGATTATTCTCTTTCGCCGCTTTACAATCACAAAGATTTAGTGCCAGACGAAGAAAAACTAACTATACTGCTTGTTGAAGACAATCCGGACATGAGAGGTTTTATTAAATCAATTTTACAGCCCCGCTATACTATCATTGAAGCTTGCAACGGTTTGGAAGGATTTGATGTAGCCACGCTCGAAATACCCGACCTTGTAATTAGCGATGTGATGATGCCAGAAATGGACGGACTAACGTTTTGTGCCAAAATAAAATCAGACGAACGCACCAGCCATATACCTGTTATTTTACTAACGGCTCAAAGCAGCGTACAACATCATGTAAACGGCTTGCAAACCGGCGCTGATATTTATTTAACCAAACCTTTTAGCAGCGATGTACTGATGCTGCAGGTAAATAACCTTATTAGCGCCCGCGAGTTAATTTGGCATAAATTGAACCGTGAATTTAAGTTACATATTAAGAAGTTAAACTTAACTGATGAGGATAAAGCTGTTGATAAACAAACGGTACATTTACACCCGCTTGATGAGGCTTTTCTTGATCGTATAACCAACATGGTTAATGAAAACTTGATGAACCGTAACTTTGGCGTTCAACAGCTCTCTCAGATGGCTGGTATGAGTCAGCCGGTCCTCTTTCGAAAAATTAAAGGGATTACTGGTTTGTCGGCTAATGACTTTGTAAAATCTTTACGCCTAAAAAAAGCAGCCGAATTACTCTTAGACGGCCATTATAACGTTTCTGAAATCAGCAACATAGTTGGGTATGAAAGCAGTAAATACTTTAGCCGCGAGTTTAAAAAATCTTATGGGGTAAATCCATCTGCCTATACTAAAGACTCGGCGATAAACAATGAACAAGTGAACAATCATCAATAGATGGCACACACCCCACCGATTTGGCTACGACCGTATGCTAAACTATATACAGCCAAAAACGCTTTAAAAATCAATGTTAAAAAGTATTTAATTGCGCTATTCATAGTTCCCGGTATCATTAAGACCAATAGCACCGCTGCGGCCAGCTTGGGCACTCCCCCCGGGTAGCTTTCTTCTAACGCTTGCGTACAGGAAACGAGGCCCTTTATCTGATTTGGTTTTATTGTTCAAAAATTGGTACTTTATTCAGCATCAGACGTATCTGATATTAATAATAATCCTAAGTTGATGATCACTTAAAATCAAAGCGATATTTTAAGTCTTTTAAAACTTGGTATGACCAGATATTTATACATCACTATCATCTCTATGCTGTGCGCCTTGCTTTTCCTTAATATGCGTTGCAAAAAGGAAAATGAAATGGACCCAAACGGGCTTCCTAAAGCCACCCAAGTAGGCTCCCTGCTGTTTGCCTGCAAGATCAACGGCAAGAATTGGACATCTAATAAAAATAGTTATTCGGTAAGTGGCGGTGTTAAAAATGGCATTATAACAGTAAGTGGATTTAACGACTCAAATTCTGCAACGGCTTTAGAGTATTTACAGATTCAGGTGAAGGAAGTTGCTTCACAAATGGTATACCGCCTAAACGACCCCAATTTGGGGCATTTAGCTACCTACAAAACCGATAGAGATTGTTTTACTGTAGTTTCTTTTACAAATCGGGCAGATTCAAGTGACGGAGAAGTTTCTTTTACCCGGATTGACAAGGCCAATCGGATTCTTTCTGGTACTTTTGGTGTAATATTCCAACCGAAAAATGCGGCGTAATTAAAATTACCGATGGCCGCTTTGACATCCTATATTAACATTTAACCTTTTAACCAAACCTTTCGGGGGAACGCTTAACGGTTTTCATAGTAATACTATGCGCTGTGTTATTTTTAGAAATCTCGGATAGAAAGCCGGATGCTAGAAAATAGGATAAGCATTTACTCCCAATATTTGGCCTGGGGAAAGAATATTAGTGAAGAACGGTTGAAAGAGGCTCGGATAAGATGTAATTTGGAATGAACGACTTAGTATCGGGTTGTGATTAGGTGCTAAGTAATTAAAAGAAAAGCCAGCTATAGACTGCGTGAAATATAGACTCCAAAAGCTTTATAAAATATAATGAACGCATTAAGCCTTTTTAACAAACTCCGATTTTAACGCCATTGCACCAAAACCATCTATCTTGCAATCGATGTTATGATCGCTGTCGACCAGGCGAATGTTTTTAACTTTAGTGCCTGCTTTTACGGTTTGCGAAGTACCTTTAACAGGTAAGTTTTTAATCGTGACTACGGTATCTCCGTTGGCCAGGGTGTTGCCGTTGCTATCTTTTACAACGAAGATATCATCACTATGCACATCCTCATTACTACTCCACTCATGCCCGCATTCCGGACAAGCCAGTAAGTTTTCCAGCTCGTAAGTGTAGGGGGATTGGCAAATGGGGCAAGGTGCTAGTTCTTTCGTCATCGTACAAATTCTTGAAACGTCAAAGTTAGCAAATGATAGCAAGTATTGAATCGTAGTCTTGAAGTTTTGGCCGAACTTCTATCGTAGCTGCCAAGAAAACTCATTCGCTATTAAGAAAGATAAATGTTGCTGTATGCTATTTCATTACAGCCCATATCGGGCTTCATAAAAGTGTGCAAAAGCTTTGCAGTAATTTATAATTATAAGTTCCGCTCCTGATTTATAAAAAACAATTAACTCGCATTGGGTTACTAAACCGGCTCCTGAGGTATAAATTACAAAGCCCTAGTAGCCATATGCATAATCGTTTGAAACCGCTGATATCACTACCGTTTCTTATTTGCCTGACGCTTTTAATCGTCAACGATTTCTATCTGAAGGAAGCTTTCCATAATGTGTTTACAGGCAAGTTATCTGATTTTTGCGGATTATTTATCTTTCCTATTTTCTGGTCGGTCTTGTTCCCCAAACATAAATTCTGGGTTTTTATATTAAGCGGAGCACTATTTATTTACTGGAAAAGTGAGTATGCTGCGGGGCTTATCCACTTTGTGAGTACTTATTTTTTCGATGTTCAACGAACGGTTGATGTTACCGACCTGATCGCTTTGCCTGTATTAGGGCTGGCCTGGTTAAGTTTGAAAGGAGACGTAAGAGCGTTTGAAACGAATGGCTTTATCAAACAGATAAGCCCTTATATGATAGCAACCCTTACCGTTTTTTCGTTTTGCGCAACCAGCCTTCCAAAATATGTACAAACCTTTGAGCAGCCACAGTACGTACTTTTTCAGTCTGATGCTGTGCCCGACTCCAGCCAAATAGAAGAAGGCTTTAACTTTTATCATTTCGATTCTTTGCTGGTTGTTCAGGTTAACCAATTATACGTTACGAGCCGGCCAGCCAAAGATGATGATTACAATAAAAACCTCGTGACCAAAAACCTTGAGAAAGAGACTTTCGAAATCATACCTGTTAAAAAAAGTTTAATGGTTGCCGGAAAAGTTACTTCATTGACCATCAAAACGCCACAGGGTGATGATCATGCTAACTTCAATGGGGGGCGTTTGGACGGTCAGTTTATCAGAAATAAAGGAGGGAAAGCCGTTATCGAGGGTGTTTATAAAATGGGGATAGAAGATTCCATATGGACTTTTCGAAACACCGGCAATACCAAGGTCACCAAAATAACATTTAAGAACGGGGAACGAACCAAAGTTGAGCAGTTTGAGGGTGGCAACCTCATATCTTCCAGCAAGATCAACACCCGTGCGGAGGTCATAAGAAACAAGTATATTCAAATAGCGGCATTAGTCCTAATGACGATAGGCACTCTTGTGCTTTTAGTAAAAAATTACCGGCACAGATATCAGGAAAAGCTCCAGATCATGTTAGCCTGGAAATGGCTGGTTTGCCTGTTGCTGCCGATGGTTGTCTGGCTGTTACAGTTTGCAGTTACCCTTTTACTGGGGGATTTACATTTTGATGTGTTTACTATACTGGGTACAGGCTTTTTGATATATGTAATCACCTGCCCGCTATTTTTCATCGTCGTGTTTGGAATCAAGTTAAGCAGGCAGATAGACGCTCTTTTGTACTGTTTATTATTTGCCCTTGCGTTCAGTATTTGGATTGAGCATGATATATTGACTAAACTTTCTGTCTGAAAGTGTATCACTGAGCTACATAAGTTGCAATTGAAATCGATAAATTAATTACGAAGTTGCCAAATGGTCTTAGGTCAAATTTGAGAAGGAAAAGACTGGTTATTGACCTAAGTCTTAATCTTAGTAACACCTCCTCAGACTGGCAGGCTGTAAAAGAGGCCAGCCACATTATTTATACTCGCAGTAATCATTAACAACTTCTTTTCGTTCGCGCTTTTAGCCAACCATTCAAGCCTCACCGTTCAGGATTCGTAAGCGACCTTAATTCAATTTTCTAATGCCAGCTACAGGCTATAAAATAATAGGAGCCTACGGTCGTGTGTAGGTATGCTCAAAAGCTATGCTGCCCGATGCGATGTATTTAGTTGTAGCTTGTGAGGTTCAGAATATAGTGGTTATCTATGGTGATGGTCCTAATACGGTTACTAAAATTTCCAAATCATCAAAAGTAGATGAACTTTACTCGTGGATGCCACTAATTACAGCTACATAAATCAATATAATTGTAACACTTTAGCGTAAAAGCAAAGCCGCCCTTCTGTGAAAAAAGGCGGCTTGATGATCATTTTACTCAGCTTATCTTACCTACAGCAAACTGCGCCGGCCAAGATTTTGGCCAAACCGGTAGGTAAGGGTTATTTCGTGGGTGTTATTTTTAAAGCCACGTGCCACGTTATTGGAAGCTGTTCCAAACTGGTAACTGTAACCTACCCTCACAGCTTCTATGCTCACCGACAAGATGCCAGACATCTCGTTGTTAGTACGAAAGTTACCGCCTATACCCAACGTCTCTTTTAAGTACAAGGTTGTCGAAAAATCGGCAATAAAAGGAACACCTTTGGTATAAGTGGCGAGCACTGCAGGCTTCACCCTTACATCATCACCGGCTTTTCCAAAAAGGTAAGCACCTGAAAAATTATAATGGCTACTGAAATAACTATTATCTACCTGTGAGGCATTGCCTAGCGAACGGGTAGTAAACTCCGGTACGGCTACACCCAGATAATAGTGATCGGTATAATACAGCACGCCGAAGCCGATATTCGGCCTGGTTTCCCTAACATCATTCCGGAATTGCGGATCTAATGGATCCAAGGCAGAATAATTAGCCGCATAACGCCTTATGCCTCCGTTTAAAGACACTGCCAGATGCTGGTTGTCGGCCAGTTGGATCGACTTGGCAAAAAACAAATTGATCTCGGTTAGATGCTCCACGGCAAACTGATCGTTCAGTACCGTTATACCCGCTGCCCCACCTATTGATTCTACAGGTAAGTTGCCATTGAATATAAATGTAGAAGGCGAACCTTCAATACCAGCCCATTGCCTTCTAACTATGGCATTTACTGAACCGGCCTTATCAATTAAAGAATAAGCCGGATTAAGCGGGGTTAAATTATTCATGTACTGCGAGTAACTGAACAGCTGCTGCGCTTTAACCGTTGAAAAGCTACTTATAATAAGCAGGCTGAATACCAGCCTGCTTAAAAGATGTGATGTTGATTTCAATATTGTTATATTTATAATGATCTGAATCAAAAAAGAGCCTTAGTATTTTAATACGAACCAACCGGTTTTACGCTTGCCTTCGTACTGTAACAGGAAGAAGTAAGTACCAGCCTGCTGCATTTGATTAGTGATGCTTGAGCGGCCGTCGAATACGCGCGAGCGGTTATCGTATCCTTTGATCTCGAACACCTTTACGCCATTACGGTTAATAACGGTTACGCTATTGTCAGGATGTTCCTGGATACCTTCTATGTACAGGAAGTCGTTAACACCGTCGCCGTTTGGTGATACCGCCTGGCGTACAACTATTTCATTACCGCCATCCGCATCATTTACCTCAATGGTTTGCACTACGCTGTTTGCTGCCAGGTAATTTGCGTTACCGGCCTGCGATGCAGTCACCTGGGTGCTACCAATACGGTTTGCCTTAAGGGTATTACCATCCAAAGTTACAATGAACGGATCGGCTACCGTAAAGCTTACTGGCAAGCCCGAAGAAGCCCTAACTACGCTCAGATCATATTTACCTGTTACACGGTTCAGTACCGGTATCGAAGTAAAATCAATAGTCTGCCTGGCTTTGTTTACCGTCAGTAACTGCGTTACCGGCTGGGTCGAAGTATAGTTACCATTCACCGGCGCACTTGCGGTAATATTGGCGGTACCTGCACCCACAATATGTATCCGGCCATTAATAATGATAGCCACACTGTTATTATCACTGGTGTAAACTACAGTTTCCCCACTGCTAAGTGTTGCACCTGCAGCAAAGTCGGCATCACCATAAGTAGCTTGTAGCGGCCTGTTAAAGACAATGCTACGGTTGGCCGGTGCAATGGTTAAAATACCTTTATTGTAAACTATGCTGTAATTGTTTGATGCAGCACCCGATGCAGTGATACCATACGCACCCACGCCCGATGTGGCATTGGCTGCTGTACCTAACACAGGCTGTGCACTTAAGCTGGCCTGCGTATCGCTGTTTACAAAACCACTGTAGCTAACAGTGAACGCCGGGTTACTTACACCATAGGTACGGGTTTTGTTATCGGCTGTAATTGTCAATGGCGCTTTATTAATGGTTAGGGTACCTTTAGTGTACACAATATCATAACTGTTAGATGCAGCCCCGCTTACCAAAATATCGTAGTTACCTGCGCCCGACTGAGCCGTTGCTGCAGTGTTAGCCACAGGCTGCGCACTCAGGTTAGCTTTGGTATCGCCATTAAGGAAGCCACTGTAAGTTACCGTTAACTGTGGGTTAGCCTCGCCATAAGTTTTATTTTGATTAACCGCAGCAACAGTCAGCTGCGCTTTACTGATAGTTAAGGTGCCTTTAAGGTAAGTAATGTTATAGTTATCAGATGCTGCACCCGTTACCGTAATATCATAACTACCCGCTGCCGAAGCCTGGTTAGCTGCAGTACGCGCTACAGGTTGAGCAGTTAATTTGCCTGCATCATCACCATTGGCAAATCCATTGTAACTTACTGTTAACGCCGGGTTGACTTCACCATACCGTTTGTTCTGGTCATCGGCCTTAATTACCAGATCCTTTTTACCAATGGTAAGGTTACCGCCTGTATAAGTAAGCGCGTAGTTGCTGCTTAGCACTAAACCACCTTGCTTAATGGCATACGTACCCGCGTTTTCACCAGCATCCCTGGTTAGGCTACCGCTGAAGGTATCGCCGGTTACCAGCGCCGGACTAAATGTATAAGTTAAGGCTGGGTCCGCTTCTCCGTAAGTTTTATTTTGTGCATTTGCAGTCACGGCTATGGCCTTTTTGCTAATTTCAAGGGCAGCGCCGTTGTAAGTAAGCGAATAGTTACTGTTTAGGGCAAGGGTTCCTTGTTTAATAGCATACGTACCGATATTCTCGCCCGCGTCACGACTCAAAGTGCCGGTGAAGCTATCGTTCCCCACTAATGTGCCAGCTGTAATATTATAAGTTAAAGCTGGATCAGCCTGACCGTAAATCTTGCTTTTTATGGCTGCAGCTACCGTAACGGCCTTTTTGCCAATCGATAGATCTGCGCCCTCATAGCTAAGGTTATAGTTGTTATTTAAGGCCAGTGTACCCTGCTTAATAGCATATGTACCTGCATTTTCACCTGCATTGCGGGTAAGCGATCCTGTGAATACATCGCTTCCTTTTAGTGAGCCGCCGGTAATGCTGTATGTTAAAGCCGGATTAGCCTCGCCATAGGTTTTACTTTTGGCTGCAGCGGTTACTGCTATATCTGCTTTTGCTACGGTTAACTCGCGTGTAACATTCTGCGAGGCCACATAATTCGCGTTTCCTGCTTGTGAGGCAGTGATATTTGCAGTACCAGCACCCGCAATATGTATTCTTCCATTTACAATACTTGCCACAGCTGCATTATCGCTGCTGTATGTAACCGGAATAACGGTATTGCTACTTGTTGCACCGGCTGTAAAGTCGGCATCACCATAAGTTTTTGCTGGCAAACCAGCAAAAGTGATGTTTTGCAATGCTTGTCCGATTGTTAAGTTGGCACCCGTATACGTCAGCACGTAATTGTTGTTAAGTGCAACTGTACCTTGCCTTATGGCGTATGTACCTGCTGCCTCGCCGGCCTCACGTGTTAATGAGCCGCTGAAAGTATCGCCGGTAACCAGTGAACCACCGTTAATGCTATAGGTCAGTTCTGGATCGGCCTCGCCATATATTTTACTTTTTGAAACAGCCGCAATATTAACCGCACGCTGTGTTATGGTCAAGCTGGCCGGCGTATAGGTTAAGGCATAATTGTTACCTGCACTCAGCGATCCTTGCTTAATAGCGTAGCTGCCAGCAGTTTCGCCTGCATTGCGGGTAAGTGTGCCTGTTAAAGCGTCGTTACCGGCTAATGTACCCGTGGTGATGGTGTAAGCAAACGCTGGATCTGCATCGCCATAAGTTTTGGTTTTAGCGGTAGCCGCAACTGTAATTGCCCGGGTACTAATCGACAGATCGGCACCTGTAAAGGTAATTGCGTAATTGCTGGTAAGTGCTAATGTTCCTTGTTTAATAGCGTATGCGCCTGCATTCTCACCCGGCTCACGGGTTAACGTACCGCTAAAGGTGTCGTTTCCTTTCAAAGTACCTGATGTTACCTGATAAGTTAAAGCCGGATCAGCATCGCCATAAGTTTTGCTTTTAGCTGCTGCTGTTATGGTAATGGCAGCTTTATTTACCACCAAGTCCTGAACTACGCTTTGCGCAGCAACATAGTTAGCATCGGGTGCCTGAGAAGCGGTTATGTGGGCCAAGCCCGAGCCTACTACATGGATTTTGCCATTTATAATGGTAGCCACTGCAGCGTTATCACTGTTGTAAGAAATAGCGGTATTGTTATTAGTACTGCCGGCGCCAGGCGCAAAGTCGGCGTCGCCATATGTTTTAGCCGGTAACGAAGCAAAATTGATAACCGGTTGATCGGCTGTAACGGTTAGTGTACCATTCACATAAGCCAGATCATAATTTGCGGCAGAGCCGCCACTTGGCGTAATGGTATAAGTACCAACTGGCGATGTTAATGTTGCTGTTGTAACCGCAACGGCCTCAGTAGTAAGGCTGGTTTTAGTTTCACCGTTCACAAAACCGCTGTAAGATACAGTTAATGGAGGAATGGCCTGTCCATACACTTTCGACTGGTTGTTAGCCGTTGCTGTAAGCGTCGCTTTATTTATACCAAGGCTGGCCGTTTGAAATGTCAGCGCGTAATTAGCATTTAAAGCCAAAGTTCCCTGCTTAATGATGTAAGTACCTGCATTTTCGCCTGGCTCACGGGTTAACGTACCATTCAAAGCATCTGTACCTACTAAACTACCGCTGGTAATGGTGTATGTTAAAGCCGGATCGGCGGTGCCGTAAACCTTGCTTTGTGCGCTGGCAGTTACTGCAATGGCCTTGGCGTTAATAGTTAATGTTTGAGACACGCTCTGCGCAGCCGAGTAACCGCTGTTACCAGCCTGAGTTGCGGTAATTGTGACTACACCTGCCTTATGCACAGTTACCGTTTTACCGTTGATGGATGCTACAGCAGCATTACTGCTGGTAAAGCTCACCGGTAAACCTGAAGATGCTGTAGCATTCAGATCAAAATCAGCGTCGCCATAAGTTTTGGCAGCTAATGCGTTAAAGGTAATGGTCTGGGCAACAATGGGTGTGCCGTCTACCAACACGCCTGCTGTGCTTGCTATGTTGTTTAATGTTAACACTGCATTGTTACCTGCAGCATCTTTAACAGTACCGCCGTTTAATGTCAGCGAACCTAACAAAATGCCATCAAGGTCCTTATCTGTTGTTTTTACTGTGTAGCGATAGGTATGGGTTGATAATCCTGAACCGGATACATATTTAGCCATTACCACCCCGCCGGTGTTAAGCGTTACCGAAAGGTATGGCGTACCACCCAATTGATCTACGGTTGTACTTTCTGAAAATTCAACCGCAAAATCCAGGTTTTCGCCAGCTACATAGGTTCCGTTTGCCGGTACGCTTACCGATGCTATTACTGGTGCAGTTGCATCAATGGTAAACGTATTAGTATTACTGTTTGCACTGTTATTACCAGCGGCATCGGTTGCAAGGGCATAAACAGTATGGCTGCCTGTTAACAGAGCAACCGGCTGACTTTTACTCCAAGTACCTGATGTGCTTGCCGTAGTGGTACCTATAGAGCCACCATCTACATAAACTGTTAATGTTGAACCAGCCTCAGCCGTTCCGGTGTAGATAGGTTTGTCGGTTATAGTTAAACTGCCGTTTGCTACGGTTACTACTACTGGCGCAGGCGGCAACTGAGTATCAAATACTAATGAAGGGGTTACACCAGCGCTGCCTAAATTGCCTGCCGCATCGGCGTAACTGCCAGCAGCAACAGTAATGCTTGCTGTACCGTCATTTGTATTAGCATCCGGCGTAAAATTTGCATTGCGGATTGCTCCCGATCCTGAGATGGCGCTGAGTGTACCGCCAGACAGAACTACATCGCCGCTCGATCCGTTCCAGGTAAAGGTTGCACCCGGATCTTCGCTGAACGTGAATGTTATAGCAGCGGTCTCTCCAGCTTTTAAGGCCGATTTATTACTGCTGATCGCTACCGTTGGCTTGATATTGTCAACAGTAAAAGTATTGGTATTGCTGTTCGCACTCACCGAGTTGCCGCTGAGCTGGGCAGTGGCATACACCGTATGAGCGCCTTGCGTTAGCGCAGCCGGCTGGGTGATGGCCCAGTTGCCGGCCGAGTTTGCTGTTGTTGTGTTGGTAAGCGATGACCCGTCGGAGTAAATGGTAATGGTTGACCCCGCCGGTGCCGTTCCTCCATAGGTAGGCGTTGCGGTGCTTACCATACTGCCGTTGGCAGGTACGATCACTACCGGTGCGGCGGTTACCGCCTGCGAATAAGTGATGGAAAACTGCGTTGCAGCCGTGTTGCCGTTACCGGCAGCATCCTGCGCAACATTGGCAGGTAAACTGATGGTTACCGCACCAATTGCGGCAGGCGTGGCATTGAATGTATAAGTTGTGCCGCTACCTGCAAAGCCGGTGATGGTTGCATTAACCGCGGTTAAATCGGCGACTACAAAACCTGTTACAGCTTCCGAAAAAGTTACTGTAAAAGGAATAGGTGAGGTGCCGGTCGATCCGCCCGATGCACCCGCCGTGCTGCTGATCGCTACCGTTGGCCTGATATTATCAACAGTAAAAGTATTGGTGTTACCGTTCGCACTCACCGAGTTGCCGCTGAGCTGGGCAGTGGCATACACCGTATGAGCGCCTTGCGTTAGCGCAGTCGGCTGGGTGATGGCCCAGTTGCCGGCCGAGTTTGCTGTTATTGTGTTGGCAAGCGACGCCCCATCGGAGTAAATAGTAATGGTTGACCCCGCCGGTGCCGTTCCTCCATAGGTAGGCGTTGCGGTGCTTACCATACTGCCGTTGGCAGGTACGATCACTACCGGTGCGGCGGTTACCGCTGGTGCTGTAATGGTTAGTGTTAGCGGTACAATTGCCGATACACAACCTGTGGCGCTATTGGTTACTCTTAGGTTAAAATCGTAAGTACCTGCGCTGCTAGCTGGTATCACTACGTTGATAGGCGATGTGCCAAGAACCGAATTGTTAACCGCAGCGAAACCTGTTAAGCTACGAGTTCCCGTGCTGATCGTATAGCTATCTGGCGAGCCTGTTGTTGCACTGTAAGGAATGCTGAAAGAAGTTGCCGTGTTTGAAACCGAAGTTATAGCACTTGTTGTAATGGTTGGTAAAGCGTTCACCGTGCCGCTAACCGGAATATTCTTGGTCGTCGCACCTGCAGAACTAACGGTAATATTACCAGCAGCCGGGCTGCTGGTTGCAGCGGCCATACGGACATATAAGGTAGTGGCGGCTACGGTGCCGCTAACCGGAGTAAGGGTAATACCTACGCCGCTAAAGCCTATATTATTGTTTGATAACTGAAACCCCAGCGGTGGCGTTATCACCAGGTCGCCTGTTAAATTGTTGCCTGAAATGGTAAAGCTTTGCCCCGTTGTTGAAGAACCATAACAGGCGGCAAAAGCCTCAATGGTTCCTGCTGTGGTAACTGCTGGCGTAGCCGAGGCTGTAGTCGTAAAAGTTTGTTCGGTTCCATAGGCAGTTCCCGCACTGTTAATCGCATAAGCTTTAAAGTAGTAAGTGGTTCCAGGTGTAAGGCCGGTGGCGTCTACTGAAATGCCACCTGTTCCTGCAGCGCTATTTACCAATTTGGAATTGGCTGTTGTTGGGTTAGAAGAAGTGCCATAAACAACACCTTTTTCAGTGACTGTTGCACCGCCATCGGAGCTAACATTACCAGCCAGCGTTGCTGTAGTGGCAGCGTAAGTAGAAGTTGCCGTAGTAGAAACTATTGGTGCGGTTGCAGCCACAGAACCAATAATAATTTTGTTTGCACTCTCGTAGGAGGGTGTTACAGCAGTGCCTTGTTGTGTCCAGTTATTAACATTAGCAAATCTGGAAAGCCAGGTAGCTGCATCGGTAGCAGTAGTAGTTCCGGTATAAGCTACATTGGTTTGCCTACTTGTAAAACCAATAGCGTTAACGCCATTGGTAAGGGTGTTTTGACTCCCGTTCCCGTCAGGAAGATTTGAAGCGATAGCATAGCCTGTTGTAAAACTACCTGTTGGCACCCATCCAGTTGCATCTATTGTAGGGGAAGAAGTAGTACCAATGGTGTTATTAAAACCAAATATAAAATTGGGATTTGTTGACAAACTCTGGTAAATAAAGAAGTTGTCTCCTGTACCTACAATCGGGTCTGTGATACCTGCATACCCTGTAAAAACCAGATCAGCTGTAGAAATTGCTGTATTTGTAGTTAGGTTTTTTAAGGTAATATTTGACCCATTGGTGTAGGTTATCCTAATAATCGAGCCTTCGCTAACGGCTGAAGATAATGTCCATTTAATATTTCCTTCACCTGTTGAAGCTGTACTATTGGTTAACCATGCCCTATTAGGGTTAGACCAGCCCCAGTCTGTAAAGTTAACAACTGTACCTGCAGAGAGATCTTTTAAAGTCACTACATCCACGGTGTTGTTTGTGGTACTCCAGGCTGTCATTGCCATATCACCGGCATTTAAATTTGTGCCGTTGCTTGCGGCCGGAGTAGTGAATGTTTGCTGCTCGCCGTATACTGTTCCAACACTATTAATGGCATAAGCACGAACATAATAAGTGGTACTACTGGCCAGCCCGGTTGCAGATGTTGAAAACGCACCCATACCAGTTCCCAGTGCGGCTTTAGTTACGCCCAAACCACCAATAGCCGGAGTTGAAGATGTACCATAAACAATACCACGTTCTGTAATAGAAGCTCCCCCATCGGCAGTTACGTTACCGCCTAAAGTAGCGGTAGTGGCGCTCAATGCAGTAACAGATGCCGTAGCTACGGTTGGTGTGGTAATTGCTGTCTGGATGTTTTCGATCACCATGTGATCAAACTCCATAAAGGCGGGTATACTTGGTGTAACCGTGAAAGATTTGATACCCTTAAAATAAGCGGCGTTTGCATTGCCGCTTATATCAATAAAATTGGCAGCAATAGGACTACCGCCTGGTATCGCTACTGTTATAGAGCCCTTTGCGCTGGAGATTAAAAAGCTAGTTGGCTCGTTGTTTTCGTTAGTTAAATAAAATGATGTCAGATCAAAACTTTTACCATTTTGAGCGGCAACCGTAAAAGCAGTTTCTTGAGCGTTCCAGCCAAAATATAAACCTTCTTCACCAAAATAGGCTGTATTTGAACCGTTTGTTGAGCTTCTAAATACACCGTCTGTAGCGGCTGTAACTGTTATGGATGAGGATGATGCCGTATTTGTAGCTGTTAAAGTTTTCGTATCAAAACCGGTGTAGGTGCCAGATGCCGTCTCAAAATCATACACTGCGCTGGTGCCGGCAAGTGCGTTTGTTTTAAAACTTATTTCATCACCGTAACTTGTACCTTTTGCGTTAATTGCATAAGCTTTAACGTAAATGGTTGTGTTTGGTGTAAATGGCCCTATGAATGCCTTGTTAAAACTGCCGGCACCTGCCCCTATGTTTACCTTGTTATTTGCAGTTGTGGGATTGGTTGCAGTGCTCCATACAATACCTTTTTCTGTTACCGCAGATCCCCCGTCAGAAGTGATATCGCCTCCTAAGGTTGCCGTAGTTGCATTAAAGGTTGTAACTGCTGCAGTAGTAACGGTTGGTGCTGTGGCAGCTGCCACGTTTGCCGGACCCGTTACTATGTTATCAATGTCAATATAGCTGGTTTGCCCGGTACCCCCTTGCATAGTATACCGAAATTCATCAATATCATTGAATCCTGATGCGGCGCTGGTTGACAGGGTAAAATATGTTGCGGGAGGCAGACCATTTACACTAACAGAACCATTTGCAACAGGACTACCGCCTTTATAACCTGTTAATGTAAATATGCTATGGGTAGTTCCCGTTCCGGTAAGCATGGCAAAACGAAAATCGAATCCCCCGAACTTAAAAGCAGATCCATCCGCCTTTTTAACAGAAACATAGCCCACACCAACTGTGGTTGCACTGGTCCGTAATACGTAATCATTAGTACTTTTTGTCTGACGGGAGAAAATGATTTGCGTACTAGGATTTGGAGGACTGGCATTTACAGTGGTAAACACAAACCCTTCTACAGCATAAGAAGCGGCGGAAACTGCCGATTCACGGTACAGCGGCACTGGAACTGCTGGAAGGGTGTTGAAGTTAGTAATGGTTTGCGCCGTTGCTTTAATGCCCGAAGAAAACAGCAAAAGTAATAAAACAAGCGACCAGCCGTGTGGTCTAACTGTGGAGGTGATGAACAGACTATCCCAAAAATTCTGATAGTTCCGAATTTTTGGATGTAGCTTTAAGAATCTTTCAACACGTAAATTAACCGGGTAAAATTTCCTCATATAAGGGTACAGTTTGACGTTTAGCTACAACATAGCCATGCCGAGCGGTCATTGACGACTGCCGCGTTCATAGTAAGCCATAACGGTTTATGGATTTTTAATTACCTGTACCAGATACTGTGACAGGTTATTGCGCTTTATACGCGACTTTGTTTTTTTTAGTTACAAAGAAAACAATTTAAGTATCGGTTTGTGAAGGCAGACAAGAACATGTCAAGTTAAAAAGTTAACGTAAAAGATATAGTAAAAAGAAGGCTGCCCATGGCAGCCTTCACTGGTCTAGTTCCTTGTTGGAAAACTCCCGTTAACACAATAATAAAGTTGACGGCCAGGCTTAGCGTATGCAAATCCACCTTAGCGCTCGCACCAATAGCCTGGAACATGACAGAAGAGGCATTGACAGATAAGTCAACATCAGACACTTGTAACGCATTCGGTTTAAGAGTGCCGCTGCTGGTTGACGCATAAGGGGTGTTTCCGCCCGCTGGTGACAAAAAGGCTTCATTTGAATTAGCCTGTGAACTTGGACCAAGAGCGCTATTAACGACCATTGTTCATGAAGGTCTCCGGCTATGTTATAAACGCCGGCACCGGTAATTTGGTGGGTATGTGGTGGTAGATTGGCAGGTGTTCATGGCTATCTGCGTATAGTGTTTGGCAATGGCCGAACCTAAACCCCTACTGCCCGAGTGGGTGAGCAAAGCAGTATACTTTTTGGCAGGCAAGCCCAAAGTATTATCAGGCAATAATTCTATCTCACCAAACTCGACAAAGTGGTTACCGTTGCCCGAGGTACCTAACTGCCTGGCGGCTTTGCCACGGAGCGGCTTCAGAAACGGTATTTGGTTAAATACCGGGCTATCCAGCACCTCATGTTCCTGCCTGACTTCCAAGCCACCCTCCATACCGAAGTGCGTATGATTTTTAAGCGCCTGCTTAATTTGATATTCGTGCCGATTGAGGAAGCCATCACTCTCGTCAATGATAGTCAGTGCCATGCGGCAGCCAATATCCATGCCTACTGCATAAGGAATAACTGCATGATGGGTAGCCAACACACCGCCAATGGGTAAGCCAAAACCCATATGTGCATCGGGCATTAAGGCCCCTTGTACACTTACGGGCAGCAGGTTTGCCAGTTCCATTTGCTGTTTAGCAGATGACTCAATGCCTTTCCCGCCGTAAGTTTTGCAATAAACCGGCTCGTCCCGCAATTCGTAAGCGCTGAACGCTGGTACTTCCATTTTGCCGATAACCTTCTCGGCTATCTTAGCGGTTAACTCATTATCTAAAAACGCTTCGGGATTGTCTTTGATCTGCACCAGCAAATCCAGCAATTGCTCTTTGCTGTGGTGCTTGAAATTTTTGGCGGCTATGCTGATAACCAAGCTTCGCAACTGGTCATTGTGGTAGCCTATTTTACTTAAATCTTTTGTTTTTAAATTGCCCATGTGGGTTATGTTCTTGTGTCCAGGTAAGCCGCTGTTTGGCTGTACCTGGGCAAATTTTTTAATGTGTTAATGTATTTGAGGCGCTCGTTAAACTCGTCCTTCCAGCGGTAGCGTTTCCCGCTCGTAAGTCGGTGCATACGCGGATCATAATTATGCGCCCGTACATAGTTGTTCAGTTTGGACAGTTCACTTTCCAGTTCTGTATCCACCATTTTACGATGCGTGATGATATGCGGTGCTACCTTGAGGACAAAGCGCCAGGGCTCCGTAATCACATACTTGATTTCCAAACGCCGGGTTCTGATATGAAAAGACTCGGTACGGGTAAAGCATGCTTTTTCCTCTTCGGTCAACGCAAGCTTTGAGCTGTTCCAGTCATATTCGTCAAGCTCCCGAAGGTTTTGTTTTTTAACCACGTAGCCATACTTGCCTTTGCGGCGTTTCTTTCTTTTGAAAAAACGGTCATGATGATACTCAAACGTGTTTACCTTTTCGAGCAGCGCTTCATAAAAATCAGCTTTAGGGCCTTTCCTAATGTCATCGCGCAATACAAAAAAGCGCTTCCAGCCGCGCTGGTAGGGCGCGTCTAAAGGTACCCAGGGTAAAGTCCTGCGCTTTTCCCAAAGCGCTTCTTGCCGTTTATGAATTTGTATGAGCCGCTTATCCAGATCTGTTTTAACAAGCCTCTTTTTACGGCGCACCGATTTAATACGGCACGCCAGTTCAGGTGTGTCCATTGGACTTCCATTTAATTTCCTTGAAATGTTATTGACTTTCCGTTCGTCCTAACGTGAGGATATACCCTTGCTAAAGGCGCTCAAAAAAGACCCAATAAATTAATTCGGCAAGCAAAAAAGCAGCATAGGATTGCCAGGGCAACCTAATATCATAAAATATAAGTGCAGTGTTTGCCTACCTAATGGGCAATGAGCGAAAGGGGCGATATGTAGCGTTGCTCTAGCATGATTCCTTAATATTTAAGTGGTTAATAGATCAGGAATTGAGCGCAAAGATATAATTTAAATTGTTTTCCTATAGAATCCATGTTAACGCTTTATCTTGGCTGCTTTGGGTAAGATCCATAACTTTGAAAAATGGCAGCCATGCAAAACATTAAAGTAGCCGTTGATGCAGTAGTATTTGGGTATAATTCTAAAGTAGGGTTGTCCGTGCTTTTGATCAAGCGCAAGATTGAACCTTTTTTAACACCTGGGCGCTGCCGGGTGGACTGGTAGGCGATAAGGAATCACTAGAAGAGGCTGTACAGCGTGAATTGAAAGAAGAAACCGGCATCAATATCAACTACCTGGAGCAGCTTTACAGCTTTGGGCAGCCGGGAAGAGACCCGCGTAACCGCGTAGTATCCATTACTTATTACGGCCTGGTAAAGCCTGATGCGTTTGAGTTGCAAGCCAGCACCGATGCCGGCCGTGCTAAGTGGGTAGAATCATTGGCGAATGACTTAGGCGTAAATGCTGCTTTTATTTTAAAACGCCGCCTGAAAGGCGACCATACCGAAGTAAGCGCCATCAATGCCGATGTAGCCGGTAAAACGGTTATAATTTACGATGATATGATCCGCTCGGGCGGCAGCATCATTAACGCGGCTAAAACGTATAAAGATGCTGGCGCTGCTGCTATATTTGTAATTACCACCCACGGGCTGTTTATAAACGATGGGGTTAATAAACTCAAAAGCTGCGGCCTGATCGAAAAGCTGATTTGCACCGACTCGCATGTAAACACCCAAGGGTTAGCTAATGACGACTTTGTGGAAGTAAAAAGCGTGGCGCAATTAATTTGTGAGGTCATTTAGAGCTTCTCCAACTGCAGAAACTCCGGCGGCACATTATCAGTTAACCAAACACCATTGGCCGACAAATAAAATACAAATCCTTTTTGCTGCATCTGATCAGCCAGTACCTTCAGCACCACAGGCTTTCCATGCCTGCTGCCCACTTTAACAGCGGTTTCAGGATCAGCACTTAAATGTACATGCTGTCTACTACGTTTTTGAAGACCTAAATGCAGAATGGAATCTACCGACTGAGCACCTGTTCCGTGATAGAGAACAGCTGGGGGCACATGCGGCTCGTAGCCTAGCTCCACTTCAACCGAATGCCCTTGGCTAGCTCTTATCTTTTGCTTGTCGTCACTAAAAGCAAAACGCTTTTTGCTGTTGGTTTCTACCACATGGTTCAGCATCTCCATGGTAATTAGCTTACCATGCACATTAGCTTTTTTTAACAGCTCATCAACGCTTACCCAACCCTGCAAATCAAGCTCCATGCCTATTAGCTCGGGTTGATGCCGTAGCACCAAACTGAGGAATTTGCTGATGCTGGTGATTTCTTTTTCGCTAATCATTTTTAATAAAATTTAAACTTCATTTGCCTTTTCTTCCGGCCCTTCATCACGTTGCTCCTGTTTATATCCTTCCAATGCTTTCCAAAATTGTTCCTTGATTTGTTTAACCAGTATTCGCGGACCCAACACCCGCATCTTAGAGCCAAAGCCCAACAATTCGCGCTCCAGTTCAAAATTGAGAATGACACGTATACTGAATATTTTGCCTGTTTCATCCTCGCTCAGCAGCTTTTGGGTGTGGTGCAGGGGTTTGGTTATGATATAGGGCGCATTATCTTTATCTATCCAAAACACCACCTCACAATCGCGTTGGTTGGGGCTTTTGGTTACGCCTATTACATCGTTATAGTAAGTGGTTAAATCTAACTGTATGTTTTCGCGGTAATCATCGGCATGTTCTTCAACGGTTTGTATGCGGTCTAAAGCCAAGGTAAGCAAAGGCGCGTGCCGCTGATGCGATTGCCCCAGCACAAACCAGCGGTTGCGGTATTCTTTCAACAAATATCCGCTAAAACAAAACGTATTGGGCTCGCGGGCTTTAAAAGATTGGTAAGTAACACAAAGCGTCCGTTTAGCAACAATGGCTTTTCTGATCACTTCTATCCATTCCAGGCCTTTCAGGTTATCGTTCTTCTCAAAATCAATAACCGGAGCACTGTGCGTTTTCTGGGTGTAGATCTTGTCTTCCAGCTTGCTCACCATTTCGTTAACATCCGCAAAATGACCAAAACCTTTAAACTGTTTCAGCAGGCCCGATACTTCGCTTAGCACCTGCATGTCTTGCTGGTTCAGCGGACTATTAGCAATACTGTAATTCTTATCACTATAGGTATAATACTTTTTATCAACCACCACTATGGGCGCTTCGTAACCAAGTTTGTTGCTACGCATCATTTCCATATCGGCCTGCACGGTGCGGCGGCTTACGCCGGTATCAATGCCCTGGTATTCATAAATGGCATCACTGCAAGCCTCAATTAAATCATCCAGCGTCCACTTTCTTTTTCGGTTTTGCAGGCATTGGTCAATGGTGCGGTAGCGGATGAGAGCGTTACGGTTAACAGGCATCGGTTTGAAAATATTTTGATGAATTTATAAATTATTTTTTACTGCGCAAATACGCTGCGCACTTGCTGCTTCTCTTTGTAGTGCCCCAAGGCTGAACGCGTTTACGAACGCCCCTCTCTCCATTTGGGGAGAGGGTTTTAGGCCGGAAGGTTTAAATTATAAATTCTTTTATTGCTATAGCTATGGAAAAGGAAAAAATAGGCAACAACGAATTAAAAGCATTAGGCATTAACGATGTGGAAATACTGGTGAACTTTAGCCGGGTAGCTAATGGTTTGTTAAAGCACAACGTAATGGCCAAACCCGAAATACTGGCCAATTTAGAAGCCTTGATTGATGACCCTATGCCTTACGCCCTGAAGAAAGGAGGTAAATTTAAAAACCTGGCAGAAGACGTGATTGCCCTGCGTAAAGAAGGCAAATTTGTAAAACAACAACGCAGCAACTTTAAGCTGAAAGAGGAGATAGCCGATTTCCCGGTGTGGGGAATGGAAAATATTGAAGTGGGTGCACTATCACAAATGCGTACCGCCGTACAATTACCTATTGCGGTTGCCGGCGCTTTAATGCCCGATGCGCACCAAGGCTACGGCTTGCCTATTGGCGGCGTTTTAGCTACCACGGCCAATACCATTATCCCTTTTGCGGTGGGTGTGGATATTGCCTGCCGTATGTGCCTGAGCATTTTTGATTTGCCTGCAGAGTATATTGACACCGAAACCTACAAACTAAAAAGCATACTGGTGGATAACACCTACTTTGGTATCGGCTGTACTACCCAATCGTACTTTGACAGTTCGTTGTTTGACAGCAAAACCTGGAACGAAACCAAGGTGATCCGCTCGTTGAAAGATAAAGCCTATGCCCAATTGGGTACCAGCGGAACCGGCAACCACTTTGTGGAATGGGGTGAGCTGACTATTGCCGACGGTGCCTTGGCCGACATACCGGCCGGTAAATACCTGGCTTTGCTTTCGCATTCCGGATCGCGTGGGTTTGGCGGTAGCGTGGCCGACCATTACAGCAAAATAGCCATGACCAAAACCAAGCTCCCTTCGGAAGCCAAGCATTTGGCCTGGTTAGATTTGGATAAGGACGAGGGACAAGAGTACTGGATTGCCATGAACTTGGCCGGCGAATATGCCAGCGCCAACCACCACGAAATTCATAACAAAATTGCGCGTGCCCTAGGTGTTAAACCCCTTACCATGATAGAGAACCACCACAACTTTGCCTGGAAAGAGCAACTGGCCGATGGTACCGAGGTAATGGTACACCGTAAAGGTGCCACCCCGGCGGGCGAAGGTGTGTTAGGCATTATTCCCGGTAGCATGAGTACGCCCGGTTTTGTGGTACGCGGTAAAGGAAACGTAGAAAGCATTAACTCGGCCAGCCACGGTGCAGGCCGAGCCATGAGCCGTAGCGCTGCCTTTAAAACACTGGACAGAGCTTTGATTGCTGCTAATTTGGTTGATAAACGTATAACCTTAATGGGTAGTGATATGGACGAAGCGCCTATGGCTTATAAAGACATTCATACCGTTATGGCAGCACAAAATGATTTGGTGGATGTGTTGGCTAAGTTTGAACCGAGGATTGTAAGGATGGCTGATGCGAGGGAGAAGCCGGAGGATTAAGGGATAACTATTATAATAACCCCAATTAAATTAGTAGTAAAAAATACAAGGAATAGCATGGTAAATCAATTTTCTCAAAATATAGCATTACTAGCTGTAGACGTTCTGAAATTGGATGAAATCAAAAAGCCAAGCTTAGGATTTAATCCATCACGATCACTTTACCCGCATGAAGAATATATTCAACGTTCCCTTCTTGCCATAGGTGAAGTTGACGGCTTGGTAAGACAACTTAACTATTCGGCGATACTTTTAGCCAACTTCAGAAACACCCCTACAATGAAGAGAAATAAGATATCAAGATATGAATATATGATATATCATATTGAGGGTTATTTACTTCGAGTGACTGGAGTTCTTGACCGCTTACTTAAATTGGTGAATACAATTCTCGACCTTAAACTAAATGATAATGCATGTATAGCCTCGATGATGATACATAGCAGAAAGGGAGTTAAAGGGTTACATAATGATCGAATTGAGACAATGGTACCTGGATTAACGAATGCTCTATTAGAAATCTCGAGGTATATAGAAAAATTTCGCGAAGACAGAAATATGATAGCCCATAAGGGGAAAATTCATTATCAAGACTTAAGAGAAATCGAGATGTTTCATATAGTTCTACAAAATGACCCTGAAGAAGAAATTAAGAAGTTTGAATGGTATATCAAAATTTTAACGGACAAAAAGGTTGTAGAGTACAAGAAAGATTTTCAAAATTGTACTGAAACGATTGAAAGTTTGTTGTTACCAATCTATACGTTATTAGAGGTTTTTTTTAATAATTATCAAAAATCCTTACGAACGACTATTTAATTTCATAACATTTTACCACTTTATTTTTCTCCTATCAATTATGCACCTTTGTAGCCACAAACGTCCCGCTTGAGGCCTAATCTATATTTAAAAAGGTAGAATAAAATTTATCTTGCCTCATGTCTATTCAAGAAGCCATAAATCAATTGCAAGCTTACCAAGGGCCAGACAAGCTCACACTACACTCGGGCGCGGGGGAAAATTTGTTTATGGCTGTTGAAATCGCTTATGGCGTCACCTTGCCCGATGATTTTAAAGCACTCTATCGCTTTAGTGACGGCTTTGAAATGGATGAGGACATTTTTAACATGATACCCCTTGCCGAGATCAGTAGCAATAGAGAAGGCGATAAGGATAGTCCTTTTTATATTGCCGAATACATGATTTACAGCGATATGTGGCGGTTGGAAATAACCCCTGATAATCACAACGATTATAAAATAATGGTTGAGTTTAACGGCAACCAACTTGTGCTTACTAATTCGCTGGCCGACTTTATCGATCGCGTGTTGAAAGGTGGTGTTTTTGACGCTGGTGGACTTTATGAATGGCAAGTTGAAATTGAGGCATTGCCTATTTATTCAACCAAGCTTAAAACGGCGGAGCCATTGCTAACCGTATTTTATTATGGCCTGCGGTATAATTTAATACCCACAAAAGAAGTTATTACCTGGGCAGACTACATAGTAATGCACGAAGATGAACCGGCGCCTCTTTTTATCGACTTGTCTCTTGCCCATGATAAAAAAGGCCTGTTAAATATTCTTTACCCTGTTACCGTACCCGAGAATCAGGTTATAACAAGAGCTATTTTAGGCCTATTATATCATCGCCTGTTGGTAGGTGCTATCACACTTAATGATGCTGTTGTGGTAATGGGAAAACACAATTTATCTAGCCCGCTCACAAAAACAGAAATACATCACTTATACTACCTTACTGATGATGATTGGATGGAAGAGTCCCAGAATGACGATACCGAACTGCGCGATAAGGTTTTGACATTTCTTGCCAATTATAAAGAGTTCGAGATTTCTAATTATAAAAACTGGAATGGCTTCAATTACCGCATTGAATACCAGTTTCATAAAGAGGAAAAAAGCTCAATTACGCCGATTCTAAAAGAACACCCAGGTAAAAGCTATTTCAATACCGATTTGCTTCCCAATGCAATAATTTATTCTCTGGCATTGGTCTCATTTATTGTATTGATAACAACCTATCCGTTGGTAAAAAACGGAATACCACTTAGTAGTCACAGGTCTGATTTATTTATAATATCGAGAAATTTTTTTACGACTTTTGTCTACTGCTTCCTATTGAAAGGTGGTTTGTGGCTGATAAAAAGGTGGCGGCCATAATACTGTAACCCCGTTGCCCGAATCTCTTTACAGACCAATATGTCTGTAGATCTTTATCTGATTCAACTTAAATACAGAAATATCTTTAATCCGCACACTTTCCCCTACCCGCTTAAAGCAGCAATTCTACAACACTCATTCTTCAAATTATCAAGCTTTCCTACATGGATTCGAACCACGATCTTCTGAACCAAAATCAGACGTGCTACCGTTGCACCATAGGAAATTATAAGTGGCCGGTACAGTACCCGAACCCGCGACCATTGCCCTTAAAAGGGAAGCACCCATTACCAACTAAGGCAACCAACCACCATTGTAGAACGTATAGGACTTGAACCTATAACCCACACCGTATAAGGGTGTTGCTCTCACCAATTGAGCTAACGTTCCGTTTAAACATGTAGGGTAACCCGGACTCGAACCGGGAACCTCCTGCTCCCAAAGCAGGTAATCTAACCCATTGATATACTACCCTAAAAAATCGCTATAAAACAAAAAATCCCCTTAGAAGCTGATCTAAGAGGATTGTGGATTTTGTTATATTTTACTCAATACATACCCATTCACCTCCGATAGATCGGTTGCGGCAATTGTATTTGTATTGATTGTGTTTTCATGCTGCAATTATACACTTTATTTTTAATATCAAGAATTTTCTTTAAAAAATAATATTCGTATCTATTGATATTGGAATATCTACGAACCAACTTTACTTAATATGGTTTGAACGGTAACTTAATGGCCAGTCAGCAAACAGGCTTACTGCATTGATAGCTTATAGTTAGTTTCAACAATTAAAAATTTATAAATTAGCCGTAGAAACTCTATTCTTTATCATGAAAAAAGTAATTTATATAATTGTAGCCATTGTTATAACTGGCAGCACGGTTTGGTTAGCTAACTATTTATTTGCTGGTCGCCCTGTTCAGAAAAAACTGCAAGCCGATCCACGCAATGAAGGCATTGAGCTCAGTGCGCATTACAGGTATTTTATTTTACCCAACACCTTAGTTATAAATTTAACGGATACAAAAGGCGATCATACTCAACTTGATGTGTTTCGTACGGTGTTACAGGCCAGCCAAGCCCTCAAAGGCAAAACTTTTACTGAAGTGGTTTTTGCATTTAAAAACGCCAGCAAATTCAAAATTAGCGGCACCTATTTCAAAGAGTTAGGCGAAACCTATGATTTAGAAAACCCGCTGTACACCGTAAGAAGTTTTCCTGAACATGTCTTCAACATGGACGGCAGCAGCCCTTATGCAAAAGCTGATGGTGGTGTTTTCGCGGCATTTGCTGAAGACATGGATCAATTTAAAGATTTTTCCAGGAAGTGGTACGGTAACGACTTGAATGAGGAAGCCGAATAAAGATTACATCTCTCGCCCGATTTGTTCGTCTTCTTTAGTTTTACCTGCCTGATAGGAAACCGACGATCCTAGGCTCTTTAATTTCTATAGCAAACCCTTCTATATGTAGCTGGTCGTCGGTATATTTAACGTGCAGGGTGGTTTCATCCACCTTAAAGTTCTGCGGCTTTAGTTTCTCGTTAATACGGTCAATTACGGCGCGGGTTTCAAAACTTTTGGTTACGCGCAGGTTGTTGTCTATCATTCCCAAGGTAACGCCTTCTACTTTGTATGAAAATCCAAGTAAGTTTTTCTCGCTCAGATTGCTCTTAGTCAATGTGGCGGTAAGGTGCTTATTATTTGGACACTTCTGCTTTAGGCGCTCAGCTCATTGTCAGTGTTGTCACTGGCGATAATTAATTTTAATGCCAATCATTCCTGCAAAATCTGCATTGCCATGCTTCCGGTGTTCGTGCGAGTTTATTACAAACGGGGCATAAATTAAAATACACTTGATCCGAGTTATCGTTAAAATTCGTTTGGCACAATCCATGATAAATTGAATGTATCCTTTATTGAGGTAATTCAATATTAAAGCAACATCGCTGAGCCAGCCCGTTTTCAAATACATTTGCGTTAGCCGTACGTCTTTAGAATCATCAAATTTTAAGGTAGATCGATGATACCTTAAAGCCTTTTGCTCTTGCTGGGTGAGTAGGTTACTGTAGTAACTAATGATATAATCGGCTTGTTCAATTGTAATTCCGTTCATTTTTAGTTTCCTTATACTAAATTCATAACCATAACAATCCAATCAAAGCCATTACGACCGCACAGTATCTAAGCTCTATCTACATAAAAGTATTTTGTCGTTTTATTCTTGATAAGGAGATAACCTATTGAACAATATCTCCCTCATAACCTTTGATACGTTTATTGTCTATCATAAACAATAAATACCTGAAAGCAAAAGGGTGACTGCGCCGTTGTATTTGTCATTAACTGATAATGCATCCGTAATTACAAATAGCACAAAGCCAATTATTAAAGGCATAGCTATTAACCATCCTCCTTTCCTATATGCTGAATAAAGTGTACAAGCATCGTTAAATATAGCTTGAATAATTTTTTCAAAAATTTCCACCTGCGCAAATACACTGCGCAGTGCCTCTATTTCTTTGTATCAACAATAAGAAAAAGGAGGTTCACAATGAAATTTAACCTGTTAAGCAAATTCAAAAACCAGACCGTTAACCACTCGGGTGCCAAAGCGTTTACGCTTTCGCCCGAAATGGAACTGTACACCGCTGTGGTTACCTGGAGCTTAAACGATTCCTTTTACGAAAAAGACGAGGCACGTTTAGCACGCCTGCGCAAATTAATAGGCGAATGCGACCCGGTGTTTGTGGGTAAGCTGGCTGTATACGCCCGCACTAAAATGCACATGCGCTCGGTACCGCTGGTGCTGGTTACCGAACTGGCCAAGCTGCACTCGGGCGATAATTTGGTTGCCCGGGTTACCGATGGCGTAATTAACCGTGCCGACGAAATTACTGAGCTGCTAGCCTGCTACGAACTACTGAACGAGCGTACCGGTACTAAAAAGCTGAATCGCCTGAGCAAGCAATTACAAAAAGGTTTAAGTACGGCGTTCAACCGTTTCGACGAATACCAGTTTGGTAAGTACAATCGCGATGGCGCTATCAAACTGCGCGACGCGTTGTTTTTGGTTCACCCCAAGGCAAAAGACGAATTGCAACAGTTACTGTTCAACAAAATAGCAGGCAACACCCTGCAAACGCCTTACACCTGGGAAACGGAGCTATCGGCATTAGGTCAGCTCAATTTTGACAGCGATGAGGCCAAAGCCGAAGCCTTTCGCGCTAAGTGGGAAGAGTTGATAGACAGTGGTAAGCTGGGCTACATGGCCCTGCTGCGTAACCTGCGTAACATACAGGAAGCCGGTGTAAGCTACGCGCACTTCCAGAAAGCATGCGCCCGTTTAGTTAATGCTGATGAGGTGACTAAGGCCAAACAGTTTCCGTTCCGTTACCTGGCGGCTTACCGTGAGCTGATCGCTACAGAAACTATGTTGCCGGTTAAAGGTCTTACTAAAAAGCTAAGCGCAATGCTATTAGGCAACAAGGGCTACACCGGAGAACTGCTGGACGCTTTGGAAAAAGCCGTACAGGCCAGTGCCGCCAATATTAAAGGTTTCGATCATGAAACCCGTGTACTGTTAGCCTGCGACGTTTCCGGATCGATGCAAACACCAGTATCAGCTAAATCTAAGATACTGTTGTACGATGTGGGCTTAATGCTGGCTATGCTGTTGCAAAGCCGTTGTAAAAACGTAGAGGTGGGTATGTTTGGCGATAGCTGGAAAACCATTATGGTACCGCGTAACAATATATTGGGTAACGTACAGGAGTTTTATCGCCGCGAGGGCGAGGTGGGTTACAGCACCAATGGCTACTTGGTTATCAAGGATATATTACAACGCAAGGTACAGATGGACAAGGTGTTTCTATTCACTGATGCCCAGTTATGGAATAGTTCATCAACTACAGGCGATCACATACATCCTTTATGGTTGCGCTACAAGGCTGAGGTATCGCCAAACGCGAAACTCTATCTGTTCGACTTGAAAGGTTACGGACAGGCGCCATTGCAAATACTACGCAACGATGTTTACCTGGTAGCCGGCTGGAGCGATAAAGTTTTTGAAGTGTTAGCTGCTTTAGAAAACGGAGGCTCGGCATTAGATGCGATCAATAACATAGAACTATAAACCAAGTATGGGGAAGCTAACGCCCCATACTTGTAAAAGAAATTAGAATATAAGGATGCCGTAGAAACGGGTTACTTCGCCACCATTTCAGGGGCTGGTCAGTATAGCGTAAACTAAACTGTGGGTTCGAGTCCCAAGGCATGCCCCGGTCCCGCGTTCGCCTGTTGCTCCTTATTACAAAAAAGGTGTCGTAAATAAGTGTTACTTCGCATTTAACGTCCAGGTCGCCGGTTCAAATCCGGCCATTGGTTTAGGCCAGTGTAGCTCAGTTTGGTTAGAGCAGGAACACCGCAAGGTGTATTTCACTTATTGCCTGTTACCCTTTTAAAGATATTAAAAATATTAAGGTGCCGTAAATATGCGCTACTTCGTGTCGCCGGTTCAATCCCGGCCTGTGGGTAAATCCTGCAGTAGCTCAGTTGGTAGAGCAGTGCAAGCGCATATTGACCATCGCCCTTAAGAAATAAAGAAGATGCCGTAAACCAGCGTTACTTCGCCTGTCACGCCAAATAAAGCGCTGGTTGGTTTTGCTCTTCTTTTTAAAACTTAAAAGGTGCCGTAAACTGGTGATACTTCGGTATGACGTTTCCTTCCTGGAAAAGGTGCAGATTCAAATTCTGCCTGCAAGCAATTGCAGTAGTCTAACAATAAAAATCCTCACCTGTTGCTTTTTGCCCTTTTTATAAACATAATGAAAGATGTCGTAGGCGGGTGATACTTCGCTGGTGAAACCGCGCAGGCGGTAGGGTTCGACTCCCATAAGGCACTTGCCGATTGTTGCTCTTTCATTTATATTTTGTAACCTTATATCATAAAATCATGAACGAGACCATCCTTAAAAAACTGCTTGAACTAGAGCAGACTGAAAACATAAAAATACTGTACGCCTGCGAGTCAGGCAGCCGGGCCTGGGGTTTTGCCTCGCCCGATAGCGATTTCGATGTGCGCTTCATATATGCCAGGCCGGTTAATGAATACTTAGGCATAACAGAATTACCAGATAACGTTGGGCTACCCGTTAACGAGGTGTTGGACATAGGCGGCTGGGATATCAAAAAAGCTTTAAAGCTATTCCTGAAATCAAACAGCACATTGTACGAATGGCTGCAATCACCAATTGTATATCAGGGAGATTCTGCTTTTGCTGATGATCTGCGTAAGCTGATGCCGGAGTACTTTTCGTTACGCTCCGGCGCTAACCATTATTTATCAATGGCGCACAATACGCTTCGCGATGATTTGCAAACCGAAGAGGTGAAGCTCAAGCGCTATTTTTATGCATTACGCCCGGCATTGGCTTGCTTGTGGATAGTTGAGAAACAGTCGGTACCACCCATGGAATTTGAGCATTTAAGGGTTATGATAACGGATAATGATGTTCAAAACGCAATAGACGAACTGCTTGAAAGGAAGAAAATTGCCGTAGAAAAAGGAATGATCGCACCTGTTCCATTACTTAATCGATGGCTAAGTGATACACTTGACTCGTGTAAAGAGCACATACCTGCGCTGCCATCAGAAAAAAAGTACCCGGACGAATTGAATACTATCTTTAGAAAATATATCCGGCCATGACCTATGATCAGCTAAAGCAGCAAAAAGAGTTAATCCTATTAGATTGTATAAGCGGCAGCACCGCTTATAACTTGAATATTGCCGGCTCGGATGTGGACAAGAAAGGGATCTTCATCATGCGGCAAGAACAGTTATATGGATTTGAGCGACAAGATCAGATTGCTAATGCAACCAACGATGAGGTTTACTTTGAGATCGGCCGCTTTCTGGAACTGCTGATTAAGAACAATCCTAACATCCTTGAACTGCTGAGTATGCCTCAAGAACATGTCCTATTTCGTCATCCGTTAATTGACCTGATCAAACCTGAAGATTTCCTGTCTAAACTCTGCCTGGATACTTTTGCCGGTTATGCACAAACGCAGATCAAAAAGGCACGAGGGCTAAATAAGAAAATCAATAAGCCATTAGATTCCGAACGTAAATCGGTATTGGATTTCTGCTTTGTAGTGTATAGAAACGGCAGTGTGCCGCTCAAAGAATGGCTTAATGAAATGGGCTATTCGCAGCAAGAATGCGGTTTGACTGACCTGCCACACTTTCGTGACGTGTACCTGCTCTATCACAAGTCGCAGTTAACTAATGGTAACTGGTTTCGGGGTATCGTATCCGGAGCTGATGCCGATAATGTGCAATTAAGTCCGGTTGATAAGGGGTTGGAACCTTTGGCTGTAATGAATTTTAATAAAGACGGCTATTCGGTTTATTGCAAAGAATACCACGAGTATAAGCAGTGGGAAGAAAAGCGCAATCAGCTTCGTTACCAGAGCACTCTTTCGCATGGTAAAAGTTATGATGCCAAGAATATGATGCACACCTTCAGGCTATTAAGTATGGCTGAAGAGATTGCGGTTTATCACCAGGTAAGAGTACATCGGGACGATCGCGAATTTTTGCTCAAAATCCGGAATGGTGATTTTGAGTTTGATACTTTGATGCAAATGGTTGAAGAAAAGATGCAACATATTAAACTGTTATATCTGCAATCATCCCTGCCTGCTCTGCCAATACCGAATATTGCAGAAGACATCTTAGTGGAAATAAGACAGACATTTTATCAAGGTAGCTTGAAAAATTAGGGCATAAAGCTCCATGACGCCCGACATACCTTGTCTCTCATTAATAATCATCTGAGTTCGTATGGCAACAGTTAAGACTTAATCGTAACTGCTGCCATCGTAGCAAACCTTAAATTATATCAAAAGCAGTTTGCAAGCGTATGCGGATATAATCAGCGTTTACTCCGCCATATCCACCGGATAAATGAGCGTACAACCCTTCTTCGAAATCATCCTGATCAATCAAATCGACAAATTCATTTCTCAAATAGCTGATAACATGTTCAGGGGATACCTGTATTTGCTCTTCAAAGTCGTCCGCATTTTCAAAGACGTAGACCAGATCTTCGAAATCCTTGCTGGTGCGATAATCCTTTTTACCGCGCCCTTTAAATGCTTCCCACTTTGAAGCAACGAAATAGGGCAGTGAAAAAATCCGCACAGTAGTTTGTTCATCTAAAACATAGCGAACAGCGCTTTCAAATCCTTCCGCATACCAACGGTTACTAAAACCAATAATTGACGGATCTGTCGGCATGATGTCCACGATAACCCCTTGTATGGTATACCGGCAGATGACACCAGATACTATATCATTACTGAATCCTAATTTTCTCAGCCGCTCATCAAGTGCTGCATACCCTTTGTAAGATGCCAGTTCCACCACAATGTCTACATCGTCTGTCGGCCTGATTTCGGTGGCCAAATCGGGGCTTGTCGCATACAAAGAAACTGTAGCCCCTCCTACAAATACGTAGTCCTGTTCAAGTCCCTTAAGTGCCTGATGGACTGCTTTGATTCTGACTAAATTCTCATGCATATTCCAGTCTAAAAAGCTGTCTCAATAATTCCAGGGCTTTTTCACATTCCCTTACCTTTCCAAGCCGAACGCTATCTAATAAGGCCAGCATAGTATATAGTTTTTCGTCATTCAGGACCGCTTTGGTCTGATTAGGGTATAAGGGACTGACCGACTGCCCTCTGACCTTTCCGTTTGGAGATGCCCACACATAATTCTCTTCCGATAAAAAATGTTCTTTCAGTACAGGTGCACTATGTGCAGTTGGAATGCCACGTACTATGGCCCCTGGTTCCACAGGGAAAACGAAAGCCAATCCATTCTCTATAAAGCGCATTAATGCGCTTTTGAACACTTTCTTTTTGTCAGGACTGATCAGGCGGGCGATCATTGAACGGTTCAAAGATTCACTAATCTCAGATGAACTGATAAACAAGCTTTCAGCCAAGTCTTTATTGAGCCACCTATCACCTATTGAGATGATCTTTAACAATACAACGATGTCGTGAGGTCTCATTCCATTGTGAGCTTTCATAAACAAATGTAACCATTAATTCGCAAATCGCAAATCGAGGATTCACGATTATTTAGTAATTAATAGCCTGATTTACAACAACAAAGATGTTTATCAAGATAACTTCAATTCCTTTGATTAGCGAATTCGACACAAGCGATACCAATTACTACCTCAAAATTAGTGAAATGCAATAGGTAACCGAGCATGTCATTTTTCTTGGTATGAAACGGGCGCTTATGGCATAAAAAAAGCGCCTAAATCATTGATTTAAGCGCTTTAGATAGGTTTTGTCACCTTTTTGGCGGAATGGACGGGACTCGAACCATGCCGTTATTTTAAGCCTTATCAATGATATTTGTTCCTAAATGCTAAATAGGTAACCGAATAGGTAACCGAACATTTTAGTTTACTTTGATTGAGTTTGAAAGAACTGATATAAAGTTATATAAAAGACATCATTTTTGCAAAATCAAATAACAAAGTATGTAGCCTACGAAGTTCAACTATTTATTATTATCATGATTTACTGTTCCTAATATACTTTTTCTCGTCGGCTGTCGACTTAGAAAGATTATATGTATATCACTACTTTGTGAGATTGGTTAGGCGAATGACCTAGGGAAGCTTATTATTATCACCCTTTGCATTACTTGCTTCTTATTATATAGGAACAATTATTAAGTGCAATAATTTAAATAATTAAAGATCTTGAGATATAGTATTTAATAAGTTGTCTGCTTACGGCTCTATGCATTTATAACACAAATTTTTGATGTTGACTAATTAATCGGCTTTTACAATCATTAATTCGGAAATTACGAACCTCTATTTATGGACAGCAAAATTTGTAAAATAGTCGCTGAAGTGAATGAGTAACATTTCGGTAAAGCGACCGACATAATATTTTTTGGCAGCCGCATCTTCATTCTGTTCTTTCCATTTTACTGCAACAATTTCTAATTTATCATCATAAACGTCAAAGCTTAATAGCGCACGATCTGCCCATTGACCTGTATGTGTCAAATAATCAATTTTATTTGTGCCTGTTCGGATTTGCCAAGTCGGTAATTCCCCATCACCGACAGCTCTAATAATGTCGTCTCTAAGATCGGAGCCTTCGCTAGTGCGGATAATAATTTTAGGCATGTTTTGTTTGCAATTTAACCAAAGCTAATTAATTTTAAACAGACTACAAATCCATTAAACAGCTGCACAAAGTACCTTTCAAAGCAAGTTCCAAACGAGTTCAGGATGCTCATCGCTAAATCGCTTGACTGCAGCGAAAGATGCAGCAAACCATGCCTCAATCTGTTCTTCCATTAGCTCTGCACTCACAAAATCTGAAAGCGGCTTATAAATGCCTAACCAATTTTTCCCATTGTTAGCGAACTCGGTACTCCTAAGCGCCTGCTGAAACAGCTTGAGGCTGGAATTTTTGTCGTTTACCCAGATCCAAACTTTCAGTTGCACTGTTTCATCAAAGTCGAATCCAACACCCAGTTCTGCATAGCCTTCTCCAAAGATGCTATCTGCATGGAAAACAAAACGCGAGTTATTAGTCAATTGATGGAGGTTGTTAGAATCCTTGATCTTAGCTAACGGAAAAAATTGGTGAAACAAGGGCCGCAGTTTAGCCAGATATCGGTCCATTTTCTTAGCAACTGTGGGCAAGCCTTGTAAGGTCATTAAGTCCGTTATTGTAAAATTCATTTCATCACTCATATCATGTTTTTTTAAGAACCCTAAGTAATCACGGATCAGATCTGAATCTGTCTGATGCGATACCAAAAATCGGTATACATCCGCCCAGCGGAATTGCTGAAAGCTATGCGCTGTAGCCGATTTGAGATCGTAATATTTAGTGCAATAGCGTAAATAAGTGTTCAGGTCAGCATCTGCTTCAGCCAGGTGGCTCAAAACCCTCGAATAACGCTCCAGTTGAACGTACCCTTCACGTGACTCTACCTTGTGTTCTACAAAGCAGATCAAGCCTTGACCTCTAACGACTAGGTCTACCCGGCAATCCGGAAATTTATCATCTAACAAATCATAGCACTCTTGTGTGCTGAAGGTAAACCCGTTGCCGGGAATCTTAAGAACAGTATTTACAAAAGCATCACCGAGCGCAATATCAGCAGATAAAATACCTGCCAGGATCTCCGTCGTGAAATCTTCCAATGGGGTACGAATCATATTCGTACGATACAGACGAAGTAATCGAGAAAATATATTCACTTTGATGCTTATTATAAATCAGTAACGCTGCTATGTTTTACAGACAAGGTTTTTAAGCTGTTATGCTAATCAGGCACTTCCAATTACTTTTAAACTAATATCAGCGAATTCCTTGATAAATGTTTGCGTTACCCCCAGTAAAGTGAGTATCTCATCGGATACAGTGGCTTTGGAAAGCGCCGGTTGTACAATATAGATCTCAAACTCAACCGGAATTTCATTTTTCATAACGCTTTCCAGCTTAGCCAAGTCCGCCTTACTCCCCTTTTCTAAGCGGCTCCGGGTTGACCCATTCCTGGTCTTCGTTTCCCGTCTGAGTAAGTGACCGATGAAATCTTTACCTCCCTTATGCTTCCAGTGAACAGACTTTTGTGCCTGTCCGCAAACTTCATAGAAGTTAGTGATCTGGTTGCTGGTATTACCTCCGGCGGCATACTTCAGGTGATAGAGCTTGATCTGAATCTTATCATGCTCCTGTTTGATGGCAATCACATCAGCTATCTCTCCTGAATAATCATCATCATATACAAATTCAAAATGCTGAGCCTTCAGTTCCTGGATAACTTTATATTGGATGGAATCGGTTTTTAGCGGATGCACATGCTGAGACTCGTTGGCCAGGTTTACGCCTGTCCAATCCCACGTAAGAATATCTGCTTTGGCGAACAGCCCGATCTGCTGCTTTAGTTCAACAAATTCGTTACCGGTAAGTGCAGACCCGTCCGCAAACCAGATCGTTGGGATGTATTTGGAGAAGAAAGCATCTGCAGGAATATTCTGGCTCCCAAATTCCACGGTAACATCATCTGGGGTCAGCTTTATTATTTTAAAATCCGCATACTCATCATCTCCTGATTTGGTTTTGAACAGCTGCATCTCGAATGTCGCCTTTCGATCTTCAGCTGATAGGGAGAACTTCAGCGGTCCGCCTGCTTTAGGTTCAGTCAGGCATAACTCAATGGATGACATATCATAGCGGAAACCGTTGATATAAAACCGATACTTAGTTTCTGTTTCCAGGTACATATCCACGTCCCAGTCGATCCAAACCGGAAACCGGTTAGGCACCTCCGTTACTAGTTCTGGGATTAGAGTCTCTTTTAGAATTTGATTAGGATCGATTGTTTCGTCGATCAGTTTTTTTCCCATTGCTTTGCACCAATCCCGGTACGACTTGAGGTCACCTTTCAATTTTGTCCAAATGCGGCCTTTATAAGATGCACCAACATTCACCGCCTCTCCGGCTTCATAACCATTACCCATCACAAAAGCCTTCTCACCGCGTTCTTTCTCGGCTAAAGATAGTGCTTCGCCAACATCACTGCCGACCATCATGCGGAAGCGGATATTCTTGCCGAGGAACTGCCGTAAGCCAACATTCTGCAATTTAACCCGCTTGATATTGTAAAAGGATCGGAATACATTGATGCCTCTGACCATTTCAGCATTATCTCCAATGATTGCCTTGGCTAATCCGTCGTAAAGGCTGCCGTTATCTGAGCTGTTAATAAATAACAGGTTTGTTTGGGTATCCCAAAAGATGACGATCATGTCCCACTGCACATCATAGAAATCTTTGTGTTTGATCCACTCTACCGACTGCTGTCGTCCGGTAATAATGACCAGTACTTTCTCTTTTTCATTCAGTTTGTGGAATTTAAAATCAAATTCTTCATACCCTTTAATACCCGTATGGAAGTTTGATGGGAACCACCCTTCGGTTTTATTTTTATAAGCTACTGTACTTAGTTTGGCCACAATGTTTTGAAAGGGAATGTTGAGCTCGCTCAGATTTTGAAAACCCTCCATGAAATCCTTGAATTCAACTTGCTCGTTGATGCGTTCATAACTGGTGTCGGAAAGTATTTCATTCCAGTCCGCATCTTCTGCGTAGAGTTCTTCCAGCTCTGCCCTCACATTCAAGTCTGCTATGTTGGCGATGAATGACGCTTCCCCCAGTTCTTCATCATATTTCGTACGCGTAAACCGGCCAGCAAACTGTAACGTGATAGGCAAGCTACGGCGAATGTCATGGAAAGCAGCGACTTTGAGTTCCGGCAGGTCAAATCCTTCACCCAACATATCTACGCAGACAATTATTTTAGCTTCCTTCTTAAGAATTTGTTCATAGACCGCGGCAAAATTGGGGGAACCGGAATAAATAAACACAGGCTTCAGATCTGCTTCACCTTCATAGAGTTTAAATATTTTCTCTGCTCTGGCCTTGGTGGCACAGCGGGCCATCAGTATATGATTAAAGCCATTCTGATGATCCTCACGAAGTCGTTTAACCGCCAGGTGAGCTATTTGCTGATCCGCTTTATCACCGTCATATTCGCGAACCGCTATAAATTTGATTTTTTTATAATACCCTTGTTGCTGGGCCAATTTCAAAGGAAAATTTGATATGATCTTACCATCGAGCCGCTGGCCATCATTTCGGAACGGTGTTGCCGTAAACTGAACAGCTTTTACGTCCGGAAAATGCTTTCGAAACGTATCCCAGGTATGTGCCTTCACGTGATGCGCCTCGTCAATAAATATGTGGCTAAATAGTTCAGCAATCTGCTTTTGATCATCGATGGATTGAGCTGTTAACCAAGCCATCGTGGTTACCACCACATTGCAGCGATTCAAGAATTCAGTCATTTCTGCGCTAGTTCTGAAACGGTTCTTGATAACCCCAACCAAGGGATACAGGCAATCTTCACTGACAACTCCAAATTGTTTCAATAAGCCGAGCGATATAAATTTAGCAGCGATCTGCTCCCGTAACGAATCAGATGGGACAGTGACCAGTAATCGCTCGCATTTAAAAGCCACCAGAGCCGAAAGCATAGTTTCTGTTTTACCAGTACCGGTTGGCATGACCACGGTGCCGCCCTCCATCGGCATCCTGAGATGCCCCATCAACGAATGCAAGGCGGATAGCTGGGGAGCCCGCAATCCCGGCTCTGCAAGTGCAGGATCTTCTTCCTTATATGCAAAACTGTTTTTCCAGGATCCAATGACATCAACTCGAGTATGTTCTTTTAACTTAGGATGCCTAATCCAATTTTTTAATTGAACAGTAGCGTTCTCTAATTTTGATTTTTTCGGAATAATGTTCGTCCGGATAGCATAAGTGCAGTCGTCAGGAAGTGCCTCTGGTTTACTGGTTAGATAAAGTTCTTGTGACCCAAATTCAATAACTGTGTGGTGCGTACCCGTTATTTTAACGCTCAATTCAAGGTCTTGAGACGGAGTTATTAATTGAATGATTTCGTTTTTACTACCGCTCGCTTTATAAAGAGTCTTTACCAGTGAAGGAATTTGTAAGGTCATTAGATAGATTTAGCTTAGGTTATTTTTTGAAATTGAATTATGAAACTTAACAAAATGCGTTTTGGAATGCGTAAACTTATTAGCGGAAAAGTTGCAACCCGGCAATGTAACAACACTCATCCAATTTAGTAAGATCATGAAAATCACCTTCCAATCGTCTAATAAGTATAATTTATATATACTGCTAGTAGCCAATCAATGTGTATGATACAGAAAGTTTTTTGATGACAGGTACTACATGCTTTGAAAAGTTTTCATTCACTGATAATCGCTCATTCTGCTTAATTACACTTACATGCTAATCGTTCAACATATTCCTTATTACCTCCGGAGCTGATGTAATAGCAGCCTCCTTGGGTACCTAGATAAAGTTGTTGTCCGCTCTTGTAGGTACCGCATCTTGAATCTCCGGTTGACGTTGAAGGCTTACTTCCGTCTGATTTTGAACAATTGAAATTTAAGCATGCCAAAAACAGTAAGGCGGTAATAAATTTTTTCATGAATTGCTTTGTGCTTGTAAACGAATCAAATTTATATTGCTTTATTGTAATAAAACTACGGGAAACCGTATTGCCCTCTAGACACGGCAAAATAGCAGATATCGGTTTTTGATGATTTCTTTAAACCGCAACTGATTGGTAAGGAGCAACTGTTATGTACTAAAGCTTCGTATAAGAAATTACCGGGACAAGCCTCGTTACAGCGGTGGAGTTTATTATATTTTTTTTACCGGTGTAAACTGATTTAATAATTAACTGAATGGTGTCACCCTTCTGAAGTTCAACTGGATCTATGGATAGGTCTTCTTCCTGGCCATAAAGGTCACTTGCAATTAATTCACCTACCGTATTGCTATTATGAAGGACTACAATATTCTTTATCCGGTTAAAGCTGTTCCACTTAAACAGGGTTTTGTTATACCCATTTTTGATCTTAAAACCTGTAAGCATCAATCGGGGCAATTCATCAGCGCCCTCTTTATTGAAAACAAAAGATACATAATTGGTATCTGCAGACGAGCGGAACATCCATGCGGTATCATCCAAACTATCCAATAGATTGTCTGCCGTGTAACTATAGGTTAGATAAGCTGGCAGTGGCTCGCTGGAGGTAACGGAAACCCACGGCGTGGCCAATCTAGATTCCCGTGTTTGAACTTCTGCTTCCGCCTTGACCGGTTTGTTTACCGATACCGCCACTTGTATAAATATAGCCAGGATTGCCAGGGTCACCCAGGTGATCTTCATATTAAGGTGGAATTTTTTCCTGGCTACCCAACTCCCGCAAACCAAACCGGCGAAGACGCCTAAGATTGCCCACATCAGTGCAGGCGGAGTCGCTTTGCTAAACATTAAGGCATTTTCTAGGAAAAGAAAAACGGATACCGCGACGTACCCGAGCGGTCTGTTAATGATGATCAAAACAATAATTACAAACACGATCCAACCTGCAGCCTTGTTGTTTTTTTGTGGCTGTGGAAGTGCATTACCAGTTTTAAATTGCGGTTTGGCAGGTCTGATGGTCTTACTGTAGGCTGACGCCGGGGGTGTATACTTCATATGATCTAGATAAAGAATGCTAACGATCAAATTTTCTCGGTTCTTTTAATAATCCGCATGGCTAAGAATACTCCTCCGAATAACAAAAAGGCAGCAAATACAAAGGCCAGATAATTGTGAGGTAGCCCATAAGAAAGCGTATTAAATCCGAGGTGGATGCTCAGCCATCCGGGAGATTGTATCAGGGCTGCGAGAATGAACCTAATGATCATAAAGTAGACCGCACCGATGCCTGCATACTTCATCAGCGTAGTAGCAACAGCTCTGCGGGGGTAAACTGCCATTAAACGGACCGGTATGAATAATTCTGCATCAATTGAAGTAACGACCAGTTCTGTTTGATATACTTGTCCTTTGACCAGTTTTATGGAATCAATTTCAAGAAAAATGGGTAACGATACTTCCTGCTTAAAACTATTAAACTGAATTTCGCTTTGATTGATGCCTACACCTTCAATTGTGTCTTTCAAACTTATCTGGCATTTAAGAACACCGGTATGTCGAAGCTGGATTACAACCGCATGCTGAAGAGGCTTTGATGCCTCCAGCTTGGTTAAATCTATTTCCTTGGTCTCTGACAGCAATTGTACCTGATCTACCGAGGGGTCAATAATTCGAATGAGGCGCTGTACGGCCGCTTGTTTCTTGTCCCGGCTGTTCAGACCTTCGTAATTCGAAATTATTTTTAACGCATCGTTCAATTCCACTGTCCAAGCACTTCTTCTAATTGACTCAAACCAGACTTGTAATTGCTTATTCTTAATGAAAAGATAAAAGTGCTCCCTAAACTCGAAATCCGTCTGTAGTAATGTCACCAACGCTGACGGATCCTTCACTAAGCGTTCGCCAAAATAGATCGGATATTTTGGATCGACCTTGAACGCAAACCTGAGAAAATCATTATACTCCTGACCTTCGTCAAGCGCACCAGCCAGGTCTGGGGCAGTCTCTTCAATCCATATTTGTAAGTAGCCGGCTGTAAATTGAGCGGCAACGCGTTCGTAAAAAGCATAGTCATTATAGGCAATATTAAGTAGAGCCTTCACGTTCTCTGCCTTGGCCTGTCCGATCCTATACGGCAAGGTCGGGTTAAGGTGATAGCTTAGGCGAAGATACCTTCTGCTGATGACCGTCTCCTTATTCAAAATATCGATCAGTTCCATGGTTTGATCGGTATCTACCAGCTTTCGGACATCCTCCTTGAACAGGATAGCATCTTCCAGATACGCTTCACTTTTGACGGGATGGTCAAAAAGGACCTCACCAAATTTTCTGAGGGAATAACATTTAAAACCAAAAACGATCGTAAAAGCACCAGAGGTTGGTTCGACATATCCAGAATAGCTTTTAAATGCCTGTACCAGAATTTGCTTTCTGAACTGGTCTTCTGACAGGCCTAACCTTTCACAATCCTGTACGAACAAACCAAAATAAGGGTAATCCTCAGCACCCTGCTGCCGGTTGATCACCTCCAGCACCTGGCTGGAAAAGATCTTGCTTTCCTCCTGCGTCATAGTTACCGGAATTCAATAATTGCACGGTTGACAATCACCCAGCTTTGATCGGAATCTTTACTGAGCGTGCCCTTTTGAACAGTAACAATTCGGCTATTCGGTTGCACCTGGTTACGGATTTCGCAGGCGTTAGCCAAATATTCATAATTTTGTAAAGCATATTTCTGAGCCTTTAGATCTTCTGTTATAGCATAAGTCGCCTGTTCACCCAAAAATTCTAACTGATAGGTTTGTTCTCCATTCTGCTGGTCCCGCATGATCGCTAAACTGAAACCACCATTTCGGGTATCACTGTATTTGGCATATCTGATTACCGTAGCCGGAGCTTCTACCTCCGCTGAATGCTGCCCGCCATCCAGTGTTAAAGGAGGGAGGTCGCTCTTCCGCTCGATTGGCCATTCAACTACTTTGCTCCCTGTAGAGGCAGCTTCCTGCAATCTGTCTTCCACCGACTTCATGAATTGCTCATGATCCTTCAGCATCTTTAACCTGAAAGTTTCCGTAGCTTCCTTTAATTCAACGATCCTCCTTTGGATACTACTGATATCTGGTTCATAATTAAACGTCCGTACTTCTTTCTGTTTGGATCGGGCAGGCTTTTTTGTCACGGCAAAGAAGCTAATGATGATTGCGATAGCACTCAGGGCAATGCTGAAATAAGGTGGTATATTTTCCATAAAACTGGTCTTTTGAATAGGTGATAAAGAGGATTGGAAACTTGTAGTCTCCGGAGCCATAGCTGATGACTCGGGAACTGTGTCGGCTTGGGGTAACTGGCTACTGTCAACCATAACTGCCGATGGCTGCGATTTGTGAAGTACGGGTGTTGATTGTTGCTTACCCTGAACCGGCACATTAACGAGCGTAACCATGGCATGTTCATATGCAGGGAATCCAGGTAACTTTAGACGGTAGGCCTTGGCTTGAGGCGAAATGATATCTTTCCAGATGAGCGCTTTGAGCTGCTGGAGGTCTTCCTTATCCTTAACGGTCTTTTGTCTCCACTTCCGTACTTTCTCAACAATCCCTTGAAATTTTTTATTGGCTAACTGGGACTCGAGACAAACGTAATTGTCACTGCTACAATTGATTTTGTAATTTACATCAGCCGAAATCCTAATGTCTGTTACCAGAAATTTAGCGGATGTCTTAATCATTTCAAACTTGGTATGTTCCAGGTCTTGTCCCAGTAGTGCTATCGGCCATAACAATAGTAATAAAAGCGCTTTCTTCATGTTAAACACTTTTTTCTTTAATCGCTTCATGAGCAATAAATTTGGACATTTCGATCAGCGAGGTGTTAAAAGCAAAAAAGAACGGTGAATCATTTACCGGGCTTTGCATGTCTTTCTCCTCCAGTGCTGATTTATAGCTATTTCTCAGTGTACCTGTGAGGAGATAGCTTTCAGGCTGCTTAGGGTCGATGAAGAATGAGCGGTATTTGGCCAGATTATTAATATTTAAGGACCTTTCACAACCTTTAATAATATCTGCATTTCCAAAGAAAAGATCCAGAAAATGTACCGCGTTTGCCAGAACACTTTTGTATTCCTCCCCCGGCTCTAAAAAATCATTATAGATACTTTGACCACTTTTCAAAAGAGATGGGTCGAGTAAACCCAAATAGATTTCCGTCTCAGTCCGGATGGTCATTTCATCCTTACTTTGGAAAGAGTGGTCATCCTCAAAAATATTGGTTACATCCTTTTTTAACGGTTTGGCAGCGTATATAACCGCTCCTTGGGCTGTGATCTCCTTGGGCTTAGGATCCTGTTGTATCTGGAACGCCTCATTTGCCGGCAGGGACGAAAAAAGTTTTAGTGCCTTCACCGTGAACATTTTTAAATGCTCCTTGGAATCAAAGATCAAAGAAATATACTCGCTGCCTTTACCGGAAAAGCTCAGTGTTTTCGGCAAGGCCAGAGGTTTTTGCTTGCAGCTCTGCGCAACATAGTACAGTAAGGACGTGTAATGAAGCAGCAAAGGAATTTTTAGCTCTTTACATTCGGAAAAGATCTGTTTAAAATTATAGTCTTTTTCACCAAAAAGATAACTTACAACATCTTCTGTGCGATTGTTCTTTTCCTTCAGTATGTTTTTTAGTTTCTCATGGTTGTTTTTGTTTTTTGATTCCAGTAGATGAAGGAAAAACAGTACAAAACCATTATCCTGCGGATCGAAATCATCAGACACGCTTCCCCATAGTTGCTTACCTGCAAACTTAATGGAGTTACAATAACAAAGAAGTACTTTTTCCTCCCTTTCATTAATGTTGTTCACCAGCACAATGTCTGAGGTACCGCCGCCGACATCGATATTGCAGTAAATATCATGTTTAATACTGCTGTCCGTCTTCTGCAATTTGTAATAGGGTGCAATAGATTCCGTCACCTCGACCAGACGTTCATTAGGATCGTCACTACCGCCAGAAATATTGAAGATAGCATTCATCTCCTCTGAAAAGTACCCCATCAAATCCTTTTTTAGAGTGCTGTCCATGCTGGTAGGATAGGACATCGCAATTTTTAACAGGTCCAGATTGCAGGTTGGCTTATTATTCAGCAGTGCATGGCTTCTGATCATCAGTAATAATTGCCTGAAAAAAGCTTTGACCCTGTTCTGCTTCTCAACATCATTCAGGTTGGACTCCAACTGCCATTTTAGGTCTGTTTGATATCCTTCATTGAAGACTAAAATGTCTCTATCGATACTGAACCCGATATTGATTTCACTGAACAGGTTTGGCCGGGCGTTTTCCTTGAAAGATCTGCTTTCAAATGTCGCTGTCCGGAAAGGAAATACAGTAGTCGCACCTTTATGCCGGCCCACTTGGAATGGCGCGAACTCCCTAAGCGAAATTACCTTCGCCGCATCCACATCTGCACCAAAGGCTGTATAATCCTTATAATCCACAGCGCCATCCTGTTCACTAATGGTCTGCGGCTTGTTCAGCATTGTCATGAACATATTGCCATCATTAATCTCGAATGGCTTGATCTCAACAGCCTTGTGATCCCTCACGTAAGCATACTCGATATGCGTATTAGAAGTGCCGAAGTCTATTGCATAAACATATTCCTCCGTGCCATTAGATGCTGGTTTGAATTTGGGGATGATCAGGCCGCTTTGACTGCCACTGTTTTTATTGAATAATAACTGTATTAGTTCAAATGACTCCCTGACCTGGTAATATGTGGTTTTCATATTCAGATCACCGTAATTTGACCGGTTCAAAGGTTGTGAGGGAACGGTATCGATGCCCGTTTTCTTCAGAAAACGCAGGCCGGAAAGTGGATCACCGTCATTCGTTTTTTCATAAGAGGCTACGGTATAACTGTTAATATATTTTAAATGAGTTTCCTCCGCCCGGATAAACGGAAAAATGCCCAGAATTCCCTGATAGGCTACAAAAGGATATTTTTCCCGATCTTCTTCACTACCAGCTACTGGGTCTTTTTTATAAGTCTGCTTAAGTGTAATGGTCCGCTTCTGCATCGTTGGGCCTGTGATTGGTATCTCCAGTTGTACAGTGAGCTCAGGCTCCGCACCGACGTAAGGCAGACGGCGGCTGACTTTGACATACCGGCTCAACATTTCCACTGGAAAGAACTGGAAAAAGAGGGGCTTGAGTGGCAGGAGAAAATTCTGCCCCTCGATCAGGGTCTCAAAGCGTTCGCCGTCCAGTTCATATCCAGGTAAGGTTACCAGGCTTTTCTCAAAGATATCAAATTTAGACAGGAACGGGTACTGGATACTGTCGATACCTGGAAGCTCCCGGGTTCTGATCTCTTCGATCGTTGTTTCCGGATAGGCCAGCCCGCTCACCATGATCTTGTTTGACCAAAGGTTGGAGGGTGATGTATATTGGCCGTCCATATCCATATTGCTGTACAAGAACAGCGGCGTAAGCCCTTTTCCTAAATATGGTGAACCTGCTGGCAGGTCGAGTTTGAAATCACTGGCACGGTCAATCTTGGTCTGATAGTCCGCCGCACTGATCTGCTGGATGCGTACCCCGCCAGCGGTTAAAGGAATGTCAGTCCCGAAATAGATATCCTGGAGTTCTACGGCAGGTGTGTCGAACCTCCCAGGATCGGCCCGCTCGTGCTGCTTACGGGTATTGATCACATACTCATGGAAAGCTTCAAAAGAATGAATCGCCCCCGACTGTCTCATCAATTCCTCGACGAACCAAATGAACGAAGCATCGCGTTCATGCAGCTGTTTATAATGGCCAGCAAACAATGGCTCATTGCTGGTTAGTCCATAGATATTGCGGAAAGCTTTTTCAGCCTTTTTTCGTCTAAAATTGGGAGATGTAAACACGAAAGTGAAAGGTGAAGTCCCGCCAATCAGGATCTCTTTATGTCCTTCTTTATAATAAATAAGCGTGATTTCCAGCTTTTGGCTGAATTGTTTTTGTGAGGCGGCTTGCCTGAATGACTCATGTAGCAACTGATGCCCATGATCTCTGCCGAAAAATTGAGGATTTGAAGGATCGAAAGACCATTTCTCAAACCGGAACAAATTGCTATTGGACCCGCTTTTATACAAAAGTTCCAGCAAATCCAAAGATTCAGACACCAGGCCGGCATAGATCCCCTTGCTTGTCGAGCTGTCTGTTGTTGCCATCAGCTGATATGCTGTCTTGAACAGAAACATTCTAGCAACGGGCGTTGGGATAGATGACCCCGCTGATGATGACAACACGTCAGTTTTATCTTTGACGGCAATGATATCCGTTGAAGTTATTTTTGATGATGGTTTCCAATGCAGTATATTACTGCTGGATCCTTTATGAAATCTGAAGATATGTGGCATGGTAATGATTAAGGTAATTGTCCAAGTGCGGTTAAACATTCATTGGCTGTTTTATACAACATGTTCATGTATTTCAGCGGCACAGCCAGATCCTTCGGTTCACTTGTTTCGATGGAGTTTAGGTGCTCTGCAACTTTTTTCAGGCTTAACCCCTTACTGAGCCAGCTGGTCTTAATTTCTTTACCAATCACCAGGTTATTCAGGTGTTCAGGGTCACGGAAATTGAAAGACTGAAAAGCTCGGCCATTGTCAGCACTGCTCATTTCTTCAGCGCTCCACTGCTTGAACTCTTCAAAAAAGGTCAAAAGCTTATGGTATTCATTGGGTATCCCCATGGCCGCGGCAATATTGAGCTCTTTGGCTTTGTAAAATGTATTATCGGTAAGTTGCGGAATCATTTTTGTGGCGATTTGAGCCGCATATGCGAAGCGGATCATTGGACCAATCAACTGTTCCTTAGTCGGCAAGCTAAAATGACTGATGTTCATCGGATTGATATCCCCTTCCACGCCAAATTCGTAGCATCGGTTTTCTTCCAACTCAATGTCAGCTTTTCCGATAAAGTCGATTGCCGCACTGGCTGCCAGCAATTCAACCACGTGACCATTATTGATCTGTTCCCGGCCACCTTCTACATTTGGCAAGGTACCTGACTGATTATGGTCGGCTATGTAATACAGCGCGTTGATTGAGCTGATTGCATCATCATTTGCATAGTAGGACAACGCAGCCTTAGTCTTCGTATTGAAAAGCGAGGAATTGATCGCACTACCTTCATTAGAATCGACGTTAAAGTAAGGCATGACGGTGATTGCGCCTAACTTGGCCCTGGCAAGGTTTGGGTTTTTAGATTGACGGATCAGATTGACGAGCGTCGGAAATCCGGAAGACCCTGTTCCACCGAAAATGGAACTGATGATGAAGACCCGATCCTGATCTGTAAAGCTGCTTTCTAGGTTCTTAAACTGCTGAGAGTTTTTCAGATCATTAAAGACTACACTGCCGATATTAGGATTCCCTTTGAAGCCTACGGTGAGATTTAAGTATAACTCCGGAAAATCCTGATCATTCGCCGAATCGTTATACATCAATTCCAGCACATCCTTATTTACCTGGCTTAAGCCGTTATAATTTACAAATTTGGCGAACGTGTCATTGTTATTCTGAAAATCGAACTGCAAGTCAATATCCGCAGCATCTGTTGATCCTGCCTCCAATCTGCTGAACGATTTGATCTTGGTGTTAAAGAAGGTATCCGTTCTTGAAGTGGCACCGGGATCAATGAAGGTTTTCCGGATAGCATAGTAATTGCGGAATACCTCTCGGGTTCTTGCTGTATCTCCATTGTGCGCGTCCATGTCAATGATCACAGGAACCACTTCCAGTGATGGGTTATCAAACTTGACACCACTGGCCATTAACATAGCTAATGACCGCAGTACCCTGGATCCGGTACCGCCTATTCCAAATATAAATACACGCATAGCTTAAAAAGGGGTTCTTTTGGAGTATATAGAGAAGTTCTTGAATAAAAAGGAAAGAGCAATAAAGAAAACCGCCGCATACAATGCGTTGAATAAGGCAAACCGGATTAGATAGCCATCCACAAGACCCAGTGTTCCTTTTGCAGATAGGAAAGCAAGTACAAAGCCGGTCACTGCGCAGAAAACGATGGTTCCCCCCCAATGAACATTATTAAACCAGATCATTCGCCACCGGCCCAGCGCTACATAGAACAACAGACAAAATATTACTGCAGCCAGAAAAGTCAGCAATCCTACCGAACTGAATATCTGTTCTTCGTAGGCCGGAAAATCCGGATTTGAACCACAAACGATCTCATAGATCGTAGAAAAGAGAGAAGATAACATACTTATTTATTTAACTGAATCGAGAATTCGAGATAGTTTTTATTTCTAGTTTCATAAGCCTCCTTCACCCCTTCGATCAGATATTTAAAAGCAAAGGTTTGAGGATTGTGGGGGTCCAGGAAGCGGTCATCATCTATCGACCAGGACTGATACCAGCTATCATATTGTAAGGGTAGACTCAAAGTGATTCTGGCATTGGACAGGGTCTGGGAACCCACCGAGAAAAGCAGGACATGGCTTGCTCGTTCGATCACACTCATCTGCTGATCACCTGCTATCTTTGAACGGTCGAAATCCTCTTTTTTAACAATTTTGACTGCGGCTGAACAACCTTTTAAAGTCAGCTGTACATTTTTGTTAAAATAGCTGGTTTGCTGTACATAACCCGGTAGTGTACTTAGATCCACTGCGACCGCAAAACGCAGCGAATCTTTTGAAGGAATCTCTACATCCTTTAGGATTGAATCCACACCATCTTTCTTCCACGAACCATGTTTTCCGGCACTATAGAATAGGTCAAACCGGTTGACCGTACTATCCAGCAGTCCGAAATGAAGTGCCTGAAGCGGCTGAAAGCTGGAAATATCGGTTAGCTGTTTCTCAAAATCCTTCAGTACATCTCTGTGACCAATCACCCAAATATAGAACGGGCGGGGAGTACCATTCAGTTTCGTTTTGACGTTACGATAATCGTAATAGGTACCGTAAAATTTAGACGTGAAGGCAAAAATACTGACTGCCTGCCCCCTTTTTTTGAGCTCCGCAAAGGTGGAAAAGATATTATTCTTGAGTGCTCCGGGAGCTGCATCCCGGTTGATTTCAGGGTTGGCTTTGATTGCGGCATCGGGAAAGGACAGGATGCAGTCAGAAACTAAAAATGATACATGACTGGAGTCAGTATTAGCAGCAATTGAACTAAGGAATTTATGTAGCTGCGAACTCCTAGAAACGGCCGGCCTGGTGATGGCGATGTCTGTACTGAACTTTTCGACACTGTTTTTATACCGTACCGGTGAATCTGCCAAAAAATAGATTTGTACTGGTTTTATGTTTTTGTCCACCTTTATGGCCAGATCCGAAATGATATTTTTGAACTCAGCATTTTTTAAATAATAGCCGCCCATACTAGCCGATGTTTCTAGGTAAATATTAACGCCGGTTATAACGCGCTTAACCGGGCATCCATCAGGTGTTTTTGCATAAACATATCGGCAGCTATCGATAGCGTCGGCCTTGCCGTCCTTGTCTGAATCGACCACTTTTTTTGTGGTACACGAATACAGCAGAAGTAAACAACCGAATATAAGGCTGAGAAGAAATGAATTTAGCTTAAACATGGCAATGCTGAATTGTGATTAGGTTTAGGGTATTTTATTCGTGATTGTTTCATATGTCCGGAATAGTCAGTAGGCATAATCATCTGTTAACTGTTTACACTTAATACTCCAATTTGCAAGGTGTTTTCCCTGTCTTTTTTGCTTTTTCTACAGTCGTTTTCCGAATGCGGTACGAACAATTGCTCAGTCCCCGGCAGGTCTGACTGTTGTGGTATCTTTTGGCATTTGGACTATCGCATATATAGACCGATGCTGAATCAGTACACGCGCCGTTTGCAAAGCCCAGGTACAAATAGATAATCAATGTTTTCATGCTTCTAGTGCATCGCCGGAACTTCATCACTATCAGGCAAAGACTTCCTATCCGGCCAACTAATTAAAAAGCGCTCCGCTATATCTCCTGCACCGATGACGTCTCCGCCCGGTAAGATCATAGCTTTACCATTGATTGCGCAATCGATGATCTGATAGCCACCACGGCAATTTAAAAAGCGGTATCTGAAGGCGGTGAGACCTTGCCATAACCCTCGTTCCTGGGTAACGCTGTATACATGCCGGGAACAACTCGTCCTAAAAAGGCATTTTCTTCTTTGATCTTTAGGAATGGCCAGCCAGTAAAACCGGATAAAAAGCATCAATAGATGTTTCATGTACCTACTCTGCTGAAGATAACCATCTGATAAGATGACATATATCCTGGCTTGGCTCCAATGCCAAAACATCCGTCATCAGGTTGGATGAACGTCGACACACTTTCCAGCCGGATGTACTCCCATCCATCGGTGGTGTACTTGGTAATAAGCGTTTCCAGCTGTTCTGCTACAGTGTTGCCGGACTCTTTTTGCTGATTTAATGTCGCCGTAAAAGGGACTACTTTATATTGCATACTGGCAGGCTTAGCTTTTATGACAGGTAGGTGAACAGAAATAGCAACCATCTACTTTGACGTAGTGATTTTTTGCTGCAGATACCGCGCTTGCACAGGTATGGTATTCTCCCAAATAAATTCTATTAGCTGATAATGGTAAGAACCGGCAGTTCTCGTCATGCACTTCATGGTCGCCGTTGGCTTGCGCCTGTGTATTTACGTAATATTTTTTCATTGTTTTGGCTACTATTAATACCCAAAAGTAGATACCCTGAGTACTGCTATTTTACGGGAAACCGTAACCAATGAAATTTCTGTGAAAATTATAAATCAGTACATTAACTATTGCAAGGCCAAAATATAAGCTTGGCTGAATGAGATTAACGATTTGCCGAAGTTGGTGAATGGAGTCACAGGAACGCTGTTAGGTTCTTGCGCTTAAATCAATAGAGCAGGTAAACTTGGTGAGTATTGAGGTATTAAAATAGAATTGAAGAATGGCTTATGCTCATATAAGGCCGGCATCTTTGCAGAAGGCAACAAGTTGCTCGTTTTTGGTGAAGTTGAAGCGGTCTTTGATCAGATTAAGTCTTTTTTCGATACTGCTCAGGCCAGATGGACTGATTTGCATTTTCTTTAGATATGGTGGAATATCCTTTTGCAGTATACCTTGTGCAAGCAAGGTGATGATAGCCGTATCGAAATCGTTAAAGTCATGCGCATTCTTTTGCTGTATCATTTGCCTTAGGTGAACAGGGAAATGCCGACGTCCCTGGAAGATGCGCTCTATAGCCATTTTAAGTTCCTGAGCATCATGTCTTGCTTTACGCACGAAACCATCAATCCCCAACTCCTCGAAGAGTGGTTCTATCATTGCTGCACGGTGTTCGGCAGAGAAAACCAAAGTTTTTAGACCCGGTTGAATTTTACGGGCTGCTGCTATCAGTGCTGCACCTCCCGATAATTTTTGGGGATGAGTGTCTTCTTCAAAAAAGAGATCAGTAATCAGAAGGTCATAGTCATTCTTTTCATGATTTGCTTTCTGGATCATGGCTAAGGCCTCGTCACAGTAGTACACATACTTAAAATGTTTAACGCCCAGATCTTCCAGGCTTTTGCGAACGGAGATGCTGGCACTTTCGTGGTCCTCCGCGATTAAAACGTTTGTAAACATAGGATATTTATGCAAAAGGAAACGAGATCTGAATCTGAAGTCCCTTACCCGCTCCGCTGTCAAAATTAATTGTGCCGCCAATGGTTTTTATACGGTTTCCCGTACTGATGAGCCCGTTTTTAAATTGGTAGCCCTGTGGAAGACCAATGCCATTATCCTGATAAATAATTTTGATCTGATCAGCTCCTGCGGCAAATTTTAATGTTACCAAATTTGCCTGGCTATGCTTTCTCATGTTGATCATTACCTCCTGCAGTATATGCTCGATCTCAAATTTGTTTCCATCACTAACATTTGCCCATAATTCAGGATTGTTTCCAACGAGTACTACTTTGAGTTCCCCAGTAGCGAATGCCGAAATCATTTGAGTCAATTGCTGATTGAATAGTAGAGAGGCTTCCTGAGGGTATTCATAAGAAATGTCCCGGGATCGTTCGTACATGAGCTCAATTTGATCCAGGAGTTGTTCTTTTTCTAATTTATCCTGATTCTCTATCTCTGTCATCATCCGGTAGAGCCCGTTTGCAACAACATCATGGACTTTTTTAGAAGTCTTGAGCTGGTTGTCACGAATTGTCGCTTGTGCCTCCAAGTGTAATCGCAGCTTTCGTTTCCTGTACCATATAATTGCCAGTATACAGCCGACTATTATGACAAAAAGTGTGAAATAAAACCGGATGCTTTGCTTGAAAATCTCGTACTGCTTTTCTGTATTATCTTTTTGAAGTTTAAGATTATCCGCTTTACGCTTTTCTGCTTCATAACGAATGAGTGCGAATTGGTTTTTAGCCGCGTTGCGGACAGTTTGCAAACTGTCGCTGAGCTGCTCATAGCGAAGGAAATATTGTTTTGTGGATGGTGCTGGCGCAGATCTGATTAAGTGCTGCAATGCCTCTAATTGGTCATCCGGATTGTGCAATTGTCTGGAAAGTCTATACATCTCATTAGCATAAAAGAAAGCGGAATCAGGGTGGGAATAACGGTAATATTCTGCCAAATGTGAATAGCTTGAGCTCAACCCCCAAAGGTCGTTTTCTTTCCGGCGAATTTTTAACGCTTTTACCAATTCGGGTGCAGCAAAGTACTTAGGATTTTCCATCCACTTAGTCTTCGCCATATTCGTTAGGATCCGGGCATAAGAGCCTCCTTTATTTTTAGCTAAGTGGATTGCCTGGTTGTATAGTTTAAGTGCTTTTGAATATTCTTTCTTCCTTTGGTAAGCAACGGCGGTGTTATTGAGAAGCGTTGTCCGCAAGTTGCTGTCAGATGTTAATGTTAAAGCCTTTCCCGCATATTCTATGACACCATTCCAGTCTTTCAAATTGAAGGCTGCGGTCCCTAATTCGTTGTAGATTTCAGCCATGGTTTTATGGTCATCGCTTTTTGAATACCTTAGTGACTGAATCAAGCTTTCTTGGCTCCCAAAGTAGTCTCCTGCTTCTGATTGGATGAGTGACATATTAGTAAAGGCCATGGATACTTGTTGGCTATCCTTTGATTGACCTGTCGTTACCTTATTGAAGTAAAAGAAAGCCGAATCTTTATTTGTACTTAACAAATCATAAGCATGGCGGTAGTCCACCCAATTGTCTGCCTTTTTCTGCTGGGGCTTTTTCCTGCATGCAGCCAAAACGACCATAGCTAAGGTCAAAGCCATCGATACTTTTGTCAAGGTTTTTTCTTTTAAAAGTATACAAAATGTGCGACGACCTCAAACGATATGCTATAAAAAGCAACAAGGCAAACCGAAGCTTGCCTTGTTATGAATTATCCTAAATGACCTATTGGTGGCGGAGGTGGCGGAGGTATATGTCCAACATCGCCACCGGAATCGCCATCATCTCCCATGGTGGTAATGATAGTGGAATTAGTATGATCTATTAAATTTGGAGGCACGGGGCATCCTAAAGCCAATAAAATGGCAACTATGATTGATAACATTTTTTTAAATTTTTAAAAGGTGATTAACTACCGCAGAAGTGCCCCCGGACCTTGCCGGGAGTACCCTACTGCGAACCTGGTAAGAAGCGCTTCTTACACTGTTTGGGAAGTGTGAGCATTGATCGCGGAAGCTGCTAACTGCTTCCCAAGCCGGTCATCAACTGCCGCTTTCTTTGCTCTGATAGAGATCAGTTGTATGCAGGAACTTTGCTAGCGGTAAAGGTCCTGCCTGATTTCTGAAACAAATGTAGAGCGGCATAAACGCCTTTGCAGCAGCGGATTCCGGTCATTCCGGTCATTCCGAAGGGATTCCGGAAATACCGGTCAGATTCCGGAAAATCCTTTAGCTTTACCTTTTAAAAAAATTGAAAATGTTTGCTGATTATAAGTTACAGGTCGTACAGGCCTATCAGGAAATGAAAAAGGGAAATCAGCTTTCCCTCAATCTGATGGGGTCCACACCTGCCAGACTTCGGGCAGAATGTATGGCAGTATTGAACGCCAGGTATGAAAGAAAAGACGAACCTACGTTAAGGTTGTTTTTTGGTCAAAAGGAAGACCCCAATGCCTATATGCAAACGATAAGGCATTTTGAAGCTGACAAGTTTAAGCCGCTGGATAATTTTCTTAAAGGGATCACCAGTGACACGGATCATAAGAATATTGAACTTTTGGCCTGGCTCATTGGCTTTGAACCCAGGCCCTACCGGTTTACGATAGATAAGCCTGAACCGATGCAGACCGATACTCGGGTTCCTCTTTCATCGGAGAATAAAGAGGAGGAGCAAACTGCAACCCTTCAGGGTGCAGGGGATGGTGATTTAAAGTCCGGTCCGGCCGAACAGGCAGATGAAAAAGTTACTGCACCTCATCATCTGCTAGCGCCGGCAAACCGGCCCTTCGATCACGCAGATGCCAGTAGAATACCATCAAATTCCCGAATACGCAATCGCGTCCTGCTGGCATTGGTAACCGGGCTTATCAGTGTAGGAATTTATCTGGCACTGCACAGAAAATCACCAGGGCAGATTAGGCCATTGCTACTGTCGGGACAAGAAAGCTGCATGTATTGGACAGGAGACCGATATCAGCAGACCTCCTGTAAGCAGAGGCGCGGGGATACCTTGGTCATCGCGCTGGATCAGGAAAGACTAAATCACTTGATGCGTATTACGGAGCCCGATACCCTCACAGAAAATTCCCTAGGGAAAACCTGGTATAGCTATATTAATGGGAATATGGAATTTTTTACAGCAGATGGGTTTCACCCTGAATATCCGGATAGGAAATTGAGGCGAGTTACTCGTTCTATTCTTCTAAAGTATAGTAAAAAGTCTGAGTAATAGTCCCGAATTAGCCAGAACGAGTTAGGATATAGATTCTTCAATTAATGAATGTCTAAATTTCTGATGATAGTTAATCGACTTTGTTTCATTTGTAGTTGTTATAAATCTCTTAGCTGAAAAATCTCTTCTTATTAGGTGTGATTAGGCTCACATATCGTATAGCAACTAATTAAGTGTTGTATATTATCTACATTTTGCTTAATATTGTAGAAAGTATCCAACATTATGAGATCTAAACGGCATGTGGTTTTTCCTAAATATCAGCGAATACTGTCAATTTTTGGTGAAAATTTGAAGCTGGCCCGTAAGCGCCGCAAACTGACGGCAGTGCAGGTGGCTGAACGTGCCGGCATTGACCGCGGGACATTGATAGAAATTGAAAAAGGCAGCCCAAGTGTCTCATTCGGTGCTTACTTTAATGTATTACGGACACTTAACCTTCAAGATGATATATTAAAATTAGCAGCTGACGATGAATTTGGAAGGAAGCTGCAGGATTTGGATTTACTTGGTTAATCATGGCTGGAACGAAAACAGATATATGGGTGTATGCACACTGGATGGGAATGGAACAGCCTAAGTGCATCGGCATTCTGTCCGCCCAACAAGCAAAAGGAAGGAAAGTCTTTACATTTTCCTATGATAAATCTTGGATTAACTCGGCCGAACAGGTTCTATTAGACCCGGATATCGCCTGGTATCCTGGCGCACAGTATCCAAAAGGTAAAGATAATTTTGGGGTTTTTATGGATTCGATGCCAGATACCTGGGGTCGTAAACTCATGCAACGAAGAGTTGGGCAATTGGCTCGGGAATCAAAGATGCCTACGCCAACACTTTACGAAATCGATTATCTTTTAGGCGTACATGACCAAAGCCGTATGGGTGCACTACGATTCAAGGTCGAGCAGGACGGTCCGTTCTTAGACGATAACCCTAAAAATCCTACACCGCCTTGGGCCAGCATTCGGGAATTACAGCACAGTGCCGAAATTTTGGAAGCCGATCAGGATGATAAAGCTATAAATCAATCTCTGGCATTGCTGCTGGCACCGGGCTCATCACTCGGTGGAGCCCGTCCGAAAGCTAATATTTTGGACGATGATGGTCATCCCTGGATCGCTAAGTTTCCATCTGGCGCTGATCAGTTTGATAAAGCCGCCTGGGAATACTTAGCTTATTTGCTGGCTACTAAAGCGGGCATTCAGATGTCAGAGTGCCGGATCGAAAAGGTATACGGCCCTCACCACACGTTTTTTACTAAGCGATTCGACCGCATAAATGGCGAACGCATCCATTTTGCTTCCGCCATGACCATGACAGGAAGAAATGAAGAAATCAATAGGGAAGACACACCCAGCTATCTGGACCTCGCTGAATTTCTTCAATACTATGGAGCGTCTATTACAGCTGATCTGGCACAGCTCTGGCGTCGTTTAATATTTAATATTGCCATATCCAATACTGATGACCATCTACGGAACCATGGATATATTTTAGTGAAGAATGGCTGGCGTTTAGCACCTGCCTATGACCTTAATCCGTCCATAGATAAGGATGGCTTGGAACTTAACATAGATACACACAATAACGCATTAGATTTGGACCTCGCCAGATCAGTCGGCGAATACTTTCAATTGAAAAAGGAAGATATGAATGAGATTATAGAGGAAGTTATGACAGTTGTAAGTACTTGGAAAGAACATGCGAAAGAAATTGGTTTATCCAGAGCTGAACAGGAGAAAATGTCTGGGGCATTCATGGTGATTTAACTTTAACATGATCAAATGCTTAGTTATTGAGTTTTCAATTATTAAAAATAGACAACTAAGTGGTTGATTAAAGGTGTGATTTTAGGTGCATTGCCTATGTCATAATGCATCAGCAGCTAAGAATGCGAAGTATGAACACAAACGCATTGTGAGATTTTCGACTAATACAACACGTTTGAGATGATACCAGTAATATTTATCGTTTTGAAAGAATTGTTATATTAACGTGAAATCATGCAAATCATGATTCGCGAATCATGAATTACACAATGTAATAAAAGCTTACGCTTGATAAATATCTGATTGCGGAAGTGCTTAAAACTTTCGACAAACTTAATTTATGCAAATCTGATACGAGCGATGGCGAGTTTCAGTTTTGCAGGCAAAGCGAGGCTGGTGGCGAAAAGACCCAGCACGCTAGTGCATGGTCATGAAGCGACCTGCCGCAGCGTAAGCTCTTTAGAGATCGACCTCATGAAAATAGGTTATCTTATCCAATACATCAATAAAGGTGGCCGACTTTCCCACCTCATTTACAATCTCGGGTTCGGGAACCAAGGTATGACCAACGATCTGATGATAACCATCCAGCATGTCAGCCATCAGTTCTTTCCGGTCCGCCCAGGTAACACCACCCGGCCCTTCACCGCCACGGCTGCTTCCCGCCTGATGCAATATCCACCGGTGCGCCGTTCTTTCAATTTTATTTAGTAGATCAGCCACCGGATTCTGCTCATCCTGCAATTGCTGGACTAACCGAAAACTCTTAAACTCGCTGAACCATTTGTTAGTAATGCCTGCATGAGAGATAATTGTATTTCCCTGCTGATAAGCCACCTTAAACAGTTCACTATTTTTTCTGAACAAAAAGCTTAATGACCGCTGCATAGTTGGACGAAAACCTGAACACAAGTACAGCGGATAATGCAGGTATTGCACATCATGGTTACCCAGCAGCAATTCCACCTTGTCCATGTACTTACGCTTTAGTTTGATGATATTTTCCAAGTTTAAACGTATGGTGCTGTCCGGTAAGGTCCAGTGATCAACGTAGTCTCCTACAAATACAATTTTGTCATATAGATTGATGTTGATCTCCTGCCAGACGTCTTTCCCATGCAGGTCTCCAATAATAAGATGCTTCATATAACAGTTATTTCATTTAGTTTTAAATTTTCAATGGGGTTCGTTAACCAAAACAAGCGGCTGACCCTGATAGAGCTTCTTAAGCTTTTTCATATCCCGGCTCACCTTGGTATCCGTTACACGGGCGTAGATCTGCGTAGAGCGGATATTCTTATGGCCGAGCATTTGTCCTACCGTTTCTATCGGAACGCCGTTGGTCAGCGTCACCGTGGTGGCGAACGTGTGCCTGGCGCAATGAAAGGTCAGCCACTTTGTCCAGCCCATTGCTTTCATAATCTCCTTTAGGTAATAATTGGTCCGCTGATTACTGATCTTGGGCAAAAGAAAGTCTTCATCCAGATAGCGTGGAAAATCTTTGTAGTGCTCAATCAGCTTGAGCGCAGGGGATAGCAGCGGCACACGTACGCGGTTATTGTTCTTTACCCGGTGCGTTTGAAGCCATATACCGCCATCCTCACCTTTAACGATGTCAGCTCTTGTAAGCTTAACCACATCCGCATAAGAAAGCCCGGTGTAACAGCTGAACAGGAACAAATCCCTGGTCAGAAGTAATCTCTTTTTAGGAAGCTTTTTGACAGCCAGTTCATGGAGCTCATCGCTGGTCAGATATTCGCGGAAAATCTCCTCTTTTTTGGCCCGGTAAGCCACAAAAGGGTTTCGTTTGGCCCAACCGATCTCATTAGCTATTTTCATCATCGTACGCAGCTTTTTGACCATTTGAATAGCGGTATTAATCTTGACACCATAATCTACTTTCAGGTAATAATCAAAGTCCCTGACCAGCTGGTAGTCGATATCATCCAGTTTAATGTCATCGTTCTTCGTCTTGAGCAGCAAGAACTTTTTCAGCACCCGGTATACCGATTTGTATTTCTGCAAGGTAGCCGGAGTATAGCCTTTACCCAACAGGCCCGCAATTTGCCCGGTGTGGTAGTCCCATACATCGGATAGCATTTTGGGTGGTTCCAGTTCTTCGCCCTGCATCATCTTCCGAATGTGTAATGGGGAAAAGGCTTTACCGGCAGCGTATAGCTCCTGCCGGCAGGCATGCGCTTTGGAGTACAAGAGATCCAACCAACTGTTGACCGAGCGTGCATGTTCTTTGTTGCCCTTCGAGCGTCTGGTGTAACTGTCCCATTCACTTTCGAGGCAATGCCTGCCGGTTGACCATTCCGTGCGCTTTCCATCCACCGTAATGCGGATGTATATAGGGATCTGCGGATTCTGGTCCCGTGCGCGTTTCTTAAGATAGAACAGAACAGCAAACGAGTGCGTTTTAAACGGCTCTATGATCTCTTCGGGCTTTTTTTTTCAGCCGAAGCAAGCATTTTATCGATATCCTCGGGCTTATAGTATAGGATGCCGCCAATCTTGGTAAATCTTAATTTGCCTTCGACGCGCAGGTTTTGAAGCGTGTTATGGGAGATATCCAAGATTTCCCGGACATCCTTGGTTTTGAGCCACTTCTTCTGGTACAAGTTCCTGTTCTCCAGTAAGGGCTTCAACATTTCGAACAATTCAGTTTTAAAGTCTTGCAGGTCTTTTTTCGTTAATAATTCGCTAGGATTCACAAGTTGTTATTAGGTGTTTTAATTCGTTCATCAAAGTGGTACCATCCTGTCAATCAGCAGAGTAGGACACTACCGGGTAGCATCTTTTGAGCTGACCCAGGAAAGAGTCTTTGAAGTCATCAAAGTGCTCCGAAAATATTGTTAGCTTATTTCCCGCTTCACTCATCCAGGCAAGCACCTCATCATCCTGCAACGAGGCTAAAAGATAATAAAGCTTCTGCTCTTCGTCATACATGAAGAAATCCGGGTTGTGCTGCAGGCTTAATGTCCTGCCGTTAGCCGTTACCCGTTGGGTGAGCGCATAATGATCAGGATAAGTTTTAAGTACAAAGCTGAGTACCGGTGCCACAGGCGAAAAGCCGCACCACTTCATACCCGTCTTTTGTGGTAAGTGCCCCAATTGATCGTTCTGGTGCGTATTGTAGCTGTAGACGAATTGCTCTTTAACTAACAGCGGCACCGCCTCCTGCCATAGGGAAAATAGTTCCTTCCTGATCTTTGGCAGCTTTGCCCTTTGCTGGTCTATTGTGAGTATTCTTAAATCGCTGACTAAGGCATTTTGCTCCCGGCTGATATGGCCAAGCGTTTGCTGTGCCTCGGTGAGCTCTATTTCTCTCGTATCGCTGTCTGCCTTTACAAACCGGTTAAAGCGAGTAATCTCTTCACCGGACTTACCTGTTAATCCCATAAACGGTATCAGCACGGGCTGGTGAGAAGTGGAATAGCCACGGTAGCTATAGGCCAGGCAATAGCCTATAACCGTTTCTCCGCCCGAATATAGCTTCGGCTTTCCATCAACCGGCTCATCCAGCATTATCCGATCCGCGTCCTTGAAACCCAGTCCCGGCCGGTATAAATTGCCAAAGCGGAGCCGTGGCTCTACGTATATCCGGTCGTTACGGGTCGTTACTTCAAGGAACTTTGCCTGCAACTTCTCGTCTTCATCCAGCTGCGGCCAGTAGTACATGCCCAGATCCAAATGCCCATGCAGCCATACGGTTCGGTACAGGACGGTGTAAGCATGCACGCATAGCCGGTAATGTGTCTCGCCGCAACGGCAGGCCAACTTCAGGTTGTCTAAGCTTACCTTAAGCTGAACCCTGTACTTACTCCGGTCGGGCATTTTTACCAGCACTGTTACGATGCCTTGCTCGTAGCTGTAATACTTAACCTTGAGCTGCTTGCTCAGCACCAGTTCCTGATCGCTCAGCGTGCAGTGTTCCTGCAGCAACTGCATGGTCATTTGCAGCCTGCCGCTATCGAGCGGCAACCGGTAGAAGCCGTCCGCTATAAGGTCGGCCTGTTTATCGGGTTGCGACGTGTTTGTTGTTTGATTCGCTGTCATGGGCATAATGTTTAGCAATTGCTTTGCAGCTTAAGCGGACAAACTGGCCGGCAAGGCAGGATTGTAGTTAATAATATTTGGCGCTGCTTCTTCTGCTTTGACTTTATACAACGTGATTCGTTGCAGGCATAGCGCTTCCACCAGCAGCACGATATCTATGCACCGCTTATGCAGTAGCTCTGCATCTTCTTTCGTCACCTGCAATTCTGTTTTGTAGCGGGCCTCGGAATAGCACTTGTGGAACAGATTGAACAATCGCCAGTCTTCCTCTGTCTCTCTGGGAAAGATGGCTGACGGCTCTGGTGAAAAGCATAGCGTCAGCTTAAACAAGCGGTCCAGATTATGCATGTCGGAACGGTAGCCAATGAATATCCTGATCAGGCCGATGCAGGCCTGCTCAATGGCCTGGTGCATCATAAAGACGGCGTTGTTATAATAGCCTTTCATCATGCAGGCGTTGACGCCTTCCATAAAACCTAAAGCCATTTCATACCGGTGCTTGTAATGATGTTCCGCCTTTATGTAGGTTTGCATTGTATCGATCTGCGGCAAGTGCAGACCTGCCAAGGATAAAAGCAATCCCTCGGCGTTATGTAGTAACGTGCCTGTGCGGTATACTGTGATAAAGAAACGGTTGCCTTTAGTAATGGCATCGCTAACGATCTCTCTGCCATGCACCACAATGGTGATCGCGATGTCCTTGAAGCAGGAGGTCATCATGGCCTGCACTTCATGTTCGATGCGTGTAGGGTTCGCGGTAACCATGAGTAAGAAGTAATGGTTGGTGTGCTGGGACTTGCTATCCATAAAGCAACCTGCCGACGAGGCGCTTTGCTGCAAGCTGCCAAAGCAGATGATCTTTTCCGGCTGGTAGCGTTTCACTAACACAGCGGTAATCTTGTCCAGCTCCTGATAGTTCAGGAAAATAGGGTGTAGATGTTCTGCAGGTGTTTCCATAAGTTTCGTTTTTAAGTCATCAAGAGTTAGAGTTATCTTCTTGCTGCGGGCGGAGGTCTGCGTTAAGCTGCCGCAACACTTCGTTCTCTCTGCGCAACACATGGTTTTCGTGAAGGGCTGCGTTCAGTTCCTCCTGTAACACCAGTGCCCTTGTACCCAGGGCGATGAACCGGGCACCCAACTGCGCCGGGACATTTTCCAGATCAGGGCTTGACAATAATTCTAACGCCTCTTTCGCTGCATATGCCCTTAACTTTGCACTCTGTTTTTCGCTAACGAGAAAGTAATCGGGCGTGAGATTGAAAAGCTTGGCAGCTTTTAGCGCTATGTCGAGCGGCATCTGCCGAAGCTCGCATTCGAGTTCGTTATATTCTGTTTCAGACATACCGAGCACCTGGGCCAGCTGTGCTTCAGTAAACCCTTTAGACTTTCGGGCGATATATAGAATTTTGTTCATCTAGCTTGCTCTCCTAGACCCAAAGGAGCAAAAGCACATCGGGATATAAAATCCTGCAAGAGGGATAACTTAGAATACTGGCAGGATATTTCATCCCGGCAATTTGTTATATTTGTAGTATGACAACCGACAGACCAACTAAAGTACACCAGGGCCGTAACGTAAAACGTTTCCGGGAAATGCTGGGCTTAAAGCAGGAAGCGTTAGCAGCTGAGTTGGGTGAGGACTGGAACCAGAAAAGGGTGTCTATGCTCGAAGCTAAAGAAGAAATAGAAGCAGACTTACTTAGTCAGGTAGCCAAAGCCTTGAAAGTACCAGAAGCAGCTATCCAAAACTTTGATGAGCAGGCCGCTGTAAATTATTTTAATACATTTAACGACAATAGTATTAACCAAGGCGCGGTTGGTTCAAATAACTTTAGCTGTAATTTTAACCCTATCGACAAAATAGTTGAGTTGTTTGAAGAAAACAAAAAGCTCTATATTGAAAAGTTAGAGATGCTTGAGCGCCTTTTGCAGGCGGAAAAAGAAAAGAACGAACTGCTTAAAGGCAAGTAATTATCTGTTCAGGCTGTCCCATGGCGGACGAATATTTTCCGCATCAGGGTTCGGCTTGTATTCTTTCATTAACCGCTGATGTAACCGCAGCTCGACAAGCTCTACAGTGACGAAATCAGGACCGCCGAGTTCCCGGTCTTCCAGCGAGCGAAACCATAGGTTCAGCTCCTGATATTCCTCTTTCGACATCATTCCCATCATCCATCTTTGTGTTAGCTCGACTAATCGCTGGTTTTGCGCTGCCTGGTTCATTTTATATTCGGGTTGATTGTTTACGAAGGTAGGATAAAGTATCCATAGGCGCAGCTGGCTGTTCTGCTTTCCTCTTTTTACCTTTGACTTTACTTGATCACCTATGGTTAAACTTTTTGTTGGCGGCTTTCCACTAGAGATGACGGAAATGGAGCTGGCGCAACTGATCGGCCCGCATGGCACCATCAGCACTATTAAGATAGTCCGCGACCGCAAAACACGTATCTGCAAAGGCTACGCCTTCGTTGAGATGGCGACTGAAGAAGACGCGCGCAATGCCGTTGCCGCACTGCACGGCGAGCCCCTGGGCGAGCGTACCCTGACCATTAACTTTGCCGATGAGAAGAAAGACCCGGTACCTGTTAGCCGCGCACGCTTGCTTGAGCGCCGATACACGCCTGCACAGCCACGCGACTCGTCCACAACAGAGCGGCCAAAGCGTCCCCGTAAGCGCCTGTAGTTCCCGTTCGCATCAGGACGGTGATGGTCGCAGCCGCTTTTTCTTTTTAGGTTTCTTTTCAAACGCTTTCAATGCGCCCTGATCCACAGCACCAGCATCGTGATCAGCGCCGAGCAGCACCCGACCAGGATCGAAATGAGGTAAAGCCGGATGAGCCACCTGCTGCCTGCCTTGTTCTGCTCGCTGATCGCCTTCGCCCGCTGTTCCAGCTCCGCCAGTTCCCTGCTTAGCCTTGCCGTTTTCATCTCCAGCTCGTCCATGGCCAGGCTCAGTCCCCGTACGTGCAAGCGCAATTCGTTCCCGTAAGTTTCCTGCGCCTTGTACTGCATCGTCTGCAGCTGTCGGAACAGCTTTTTGATCTCGTCCTCCGCTGAGGGCTGAGGCGGTTCCTGGTGCTCCGGTTGTGGTACCTGCGGACTGTTCTTCTGCTCTTCGCTCAGCGGGTGCTCTAACCCGGTCGTTGCTCTGGCGAATTGTTTGGCGATCTCGTTCTGGTTCATAACTGATTGCTTGTCTAACGGCCTGCCACTTGTAGGCCTGGCCCAGATGTGCACCTTTAAATTGCAGCCCCTCGTACCCGTAAGAGATACCACTGACAAAGCCGGTAGATGCCTGGTTGAACAGCACGTCGATGCCTTTGCTTTCCAATAGTTGAATGAAATGCTCCGTCGTCGGCTTCTTATTTAAAACGTCTTTGATGATGACCTGCAATTTGAGCTTGGCAGACGGTTCATTTTTTCTTTTCATCATCTCCAGTTCGTCCTTGGTCATGGCCCGTTCCTGCGCCTGCTTGCTGCTCTGCACCTGGATCAAACCGTGCTTCTTTTCCAGCTTTCTCAGCACCTGCTCGGTGCGCTGATAGTCCCTGCTGTCAGATACTACACTACCATCATAACCGATGCGGTTCACCAGCAGATGCACGTGCGGATGACCGGCATCAAAGTGGCGGAACAGGAGGTATTGATGCTGGTCAAAACCCATGGCTTCGAGATATTCCATGGCAATCGCTTTAAGCTTTTCATCCGCCAGGTTTTCCTCTGGCGGAAAGTTCAGCGAGGTATGGTAAAAGTATTTCTGCAGGTTTGGCCGCAACGCTTTTACCATCGCCACTTCTTGCATGATCTGCTGCTCCTTTAAGCTCACAAACGTGCTGTCCAAAACGGTCGCCTGTTGTTTTTCTACCTTCTGCAAATTGTAGCGCAAGGCACCCTTAAAACCTTTGCCTTTCACCAGGTCTGCAGTCATGATAGTAAGCGTTTAATGATCTCCCGTTGAATCGTTAAAAGCTCCGTTAAAACCGGCTCCGGAATAGCTGCCAACTGATGACTGTTAACTTGTCTGACCGCCTGGTTCAGGTTCACGCCGATACGGTGCAGCTCGCGGTACAAAGCAGCTTCAATGGGTGACTGTTTGAGGGGCGGGAACCTGCCGGTAAATACCTTCTGCCGAATCCAGTTGGCGGGTGTTAGCCCTGACGCTTCGGCGTAAGTAATTACCTTCAGGTTCTCCTCTAAGGTCAAACGGATGTTGACCTGTACCTGTCTGCGCTGCTCTTCCTGTAATGCGGGTCTTGCCATGATCGGATAGGTTTTAAACGAAGTGCAAAAGCTTAAATAAGCCAAGCTCATCAAAGGCGCTCCGCAGGAGCAAGCACGTTTAAGCGTAGCGAAAACATTGCTTGCTCCTTAACGCGGAAAGCATAAAGAGCCGGTATCTTCAAAGCTGCTGCATTCTAAAGATGACTTGCTTACTTACTGCTTTTACGCTTAGTAGTGCGCTCTTCCAACGGCTGGCCCTCCAACACTTTTAAGATGTCTTCCTGCTTGTAGTACAGGATACCGCCGATCTTGGTAAACCTTAACGTGCCGTTTACCCGCAGGTTTTGTAGGGTGCCCGGTGAGATCTTCAGTAAGTTTCTGACCTGGTAGCTTTTGAGCCATTTGGGCTGGTCTGGGGCTGGCATTCTGCTGCCTTGTTTGAGTTCTTCGAACAGCTCTTTTTTAAACTGTTCCAGGTCTTGTCTGGTAATCAATTCCACGTTCACTTTTCCGTTCTCCTTCCATTGATTGGTAACTGCTAATACTTACTTGCAGGGCAGGTAACCGCTACGGTTAACGCCTCTGCTTATCAAAAATAAGAGCGCTGGAACAAAGAAACGAACCCCGCTATTTTTTGATGAGGATGCAGTTGTTTATAATTATATTAGGAAGTAAAATTTACTTAACCTCAAACCTGAATTACAGCTTAATGAATATTTCTTACAAACAAGACTCAAAAACCAATCTCGTGAAAAGCTGATTGGGCATGCTATCTTGTCTCTGACTACTGGACGGGAGAAAAGCTTTTTAGTATCTAAACATCACTTTGAAAAGATAACTGATCATTTCAATACGATGTTCAGCCAGGCGCTTGGTGCAAAACACTATGCGACCTTGCAGCAATATCATTGGTTATTTCATAATGAAAAGGCGGATTGGCTAAACTTCTATGACGCCACGTGCAAGCCAAAGAATGCGGCAGAATTGAAGGTCCTTTACTTATCCGGGCCGGAGCCCTTGAACGATATTGAAGTATTGGTGAAATATGGCATCCGCCTGGAGAATATTTGGGCGATCGAGGCAGATAACAAAACGTATGACCAAGCTCTGGCTTCCCTAATTCAAGCAGGCGTTCACATCAAGTTGCACCGGGGTAAATTGGATGAGTTCTTTGAACTGGTTAATCATGAGTTCGACATTATCTATTATGATGCGTGTTCGCCAGTCATTTCGTCTAACGGATCACCGCTGGAAGTATTAAAACAGATCTTTGCCAAAAAGCGAATGACTGGACTGTCAGCCCTGATCACCAACTTTGCCGAACCTGGAGACCAATACAACTGGGGCGATGTGCTGGGCTGCTGGTTTGCTACCAAAGATACCTATGAGGTGCCGGAAACGGACAATGAGTTAGGCATGGAGGTTTTCAGAAAGATCGAGCACTTTGATTATTACAGCAAGTATATTGGTGAACATCTGCATGAATACTATGACGCTTTCTTAAACCACTTCATTCCGGCTTTCGCGGCAGAGCTGATTCCGATGTGGCAAACGCTTTCTCTGGGATCGCTATCTAATCGGTATTTACTTAATGAGCAGGAACTGTTTAAAAAGCTGAATGCTATCCGGAACCACGAGGTCAAAGTTGATATAGAGAATGACGACTGGATATTTGATGTGCCGCACTTCGCTTTGGCTGTTGATGCTTATCCTTTGCTCAACTGGGCAAGTCTGATACGGGAAAAGTTTCCCAGTGATCATCTGCTGAACCGATTTTTGAACGAACAAAACAGGAAGGTCAGTATAGAAGATGCTTTATATGTCGGCTCTTTGCTCAAGCGCTTTGAGGAAACGAACGGCGGCTTTAAGACTTTTATCCTGGAGATTTGCAACGAACGGTTAAGTCGGGTCTTGCAAAACATCGACTTCTTTGACCGGGATCTACATTTGACTTGTGATATACCCATGAAGAACTTGCTGGTGGAAATTCTGTTTGGCATCTATGGTTACCCATACATTGCACATGCAGGCCGGTCACTGTCTTTAAAGTATAAGGCTAAGGAGACAACCATGTTTTCAAACGTCTTTATCTTTGATCAATGTCGGTACCTGTATGATTATCTCCCTACACCAGAGCTGTGGGAAAGCTTTTTCAAGAATGTAGCGCAGCAAACAATCATCCGGGCAAATATGGACGAGATCCGCCGGAATCATTTGGCGTTAAACAGCTCCTTATTTAAGTGGAGCTTTATTGAAGGAATTTGTGCCGAGTTCGGCCAAGCGGATCTGAGAGAAAGAGAAGATTTGAACGGTAGTTTGGATGCTGACGAGTAAAGCAAGATTAGAGCTTAGGCCGGTTTCTTGGCTTGGGTTTAGCTGTGGTTTACCAGTATTCAGTTCCTGCGACTTTTCCGGGCCATACTTATGCTGTAAAAAGCTTTGATCGAAGTTTCTACCCATTGCGGGAGATCACCGCTTAAACGCGATTCAGGCAACTGAATATACCTTATATCTTACCTGTCATGATTTTAAGAAGGCTTTCAATTTTACGATGAAGCTCATCGAAAGTAATGATCTCAACATCTTTGCAGTTGTTTCGAAACATTTCAAATGCATGCAACTGCTTTTCAGAAAGCGTAGAATGTTTTCCAATGATGATTAATGCTTTTGAGTTAAGTGTCTGTACATCCTTTGTTTTATAGGCATGGCTATAAAATTCTTTTTGAAAATGGTCTCGCTGATTAAGAACTTGGGAAATACATCCCGTTAATTCTTTTGAAAGTGCAAACACATCATCGCCCCGGTATGGTTTCTTCTCAACTAGCTCAGTTAAGTGGGTCTTGATTTCTACAAACGATACGTTATCACTTAGCCCGTTTTTAATTAGAAAATCACTGTATTTTCCGTTTTTGTTCTTATAATCTTTACCGCCGACATAAGCTTCGTCCTGATGTAGGATTACCGGTTGTGCAAAAAGGGTCGAAAAAACCCAGCTATTCTTCTTGAGAAACGCCTGCCATTTCTTCTCTAGAGTTGGTGTATCACTACTCGCTTTCATCAATGCATCAAACTCTATTAGTGATGCCTGAATAAACTTATTATCAATTATCTCCTTCGTTTTAATCAGATTGGTTTCCAAAAAGAAATTTGGAAGCAGAGTTAATTTATCAAAAAGATCTTTAATAGCACTTTTGTCGGAATCGTTAAATTCTGTAAGCGCATTTTGCCACTCAGACAAGGCAGCAGTCAGTGTTCCTGGTACATATCTTTTTTTGGGTGCAGGAACGATAGCAGGAAACAACTGATTTAACTCGTGTAGTGCAGCACGTTCCTTCTCCTCTTTGTGGCGTCCGTTGATTGCTGAAAATGCATTAAATAACTTTTGAAGAGTTGTATCGGAAATAAAGAGCTTTTTGTCTTTTATATCCATATTATCTGAACCACCCTTCGCTATTATAACTTCTGAAAAATTACAATTAGCGTTTAGATAGCTGATTACTGGGGCTAATACCTTTGTAAACCCATACCCAAAAGTGGAAACCTTGTATACACCCGAAGGCAACTTTTTTTTAAAGCCTATATATACAAATTTCTTGATGGTCTTGTATTTATCTTCTCCACGAAATGGCGTCGGGTAATGAACCTCTTTATCCTCTTGCAAATAGATTTCCTTTGATATTCGATCGATTTTAAATTCATCGTCTTTAAAGTAGAAAACTTTCTTATTTGTCGTGATTGCTTTTTCGTACTCGAATGCTACGGGAGTAACGGTCTTTGCCATAGATAAATCGTGATCTTTTATAATAAAACGTAGTCAATTCGCTGCAATGTTTAAAGATACTAACAATGCAGAATAATAAGAGATAACAGCATTATATCAGAAGAATAAAATTAACTCATTCACAGCTGTAATCTAATTAAGATAACTTAATGATGAATAACGTTACTATGATAATTATTGCTTTTTTTCAATATGAAATTGTAACGCCTTTTGGAAGTGACCCTAAACTATAGTAAAATTTAAGGATTCGATCTCCTTGATTGTTTTGATTTACCATCGACCTGATGAAACAATCTTAACCATGCGGTTTAATCAGCTGGTAGATATCAAGGTCGATGATTAGTCTTCCAGGAAGGTTATTTCGAACATCTAAAGGGGTGCTCAGATGCTTATGTTCGAACGTTACCTGAGACGTGAATTCCCTGATCTTTTTATAAAAATTGAAAAATGCTGGAATGGCAATTCTGACATTTGTGGTTTCCATTAGCATCAAAAATGTTTCTTTAAATACGGCAGAACCGCTTTCGTTCATCATGAGTATAAAGAATACCAATATAATTGGGTCTTCGTCAAAGTCAGGTCTTTCTTCAATTAGCCTTGCTAAAAATATATCCCAAAACTCGCTTTTAAATTCACCTTTTTTTCTGAGAAAATAACCAAAATATGAATTAGGCGAGCTACATAGAGATGTTGCTATTGCCAGTTCGTTAGGAACACCGTGAATTGTATTTGGATCGGGTATAACTGGCAAAGAAAAGATGTATTTTCCAGTCAAATACTCCTGAAGTGATTTGTGGGAGAATTGAAATAGATCGTAACCACTTTGTACAATGATGCCGCTATGGCTTTCTATTTCGTTAACCACCTTTTTTGCTTGTGACGCTGGAAGGCTGTGACGGCGGTGAATCTTATTATAACATCGTCGTAGCTCATCGCTTGAAAAATCGTTTGCTCGGAACTCAACCGTAAGGCAATAAGCTAGGTGGGCCAAAAATTCTTTCTTTTTTTCAATGTAAAACTCGGCGTAATTCGAATACCTTACGATTCCTCGTTCTTCATCCCAAAGTTCCAGTAGTAACTGAATGACTAGGTCGTATACATACCGTGGTTTTGCAGGGATACTTTTACGACGCTCATAAATCGCGCACAGGTGCGAGAGAGTCAACGGGCGTAATGTCGTATCATAATATGGGGACGTTTTAATTTTGGTGAAAAGGTCTTCTGCTTCTTTCCTTTTGTTCAGCCAATTACTAATTAATTTTTTAATCTGTGAATCGTTTAGTGGACAAATCTCGAGCGTTTTGGTGTTCGTTAATTTAATTTTGAAATCACCGCTCCTTGTGGTAAGAATGAATTTTGACCCATTAAGTGATAATGCCAGTGACTCAAAGTCACGTTCTATTGTATGTTTGAGTTCTGGATAAGGTATCTCGTCAAAACCGTCGAAGATTAACAGCATATTCGCCTGTTGTAAAAACTCGAGAATCGTTAGTTTGACCAATTGATTGTACTCATTGTAGAATTTACCTTGCACATGTTTTTCAGGGAAGCTTACTACAATTCCGAATGCGTTCAACAATAGCGCATAGAGATTGCATTGACTAAAGTTATTATCGAAGGCAGTGTAAAGATCAAGGTCTCGAAAACGGATTACGAACGGGCAGGTAAACGCAAGCTTTAGTTTCTCTGAGAACATGGTCCGACATATGTTCTTCATTAGCGTCGTTTTACCGGCTCCGGGACCGCCGTAGATCAGCACATTTTCTTCAAGTTCTTCGAGTAACTTGGAGCTTTTCATAACTGCCACCTTCTCATCACTGTAGTATCGGGTCTTCAGTGGACTGAGGTACAAATCGATATCGACGAAAAGTTTAGCAAGCTCTTTAGACTTTGTAGCGAGGTTGAAACTAATGTCTTTGCTCCAAGTTTCATTGATCTTTAAGTTTAGTGCGATCTGTTTCAGTATCACGTCTGCTGATATAGACAGGTCGATATTGCTCAGAAAGGTTTCATATTCCTGTTTTTTTAATTCCTTTTTTGCTTTCTCGTCAACTCTTTCCAGCGTTTTTGAAAACAGGTATTTTACTGTTCCTACTGCTTTATCAAGAATTTTTTCGGCGAAATAGCCTGCCGTTATATTTGTATAATCTAACTGATCTACTATTTTTAAGACATCCTTCATTGTGATCAACGTTAATCCACTAATGTAATATTTGCAAATTTATTTTTTAGCGCTGACGTATCTTAATGGTAGTCCAACAGGTATTTAATTACTCGAGACAAATATTTCTGACTTAAATTTTAGGCATTTCCAATTCTATCTTGTATAAAGAGTGTGGAGACCTTGGCAATAATAAACGTTATTTTCATAAGCTGTCAACTAACTTTCCAAATGGCATTTAGTTCTATTTGTCATCTACTATTGTTCAGGCCATTGTATTGATAGCTGGTTTTGCTTACATTAGATAATTATAATTAATTCTCTATTCCTTATCTATATTTATGAGCGGTTACACCATTGTTGACCACATACAAATTGAAAATCATATTAGCTTTTTCAGAATTGACCCCATCGATATAAGCCTGACTCTTAAAAATATTCTGGTTTCTTTTAATGACCTCTCTTGGATAAGTCAATTTGATGACGAATACCAGCGGGCTTCTTACCAAGTTAGAGCACAAAAAACGGCGGACCATATCGCTAATTTCATTATTAAAGCGAACGCCGATAAGATTACCAGTAGTTCGGCTGAATATGTAGTATCTGAATTGGCTAGGCAAACTATTGTTGAAAAGCTAAATTATTTAGATATTCCGCTTGCTGAATTATTTAAGAGGAATATTCTCTTAAATCCAGGGTTCGATTTTTATACCCGAAATCTAAATGAGATTTTACTATTTGGCGAAGCGAAGTATGTTGCAAGACAAAGCGCCTTTGGGAAGTCGCTAGAACAAATCATCCGGTTCTCAAATCAACAACAGGATATCGCGGATTTAAACGACATTAAAGATTTCTTTTGCAAAAATTCCATGAACAACTGTGTAAAAGGGCACAAAGGGTATATTGCTGCATTTTCGGCAAAGGCGACGCCAACTAATCAACTCATTAAGAGCATTCAGCGCAACAAGCATTTTGTTGATGCGAGTAAGTACAAAGAATTGATTTGTGTAGCAGTTAACTTATGAAGAACGTTATCAAAAATATTACCGAAGGCCAAAACACGGCAAATATATTCAAATATGTCATGGCGAATCTGTACATGAAAGGTCCAACTTCAACTACAGATCTGGAAATACTATCCTACTTGGCACTTTATCGAGCCGAAGAATTTGAGCAGCACAAAATCCCGGTCTTAAATTATATGGCGGTTTTCTATAAACCTACAACGCGAGATACGCTCGCCGAAGTCGTTTTTACCCAATATCGCCAATACATCCGGGAAACATATAGTTATACACTAACCCCTGTGCAGGCCGATATTATCAAGGGTATTAATGGTAATACTTGTTTTAGCTTTTCCGCCCCTACTAGCACAGGCAAGTCTTTTGTATTCAGAAAGCAAATTCAGGAGAGTCAAAACGACGTTGTAGTTGTTGTGCCTTCAAGAGCCTTGATTAATGAATATTACTTGGAGCTATCTGACCAAATTAAAGATCAATCGGTCAACATCTTAACATTTGTCGACAAAATAAACACCAGATATGCTAAGCGAAGCATTTTTATCGTCACGCCAGAACGCTGCCGAGAATTATTTAAACAACGTGAGCTGTTTGAAGTTGATTTGTTTTTATTTGACGAGGCTCAATTAAGCGATGAAGATTCTAAAAGGGGGTTGTATTTTGACAGTATTGTCCGCCGATGTCAGAAAGCCTACCCAAAGGCCAAATTCATTTTTGCACACCCTTTTGTACAAAATCCCGAATCTCAGATACAGAAGAATCATTTTGAACAACAGACTGCTAAAGCAAAGCAGTACATTCAGAAAAATGTTGGACAGCTTTTTTTATGTCAAAACCCGGACGGGCAATTTTCGCACTTCGGCATTGACCCAAGGATAATGGGCCATAAGAAAATACCTTCCGGATTTGACCCGCTATCAGCAACTATTCAAAAAGGCGGCACAGTGTTGATCTATACATCTAAGCAAAAAATCTATGACGGAAAATTTCTAGATAAATTTGCCAAATACGTGGCGCTATGCGATTACTTACCTTTTGAAACGATTGCCCCATACCTAAGCCAACTCAAAGAATATACAGGCGGTGACATCGAACGCAACGCTGCCCATTATTCATTGCTATTAGACTTACTTCGCAAAGGTATTGTCATCCATCATGGGTCACTCCCTCTGCATACAAGGCTGATCATTGAACAATTTACCAAAGCTGGCCATTGTCGCATCTGTTTCGCAACATCTACACTTGAGCAAGGCATAAATATGCCATTTGATGTTGTTTATCTTGATCGTTTAGAAGGTAGTAAGCCATTAGCGGTTAAAAACCTTATTGGAAGGGCCGGCCGGTCAACGAGAGAATTGAAATTTGATTATGGATATGTAATTGTCAATAGTCCGCAACGTATTCCTACGTTCAGAAAAATTATGACCAGTGATGAGATACTCGACAACGTGTCATCACTCGAAAAAACAGATTTGCAGGATGATGATTACAATGACTTTAGGGAAGCTATTCTTAATGGGACTTATTCGGATGAATTTAATCTTACCGAGAAGGACCTCGAAAAGCTCAGTACCGACAGTATTGATGGCATCATTGAACAAATTTTAAATTCAGTGTTTGAAGATGGCCAACTAATCTCCTTTAAGAAAATCACCGACGACCTTGATGCGAAGTTGTTGTTGTATGCATATTTTAGGAACTTATACATGCTTTATCTCAGCAGATCCCTTAGTGATGGCGAAGCCCGCGTTTTAGATACTGCAGTTAAAATTATGCTATGGCGAGTGTATGGCCGTAACTTTAAAAATATCTGCTGGTACAGGTATTCCCATGCAAGTAGAGCCCACGATAGGGCCCAGCTGGAAACCTCCCCTCAGTTACTTGATCAGTTGCCTGCAGCATTCATTACTGGATACAAAGAGATTCCTGATAAGGAATTGAGAATGTTCAGTCTGTTTCCATTAGGGACAAAAGCTATAGATGTTTCTTACGATCTTATCATGTACGACACCTATGATTATATAGATAAACTGATCGGATTTAAATTGAGCGATATTTTCTACGCTGCTTTTTGGAGATATTCGGAAAAATATCAGGATGACCGTGCGAGGAAATTAGCTTTATATGTGAGATACGGAACGGAAAGTGACAGAGATATATGGATGCTCCGGTATGGAATGTCCTTTGAGGATATAGAAGTTCTTGACCAGCACATTGTATCAATAGATGCAGAACAGATTATATTCCGGGATTCTATCTCTACCGTACCAGATGGACAACGTGCATCTATCAGGAGATTCATCAGATAATAATTTTTGCGTGTCTAAGCAATCAAAAGCGATTAAATCAGTTGAAAGAAATAATCGCCATTTATACTGTGGATATCGAAGGGCCTTAACTAATGTGAAGAGATTCCTGTCGACTTTTGAAGCAGCACAAATGTAGTCAGCATCCGTTTCCAAAAATCTGTGATTAATTCGGGAAGACACTCATTTAATTTAATACCCTTGCTAAAAAAGCGTTTGCGACTTTTTATTGAATCGATAAAACCATTGGTATGGTCTGGCAGGAAAATATACTTTTCGACCATCTTGTTGTCCTTAAATAATTGAAACACTTTAGGGGTATTCTCAAACGAACCATCATGTATGATTTCATTGCGAAGTGTTTGGATTAGCCTCATATTAGGACATTCTTCGAATATAGTACCCTGTGCTTTTTTGAATGAAAGACGATTGGCATCACCTACCAAAATACCCGACGACTGCAACCTATCATATTTTTTGTAAACCACCTTCAAGTGTTCCAATTCATAACATATTTTTGCCACATAGTCCATCTGACTGTAAAGTGATATGAATAAATAGTTCACATAACTGAATATACGGGTCACGATGAGCCCTGAAGCATGCATTTCCATATTGGGTTCCAACGGATCCTTCGCTAATATAAAGGAATTGTTATTCAGTTCCTTATAGAATTGACCAAGCAATGATTTCACCTCAACATTGGCATTCTGTAATGACCCGATTAATGCGCTGACATCATTATAATACATCGCTTTTAAAGTCGCCTCGTCAGCCTGGCGTATATAAGGTTCAATCTCAGCCTTAGAAACAGAAAGATCTGAATCAATACCTACTTGCGTAACCCAAGGCGGAACAAAGGCTAACTGATCGTAATATTTTTGAACGCTACCGAATAATTTGGCTTGAACGCCAAATCGTAAAGTATGTGCCATGGCCTCAATGTGATGCGTTAGATCACCTTCGCTCATTATAAAATCAAGCGGTCCTTCAGCCATCCAAAACTTATTTACGGGCTGTAGCTCTGTCGGAATTCCGTTTATGTTGTAGTAAATCAATGATTAAATGTTAAGTATTTTTATATCTCGTTAACTGTTGCATTCGGCTGTCACTAGTTAATTATGTTCTTTGCCGGCGCGACTCCTTCGTTTAATAATTTTTAATATCCCACAAATAAGCTTTAGAGTCTCTGGTAAGAGAATGAATACCTATGACTAACACAATCTAGCTCGTAGATATCCATTGTACTATAAGGATCAAGCGGATGCTTCCTGCCAATCAAATTTATCCCTCAGTTTCAGCATATCTCTTCCTATCTTCTTTTCCTGAACACGTGCATAGATCTGCGTAGTCGTAATTTTCGTGTGCCCGAGCATTTTACTGACAGTTTCGATAGGTATATCATTTCCGAGCGTTACGGTAGTCGCAAATGTGTGCCTAGCAATGTGAGTTGTCAGGTTCTTGTCTATTCCACAAAGGTCCGCTATCTCTTTGAGGTACGCATTCATTTTTTGGTTGCTTTTTATAGGTAATATCCTATTATTTATTAAGCACAACTCATGACCTTTATATTTATTGATGATCGCTATGGCTTGTGGAAGCAGTGGCACATTAGCAATGATAGATGTTTTAGTTCTTCTGGTTTCTATCCAGGCTTCTCCATCAGCTCTGATAACTACGTTTTCCAGCGATAACTTTTGAGCATCAATAAAAGCATATCCGGTGTAGCAGCTAAAGAGAAAACAATCACGTACTTCTTCCAAGCGCTTGAACTTAAAATCTTTTAAAGCAAGGGCTTTCAATTCATTCTCAGTTAAGTGAGTACGTATGACTTTTTTCGTCGTGCATTTGAAACCTGCAAAAGGACTATGGTTGATTAAACGATGGTTAACAGCAATTGTCGCGATCCTTTTAAGCCTTTTAATATAGCTCATAGCTGTATTATGGTCGATGCCTTCCTTGACTTTTAAGAACTTTTCGAAGCCTGCTATAAATGAATAATCCAGTTCATCTAAGGCGATATCTTTCTTGCTATATTTTGTATATATAAAGTCGGAAACTTTGCCTCTGATGGTCTTGTATTTCGTCAGGGTACCTTTCACATAATCTTTGCCAATCAGACTTTCCACTTCACTATTATGTTGATCGAATACGCCAAGTAGCGTGTGGGTTAGTTCAAGCACTTCTTTCCTATTATATTTATCTTTGATGTCCTCTGCAGAAAATACTTTGGCCAAACTTTTAAAGTGCTGATAAATATCGAAAAGCTCGTTATTCACATCATTTATGTACTTGTTGATCCTACGGACTTCCTCCCCGTTGCCGATCATGAAGCCACTCTTAGCATCCCACTTTTTGGCATTGAGCTTTTTCTTTAACGAGATCTCTGCTCTTCTTCCCTCAACAGTAACCCTGGCGTATAATGGTATAAGGCCTTTTGCATCTGCTTTTGATTTGTTTGTCCAGAAAAGGACTGAAAAACTGCTGGAATTTCTCATGATTTCATTCTTTTTAAGTAACCGAATTAATATGTTTTGAACTGTTTTAATTTGCTTTGCAACTCATTCAAAATCAATAGATTATAATCTTATTCGGTTACCTAAAATAAGGATTCGAAACAGGTAACCGAACAGGTAACCGTGGAATCCATTTTCTTTGGTATGAAACGGGCGCTTATGGCATAAAAAAAGCGCCTAAATCATTGATTTAAGCGCTTCCGGTGGGTTTTATTACCCTTTTTGCGGAATGGACGGGACTCGAACCCGCGACCCCATGCGTGACAGGCATGTATTCTAACCAGCTGAACTACCACTCCTCCCGTTTGGGAATGCAAATATAGATATCAAATTTACAATCCCAAAATATTTTTGAAAAAAAATTAGGCCACAGTGCCTTCTTTCAGCTTTTCTGCGTTTTCGGCAAACTGCAATGACTCCATAATCTCCTGTAAATCACCGTTCATAACGTTTGGTAAATTATAAATGGTTAAACCAATGCGATGTTCGGTAACACGGCCTTGCGGATAGTTATAGGTGCGTACTTTGGCCGAACGGTCGCCGGTTGACACCATAGTCTTACGTTTTTTAGACGTTACCTCTAAATGTTTCTGCAATTCCATCTCGTAAATACGTGAGCGTAATACTTGTAATGCCTTATCGTAGTTCTTCAATTGCGATTTCTGGTCCTGGCACTGAGCCACAATACCGGTGGGCACGTGAGTTAAACGTACGGCCGAATAAGTAGTATTCACCGACTGACCGCCCGGCCCTGAAGCACAGAACAAATCCTTACGGATATCACTTACCTTTAAATCAATATCAAACTCATCAGCCTCTGGTAGCACCACCACCGAAGCGGCCGATGTATGTACACGGCCTTGAGTTTCGGTATCAGGTACACGTTGTACCCGGTGCACGCCCGATTCGTACTTCAGCGTACCATAAGCATCCTCAGCGTTTACATTGAAGACAATCTCCTTGTAACCACCAGATGTGCCTTCAGTAAAATCTACCAGCTCAGTCTTCCAGCCCATGCGTTCGCAATAGCGCATATACATGCGGTAAAGGTCGCCTGCAAATAAAGCGGCCTCATCGCCACCTGTACCGCCCCGTATCTCTACAATGGCCGGACGCGCATCCTCAGGGTCTTTCGGGATCAGCATGAGCCTGATCTCCTCTTCCTTCTCATCGCGTTGCGCAATCAGTTCATCAAGCTCCATTTTGGCCATCTCCCTAAACTCCTCGTCTTTCTCGGTGGCCAAAATTTCCTTGTTGGTGTCAATATTGCTCATGATGTTTTTATAGATCTTGTACTGATCCACCACAGCTGTTAAATCTTTGTATTCCTTATTCAGTTGAGCAAAGCGTTTCATGTCAGCCATGGCATCGGGGCTGCTCAATTCATTTTCAACGGTTTGCCAGCGGTCTCTGATCGCCTCTAATTTCTCTAACATGGTATTTTTCTTGAAAATCAGTTGCAGTGCCTCGTCGGTTCCGGTAGTCCCGCTTTACGCTGCAAGTTTTGCGCCGCTGCTATGTCCCGGTCCCGGCAAAAGCTTTACGCTGCAATCGGGTTTATTATACACAGGGCAGTGCAAAAAAGCTTACAAAGCTACGCAAAATCAGGCACATTAGTTAGCTGATGTACAGTATACCAGGTAAGTAAAAAGTAAAAATCGAGAGAGGATGCGGGTTGTACAGGTACGGAGATTAGAACGCTGCGGTGAAGGTGCAGGCGCAGTTGTGCATTGCAATAACCACAATCGCATGCTCGGCCTGCATTTGGCCCACCGCACATCTACTTTATCTTCACTTACCTCAAGCCTGCGCTCCAACCCCTTGGCTAGCTGCTTCAATATTCTCAAAATATTCCAGGACCACTACACCATCGTACATCACAGCATAAGAGTTATGGTGCATCCACTCGCCCAGGTTTACGTATTTGCTGGCGGCACTTAGCTCTGTCACCATGGGTATATGCCGATGGCCGAAAATAAAATAATCATAATGCGTAACTTTGAGCACCTCGCGGGCAAAGCTTACCAGCCATTCGTTCTCAAACAGCTTACGTTCCTGCCCGGCGGAATTGGCCAAACGGCTATGCCCAGACCAATAGTTGGCCAAACCCACCCCCAGGTTAGGGTGCAAACGCTCAAAAAGCCACTGGCACAATCGGCTCCGGAAAACCTTTTTGAGCAGCTTATACTTGCCATCGCCCGGCCCCAGGCCATCCCCGTGGTGCAGGTACAGCTTTTTACCCTGCCGCTCCAAGATCAGCTCATTGCTAACGATGGTTGCATTTAGTTCCTTCACAAAGTAATCGAACATCCACATATCGTGGTTGCCTTTAAAAAGATAAAGTTTTACGCCGGCATCTGCCAGCTCAGCCAGTTTGCCCAAAAAACGGATGTAGCCGCGCGGAACCACTGTTTTGTACTCAAACCAAAAATCAAACACATCGCCTACCAAAAACAATTCATCGGCATCATGCATAATGCTGTCCAGCCAGCGCACAAAACGGGCCTCCCGCTCGCGGCTGCTTTGGTAGCCAGATGCACCTAAATGAATATCAGAAGCAAAATAGATTTTATTGCGTATAGACATGGGTGCTCAAAAATAGGCTTTTAAGCTGAAAGGATGAAGAAGGAGGAAAATGTTGGAACAGGATTCGGCCGAGTTTTTGGTTTCGCCTAAGTTGTGACTACAAAAGTTAATATAAGCATGGAGGAGAAACAGAGCATCTGAAGCAAGAGTAGCCGCCGGCAGGCGTGCTGAGGCTATACACAGGGCAGTAAATAACCAACAGCGGCACTTTAACCAGCGGCACTCGTTGTTATAGAATGTTTAGGCAACCACCTGGTTTGAAATTGGAAAAAAGTGGATGAGCTGCGCCTCATGCGGATTAACATCAGTTTGTGCCTGACTGCGCATGTGTAATTTCCTTTCAGCAATAACTTGTTTTAATAAGTTTATAGACTGAAGCAGCATCGCTTTTTCCATAGATCCTTTTGGAGCCTGTCGGTATCTGATCAATAGAGTATTTAAAGCCTGCTTGAGCTGGGCTGATTTGCTTAGGGGCGTATTCATGCCCTTAAGATAAAAAGGAATTTTTTGTTTGTTTTGACACTTGGCGGTTTGTGTAGCAAAGTGTGAATTACCCACGCTGCATTTTAAGTGTCACTTCACATACTTTAACAAAATTGCGAAATAACGGTAAGTACTTATTTACTCAAACGCCCACCAAACTGTACGCCTTGGTGCATTGCCTACAACAAATGGCTCACCTATAAGCGGAATAGATACGGGAATACTTAAGGTTACGGCAGCAGGCAGCAGCAAGTTTGCAGGTTCGTTCCAGGGGTGGGCGCTTTCGGCAAATTTGGCCCAATGTACAGGCTGTATCATGCGGGCCTGCAAATCGGCAGCGGCCTGGGCGGTTTGTGCAGGCAGCATGTGGTGATGAAGCCAGGCCTGGTTATACTGCCCGCATTCCATCAGAGCCAAATTAAAAGGACCATACTGTTGTCCTATTTGTTTAAAATGAGTGCCGTAACCGCCATCGCCGCTGTAAAACAGGCGGTAGCCATTGGCCTGTATAACATATGATGCCCAAAGGGTTTTCTTTTCGGCAAAGGTGCGGTTACTACGGTGGCGCGCGGGTGTAGCCGTAATTTTCAGGCCGCTTGCCAGGGTGTACGACTGATTCCAATTCAACTCCACAATGTTTTTACGATCAAATCCCCAGTATACCAAATGCGAACCTACACCCATAGGCACTACCGCTTTTTTTATGCGGCTTTTGAGCTTTTTAATTGTGCGGTAATCCAGGTGATCGTAATGGTCGTGCGAGATGATGAGCACATCTATATCGGGCATATCATCGGCGCTGTAATGGGTAGTACCGTCAAAAGCTTTAACCATGCCCGGAATGGGACCGGCATGATCGTTAAAAACCGGATCGATCAAAATATTACCGCTTTGCGTTTTAATGAGTACCGACGAATGCCCAAACCAAACCACAGTGGGCTTAGCCGCCGTCAGATTCTTTAAATCGGTTTTAACCCAGGGCACCGGCCTTTGCGGCGTAACGCTTCGGGGCCGGTTAAATATGGCTTTTAAAGCCCGGCCAGGCTTTACCTTATGCTGACCGTTATCGACACTGTCTAAATTTTGGAACGTCCCGTTCTTATAGTTAGGCAACGCCTGTATACGTGCCAAATCGTCGCCCTGCGGATTTTTGCCTAACGATTTTACCAGGCCGCAACCCGCTGCCACCAGCAGCAGCAAAAGCACTGTAAGCGAATGGAACAGGTATTTAGAGCGCAGGATTTTCATACAGACTTTATAAAGTAGCTATGCAACCAGAGCAACTTTGCATATAACGGTAAAACAAGCTAATGAATACAGTTTCGTTGTAAGAAAGGCAAAAGCATTTTTATTACACTCATCATCAAAAGCACTTTCCGGCGGCCGCTACAGGCAGCAAAAATCACTCAGCAGTACTGAACGGATTTAAATTATTGGGCGCATGCGTTAGCTACTATACGGCTTAATGCTTTACAGTTGTAGAGCTATACGCAATGGCAACTTAGGCCGAGGCTACCAGCTTGCTGGTGCTTCTGTACAAATAAGTGCCGAAAATATGCCTGCGGGCAAATCTCCCAGGCGAATCGGCATTGATGAGCTTAATATATACCGCCTTGGGTACATCAAAGTACTCATACGTATTGCCATCGGTAAAGCTTACGGTAAGTATTTGTGATTTGTACTCAAAATCGGCCATTGCAGCGGTAGTGGTGGTAAGCGTATAATCGGCAAATGATTGGGCACGTGTTTCGGGCGCTATGCTCACTAAAAAGTGATAAGCTTCAATAATGCTCTTGCTTTTATCTTCGGCAGCCAGCTTACTTTCGTTACTATCCTGAAACTTATCGGGGTGCCAGGCTTTCATTAAGCCCCGGTAAACCGTTTTTAATTCCTGTAAATCGGCATCCTTAGTAACACCCAACAGCTTCCTGTAATCGACAATCTTTTTCATATCTTAATTATAACTTTATTGTCGTTGAAACGATGAGGTGTCTTTCCAAGAAAATAATTTGCGAAGGTACACTTTTTCTTATGGCTATACTTATACTTTGCTTACAGACGCTTTTAGCCTACTCCTTGCTTTATGCGAGCCCACGTATGTTTATGCGCTGAAGATTCTTCACATATTTACCTTAGCCAAATAAATTCGATCTTTAAATCGAAAATTCAGCTTACCTGTTATCCAACCATGAAAGATCGGGTTTCGGCTATTGGCCGGTATAAGCAACTGTTAAATGAAACTCTGCCGGCAACGTTTACTGAGCCGGTACAGTATAACCATTGCTTCAACCGGATTGTGTTAGACTGGCTGTTTCAGGATGTATGGTACAATCATCTGGATAAATCAAAAACGGCTATTAGTCAGTTAAGCCAAACGCACTTGCAAAAAATGGTTGAGCGGATGGAGCAATGGCTAAAACAGCCTGAGTTGCTTTTAAGCGATAATCAGCAGTCGTTAAAATGGCGAAGAAAGCAGAAGTAATATACATTTTCTACTGCTTAATGCAAAGTCCATTATTTTCGGACGGGTTATTTATGCTCTTAACCGAACACTAAAAACATTTTGGTGTTATGGATGAATAATATGCTTATCAAGAAAAGAATTTCGATTTTTTATTTTATCCGCACCATCAAATGGGATGTACTGGCCATTGCGGCGTATGCTATGCTGGCTGGTACGTTTGACCACTACGGCATCCTAAGCCAGGTTTCTATACCGTTGGCGGTTACTGCGTTCAGTGGTACTGTTTTATCGCTATTACTGGCATTCCGAACTTCACAATCATACGAACGCTGGTGGGAGGCCCGGGTAGTGTGGGGTGCTATTGTGAACGACAGCAGGACGCTGGTGCGCCAGGTTAAACAATTTATGCCCAAAACGGAACAGGGTTTGGCCGTTGCAAAAGACTTTGCCGCACGGCAAGGCGTTTGGTGCTTTGCACTTTCAGAATCACTTCGAAAAGTAGAACATAGCAACAAGGTAAGCACCTATTTCAGCAATATCGGTGCTAATAGCGCCAACAAAGCTAACCTCATTTTAGACCAACATGCAGATGCACTTGCTGCAGCAAGCGAGCAGTTTAACATCAATGCTAATAAGCAGGTACAAATAGACGCTACGCTGGCCAGGCTTTGCGACTCGATGGGAAAATGTGAACGGATTAAAAACACCGTTTTCCCGAGAGCTTATAGTGTGCTGATCCACTTTCTGATCTATGTACTCATGACCATGCTGCCGTTTGGCCTGGAGGATCAAAGTAAACTGGTAGAAGTATCGCTCACGATTATCGTCCCCGTATTATTCATTGCTATAGAACAAACAGCTATTTTAATGCAGGACCCATTTGAGAACCGGCCAACCGATACGCCAATGACGGCTTTATCCATGTCGATAGAAAACACGCTAATGGAGATGGTTGGCGAACCGCCGGTATATAAAATTGAACCGCCTGCATCTTATTATATCATGTAACAATAAAAAGCATCAGGCAAGTACAAAAACAAAAGGCCGAAGATTTCGTCTTCAGCCTTTTTTATTGCAGTAATTTAAATACACAAGCTTAAAAGCCGGTGTTCTGAAATTATTTGGCAATTTTTACTTTGATGGCGTTGGGGCCTTTTTGTCCCTGTTCAACTTCGAAAGTAACTTTGTTGCCTTCTTTGATCTGCTCCATAATGCCATTAATGTGCACAAATACGCTTTCCTGAGTTTGCAGGTCACGTATAAAGCCGTAGCCCTTCGATTCATTGAAGAACGATACGGTTCCGGTTCTAACCACCTCGTATTCGATCTCTTCCTGCTTAGGCGTACCAATCTGTATATCTTCTACCAGTATCTTTTTACGTTTACCGGGCTCTTGCGGCATAGATGTTATGTTGCCATTCTCGTCAACATAAGCCATCATGTCTTCCAAACCTTTTCCCTTTACAGCATTAGCTTTCCGGTCTTCGGCTTTTTCTTTTTTGTCTAACTGTTTGCGGGCTTTTTTCTTTTCCCGTTCTTTTTTACTGAATGTTTCTGTGGATTTACCCATATTTTAATTTAAGTGTAACTTAGAACTTCTATTTTTCCGAAGTTCTGATTAATATTTAAGCTGCTATAACCGGCTTGTTGAGGGCCAACTTTGCAAGGAAAAATTTTTACAAAAAAAGCATCTTCCTATAGTGGAAGATGCCTCACAATAATTTATAGTGTGTTAAGCTACTTTTACATTTACTGCGTTTGGTCCTTTACGGCCTTCTTCCACATCATAACTAACAACAGTATTCTCACGAATATTGTCAATCAGACCTGATGAATGAACAAAGATTTCGCTTCCACCATCATTAGGTGTGATAAATCCGAAACCTTTTGTTTCATTAAAAAATTTTACTGTTCCTTGTTGCATTATATTGCTTTTAATAAGTCTACAAGGTACGAATAAATATCCGTATAAATTTCCTTTTGGTGAAAATAATTAATATTTATTTAACCCTGCAGTGATTCTAGCTGTTTATGTGCTATAAACCGGGTTATTGAACAAATTCAATTTCCACACGTCTGTTTTGCTGCCGACCTAATTTGGTTTTGTTAGAAGCAATGGGCTTGGTATCGCCAAATTCGGTTGAAGCAATGCGCGATGAATCGGCACCTTTACTAACCATGTACTCTTTAACCGTGTTAGCCCGCGCTTGTGACAGTTTCCAATTATACACATAACCGCCTTTGTTATCAGCATGTCCGCTTAGTTTAACCGCTGCATTATTGTCGGCCATTAATTTTACCACTTTATCCAATCGTGCGTATGTTTCCGCACTAATAGCAGAACGATCAAACCCGAACTGGACATTCTTAATCTTTACGCTTCTGAGGTCGATTTTAGTAGCCGGCGACTTGGCTTCACTTTTTTTATTTTTGGAAGGTTCGGTTGCTTTTGCTACGGCAGGCAACATCATAGCCACCATGGCAAGCGCTAAAATAACTGACTTTAAATAATTGGTTTTCATAATTCTATAATTTGGTAAATAAATTAGCCGGTAAGTCATCCGCACTGCTTAAAGGCATGCGGCATAACGGCTTTTTAATAATTGCTTACTGAGTTTATATTTAAATAATAGGCCGGCAGGTATTTGGTTTTATTGATGCCTTTTATAGAGTATTAATTCTGGCAAAATTGGTATTTGCACAGCGTATCGGCTATTTATACTATTAATGCGCAGCGTGTTTGGCTACAATTGCCGGGCTATTAATTTGTCCTGCTTGCCACAACTCATTAAGCCGTACAAGCTGTGCCTTGTCAGTAATTTTATAGGTTACCAGGTAAAACGTAATATCGGTACGGCTAATCATGGGGTGTGCGTAATCTTCGAGTAACGGGCCGCTTACAACAATATAATCAAACTGCTTGTGTAACTGGTTTATAAGCTGGTTAAACTTCCTATCTGGCATTGCTTTTTGTATCGGGTCGGCCTCTGCCGATAAGTTTGGCGAAATATCTAATAACCCCAGCATAGATACCATCTCTGCCTTGTGCTGGTTTTTAGCAACGCCCGACCCGATAAAGTAAAGACTATCGGCCCCCTGAACAGGTACGATCAGGTCATCGATAGTAACTATATCTGCGTTCAGGTACTCATATAATCCCTTGTTGTACGGAAGGCCCAACTCATCATATGATAATGAATCGGGCATATCATTATCAACTAAAACGGTACTTTTGCCGGTATGAGCAAGCGCTTGTGCCAGTTGCAACGCCAGTTGCCTCGCGCCTTCCTCGTCGGTATTTGCCGTAACCCAAATTGTTTGATGATGGCTGTGAACATTGAATATATAAGAGGCCAATGCATTAACAGAAATGTCGGCGCCCGGTTCACCTTCATTTTGCTGAGGCTCAAGTTCTGTAACAACCGGAATTTTAGTTGTCCGTTTTATATCTGCAACGCTGTGAATCTTTCTATTCAGCATTTGTAAAATATAAACAGCTAAAACCGAAAATAATATCCCTGCTAAAACTGCGGCTATATAAAATAACGGCGATTGCGCGTGCATTGCCCGGCTTTTAAAAGAAGTAACCGCTATAGCCGAACTTGCCGGCGCCGGCCTGCCTATTGCAGATTGTTTTAAAGCGGTTAGCGAATCAATAGCGGCTGAAATATGGGCTGACTGCAAACGATATTGCTGTAACGAAGCAGCAGTATCAGTACCCGGGTTTAGTTGCTTTTGGAGGTACGCTCTTTGAACAACAACCTGGCGTTTAATCTGCTCCTGCAAAAAATTAATCTGCTGGTTAAACCTCACCGTATTGGGGTCGTTTAAGCTTTTGGCGCCCAAATAGCTTTGTTTTTGCAACTGTAACTCATTAAACTTATTGATAGACTTAAGCAAGTCATCGTCGGGTGGTATAAAGCTGTCGGGTATAACCACAAAACTACTAATGGGCTTACTAACGTAATTTACCACTACGTCTAATATCCTCGACTGCTTTACAAACTTTTCTTTCAAAACAGCACGTTCAGCCGGGTTGGCGGCGGCTTGCAAAGCCCCTAACCGTATCTTTTCATTTAAAGTGCTCAGCTCGTCTTTTAAAGCGGCTACACTATCATTAAACCGGCGGGTGTTAACTTGCTTGCCAACATGGTTTAAAGCTTTATATCGGTAACTATCCGTTAACGCTGTTATAGCCGCCTCGGCTTTGTAAGCGCTTTCGCCGGTTGCCGTTACAGTTAAGGTGTTTGGTCGGCCTGCCGGTTTTACAGCGGTAAGGTTATAGTCGGCCGTCAACTCATTATAAACCTCTTTAAAAAGCTGTTGTTGGGTGGCAGCGTCCCGCGCCGGCTCAAACCGTACACTTGCGCTTGCCTCATAGTGCGATATCCTGTTGCTTTGATAAAGGTATGCGCCAGCCAGCATACTGGTTATAATAACTATAAAGAAGTATTTATACGTACTTAAATAGCTTTTTATCATCAACCAATAATGCAGCAGCCCGCTCCCAAGCGCTGGCCATAAGTCACTCTTGTACATAACTATACCTAACTGTTAAAATAAATTTAGAGAGCCGCAGAAAGTATAGTGGCAGGTAAAAGCTTTATTGAGGTGTAAATGGTTAGCTCTCGTGTATTATTATATAGTGTACATGTTTTGATGATAAATGTTTGATAATGACCTTTAACGCTTAAAACGTATGGCTATTAACAGTGTGCTTTTTGTTAAATACGAATAGCTAACATTGCTACGTTTGTAGCAAAAGGCAGGCGTGCTGCTGCTTAGACCCCCCAATGGATTTTCCCGTCAGATATTGTAAACAAAATCTGTTTCAAACTATTTAGTACCTGATAAGTTTAAACCTATTACATTACAGCTATTACAATATGGGTAAAGTGTTTACCATAACTCAGGGACTCGAAAATATGGGTGCTTTGCGAAACGGAGGCCAGGGCTCAGTTTACAAGGCTCGTCGTATAGGCGAAATTATCGTAGCTGTAAAACTTCTGCCCACGCCCATTCATACCGAAAGTGAAGACGATAAAAATTTCAAGAACTTCAGGAATGAGGTAGAGAAATTAAAAAAAGTAAATGAGAACCCGACGCCGCATGTTGTAAAAATATTTAGTTCGGGCATTACTGAGAGTGGCTCGCTGCCCTTTATTGAGATGGAGTTTATTGAAGGGCCAGATTTGGGCGAACTCCTAAACGCGCCTCACGATCCGGTCTTTACCATTCATGAAGTAATTAAGGTGGCCGACCAACTGGCCAGCGCCCTGAGCCATTGCCACAAGGTTGGGGTAAAGCATGGCGATGTTAAAAGCAATAACGTTAAATACAATATCCACACAGGCAATTATGTGTTGCTTGATTTTGGCCTGGCTATCATGACCGATGAGCAGCGCCGTGATAGTTTACGAAATGCGGGCGCAGTGGAGTTTATGGCACCCGAGCAAAACGAAGGCATCATGCTGCCACAAAGTGATGTTTATAGCTACGGTATCATCTTGTACGAACTGCTGGCGGGGGCAGTACCCTTCCCGTTGACGGCTAACGCACAAACGGCGCGTAATAACATCATGATTGCGCACCTGGAAGCGCCCGTGCCCGATTTACTCGAATTGCGACAAGCCAACCTGCCCAATACCTGGGACGATCAAAAGAAGGCCTGGGAAATGCAAGTACCCGAATGGCTGTTACAAATTATTAACCGCTGCTTGCAAAAGCAACCTGCCGACCGCTTTGCCGACGGCACTGAACTTCACCAAGCTATTCTGACCCAAAACAGCGCCCTTGCCGCCAAGAGCAATACAGAAGAAGCCCTCCTGTTACAAGCCGAGAACGAAAGTCTGCAGAAGCTGTTAACCCAGGAATGTGAAAAAGCCGCGCTTTACGAGCAGGAAATAACAAAGGCCAAGCAAACTTTAGCGCAAAGCAATAACGAGCTAATGACTTTGAGAAGCGCAAGGCCGGCGACACCTAACCCGGTTGCACAGCCAACTGTTACTGCAAGCAAATCAAAAGGTATATCCGTTGCGGCTGCGTTATGGATAGGCCTTATCGTAGCTTGTTTGGGCGCATATGCCGGACATCTGTTGTTCCCTACTACAGCAAATGCCAAGCAGGAGACTCCGGTGAGCCAGACACTTGCTGTTGAAAAAAACACTGAGCCGGTTAAAAAAACAAGTAAACCAAAAGCAAAAAAGAAAGCAGCTGTAGTTAAAGAAGATACCGCCACCGAATCTGAAGTGAAAAACGAAGTGACAGACACGGTGGCTAAAGAAGAAGAGGCTAAAACGCAGCCAAAAAAAACCATACAGCCACCTGCCAACGACCCCAAAGGAAAAGATGCTGGCAAAACCTTTACGCTCTTTGCCAGCTACGCCTATTTTCACGACCGGCCCGATGCCTCAAGTGTACGCAAGGCCAACATTAACCGCTGGAACAATGCCCGCCTCACCGCCATTGATGATATAAACGGATACATTTATGTAGTTTATAAAAACGAGCAGGGCCAGGTAAGTAAAGGCTGGCTCAATAAAAAAGATCTTATAAAGGTTAATTAAGGTCTTAACAACCTGACAGATCTATCGACCTGATAGAAAGCCAACCGTTTTGGGCTCTTTAATCTCTACGGCAAACCCTTCAATGAATAACTGATCGGCTACATATTTGGGCCTTATTGAGCTTTCATCTACTTTAAAATTTTGGCCCTTAAGTTTTTCGTTGATGGCATCTATAATATCGCGGGTAATAAAGCCGCTGGTGGTGCGTAAAGTATCGTCAATGGTTTGCAGCGTTACACTTTCTACTTTGTAAGAAAACCCGATGGTGCTGGTCTTGCTCATGGTGGCTATAGATTTTAAAATGCAAGGTAAGATAATTTGCGGTTGCTTGCGTTTCCTGCCTGAATCAATTTTGTAAAGATTACGCGCGCAAAATGGCTGTTTTGTTGTTATAGTAATGGCAGCCAAAGTGTAAACCAACATGGAAAAAGAGAAGATAACCAATAGCGAGATCAGCGATTTAGGAGTTGAAGATTTGGATACAATTATCCTTTTTAGCCGGGTAGCCAACGGCTTGTTGAAGCACAAGGTGATGAACAAGCAACAAATTTTGGCCGAGCTGGAAGCCCTCATTGCCGAGCCCGAGCCTTATGCCCTTAAACGCGGCGGCAAGTTTAAAAACCTGGCCGAAAAGGTGCTGGAATTACGGCAGCAAGGCCAGCTAATTAAACCGCAACGCCCCATAAATGAACTTAAAAAGGAAATTGCTGATTTTCCGGTGTACGGCATAGAACATATCGAGGCGGGCGCCCTCAACCAGATGCGTACGGCTATACAACTCCCTATAGCCGTGGCCGGCGCTTTAATGCCCGATGCGCATCAGGGGTACGGCCTGCCCATTGGCGGCGTACTGGCCACAACGGCCAATACCATTATACCTTACGCCGTAGGTGTGGATATTGCTTGCCGAATGTGCCTTAGCATTTTTGAACTACCTGCACATACTGTTGATGATAAAACCGACGATTTAAAAAGCATTTTACTTAAAAACACCCACTTTGGCATGGGCAGCGAAAGTAAGTGGCATGATGACGACAGCTTGTTTGAGAAACCCGACTGGAAAGCAACCAAGCAAATACGTACGCTGAGAGACAAAGCTTATAAACAACTGGGCACATCGGGTACAGGTAACCATTTTGTAGAATGGGGAGAGCTTACCGTACAGGGCGGCGCATTAGAGGGTGTGCCGGCCGGCAACTACCTGGCATTGCTCTCTCACTCCGGCTCACGCGGCTTTGGAGCGGGTATAGCAGGCTATTACTCTGACCTTGCCATGAAGAAAACTAAGCTGCCACCCGAGGCCAAGCACCTGGCCTGGTTGGATTTAGATAGTAATGAAGGCCAGGAATACTGGATTGCCATGAACTTGGCTGGTGATTATGCCAGCGCAAACCATCATGAAATACACAATAAGATTGCCAAAGCCATGCAGCTGCAACCGCTGCTGCGTATTGAAAATCACCACAACTTTGCCTGGCAGGAAAGACTGGCCGATGGCACGCCGGTAATGGTACACCGCAAAGGCGCCACCCCGGCAGGCAACGGCGTATTAGGCATTATACCCGGTAGCATGAGTACGCCCGGCTTTGTGGTACGTGGCAAGGGTAATGCGCAGTCTATCAACTCAGCATCGCACGGTGCGGGTAGGTTAATGAGCCGCAATGCTGCCTTTAAAACAATAAAGCGCGATCTGGTAACGGCAGAGCTGCTGGAAAAAAAGATAACCCTCGTGGGGGCAGACCTTGACGAAGCGCCTATGGTGTACAAAAATATCCATGCCGTAATGGAAGCCCAGCATAACTTGGTCGACGTACTGGCAAAGTTCCAGCCCCGCATTGTGCGTATGGCTGATGCCAAAGAAAGACCAGAAGATTAATTTGATTTAAGCTAACTTTTTTAACCTATCTTAAGGTAATTACCGCTCCTTTATAATAGTCGTCTAACTTGCCAGTAACTGTTTCTCAGGCGAGATACGCTATGTATCTTAAAATCCGATACTGCATATGGCTGGTAAAGCTCGCTTAGGCAAATTCACGCTGGTTTCCAACTTTAAACCAATGTCCTGGTTGAAAATCAGCGAAAAAGTGTTGTGCTTTGACCAAATAAACCGGTTAGCTTTTTCCAACCAGCTTATTGAGCATTTGCTGCTGGGTTTGCGAAACGGTTGCGGTAGGCGCCAAATAGTTTTTCAGTTTAAAATGGCCGTCAAATATCTTGCCTTGCAATACCTGTTGCTTGCCGTCGCGTAGCACAGTTATGCTAATTTCAGGATGATCAGTATTGGTATTGAAGTATTTATCCCAAATATCGTCTATGGTTTCGGCCGATACCACCACATCGTCAATCTTCAGAAACGTATCGCCTTCCTTCACACCTAACGGGTTTTTATCAACGCCAGTAAATACAAATGCTTTATTGGCCTCTTCATATTTTAAGCCCATCTTTCCAGGATAAAAAGCAGCTACATCTTTGGACGGTTGGTAGTCATAACCCAGCCGATTAAAATATTCGCTATAAGGCAGCGGCTGGCTGCCAATAATGTATTTATCGATGAACTGCCTTACATCGGGGTGTGAGGCGGCTACAAAATCATCAAAAAGCTGGTTGTCATCAAAGGGTTTATTGGGGCCATACTTTTGAGTAAGCGTGAGCATCACCTGCTTCAGGTCTTTAGTGCCTTCAGTCCGTTCACGTATCAGCACATCCAGCAACAGGGCAATGAGTGCCCCCCTATTGTACACACTGCTGTATTTTTTCTGAAAGCTGTCTTCCATCACCCGGCGGCTCATTTCCGTCATCGAAAAATCGCCAAACTCTTCTGCCTGGTTTATCTTGTTGCGCATTTCCTCAAAAAACTTCTTTTGTGTTATCAGTCCGTTTTGCAACTGTATAAGCTGCGCAAAATATTCGGTTACACCTTCGTACAGCCACAAATGCTGCGACATTACCGGTTCGGTGAAGTTGAAGTTCTCAATTTCGTTGCTATGCAGGTTGAGGGGCGTTAGTATATGCAAAAACTCGTGGCCCGATACATCGTGTACCATCGAAATTAAGTCCTTTTCAAAAGCCACCTCGGGCAAGTAGTAAAGCGATGAATAATTATGTTCCAGCGCACCATAGCCGCCTTCGCCGCCCTTACGATCAGTCAGGGCTTTTTTGGGGTCTTCAAAATAAAACAAAAACTGGTATGATTTTACCGGCAAGCCATTAAAGAATTTGGTTAGCGCAGCCGAAAGCGGTTTTAAATAACCAGCAACCTGAGCGGCCTTCACTTTCCCTGTGGCCGAATAAACCGACACATTAATTTGGCTGTTGCCGGCATTAAAGGAAACTGTGTCGGGCCGTGCATAAATAACCGGGTTATCGGCCAGGTATACATAGTTCTTGGCGGTGAGCACGTCTTGCGTAGTGGAGGTATGCGTTACATCAAGGTGTGTTGCTCCATAAAACTCGGCAGGCTTGGTTACTGTTATTTCATAGGGCAAGTTGCTTAGGCCCTCAAAGTAACCATAAAAAGCATGGTTATTCATCACCACATTAGTGCCCGCTTCGATGTTGGAACCGCCCGGCTGAAAAATAAAGTCACTGTGCTTGGTATCCCAGGTATCATCAACCAGGTAACTAATTTTTGCCAGTTCGCTGGCGTTACTAATGCGGAATTGGTTGGCGCCTAGCTTTTCGGTCTTTAATTTTTTACCATCCTTACTAAACGCAGCAAAGCTGCTTACAAAACGGCCATAATCCTTACGGGCGTACGATCCGGGTATGGCTTTAGGGAACGAGAATACAGCATTTTGCTGGGTTATAACTGGTGTTTTTAAGGTAACGGCCACCTTATCGTTCTGAATATTGGCAATATCAACCGCGTACTGGTATTTCTCTTGCGCATGCGCAGCAACGGCCATACCGGCCCAAATAGCCAGTGCCGAAAATAGTATCCTCATGATAGTAAGTAAAGTTTTCTGGCATTAATATACACATTAGCTCCGAATCTGCAAGTTGCATGTTGTACGCCGTATACCCGTTGTTAGTTGCTCTTCTGTTTACGAGCGTTTAAACACCTGTAATGGTTATTGTATAGGCGTATGCTCTAAAAAGTTGTGCCACTGTTGCAGCTTATCCATCAGCTCTTCCACTTTTACCGGTTTGCTGATGTAATCGTTCATACCCGCCAGCAAGCATTCCTCACGGTCGCCCTGCATGGTATTGGCAGTAAGCGCAATAATAACCGGCTGATGCCCCAGCGCTTTGCGGATAACCACGGTTGCTTCCAGGCCATCCATGTCGGGCATTTGCATGTCCATTAAGATTAAATCGTACGTATTTTTGCGGCAGGCTGCAACGGCTTCAAGGCCATTTTCTACGACCTGGGGCTGGTAACCCAGCTTGCCCAAAATGTGCATAATCACATTCTGATTAATCTTATTATCTTCTGCAATAAGTATACGGAGTGGGTTGCGCTCGCCAAAATCAGGAGAAAGGCGGCTCTTGGTGGTTTTCTCCTCGTTTACAGGCTGAGCTTTCAGGTGCAGGCTGTTAAATACATAACGGCTCAAATCATCCTGCTTTATGGGTTTGTTTAGAATATAGCTAAACAAACTTGCATGCTGCCGGGCATGTTCATCGCCTATGGAGCTGAGCAGGATAATAGGAATGCCAGGGTATTGCTGCTTAACCTGCTGAGCCAGTTGTACGCCGTCCATATCAGGCATTTGTGCATCGGTAATAATAAGGTCAGGTTTCAGACCCCCTTTCAGCATATCCACCGCCTCATGGCCTGATTGTACAATTACCGGCACCAGCTTCCAGTTTTCGAGCTGGTTCTTAAGGATGGCCCTGTTGGTGGCATGGTCATCAATTACCAGTACTTTTTTTCCAGCCTGATCGCCCATGAAATGGGTTACCGTTGGTTTTAATTCTTTAGTACCGGCGCTGGTTTGTATGGTAAACGTAAAGGCAGATCCTTTGCCGGGTGTACTCTGCACCGAAATGCTGCCACCCATTAAACCCGCCAGCTTTTCACAAATTACCAGCCCAAGACCTGTACCGCCGTATTTGCGTGTGGTTGAGGAATCGACTTGTGTAAATGCCTTAAACAGGCGGTCAATTTTTTCGGGCGGGATGCCAATGCCGGTGTCTTTAACTTCAAAACTGAGGGAAATGGTGCCATCATTAGCCTTGTTAGTCAGCGCTGCCTTAACCACTACCTCGCCGTGTGTAGTAAACTTAAGCGCGTTACTTACCAGGTTGGTTAAAATCTGCTGCAAGCGTACTTTATCAGCTACAATTTGTGCAGGCACGTGGCGGTCAATAATATAGGCCAGCTCAATACCTTTTTGCGAGGCTTGTTTACTGAACATGTCCAGCACATCCTCAATACAGTAAAACAAGTTAAAATCCTCTCGCTCCAGCTCCATGCTGCCAGCCTCAATCTTCGAGAAATCGAGAATGTTGTTGATAAGTACCAGCAAGTTTTCGCCACAATTATTAATAGTGTCGGTATAGGTACGCTGCTGCTCGGTTAAGGCCGTTTCGGCCAGCAGGCCCGACATGCCAATTACCCCATTCATAGGTGTACGTATCTCATGGCTCATCATGGCCAGGAAAATGCTTTTGGCCTGATTAGCTTTCTCAGCTTCCTGGCGGGCCTCGTCGGCCTCATGGCGGGCCATTTCGAGTTCCTGGTTACTTTGCAACAACTTTTTATTGTATACCGCCAGTGCCTCTTCGCGCTGCTTAATCTCTTCTATTAATACCGCTTCTTTCTGCAGCTCGCCCAACTTAATAGCTTGCTTAAGCTGCGCAGTACCATATTTTTTTAGCTGATAAGCCCACAAGCCGCTAATGTAAAAGATGATGCAGGTTAATAAGAGGTGTATGATTATTGTTTGCAGGTCGAATGAATCGAGCTGGGTTACATACATACCTTCAATGCCCTGGTTTTGCAGGTACCCAAAGGTAGCATGATGTAAGCCCACAACCACGAAAACCGGTATCTGCAGCTTCCAGTTCTGGTAAGTGATGAGTACGGCGCTGCCAATAAATGCAAAAAAGTGCATCTCGAACATGCCATGCATCTGGTAAATAAATTGCGCCATAAAAATACCCAGCACCGCACTGAGCACATACTGGTACAGATCAGATTTAGGCAACGCTATTTTTACCGAGTAATAGGCAGTTAAGCATAGCCCGGTAATACATATGGCCATTACCCAGGTATCGTAATAAGCAGCCAGCCCCAATCCGGTTAGCGCATAGGCAACCAGAAAATAATCCATTAACCGGTCCGAACGTTCTTTCACTTCGGCCTGCAAGGCATATTTATAGGTTTGATAATCGTTATTGGGCTGCATACGTACTATTGTTATTGGCCAAACGGCACCCATAAGCGGTGGTAGACAATGGGTTGTTAAGCACCGGCAGACCATGCAGGAGGTTTTCTAATGCCATGCGTGCATACTCGGTTTTTTTGTTAGTGCAGTAACGGCTGCTGTTGTAATTGCCCCGGTAATAAAGCTGCCGGTTTGCTTTCAACAACACCGCCTGCGGGGTGGAATATACGCCACACGCAGTAGCCAGCGTCTTATCTGCAATTACGGGTATCTGCAAATCAAACTTATCCTGTATCTGCTGTGCGGTATAAGGTTTCGCGGTAACCAGTACAAGCGCAAAATCAACACTATTATGATATTGTTTAATTAACGATTTTACGTGCTGCAGGTTAAAGCGTGAGCATGGACAGTCGGGATTAAAAAAGTGCAGCAGTACCGGCTTCTGCCCTGTTAAATTTAAACCAGAAGTTAAGTGGATGAACGTACCGCTTTTTACCGTTTTGTAACCGTTGGGCACGGGTGTAGGCAAACTATAACGGTATTGGTTGTACCAAAATAAAGCGCCTATGGTAAATACCAATATCACCAGCCAAAAACTAATCAACAGCTTTTTCATTTAAATAAGGAAAATAACGGCTAGAAAAAGAAAAACACACTTTTTTATACCGTCGCTTCAAAAAAGCGGATAAGCTATATTACGAAATTTTTATGATTATTATTCGTTTTAAAAAGGCAATATTACTCCTAAAAAGAATATTTCTACACGGTTAAAAATTACCTTTACCATAACGAAATGGCGAAACAGCACCACTTTGTGCAAAAAGAGAAGCAAAATGTGTTAAAATTTACATAATACTAGTAAACCATTTGCAGGTATGTTGCTTAATCGTGTGATGTAAAAGCGTAACTTTACGTCGTCGCCCACTAATGCATTGCCGTAATTAATATGTTTGGATTATTTAGCAGAAGCAAAAAACAACCACAGGAAACTTTCGACTACAGCTTTGTTTCGGTTGATATGCACTCGCATATACTGCCGGGCATTGATGATGGTGCACAAACGGTAGAAGATTCGGTTTTACTGATACGGGAAATGATGAGCGTGGGCATAAAAAAAATAATTGCCACGCCGCACATCATGGCCGATTATTATAAGAATAACGCCACAACCATTAATGATGCCCTCAACCGCTTAAATGATCATTTACAGACCGAAGGCATTGAGATACCTATACAGGCCGCTGCCGAGCATTACTTTGATGAGTTTTTTGTAAAACTGATTGATAATAACGAATTAATGCTTATCAATAACCAGTTTGTTTTATTTGAACTGGCCTTTACCAGCAAACCGCCTAATTTAATTCATACCGTACAACGAATAACCGATAAAGGACTTACACCCATATTGGCCCATCCGGAGCGCTATCCGTACCTTACCCTTAGTGAGGTGGAAAGCTTGCGCAGCTGGGGATGCCGTATCCAAACTAACACCATTGCTTTAACCGGCTACTATGGTAAAGAGGTTAAAAAAAGCGCCGAGGCTTTGGTTGATGAAGGATTTATTGATTACATATCAAGCGATATGCACCACCCGCGTCATGCTCTGGCGCTCAAAAACACCTTAAAAATGCCTTATCTGCAAAAGCTGAAAGATGGAGGCAAGCTCCTGAATCTTGAACTGCTTTAAGCCTTACCGCACTGCTTTTTTAAATCGATTGCTTTTCTGGAATCAGTATAAATAAGCTTTTAATGCACACCCTTTTATAAAAAACAGGTAGCTTGGTATAGATAATCCAAGTACCTTATGGAAGACCTTAATAACGGGTTTTCGGCAGATGATAATCATCAGCCGAAAGATAATCCACGGCGTGATTTTTTAAAGAAATCATCGCTCCTTACTGCCGTGGCCCTAACGCCCGGCGTAGCTGTAAAAGCTGCCGAAAATCATCTGGACGAAAAAGTTGCGGCTGTATTCGAAAAATTGCCGCTCAATATTACGGTGAACGGAATAGCACATAAAGTTTCTATAGAACCCCGCGTAACCCTCTTGGATTTGCTGCGCGAACAACTGCACTTAACCGGTACCAAAAAAGGCTGTGATTACGGCCAGTGCGGTGCCTGCACTGTGCATGTTGATGGGCACCGGGTAAACTCCTGCCTTACGCTAGCCATGATGACTGACGGTAAAAAAGTAACCACCATTGAAGGCCTGGCTAAAGGCGATGAGTTGCACCCAATGCAGGAAGCTTTCATTAAGCACGATGGTTTCCAATGCGGTTACTGCACACCAGGGCAGATCATGTCTGCAGTGGCTTGCATCCGCGAGGGTCATGCCAACTCAGAAGGAGAAATCAGGGAATACATGAGCGGTAACATTTGCCGTTGCGGCGCCTATCCGAACATTGTAAATGCTATACAGGAAGTGAAGAACGGAGGGCAGCAGGTATGAAGCAGTTTCAATACGTTCGCCCGTCCAGTCAGCAAAATGTACTGGCTGCCATAGCACAGCCCGGCACCAAAATAATTGCCGGCGGCAGTAACCTGGTGGATCTGATGAAGCACGGCGTTATGACGCCCGATAAGCTGGTGGATATTAACAGGCTGCCTTTGCGCAATATTAGCGACATTAAAGGTGGCTTACACATTGGCGCGCTGGCCCTTAACAGCCAGGTAGCCGAAGATAAGCTGGTAAAATCCATGTTTCCATTATTATCACAGGCCTTAAATGCAGGCGCATCTGCACAGTTGCGTAACATGGCTACCGTGGGTGGCAATATGATGCAGCGCACCCGATGCCCATATTTTTATGATGTGGCCATGCCCTGCAACAAGCGCTCGCCGGGCACAGGCTGTGGTGCGCTGGAGGGCTTTAACCGCATGCACGCCATTTTTGGTTTTAGTGATAAGTGTATTGCCGTACACCCGTCAGATATGGCCGTGGCTATGGCTGCACTGGATGCAACTGTGCTTATACAAGGCCGTAAGGGTGCCCGCCGGTTAAAGTTTACCGATTTTCATCGCTTGCCGGGCAATACACCTGAACTGGATAATAACCTGGCTAAAGATGAGCTGATTACAGGCGTAGAAATACCGGTTAATAATTTTGCCAATCACAGCTATTACCTTAAAGTTCGCGACCGGGCATCTTATGCTTTTGCACTGGTTTCGGTAGCCGCGGCGATGGATATACAGAATGGTATAATTAAAGATGCCCGCCTGGCTATGGGTGGCGTAGCACACAAGCCATGGCGCTTAACTGCTGCCGAGCAAGCTTTAAGAGGCAAACCCGCTACCGCGGCTACTTTTGAGCAGGCAGCACAAGTGGCCATGCAAGGCGCCAAATCATTTAAAGACAACGCCTTTAAATTAACAATGGCTCCGGCCACCATAACTGAAGCATTAAAACACGCAGCAGGATTGGTTTAGGTGATTGTGTGTTCTGATTTCTATGGTTTACGTAAGCTGTAGATGTAAGAGACTTAGAAACACATCATCCGTAACCAGAACACATAGCCTAAAAAGCCAAGCTTGCAACTCCGAAGCCAGAACCAAACTAAAATGGAAAAAGAACTCCTCAATATACCCCCGTTTACCGAAGGCATTGACCGGGTAGACGGCCGCCTGAAAGTTACAGGAGCCGCTAAATATGCTGCCGAATTTGAGGTGCCGGGCATGAGCTATGCGGCTTTTACAACCAGCACCATAACTAAAGGCACTGTAAAAACCATAGACACCAGAGCTGCAGAACGTGCACCGGGCGTGCTAATGGTAATTACGCATTTAAATGCCCCCAAAATACCTGGTTATGAAACAGGTAAAGACCCCAGCAAGCCACCTACCGGCGGCGGACCGTTAAGATTTTTTGCGGATAACAGCATTAAATACAACGGCCAGCCTGTAGCCATGGTGATTGCAGATAGCTTTGAACGCGCTACGCACGCCGCCTCATTGGTAAAAGTAGATTATGCCAAGGAAGCGCACCAAACCGATACTTCTAAAGTGTTAGATAAGGCCGCTACACCAAAAGGCCCCCGCTTTGCAGATTACAAACGCGGCAACCCTGATGAATGGCAAAGTGCCCCGGTTAAAATCGAAACGGAATACATTCAGCCTATTGAGGTACATAACCCTATGGAACTGAGCGCCATTATTGCGCACTGGACAGCCGATGATAAGGTTACCGTGTATGATAAGACCCAGGGTGTAAAATCAACGCAAAACGCCGTAGCCCAAGCATTCAAATTGCCGCTTGATAACGTGCAGGTGATCGCCAAGTTTGTAGGCGGCGCATTTGGCAATGCCCTGCGTACCTGGCCGCATGAAATTGCAACCGTTATGGCTGCCCAAATGGTTAAACGGCCGGTTAAACTGGTTTTGCCTCGCGAAATGCAGTTTTATACCGTAGGCTACCGTCCTTATACCTGGCAAAAAGTAAGTCTTGGTGCAACTGCCGATGGTAAGCTTACCGGCATAATTCATGAGGCACGGGCACAAACATCCAGCTTTGAGGAATTTACCGAGGGTACCGTAAACATGACCCGCTTTATGTATGCCTGTCCTAACGTAGGCACCATTTATAAAATTGTACCAGTTGATGTAAACACGCCTACCTGGATGCGCGGACCGGGTGAAGCTACCGGCGCTTTTGCACTAGAGTCGGCCATTGATGAACTGGCTGATAAGCTGGGCATGGATCCTATTGAGTTTCGCGTACGCAACCACGCCGATACCGATCCCGAAAATGGTAAGCCGTTCAGCACCAAGTACCTAAAAGAAGCCTACCAGATGGGAGCCGATAAAATTGGCTGGCAAAACCGTAAAAATAAGCCACGGTCGGTACAGGAAGACGGCTGGCTGATTGGCTATGGCATGGGTTCGGGTGTGTTTGGTGCAGGCCGCGGCCGTGCAACCGTAAAGGCCACTATGCTGGCTAATGGCACCTTATTACTGCAAACCGCCGTAACCGATATAGGTGTAGGTACCGGCACCGCCATGACGCAGATTGCATCGGAAGTGTTTACCACTGTTCCGGTTAACAAGATCAAGTTCGAGCTGGGCGATTCCTCCCTGCCACCATCACCAACACAAGGTGGATCTATGATAACCTCAACGGTAGGTTCGGCCGTGCATGAAGCTTGTTTGGCGCTTAAGGAAAAGTTTCAACAACTAATAGGCAACGGCGGTACCGATAAGCCCGATTATGCCCAGGTACTGAAGGATAAAAACATGCCGCAGCTGGATGTAACTATAACCTCATCAGGTACATCCGAAATGCGCAATTTCTCGAGCTACTCTTACTCGGTACATTTTGTGCAGGTAAAGGTACACCCTACTACCGGTGTGGTGCGCATTAACAAAGTGGTTTCTGTTGCCGATTCGGGCCATATTGTGAGCCCTAAAACAGCCCGCAGCCAAATAGTGGGTGGCGCCATTGGTGGTATTGGGATGGCCCTGATGGAAGAAGGGGTAATTGATCATCGCTTTGGCCGGTACGTAAATGCCGACCTGGCCGGTTACCACGTACCTGTACACGCCGATATACCGCAAATTGATGCACTTTTTGTAAATAAGCCCGATTACAAGGTAAACCCTATGGGTGCCAAAGGCATGGGCGAGATAGCACTGATCGGCATGTCGGCCGCAGTAGCCAATGCCGTTTACAATGCCACCGGCAAACGCATTCGCGAGCTACCTATTACGCCTGATAAGGTGATGGGATAAGTTGTGAGTTGTTCTATTAATGATGTCATCCCGAACGGCAGTGAGAGATCTTTTCAAACGTTAATCGCATGGAAAGGATTTCCCGCTCCCGCCCGGAATGACATTTTTATTTTATCTTGTTCCATGCAAACACGCAGAAATTACATAGCAATTGGCTTGATTATAGGCGTGGCCATAGGCATTGCTACCCGAAAACTGGCTATTGGTATTTGTATAGGCCTGGCCGTTGGTTTTTTATTAAATGGTTTGCAGAACCGGTAGAAGGATGAGTAGCTAAAGTCAGTAAGAATTAGGGATAAAAGGTTCACACAATTGGAACACTTCGTAATTAAAATTGGGGCAGTTTAAGCGAAGGTACTAAACCGGTAGAAGGACAGTCAGTGCTTTTAACTAATCAGCCGGTATATATCTCTCAGGTTGCGACCCAGTTCTTTATAATCCAGCCCGTAACCTACCACAAATTCGTTATCAATTTCAAAGCCTACGTAGCGTAACTCTTCAATTGATATTTCGAGCTTACCGGGTTTGAGCAGGAGGGAACAAACACGTATAGAAGCCGGGGCGTTCAGCTTTAACTTTTCAATTAAATAGCTCAGGGTATTGCCGGTATCCACAATGTCTTCCACAATGATGATGTGCCGGCCGCTAATATCAACACTCAGGTCAATATCCTCGCGTATTTTGCGGGTTGTGCTGGTGCCACCATAATAAGAAGCCAGTTTGGTAAAAGTTACCTCACAGGGTATGGTAATCTGCTTAATTAAATCGGCCACAAACAGAAAGCTGCCATTCAGTACACCAATGAAGATAGGGGTACGGCCGGCATACTCTGTGTTAAGCTGTTCGCCCAGTAAATTAATGCGTTTGGCTATAGCTTCTTCTTCAATCAGCGGCTCGAATGTCAGGTCGTCAATCTTCATGGTCACTCGTCTATTTTCTTTACAATTATACGTATTACTTGACTTAATCCTGTCACAGCAAAAGATATAATTTAGCGTATCTTTGCCGTTTCATGATAGATTATCAGGTACATACCCTACCAAACGGTATCCGCTTATTATACAAGCATGCCGCAACTAATATAACCCATACCTGCTTTGTTATAAATGCCGGCGCGCGCGATGAGCAGCCGCACAAAGATGGCCTGGCGCATTTTATTGAGCATCTGTTATTTAAGCAAACCGAGCGCCGCAACACCAACCAGATATTAAACCGGCTGGAGCTGGTAGGGGCCGACCTGAACGCCTATACCACCAAAGAGTACACCTGCATACACGCCTCCCTGCGCAAACAGCACCTGGAGCGCACACTGGATTTATTTGAAGATATTATCTTCCACTCCACCTTTCCTGAAGAGGAACTGATAAAAGAACGCAGCGTAATACTAGACGAGATTGCCTCATACCAGGACCAGCCCGAGGAAGCCATTCAGGATGATTTTGAGGGCATGCTGTTTAAAGGGCATGCTTTAAGTAATAACATTTTAGGTACCGAGGAATCGGTTAACCAATTAAACCGTGAAGATATTGCCGGGTTTATAGCCAGCACCTATAACACCCACGAAATGGTGTTTGCCGTAATTGGCGATTATGATTTTAACAAACTCATTAAACTTGCCGAAAAGTACCTCGGGGTTGTGCCTGCCAACACATCGGCCAAGGTTCGGCAAAAGCCGGGTAAACCTAAGGGTGAGCTGCTGCGTTTTCAAAAGCCTATTTCGCAAACCCATGGCGTTATTGGTAGTTTGGCTTATGATTCGGCCCACCAGCACAAAAGCGGCTTACTACTGGTAAACAATTTGCTGGGTGGCATGGGCATGAGCAGCCGCCTTAACCTCGAAATCAGGGAAAAGCATGGCATCGCTTACACCATCGAATCGAACTATACACCTTTAACCGATACCGGTATATTTTCAATTTATTTTGGCACCGATGAGGAAAAGGCCGCTAAGGCCATGAAACTTATCCACAAGGAACTCAAAAAGCTTCGTGATAACAAACTGGGAGCCTTACAACTGCACCAGGCCAAGCAAAAGTTTATAGGCCAGATTGCACTGGCCGAAGAAAACCGCCTGAGCCTCATCATCTCCATGGCCAAAAGCCTGGTCGATTTTAACTGTATCGATACCTTGCAGCAAGTATTTGACAAGATAAACATAGTTACAGCCGAGCAGATTCTGGAAATTACCAACGAGGTGTTTGATGAAGCAAGCCTGTTAACCCTGCTGTTCGAGCCTAAAGATTAAGCTTAATAACATTAGCCGCTTCTAACAAGCAAACTATAGTTGCGCTTGTGTTGGCACAAAGTGTATTGGTTTTAGGCGCAGTGCACTATACGTTCAACAATTAAGGCGGCGGCCAAATTGCTCCTATTGTTGAAATGACACGATGTTAATCATTTATCAAATTAGTAAATTTTCTATCACAAGCATAAATCTGTAATTTTGCAGCATGAAATTGCCTATTGTAGCTTACGGGGATCCGGTATTGAGAAAAAAAGCCACTGATTTTGAGACAGAAGAAATAGCTGGCTTAAAACAGCTGGTTGCTGACATGTATGAAACTATGTATGCCGCCCGTGGCGTGGGTTTGGCTGCACCCCAGGTAGGCTTATCAAAGCGTTTATTCGTAGTTGACGCTACCCCTTTTGATGATGAGGAGCCCGAATTAAAGGATTTTAAAAAGGCATTCATCAACCCGCAAATACTGGAAGAAACAGGCGAAGAATGGGCCTTTAATGAAGGTTGCCTGAGCATACCCGACGTGCGCGAAGACGTTTACCGCCAGCCGGTTGTACGCCTTTCCTATTATAATGAGGACATGCAACAACATGAGGAAACCTTTAAAGGTATGGCGGCGCGCATTATACAACACGAGTACGATCATATTGAAGGTAAACTATTTACAGACAAACTAAGCCCGCTGCGCAAACGCCTGCTCGAAAAACGCCTCGGTGATATTTCGAGAGGGATAGTGAAGGTGGATTATAAAATGAAATTTCCGGCGGCTAAAAAAGGCCGGTAAGCCCCGGTGCTTTAAAAACTCGTGTCATTTCTAGTGATAATGAAAAATCTTTTCTATGCAACAAACTTGTACTTCGGAAAGGATCGCTCACTATCATTCGGGATGACATTGTTGTTTATACCTAAAAAGACGCCTTGCAATAGATCAATCGGTGTTCATAACTCTGTATCCTAATCATCTATATTTGCCCCATGCAAACCATCACCTGGAACGATTTTGAAAAGGTTGAGCTCCGTGCAGGCACTATTTTAGAAGTGCATGACTTTCCACAGGCACGCAAGCCGGCGTACAAATTAAAGGTTGATTTTGGTCCGCTTGGCACTAAATGGTCGAGCGCACAGATCACTAAACATTATACTAAAGAAGAATTGATAGGCCGCCAGATATTAGGCGTAGTTAATTTTCCCGAAAAACAGATAGCAAACTTTATGTCGCAATTTTTGGTTACCGGGTTAGCCGATCACAATGGCGATATTGTTTTAACCACCGTTGAAAGGCCAGTACCCAACGGCAGCAAACTGATTTAATGCGATTTATAAGTTTTGATAACGAAAGTTCGGTTTCGCCCGATGAATTTTTCATGAACGAGGCCCTGCGCGAGGCCAGGCTTGCCTATAGCGAAGATGAAATTCCAATTGGCGCTATTGTAACCTGCCAGGGTAAGATTATTGGCAGGGGGCATAACCTTACCGAGCGCCTTAACGATGTATCGGCCCACGCCGAAATGCAGGCTCTTACTGCGGCTGCCAACTATTTAGGAGGTAAGTACTTAAAAGACTGCACGCTATATGTTACTATGGAGCCCTGTGTAATGTGTGCCGGAGCATCGTATTGGTTCCAAATAGGTAAAATTGTATTTGGCGCTTATGATACGCGGCTGGGCTTTGGTCGTTTAAATCAAAAAATCACGCATCCCAAAACCCTTGTTACCGGCGGCATACGCGAAAATGAATGTGCCGAGCTGGTTAGGGAATTCTTCAGGAGCAAACGCAGCAAAACTTAACAATAATCTGAACAAATATGTGGGTCAACCCTTTATATTTGTGGAGATACATCTTATTTAACCTTAAAAATTAGTCATATGGCATTTGAATTACCAGCGTTACCATACGCTACCGACGCACTGGAACCGCACATTGATAAAGCTACTATGGAAATTCACCATGGCAAGCACCACCAGGCTTATGTTACCAACTTAAATAAAGCTTTGGAAGGCAAACCTGAGGCAACCAGCAGCATCGAAGAAATTGTTAAGCACATTTCTAAATTCCCGCCTGCTGTACGTAACAATGGTGGTGGCCATTACAACCATACTTTATTCTGGACTTTATTATCACCAAACGGTGGTGGCGAGCCAACCGGCGAACTGGCTGATGCTATTAAAAGCACTTTCGGCTCGTTTGATGAACTGAAAACCAAAATGAACGAAGCTGGTGCAACCCGTTTTGGTTCAGGCTGGGCATGGTTAGTAGTTACTGCCGATAAAAAACTGGCTGTAACCTCAACACCTAACCAAGACAACCCATTAATGGACCTGCCCGAAATTGCGGTTAAAGGCACGCCAATTTTAGGTATCGACGTTTGGGAACACGCTTACTATCTGAAATACCAGAACAAGCGCCCGGATTACTTAGCAGCTATCTGGAACGTAATTAACTGGAACCACGTTGCTGAGCTTTACAAAAAAGCAAAGTAAGGATCAGAATTTAAGAAGCAAGAGCCAAAGCATTGTTATTGTGAGGACAAAGCAATGCGAAGGCTAGAACTTTAAGCTTCGGCTCAATAGAAAAAAGCGGCAGGATAAACAATCCTGCCGCTTTTGCTATTAATTAAGGTATGAAAAAGCTTGTTTTCCCTACCTTGTTTTCTATGCTGCTGTTTTTAAGCAGCTGTGAAATTGTGGGCGGCATATTTAAAGCCGGCTTCTACGTGGGCGTTAGTATCGTTGTACTCATCGTCATATTAATTATTTATCTCATTCTTAAATTTCGTGGCGGCAGCAACCGCTAAATTCTACATATGAAAGCAATGGTATTAGTTGGGGCCGATCAGCCTCTTACCCTACAAGCAGTTGATAAACCATCCTTGGCCACCGGCGAGGCATTGGTGCAAATTAAAGCCGCAGCCTTAAACCGGCGCGATTACTGGATAACCATCGGCAAATATGCCGGCATAAAGTATCCTACCATTTTAGGGTCTGACGGTGCCGGTGTGGTGACCGAGGTTGGGCCAGATACCGACCCATACTGGCTGGGCAAGGAAGTGATCATTAATCCGGGGCACGAGTGGGGCGATCACCCGGCGTACCAGGGTAAAGACTTTAAAATAATGGGGCTGCCGGAAGACGGCTCAATGGCCGAATATGTTAAGGTAAAAACCGAATATCTGCAGGCTAAACCAGCGCACCTCACGTTTGAGCAAGCTGCGGCTATCCCGCTGGCTGGCTTAACTGCCTACCGTGCGCTTTTCACTAAAGGTGGTGCCAAAGCGGGCAACAAAGTGCTTATTGTGGGTGCAGGCGCGGGTACCGGTACTTTTGCGGTCCAGTTTGCCGTAGCTGCAGGTTGCCAGGTATTTGTTACCTCGGGCAGTGGCGAAAAAATTGAGCGCGCTAGGCAACTGGGTGCAACTGCAGGCGTAAACTATAAAGCCCAGGACTGGGCCGAAGAACTGAAGCACCTGGCCGGCGGCTTTGATGTGATTATAGACAGCGCCCTGGGTAAAGATTTTGCCAAGCTGCCGGGTTTATGTAACCCCGGCGCCCGTATTGTATTTTTTGGTGCTACGGCTGGTAACATCCCAGAATTGGATGCCCGTACGCTTTTTGCCAAACAAATACAGCTATTAGGTACCATGATGGGTACTCCTGATGATTTTACGGCTATGCTGAATTTAGTGAATGAACACCAGATAGTTCCGGTAGTTGATGAAGTGTTCCCCTTGGAGGATGCACAAAAAGCGGTTGATAAAATGGGCAGCTCATCGCAATTTGGCAAACTGGTATTACGGGTGTCCTGATGCTGCAATTAAGAGTTGAAACGATTAAACGCGAAACGGCCGATACGCTAACCTTTTATTTGAGGGAGGTGTCGGGTCATCGTGTGCTTTATAAAGCAGGGCAGTTTATTACACTGGTTATCAATCATCATGGCGAGGAAATACGGCGTTCTTACTCCCTCAGTTCCTCGCCTGATGAGGATATGCTGGCCGTCACCATTAAGCGTATACCCAACGGCGAAATAACCCGCTACCTGCATACCTACGCCAAGGTTGGCGATATATGGAATGTGGTGCCACCTGCAGGCCGTTTTAACCTCCCGGAAGCTTTAACCATTAAACCCTATGTATATTTTGCCGCGGGCAGCGGTATTTCACCTGTATATGCACATATTAAGTACCTGCTAAAACATCATACTAATTGTCGCATATTCTTATTTTACAGTAATCTGAGCTGGCAGTCGGTTATATTTAAGGATGATCTGGAACAACTCAGTAAGCAGCACCCCGAGCAGTTAACAATTACACATTTGGTAAGTGAGGAGGGTAAACGGCTTAACAACATTGTAGCCGAACAATTAGTGCGTAAATACATCCCAAATGATTTTGCCACAGCCAAATATTACCTGTGCGGACCTTACACATACATGCGCATGGTGCGGCTTACATTGTTGTATATGCACATTGCTGCAGAATACATCCACAAAGAGAATTTTGTACTGGAAACCGTTCCGCAAAGCACTGCAGTTAATAACTTTGTGCCACGCAAACTGCGTATACATTTCCATAATGAGTGGCATGACCTGATGGCTGGCGAAAACCAAACGATTTTACAGGCGGCTTTGCAAAACCAGCTACACTTACCTTATAGTTGTGGTAGCGGCGTTTGTGCTGCCTGCGCTGTAAAGTGCAAAAGCGGAAAAGTAACCATTGTTAAAAATGAAGTACTTACTGATGCCGAAATAAAACAGGGCTGGGTACTCACCTGCACCGGTTATGCTGCCAGCGATGATGTGGTGTTAGAATTGTAAGGTGCGCCTTAACGTTGATTTATGCCGATACAAACAACATATGCTCCGGAGCTCTGTTCATTGATAATGAGGTGTTTTGTATGAAAACTGTATTACCATGTGCATTCAGCTTTCATGGCATTGGTTTAAAACTCCGCTACCCTCAAATCCGCCCTGTTGTACTTGAGCCTAAAAATCAGTTATTTAGTGTTTGCTAATACAAACCGGCCCAACGCTGCCGTTAATAATGCAAACCCATGAACAAATTTAGCTGTTTACTGGTAGCTGCTGCTTTGCTTTGCAGCACTACTTATGCCCAACGTATGAATATCAAACCATCTGCCTACCCGCAAACTAAAAAAGGGACTGTAACTGATACCTATTTCGACACCACCGTACCCGATCCCTACCGCTGGCTGGAAGATGACCAGGCCTCCGATACCAAAGCCTGGGTGGTGGAGCAAAACAAAGTTACACAGGGCTACCTCTCACAGATACCCTACCGGGAGGCTATCCGCAAACGTCTTGAAATGTTATGGAACTACGAAAAATACAGTGCACCATTTAAGGAAGGTAATTACACCTACTTTTATAAGAATGATGGTTTGCAAAGTCAGTCGGTGCTGTACCGCCAAACGGAGGGCGGCCAGCCCGAAGTATTTTTGGATCCCAACAAATTCTCTAAAGATGGCACCACGTCTTTAGCGGGTATCTCGTTCACTACCGATGGCAGCCTGGCCGCTTACCAGCTCTCCACCGGCGGCTCCGACTGGACCAACGCCGTAGTTATCAAAGCCAGCGACAAGAGCGTGGTTGGTGATATGCTCAAAGACATCAAGTTCTCGGGCATAGCCTGGAAGGGTAACGAGGGTTTTTATTATAGTAGTTACGATAAGCCAAAAGAAGGTAGTCAGCTTTCGGGCATGACGCAGTACCACAAGCTGTACTACCATAAGGTAGGTACGCCGCAAAGTGCTGATAAGCTTATATTTGGCGGCGAGCAAACGCCTCGCCGCTACATTGGCGCTTACCTTACCGAAGATGAACGCTTTCTGGTAATTACGGCTGCCAACTCAACCACCGGCAATGAGCTATATATACAGGACCTTAGCAAGGCCAATAGCCCGATCGTAAACGTGGTGAATAATATGGACAATGTGCACCACGTGGTAGATAACGCAGGCGACAAGCTATATATCCATACCAACCTGTACGCCCCAACTTACAAGCTGGTAACGGTTGATGCCGCAAATCCGCAAACGAGCAACTGGAAGGACCTGATTCCTAAATCGAAAAACGTACTGGAGGTCTCGACAGCTGGCGGCAAACTGTTTGCACATTACCTAAAAGATGCTACCACCCTGATACAGCAATATGATATGAACGGCAAGCTGGAGCATACGGTTGCATTACCGTCGGTAGGTACGGCATCGGGCTTAAGCGCTAAGAAGGGGGAAAAAGACATTTACTATACCTTTACATCGTACACTTACCCATCAACCATATTTAAGTACAATTTGGCTACCGGGAAATCGGATGTATACAAGAAATCGGGAGTGCAGTTTAACCCAGAGTTGTATGAAAGCAAGCAGGTGTTTTATAAATCAAAAGATGGAACCAAGGTGCCTATGATTATCACTTATAAAAAGGGTACGGTTCTTAACGGCAAAAATCCAACCTTGCTATATGCTTACGGAGGCTTTGGTGTTAGCTTAACGCCAGCCTTTAGCACTTCTAATATTGTTTTGTTAGAGCAGGGCGGCGTTTACGCCGTTCCAAACCTGCGCGGCGGCGGCGAGTATGGCGAAACCTGGCACAAAGCCGGCACCAAGATGCGCAAGCAGAACGTATTTGACGATTTTATTGCTGCGGCCGAGTACCTCATTCAAAGTAAGTATACATCCAAAGACTATTTGGCTATTGCAGGCGGCTCAAACGGTGGTTTGCTTGTAGGCGCTACCATAACGCAACGCCCCGACTTGTGTAAGGTAGCCTTCCCGGCTGTAGGTGTAATGGATATGCTGCGTTATAATAAATTTACAGCAGGCGCCGGCTGGGCTTATGACTATGGCACCGCCGAAGACAGCCCCGAAATGTTTGAGTACCTGTACCACTACTCGCCTTACCACGCACTTAAGCCGGCCAGCTATCCTGCCACTATGGTTACCACTGCCGATCATGACGACCGTGTGGTTCCTGCACACTCTTTTAAGTTTGCTGCCCGGCTACAGGAGTACCAACAAGGCGAAGCTCCTACACTTATCCGTATCGAAACCAACGCCGGCCATGGCGCCGGACGTTCAACAGCGCAAATAATTGGGCAGGAGACGGATAAGTGGGCGTTTATGTTGATGAATATGGGAGTGGATTATAAGTAGAGGCTGATTTTCATCAAAAACGACTTATATAAAATATGAAAGTACTTTTCTGTATTTTATTCTTGTTTACTAATCCCATTCCTTGGGTGCATTCTTACATTGATCGTTCAAGCGATTATTTCGAAAAATCAATTAATGGATATAAAAAGAACGAATTTTGGGGAAATTGGTCAATGCCTTTGAGTGAAACCTTAACTGTCTCAACAGTCAACAAAGCAGGGATACATAATCAATACAACAAGAAAAACATACAAGATTATAACTTAAACACCGCATACGTTTTCGAAAACTTCAATAATACATCTGATGCTTATATAGAATTTGTGTTTAAATACCCTGCTAACACAAGCTACTCAAGCGCCTATCAATTTCAAGGCATCTGCAACTTGTTTAATGGATACTGTAAATCTGACAAGACCTGGAAAGAAAATGCCCGGATTAAGTCATTGTTGATTTATTTTAACGATCAACCTGTTTGCAATGTCAATTTAAAGGATACTTGGCATTATCAATCTTTTGATTTATCTAAGCTTTTTGTAAACAAACGGGCCAATAAAAACCTAAAAGCCCGCTATGAAATTAAAAACGGTGATCGGCTAAAATTCAAAATTGTTAGTGTATATCCAGGGACTAAATATGCCGATGTTGCAATCTCAGAGTTTTTATGTGAAGGAGCGCCCAATTAATTTGATTATTTGTCAATACAGCAAATTATACCTATTGGTAGCTTGCACCTTTAGATTTGCGCATCACAATTCCGCCCTAACCAATAAAGACTCACAAGCTGAGTTTGCCAGTTCACGTTCGCTCTTGGCAATGACATGGCAAGGAAGTTTTGAGTAATATGGAACGGAAGCAAACCAATAGAAAAAAGCGGAGAGGCCCGCTATTGCGCCCTGGCCAGAGTAAAAGCCAGTGCGGCTGTGAGGCGATCGCAACAGCTAGGCACTTTTGGTCCTTTTGGGGCTATGCCAAAAGAACTAGCCTCGGCGGCAATGAGCGGACGAAGTAAGTAATAAAGCATTGAAGAAATTTCAGCTTGCACTAACAAAGTACCACGCACAAGCGTTGTCCTCAGCAGAGATTGCTTCGTACCTTGCAGTGACGCATGAGGAGATTATTATAAAACAAAAGCGCCGCTTTACAGCGGCGCTTTTGTTTTGGTACAGTGTTATAGCTTAATGACCACGGCCATGACCGTTGCCATTGTTCCAGCCGTTACCACGGCCGTTGTTGCCTTTGTACTTTACCTTTTTTTCTTTAACCACAACGCTACGGCCGTGGTTCTTATATTTTACATCTTTGCTGTTGCGAATAATCACCTGGTCATGACGGCCACGGTAGTTGGCGTAGCGGCTACGATAGGTATTGTCGCGTTCCCATGGGTTGCGGTCGTTAACTACTACTTTGTAGCTGTTATAAATATCGTAGTTACGGTAACGGGCTGGCAAGGTGCGTGAGCGGGTCCAGCGGTTATTATCTAAGTATACATACTCATGGGTAGGCACCGAGTAGTAAGCATCAATATCGGGCAGGTAATAATTATCTACATAATCGTAACCAGCAGGGCCCCAATCTGGCTGGCTGCCAATATTAACATTTACCCTAATTTGTGCATCGGCTGATTTATTGAACGCAAGACCACTTACTAAAATGGCGGCTGCAATGATGATCTTTTTCATAGTATCTTAAATTTGATAGTATGACAAGCATTGCAGCAATATAGTTTAAACTACCTGCTGTATCTCTTTAGTTACAATTGTTGTTACAACAATTAATTACTATCATCAACCTTAGCGGCAGCCAGGGTAACTTGTGGTTTACCTATTACCTTATAGTTGCCTTCGCCTTTAAGTATGGATGCAATAAGTGCTTTATCCTGCAAAACCCCCAGGGCCTTGGCCAATTCCTTATCATACTTAAAGTTGGCCTCATATCGCCCTTTTTCAAAATAGTAGCGTGATGCAATTTCATTCTCCAGAATCTGCTTAATTTCAGACTTATGTACCTGCAGATCATTCTTTTTGGTGCTGGCCAGTTTGTTCTTTAACGCTTCCAGCTCAGGCTGCAACTCGGGGTATTGTTTGTCTTTAGATGCCTCAGTTTTCAAGGCAGCCAATATCTTTTCGCTGGCACTGTTGTAGCTGTAGTTTTTGCCTGAGAGGTATTTAACAAAGTCAGCATATTCAGTATCGTTCAAACTAAACGTTTTTGCCTGGTTAATTTTAGCATGTGTATTACGGTACGCATTAGCATAGTCAAATATAAGGTACTTGGTTACCAGTGTTTGGGTTACATCAGCAAACCGTTCTTGTTTAACTGCCAGGTCGGGGAATACACCGCTTCCATCGTAAACAGAGCGGCCTGCATGTGTTTTAAATTCGTGCAGCGATGAATCGGCCATTTTTACTACACTGCCATCATCTTTCCGATGTGCATAATCTAACGCCTGCACGCAACGGCCCGATGGAATGAAGTATTTGGCAATCGTAATTTTTACCAGGCTACTGTAAGGCAAACTGAATGTTTGCTGTACCAGCCCTTTGCCATAACTGCGCTGACCGATGATAACCGCACGGTCAAGGTCTTGCAATGCCCCGGCCACAATTTCGGATGCAGATGCCGAACGACCGTTTACCAGCACTACTAGTGGAAGGTTGCCTTCAAGCGGAGCCGAAACGGTACGATAAGTAAAATTTTTCTCCTTGATCTTTCCTTTTTGAGATACTACTTCGATGTCCTTTTGTACAAACAGGTTTACAATCTTTACAGCTTCCTGTAAAATACCACCTCCGTTTGAACGCAGATCCAGTATAATACCATTAGGATTATTCTTCTTAATGTTTATTAAAGCATTGGTTACCTCGTCGGCAGAGTTCTCCAGAAACTTATCAAGTTTTATATAGCCGATATTGCCATCAACCATACCATAATAGGATACGTTCGGTTGCTTAATCTCTTCCCTAATCAGGCTCTTTTCTATGATGGGTTCGTCGCCCCGTTTAATCTGCAATTTTATGCCTGCACCTTTGCTGCCTTTAAGCAGTTGGCTAACCTGGTCGCTGTTGCGGCTGGTAAGTTCAATTTCGTTAATCTTTACAATCTGATCGCCTGCCCGTATGTCAGCTTTTTGTGCAGGGAAACCTTCAAACACCTCAGATACGTACACTTTGCCATTTCGCGAAAAAATGGAAGTACCAATGCCCCCATATTGGGTGCTTACATAATGCAGCTTGTAATCTTCAATTTCAGACTCGGGCACAAACTCGGTGTAAGGATCCAACCCGTTGAGCATAGCGTCTACTCCGGTTTTAACCATTTTGGCCGAATTAATATCGTCCACATAGTTCAGGTTTACTTCTTTGTATACAGAGGCAAAAACATCCAGATTTTTAGAGATCTGAAATAAATCATCCTTAAAACTAAATACGGTAGCTGCCAGCAGGGTGGCCCCAACAAATAAACCTGCTTTACGATAGGTATGCTTCACGCTCATGTCCTTCAAACTCACTGTTACGCAACAATGTATGTTAAAGATACAAAAAAGCCCTTCTGTTTTTCAAAAGGGCTTTTATTTTTTCAGAGCCTGTTATTATCAATATTAACCAAGGCCTTTTTCAAGGTAAATATTACGTACTCGGGGTCGCGATTCACCAAGACGGCCAGGCGGTTAATTAAGTTTTCTTCCTGACCTTCGCTATACTGCAGCTCATCATCGCTCAGATCTCTATATTTGCGCTGAAGTTTAATTTTAACCCGGGGCCAGTCTTTGTTGCTAATGCTGATTTGTGCCATGGATACAAAAATATAAAAAAACCTAAGGCTCAGTAACTACAACAAAAATTCTGTTCGGCATGTTAAACCATTTTCTATTATAACCATCTTAACAATTAACTTAAATTATTTACACATGAAAAAATACATCTTAAGCCTAGCCCTTTTAGCAGCTACCATTGCAGGTGCTAAAGCGCAAAGTACCTTTGGTATAAAGGGCGGCGTCAACTTTTCGAAAATTAATACGGATAACCTTAGTGAATCAACCACGGCAGGCTACCAGGCCGGTGTATTTGCACGGGTTGGTAATGTATGGTACCTGCAGCCCGAAGTTTACTTAGGCAGCCGCGGTGGTAAGTTTGAAGGCAGCGGCACCGGTAATACAGCCAGCGCCAGCGGTAAAGTAACATTTACTACTTTAAACGTGCCTGTTTTATTAGGCAGAAAATTAGTTAGCGTTGGTTCGTTAAACGTACGTGCAATGGCCGGCCCAATTTATTCGTATAATTTAAGCGATAAAAACACTCTGCGCAATGTAGCTGATGATTTTGGCAATTATAAAAACAGCACCCTGGGCTTTCAGGCCGGCGCTGGAGTGGATATTGGTAACATAACTGCCGATTTACGCTACGAGGGCGGACTTACCAAGATAAATGAAAAATATGGTCAGCGCGTAAACCTGTGGGCGTTGAGCATTGGTTTTAAAATACTTTAGCAAACCGCAAATCCTCCCCAAAGCTAGGGGACTTTTAAGGCTGTCACTTTGAACGATAGCGAGAAATCTTTTTTAAAGCGATAAGCTTTTACATCAGAAAGATCTCTCACCTAAGTTCGGGGTGACAGCTTTTTTTTATGATTGATGCCGTAGGCAAACCCCCAAAATATACTGTTGCAAAAGATCGAATATGAAGAGCACTATTTAGAGCCAGGAATCATTACGAAATAAAATGATAATCCAGTTTACAAAAACCTTATAAAACAGCAAAGCCCCCTGATGGGCAGGGGACTTTTACTAACCAATTATAAACCTAAATTATGAGAAGAGCTGTTGGGGAAGGATTCGAACCTTCAAAGAGTGGTTAGCCCGCTTCGGGTTTCCCATTATCTCCGCCACCGGGACAAGGAGGTGTGTCTGCCAAAAATTTCACCACCCAACATTGTTTTGTTTAAAGAACAAGCATGTAATTATCTTATATGCTTAATACAAATTTAAAGCCCAAAGCTTTTTCTTGCAAATATTTCAATAAAATATTTGCATTTTTATTCAAATTTTAATTATCCTTGTGTATAAATAGATAAATACAAATTTATGCCGCACAGAAAAGCCCAAAATTTAGAAATTGATAATTTGGACATCCAAATTCTCTCTATTTTAATGAAAAATGCTACCACGCCTTACACTGAAATCGCTAAAGATCTGATTGTTTCGGGTGGTACCATACACGTCCGGATGAAGAAACTGGAAGAGATGGGCGTAATTAAAGGTGCTAGTTTAGAGGTAAACCCTCAAAAACTGGGATTTGATGTAACTGCTTTTTTAGGTATTTATCTTGAAAAGGGGTCACAATACCATGAAGCTGTTAAAAAGCTAAAGGAAATTAATGAGATTGTAGAACTGCATTATACCACCGGCGAGTGGAGTATCTTTGCCAAGATAGTTTGCCATGATACTAACCACCTGCGCGAAGTTTTGAATGAAAACATACAGAGCGTACCAGGCATTTCACGTACCGAAACCTTCATCTCGCTAGAAGAGTCTATAAAGCGCCAGATTACTTTAGATTAATACTGAGCGGCCAACTTATTTATAAAAGCACAGTCATCGCAAACCGTAGCGAGAAATATTTTTGAATAGCATACGCGCTAATTACCTTGAAAAGATTTCTCGCTACCGCTTGAAATGACACATTCGCAGAGTACCTCTCTCGCTATTTGAACTTAGCTTTAAGTGCGGCTAATTTGCTTTGCATATCCGTTTCAGGTTCTTTTTTGCCGCGGTTTTGCTGCGTAGACGGCAAAGGCTTTCTGGCAGTGCCGTTATTGTTTTTGGGCTCGTTTTCTTTCATGCTGAGTGATATCCGCTTGCGGTTCACATCCACTTCGGTAACGGTTACTTCAACCTGCTGGTGTACCTTCAATACTTCATTAGGGTCTTTAATATAACGGTTGGTTATCTGGCTTAAATGCACTAAACCGTCCTGGTGTACACCAATATCTACAAAGGCGCCAAAGTTGGTTATGTTGGTTACAATGCCCGGCAGCTTCATCCCCACTTTCAAATCTTTTACCTCGTTTACACCTTCGGTAAAACTAAAAGCTTCGAACTGCTCACGAGGATCGCGGCCCGGTTTGGCCAGCTCGGCCATAATATCGTTCAGGGTAGGCAAGCCTACCTTATCTGACGCGTACTTTTGTAATGGGATACTCTTACGCAGCTTTTCATTGGTCATCAGATCGCGTATGGAGGCATTGCTGTCTTTAGCCATTTGTTCAACCAGGCTGTAACGCTCAGGGTGAACACCGCTCGCCTCCAACGGATTGTCTGATCCCTGAATACGCAGAAAACCCGCCGCCTGTTCAAATGCCTTGTCGCCTAAGCGCGGCACCTTTTTTAGCTGCTCGCGACGTTTAAAAGCACCATTCTGGTTACGGTATTCAACAATATTCTGAGCCAATTGGGGACCTAAGCCTGATACGTAAGCCAGTACTTGTTTTGACGCCGTGTTTAATTCTACACCAACCGCGTTCACGCAACTAATCACTGTGTCATCCAGCGAGGTTTGCAGCTTGTTCTGATCCACATCATGCTGATACTGGCCAACGCCAATAGATTTTGGATCGATTTTAACAAGCTCAGCCAATGGGTCCATTAAACGCCGACCAATTGATACTGCACCGCGCACGGTAACATCCTTATCCGGAAACTCTTCCCGCGCCACTTCTGATGCAGAATAAATAGAAGCGCCGCTCTCGTTAACCATCACAATCGTAACTCCCGGCAATTGCAGGTTGCGTACAAACAGTTCCGTTTCGCGACCGGCCGTGCCGTTGCCAATAGCAATAGCCTCAACTTTGTAAGTCTCAAACAGGTGCTTAACCGTTTTTTCGGCCTCGCGTGCCTGCCCAGCACCTGTATGCGGGAAAACGGCAGTATATTCTAACAGCTTACCCTGCTCATCTAAACACACCACTTTACAGCCGGTACGAAAACCCGGATCAATAGCCATTACCCGCTTCTGACCTAGTGGTGCAGCCAGCAATAGCTGGCGGGCATTTTCTGCAAACACCCGTATGGCCTCTTCATCGGCGCGTTTTTTGGTCAGCAAACGGGCTTCAGTTTCCATTGATGGTTTAAGCAGGCGTTTATACCCATCGGCAATAGCCAAACGCACCTGGTCTGATGATGAATTATTTGCTGTAACAAATGTTCGGTCTAACAGCGCAATAGCCTCATCCTCTGGCGGCAGTATATCCAGATATAATATCTCTTCTTTTTCGCCGCGGCGCATAGCCAGTACCCGGTGAGACGGCGCCGTTTTAACCGGCTCTGTCCAGTCGAAATAGTCTTTATATTTTATACCACTCTCTTCTTTACCGGGCACAACTTTAGCCTGAAACGAACCCTTTTCTATAAACAGCTCACGTAGCTGAGCACGTATTTCGGCATGCTCACTAATGGTTTCGGCAATAATATCGCGGGCACCGGCAAGGGCTTCTTCAGGTGTGTTTACACCTTTTTCGGCATCTACATATTTATTGGCCTCGGCTTGCAGGTCAACTTTCGTTTGCACAATTACCAAATCGGCCAGTGGTTGCAGGCCTTTCTCACGGGCGGCAGTTGCCCGGGTTTTGCGTTTGGGGCGGTAAGGCAGGTAAATATCTTCAAGGGTCACCATGGTCTCGGCCTCATCAATCTGCTTCTGCAATTCGGGCGTTAGCTTGCCCAGGTCGGTAAGTGATTTAAGAATGGCTTCGCGGCGTTTATCCAAATCGCGCAGTTGCTGTATGCGGTCGCGGATAGCGGTAATCTGCACTTCGTCGAGGCTACCCGTTAGCTCTTTTCGGTAGCGGGAAATGAAAGGAACCGTTGCCCCCTCATCTAATAAACTCACTGTTGCCGTTACCTGCTTGGAGGCTACCGACAACTCCTGCGCAATTTTTATAAAATGATTAATCATGTACACGTATCTGTTTGAAAAGGCGAAGGTAGTAAATATAAGAGCCAGGAGACAAGAGACAACAGCCAAGATTTTTGTGCGTATTTTATCTTATAGATGCCTGTTTTAGTTCTTGCTTCTTGTTTCCTGGCTCTAAGAATTATCTTTGCTCCATGGATTCACAGCAAGTGCGGTTATTTGAATTAAAGCTGGCGGAGATATATAACAGAACGGAATGGTTACAGTACGAGTTGCCGCTGCAGCAGTTTGTGGCGCTGTTTCCTATTGAATATAAAGCCGGCCGCCCGCAGCGCCCGGACATGCCCGAAGAGGTTGACTTAGATCGTAATACACGGCTGGCTATTATGGTAGCCTTTAGAGAAGCGTTCAGTTAAACTTTAGCTTTAAGCCTCTCCTCGCGCGATACCGTAATAAGCAAAAACACCAGTAAGGTAGTAAAGCAAACCACACCAAGTGCGGCCAGTGCAATGCGCCAGTTTTGGTGCAGCAACATGCCTTTGTACATGCTCCGTACACCCACTACTATCATTCCGGTAAAAATGATAAAGGGGATGATAAGCTTTTGCCTGAGGGTTAGGGTCGACTTCATAATTTAAAGATAAAAATTATTCGGCTAAAGAGGTAGGCAGCAGCAAATTAATTCATAATTGCCCACATGTTTTGTCGCAAATGCACCTTACGCATTTTAACCCTATACCCCATCTTTGCATGAGTTAATAACCTTAAAATCTAATGCCATGGAGAAGTTAACCTTTAACACCCTAATTAAGGCACCGCGCAAAACGGTATGGAACATTTTATGGAGCGATGAAACTTACCCGGTGTGGACAAGCGCTTTTTGTGAAGGTTCGCATGCCTTAACGGATTGGCAGCAAGGTAGTAAAGTGCTGTTTTTAGATGGCAAGGGTTCAGGCATGGTATCAACCGTTGCTGAGCGCCGCGAGCCAGAGTACATGTCGTTCGAACACTTGGGCGAGGTGAAGGACGGCGTTGAGGATACCGAAAGCGACAAGGTAAAACAATGGGCCGGCGCACACGAAAATTACACGCTGAATGAGGCCAACGGACAGACAGAGCTGGTGATAGAGATGGATAGCGATGCTAACTTTAAAGATTACTTTTTGAAAACCTGGCCCCCGGCAATGGATAAGATCAAAGAACTGGCCGAGGCAAAATAGCATTGTATGGAAAGTTACCATCAGCCCCAGGACCTGCACATTATGTATGTGACGGCCGATTCTTTTCCGGAAGGTATTGAAGCAGCTTTTAAAAAATTAGAGCGTTTAATTGGTGGCAGCAGCAACCGTGAGTTTTTTGGGCTGTCGAAACCCGACAGAGGCACTATTGTGTACCGGGCAGGCGTATTACGGCTTAACCCAGAGGAAGCTACGCCATACGGCCTGGAAACTTATATTATGGAAAGAGGCAATTACATTACACTTACTGTCTATAACTTTATGGACAACATACAGGCTATAGGCAGCGCGTTCCAACAATTACTGCACACACACCAATTAGACCCGGTAGCATGGTGCATTGAGCGCTATATTGGCAATGATGTAATTTGTATGGTTAAATTGAGAGACAAGCCGGAATAATAACCTTATATAAATATGCAAGCTGCGATTACACAGCACCTTGTTTGCATGGTTATGCAGAACCATGCACCGGCTTAATTAGCTTGCCGCTGCTTGGCAATTTCTTTAATGGCATCTTTTAACAACATACGCCCTTGTGTATTAAGTTGCGCATTTTGCCGTTCGCCGTTTAATTCGTAATCAATGTGGTTCTTTGCCGTGCTTTGAGCAATCAATTCATCTTCCTTGTTCTTGCACTTAAAGTACCCATTGGGCGATATGTACACAATGTCTGTATTGGCGTCATTAAACACAATATTGCCGCTGTATTCAATTTTTAAATAATCGGCATTAGTCCAAATAGACATTTTAGTGATTTTTCGGTGATGGCATGAACCAATCAGGAGGCCTACCATAGTAACAAGCAGTAAGATTAACCTTTTCATTTGATGTAAGATTTTGGGGCACAGCACAAAGGTAAATAAAACATAGTAATATGCAATACAAAGTACTATATTTTATTAGATTTTGTTTCGTTGCCCTTAAACCAATCTACTTACAAGCAAACTCAAATCAATTATTTATCGGTTACACACCTAAATCCTAAGTGTTCCATTCCGCTATCTTCTGTACTTTTCATACGGCGCGCCACGCGGAAACCCGAACAATAACTGTTATTGCATAAAAATGAGCCGCCACGTATTACGCGCTTAACAGCATACGGCTCTTGCGGATCAAAACTGTTTTGAGGTCCTTGCGGGTTTTCAGTGGGGCTTGTTCTGTAATAATCGGGGTGATAGAAATCGCTGCACCATTCCCACACGTTGCCAGCCATATCATATAAGCCATAGCCATTAGCCTTAAAAGTTTTTGCAGGAGATGCAAGGTAGTATTTGTCTTTCAGCGTATTCTTGTACGGAAAGTTACCCTCCCAAATATTGGCTTTAGCTATGCCCGCCGTAACGGGCTCGTTACCCCATGGATATACCTTGCCCGGCAAACCGCCCCTTGCGGCCCATTCCCACTCGGCTTCGGTAGGCAGGCGTTTGCCTGCCCAGCGGCAGTAAGCCTGCGCATCGAACCATGAAACCTGCGTTACGGGGTAATTGCTACGACCTTTAATACTGCTGCCCGGCCCATGTGGGTGCCGCCAGTTTGCCCCCTTTTGCCAGGTCCACCATTGGCTGTAGTCGTTTAGATTAACTTCGTTCTTAGTGGGGTGAAATACCAGCGAGGCGGCAACCATTAAACTGTCGGGGGGCTCGGGAGTGCCGGGTGGCATCTGCTTCTTCAGCTCATTCCAGTCGGGCTTTTTTTCGGCAGTAGTGATGTAACCGGTAGCCTTTACAAACGCTTCAAACTCGGCGTTGGTTACTTCTGTTGCATCCATCCAAAAGCCGCCTACGGCTACCCGGTGCTTAGGGTACTCATCGGCCGAGGCCTCATTGTTGTCGCCTCCCATCTGATAGGTTCCGCCAGCAATCCAAACCATGCCGGTATGCGCTTTTAAGTCAGCTACTGATGTTAATGGCTTCGGCTGCTCCAACCGTGCGCCGGCAAACCGCGATGGTATATTAGATTCACAACACAGCGCTTTTTTCTTGTTTTTGGGCTCTTCCTGCTGTTTTGGTTGACTGGTAGATTTATTTTCGGGCTGACGGCAGGCTGCTATACTACAACCTATCAGCACACTCAAAGCTGCCTTTAAAAAAGATTTTAAACCCTTTTGCTTACAAACTATTCCTTCAAACATTTTCCTTTAGCAATGTGTCATTTTGCACAAAGCTAAGCTACCTATTTACAGGAGCGTTTTCAAACAATATTAGCGCTGCATCACTGCGGTAGTCTTGATAGCAGGTTGATATATGAGCAGCTACTTTACCAATAAGTTTGGATAGTCAGAAATAATGCCGTCGACACCCAGGGCTTTCAATGCTGCAATTTCTTCCAGCGTATTCACTGTCCAGGGAATAACCTTAATACCTTTTTGATGGCAGGTTTTAACCATATCGGCCGTTACCAGTTTATAGTTAGGACTGTAAATGTAGGGCGTAAAGCCGATATCGGTTAAATTAGATTCAAGTGTATTTTTATTTTCGACAAGAAAAGATGTTTTTACCTGCGGATATTTTTGATGCAGCACCTGTATGGTACGCTTATCAAACGACTGAATAACTATGTAAGGCGTAATCTTTTTCTTTTCAATTACTTCCATTAGTAACTGCACAAATTTTTCCGGGTCGGGGTTATAAATGCCATCACCTTCCGGCTTGCTTTTGGTTTCAATGTTATAGAAAACCTGTGGTTTGCCGGCTTTTTTAATTTTTGCCTGCACGCTGTCAATCACATCAGCCAGCAATGGGATATGCGCTTTAAGCTTTTGTTGCTGCGGAAACTTATCATAAGGCTTTGAACCTACATCGAACCGGGCTATATCCGCATATTTCATTCGGTACAAGGCGTACTTGTGCGCATCTGCCTTGGTTATCTCTTTCCCGTCTTCCGTTAAGGCAAAGAGGGGGTTAAACGCGTCATCATGCGATAAAACCACTTTACCGTCAGCAGTAATATGCGCATCCATTTCCAGTGTGGTTACACCCAGGGCAACCGCGTTGAGCATGGCCGGTATCGTATTTTCAGGCTGCAAACCACGACCTCCCCGGTGTGCCTCGGTATCAAATACCGGAAAAGCAGGAGCGGCTTTTTGTGCGTTGGAGCTATGTGCTGCCAGCATCAGGGCAATTATAGCAAAGCTCATTACTGCCTTCATAAAATTCAAATAAGTATTAATAAGGTTGTCATCCCGAACGAAAGTGAGGTATTTATGCGCTGTTATAGTACAGCGCATAAATACCTCGCTTCAGCCCCGAATGAAATTAATATTTAAGAAACATTTTTAGTCTTTTTTACGATTCCATTTCGCGCTCGTACTTGTTGCCAAAGCGGTCGGTAGCTACCACCTTTACTTTTTTAGCATCCTTGCCCAACTGCATTACAAACAAGTGGTCGGTTTGCCGTGGCTCAGGGAAATGACGGCCGGCGGGTAACATATCGCCCTGGTAAAGCTTTGTGGCAACCGGATCAAGCCCTTGCTGATTTTTCAGCACACCTTTGTACTGGCCGTCAATGTAATACTCTATTTTCCATTGCGGATCCCAGTTATAAACATTAGCGGTTAGCTTTTTCTGCTCGTCTATATAAAGCGATAACTGGTTCGATTTATCGGTATCCATCGCTTTGTAATACCACTTCATGTCATTTCCCTCAACATTGTAAACGGCGTAACCACGCGGGGTGCCATCTTCGCAAACAGGCCCGGTCCACCAGGCGCCACATACAGTACCATGGTTGTGCTCATAAATATTGCCATCAATATTATTGGCATTGTAATGCGTGTGACCCGACATGATATGCACATTCTTGAATGGTCTTAACAGCTTGTACAATTCCTGGTTGTTTTTCACCTGGTTATACACCGGTATGTGCAGGCAAATGATCAGCAAATCATCCTTTTTTACATACTTTAAATCTTTAGCCAGCCAGTTTAACTGCTGCTCGGTTATGTAACCGTCGTACTCACGCTCGTTACCCAGGTAACGCACGTCATCCAGCATTACATAATGCGCCCGACCGCGATTGAAGGAGTAATAGGTAGGGCCGTACATTTTCTTAAAAGTCTGATCAGATGTTTCATCGCCACCCAAACGGTAATCCATATCATGGTTGCCCAGGCCCTGAAAGAACGGTACACCTATCTGCCCTATGGCTTTATTGTAATCGGCAAACAACTCATGGTTATCCCACACCAAATCGCCTACGCCTATACCGTGTACCAGCTCGCCGCTCAGGCTTTCAACTGTTTTACGTGTATCAGGAACCGATTGCGCCATCATTTGGGCAACGTCTTTTTTGTTTTTTACCTGTGGGTCGGCCCATACGATGAAGGTGTGCTTACTATCATTCTTTTTAAGGGGCACAAGCGTAAAGTCCATGCTGCCACCATCGGCTATGCGGTGGTAATGGCGGGCAATATAATGCTCGTGCGGAAACTCATATCCTGAGGGTATGCTGATAAACACAAATTCGGCCTTTGCATCGGTAGCAAGCTGGTAAGTACCATCGGCCGCCGTAGGTACAATGTTAAACCCGTCTGATACAAGCACGTTAGCCAGCGGCTTGCCTGCGGCAGTTACCTTACCGGTTATAGCTGCACTTTTGCCAAAGCCGAAAGTGTTTCTGAATTTTAGTGTTAACGCGCCGGTTAAAATCAGCGATCGTTGTATAAATAGTCTGCGGTTCATTTTATTTTTTTATAGTCCGGATTAATAAGGTTCCAGCGTCCAAATTTATCTATAATGCTATAGCCACACATGCTCATATCATGTGCGGCTACAAGGGGGTCAATTTAATTAATCTTTCAAACCGGTAGGTGCAACGCCCGGCTTATCGGCAGTTGCCACCGGAAACTCTGCTTCTATTTCGTTAATTGATGATGTTTTGGTTAACTGAATGATAGATTGTGTACGGGCCTTTACCCACCTGCCTAAGCGTGTATTATAAGTACCGCCCAGTTTATAATAAAAGCCCTGATCGGAAGGAGTGGTGTAGGTGAGGGCGGTTGTGTTTGTACCCTGCCTGTAATACGGCTGTGATTGTAAGGTAATTGGATTAACCACATCATAAAAATCGGTGTTGGTTATTTTATAGCCTAGCGCCGGAGGGCCGGCTGAGAACAGGTTACCGCCGGTACTCACAAACATCACATCGATAGGTTCACTATCTTTAGTTACCGCTGTACCATTAAATACAGCCATACCAAATGCGTTACCACTGTTGGCAAAAAATCCGGTATTACGTATGCCGAAACCATCACCATCGGTAGTGGTATAGTTAAACGACCTTATCCAGTTAGATGAGGCCATGCTGGTTGAAGATGATCCGTTTATCATTTTACCAGCCCCGCCTACATAAAAGAACGTACCTTTTTTGGCCGTGCCTTGTGTTAAATTAAACTTAAAGGTACGGAATGTTGTAGCTGCTGTTGAACCGACTGCAACAGAGCCACCACCCGTAGCCCAGCCGTTTGCCGGGAAGCCGCCTGGTGTAGAGCCGCCTGCATTGTTAGTAACGACTACTGAAAACGGTGTTACCGCAAAATCGATATCGCGTGTGGCCAACAACTGTATATACTCATAATTTCCGTCGCCGCCCGATACGTCGTTGATGAAACCGCTGATAACAATTGGCGTAAGTGATATCGTAGAACTAAGCAGTTGCGAATCCTCCGCTTTGCGCATCCTGATTTGAGGCGTTAACTTACCATCGGCACTGGTAGTATTATACACAATGCCGTAGAAGTTAGCACTAACCGGCAGAACGTTGTTGGCAAATGCAGCGCCGGGTTCGGTATGCAGGGTAATGTTATCAAAACCGTCATTTACAAATTTGTTGCCGGCAAACTTATCACTAGGCGTTGGTATAGGGTCAAAACCACCTTTTACAATGGTCACTAAGGTACTTTCGTACTTAAGCGGATCGGCAAGAATGGCGCTGCTATTAACCCGGTTAGGAGCTATGGGCTTACCGCTCGCTATTTTATTGATTGCGCTTAGCGGAATATTTTTGATTTGTAATATGTTATCGGCCCTGGTTAATGTACCGCCGGTTACGGTTACAACTACCGAATCGCCCGATACAAATTTTGTAGCATCGGCACCAATTGGTATGGCAATACCCCTTAGTTGCGAAAGGCGGCGTCTATCTTGCAATATCAAAAATCCGGGAGGCAAATTACCTTGTGCATAATCGGAGATTACCACTCCTGTAATTTTATCGCATCCATACATGTTTTCTTTAGCTAAAGTTACGTCCGTGCCGCTGTATAGTTCGCGTAAATCGTATAAGGATATGTATGGGCTAACGGTAATCGGTATATAATCGCTTTCGCGCTTACAACCCATCCAAACGGCACCTATCACCAAAAGTGCAGTAATATAAAGTATTGTCTTTTTCATATTAAATCGTGTGATATAATTATGGTTTTTGCCACCAAACTAATGTGTTAATATCATCAGCGCCTTGCGATGCTACCGCATTGGCATAGCTTGTAGGGTTTGTTGATTGAGAAGCCAAAGGATAATTTAGCCTTGCAGGCATTCTGCCGCCATTAGCCAAACCCGTACCTTTTGGAAGAAAAGGATGGCCCGTTCTGCGATACTCAAACCATTGTTGAAAATCGACCAGAAACATGGCGTAATATTTCTGCAGCTGAATTAACTCCATTTTGCTGGGTGTGCCCGGTGTAGTGGTATTCAGCGGCAAGCTGTTATCCCAATCAATATCAGCTTTGGTTATATAATCGATTAAAGCAGGGTCTGAAGCTGTTTTGAAAAAGTTAGGCAACCAGTAATTTAATCCATCACCAATACCTTTAATATAATATGCTTCGCCCGTTCCACTAATCCAGCCTTTAGCAGCAGCCTCGGCTAAAATGAAATCAACCTCGGCACAGTTCATGATGATGCCAGTATATGGGTCAGTTTGCAAAGTAACAGCCGCGCTTTGTGCGTCAGAATAAAAATAAGCCTGCTTTGTTAATCCCAAACCAATATCATAACCACTTGGTACACCAACTAAACCATTTGGGCCATTTGCAATGCCAAACCTATTGTAACCATTAGTGCCATACGTAGCGGTAGTAATACGCGGATCAACCCAGTTGGTGAGGTTTCCTAAAAAGAAACTGGTGATAGCCGGCGTTCTGAAGTCAACCGGCCGCACGTTAATCATCAATGGCGAAGAATATACTGCAGTACTACTGTTAGTTCCATTCCACAAAATTTTTGCGGTGTGGGTGTTATCCTCCATAATAGGATAGTTTCCCTTATTGGTTTCGGCAATCTCCTTAATTTTGGCAATTACCTGTGAGCTGACTTCTGCCTTGCCTGAAACACGAAGCAGCAACCGCAGGTACAACGAATTCCCAAACCTGCGCCATTTGCTAACATCGCCCTGGTATACCGGATCGCCTGTTTTGATAATTTCCTTTCCTTCGGCCAACAGCTTGTTAGCCTCTTCCAGCTTGTTAAACAAATCAAGATAGATGTCTTTTTGCTTATCGTACACCGGTTGTAAACTGCCTTCTTTGCCCTGATTAGCTTGTGAGTAAGGCACATCGCCGTAAACATCAGTTAGCAATTGAAAAACCCAGGCCTGGGTAATTAACGAAATGCCTTTGTATGATGAATTTTCTGAGCCGGGTTGACTGGCAATCGTATATATATCGCGCAGGTTGGTCAATTCCGGATACCAGGCGTTCCAGGTGTAATCTGCCCAGTTACGTCTTACATCATACCTAAAAACTCTGCCCTCCGAATCACTTACATCTACCGTAACCTGCATTAACTCGTTGTTAAAGCCTCGGTTACGCACCATATTAGCCTGTAAAATATTCACTAGCGCCGGCGCTAATAACTGGTTTGCTGTGGTACTTGTTTTACCTATTGGGTCGGTATTTACTTCATTAAAATCTTTTGTACAAGAAGCTAAAGCAGTAACGGCCGACAGTAATATATAGCTGGTTATTTTCTTTAACGATTTCATAATTCCTATTTTATATCCCTACAACTAAACGAAATCCATAACTTCTGGTGGATGGTAACTGACCTGTTTCAAATCCCTGAACAATATCGGTACCTGATAGTGTACCAAACTCAGGATCAAACGCCGGCCAAGGCGACCAGATGAACAGGTTACGTCCGTATATACCTAAACTCAGTTTATTAACACCAATCTTCCTTACTAACTTGGTGTCGAAGTTGTAAGACAGGTTGGCTTCTCTAAATTTTAAATAATCAGTTTTGAATATGCTCCCTTCTGCCTGATCTGAGCCATATAACGAGTTATAAAAAGATTCTACGTTAGAGGCTATTACATCGTTAGGACGGTAAGTTCCATCCGGGTTTTGTACTACACCGTCACCAATAATGCCGTTGTAACGTCCGGGTACGGTAATTTTTAGCTTACCCAACGCTGCCATCCTGGAAAAGGTGAGTGAATGTGCTACTGCACCCAATTGTGCATCAAACAACCCAGACAAACTGAAGCGCTGATAAGTAACCGTAGTACCAAAGCTGAATCTGAACTTAGGCATGGTATTGCCCAGGTAAACAAGCGCATCACCTGCCTTGGCATTTCCAGAAACCGCATCATAAAGAATTTGACCATCAGGAGCACGCACAATATCTCTTCCGTATAAGTCGCCCATGCTGCCGCCAACGCTGGCTACAATAGCTGCGCCGCCCAAAGGACCTGTTCTGAGCACAACAGAACTATCTGCCAGTTCCATTATTTTATTGCGATTGGCGGTGAACGTACCGGTAAGCTGCCAAGAGAACTTCTTGGTTTGTATAGGTGTGCCGCTCAAAGAAATTTCGATACCTCTGTTCTGAACATTACCTACGTTAAATACGGCTACGTTATAACCAGTTGAACGGTCTACAACCCTGTTTAAGATTTGATTTTTGGTATTGCCTTTGTAGACTGCTAAATCGAAATTCAACCGGTTATTAAATAAATGTATCTCGGTACCTAACTCTGTTGTAGTCGTTTTTAAGGGCTTTAAGTTTGGATTGGGCAACACACCTGGATTAGTCATCGCACTATCCGGATAAATGCCGTTAGAAGCAAGCGTGTAATTATACGATGTACGGTAAGGAACGGTACTACCACTACCCACCTGAGCTAAAGATGCTCTTAATTTTAAATAGTTAATGAATTTAGGTAAGTGCCAAAAATCTGAAGCAATAAACGAGGCACTTGCCGATGGATAGAAGAAGCCCACATTATTTGTTCTTAACGGCGTAGCCAAGGTACTGCTCCAATCCTGACGGGCTGTTAAATCCAGATACAGATAGCTTTTCAGGCTAAAAGACACCAGGCCGTAAAAACTGTTAAGGCGGTAACGTGCGGTATCCGGAACCGAAATTAAAGGATTAGCATTATTATCTAATCTATATTCTCCCGGAATTACCAAACCATCAGCCCTGAGCTCAGATTTCTTATATTCATTACGCAACTGGCTACCACCAATCGACGCATTCATTTGGACAGATCTTGATATCTTTTTGTTGTATCTCAACAAGAAATCGGCATTGATTTCATACGATTTAATGTCCTGCACACGGTAAGAGCCTTGGGCAAACTTGTTACCTGCAGCATCCCAGGGGCGCAGTGTTTCGCGCACATCTTTATTGTAATCTATTGAACCACGTAACATCAAGCTCAATTCATTGGTTAGCTTGTAGGTGGCCTGTAAGTTTCCGATAACACCGTTTCTGCCTTGTTTATTGATGTATTGCTCCGAAATGGCGTAAGGACCTTCAGGGTTAGTTGTGGTAATGTTCACAAACTTTCGGCCCTCTTGTCCGGTTGCCCAGTAATTCCTGTACCAATCGGTATTAACGTTGGGTTGAGCAAACATGAACCAGTACATTAACGACTGGTTGCCATAACCGGTAGCTGGCAGGTTATCACTATTGCGGTTGTTGTAAATAGCTTTAAGCTGAATATTTAATCTCTTGGTAACTTCACTGTTTGCCGAGAACGAAATATTAGTACGATTTAAACCAGTATTTGGCACAATCCAGTTATCGTTTCCATGGCTGGCAGAAAACCGCATACCTACCTTTTTCGAGCCACCATCTATGGTTATAGAGTTTAACGTTTCAAATCCTGTTTTAAAAAATGATTTAATCGGATCTTCGTAAGCTACCCATGGCGTTCTGGTCAGGCCTCTTGCTTGAGTTTCCGGATCATATTGAAAATAACTTCGTCCGCCAGTAAAGGGTGCCCCCCAGGTTGAACTGGTGCCACTTGTACTGCCACCATCATTAGTATCTCCATAAGAGTAATAATTTACACCACCTAATCCTGATCCAAAATCACTTTGCCTGTCGGGGCTTTTGTTAACCGACTCCCAGGTGTTGGCAGAAGTAAGGGTGATATTCAGTTTTCTCTTTGCTTTAGCCGATTTGGTGGTGATGATGATGGCACCATTTGCACCCCGTTGGCCATAAAGCGCGGATGCGCCAGGGCCTTTTAACACGGTTACGCTTTCAATATCCTCAGGATTTAAGTCGTTCAAAGCAGAACCGAAGTCGGGAGGCATGATATCACCAGAGGTACCATATACACCGCCCGATGATGCAGCTGTTCTTCGTGAAGAGCTACTTGCCACTACACCGTCAATCACAATAAGCGCCTCATTATCTCCGGTAAGGTTATTCTCTCCCCGTAAAATAATTTTGTTCGATCCGGCAGGGCCGCTGTTTCTTACCAAGTTCAAGCCAGCTACTTTTCCCGATAATGCATCTGTCCAGTTACTGGCCGGAGCGTTTGTAAATGCGCTGCTGTCTACCTGCGAAGCTGAGTAACCTAACGCCCTTTTATCTCTTCTGATGCCCAGTGCGGTAACAACAACCTCGTTTAACTCGCTTGAGCCACGCTTAAGGCGCACAGTAAGCTTCTGCTGGTTATTGTTTAATGTAAACTTTTGCGTTGTGTAGCCTACATAACCAATATTTATTTCGGTACCTACCGGCACCCTAACCGTGAAACTACCGGTAACATTGGTTACAGTAAGTGTTCTTTTTTGATTATCGCTAATAGTAACGCCTATAAGCGGTTCTGAATCATCATTATCAATCACTGTACCGCTCACCATAACGGTGCGTGGCTGCGCTTGCAATGTACCAGCTACAGCCGTTGCAGGAGCAACTGTGGCTGTTGCCGCCGCAATCATTGCCAGCAGGCCAACCAATTGCATAGTATAACCCCGCCGCGGGAATACGATGTTTATGGAAAGCCTACTTTTAAAATAAGTAAAAGTTTTTTTCATAATTAATGCCTGTAGTACTTGTTCCTGTTGTGTTTGGAGCGCTTAGTTTGCGTGTATTTACTTTCAGGCAAAAGTTGAAAAAGGCTGTTAAGGGAATGTTAAAAGTGCGTGATGGTTACATTACCATTTTGGCAATGATTTGTAACATATTTGAGATAAGAAGAATATTTTGAAGGAATAATTTTGATATCTGATAAATACCGAAGCAACGAAACAACTTGCAGCTATTTCTTATAAGGCAATCTTAACAGGAAGTAAAAACAGGTTTAACCGTTTTATAACCCTGCTTTAACTTAAACTAAAATTTATTTGAACTTTACTTTCTGCCTGCGGTATAATTTTCTGATTTTCGCGATCGTTTTAAGTGTGTATATCGAATTATGAAGTTACTGTATAAAAGTATGTTAGCTGGGGCAATGGTCCTGGGGTTGTTTTCGTCCTGCTCTCACTCCAAAAAAAATAGCGTTGCACACAACGATAAGCCTTTTGAGCCGCAAAAACTTTTAAAGTACAATCCTAAAGATGCTGACAAAGAAATTGATGCTTTTATGCAGCACCTGCACCAAAAAAGCGCATTTAATGGCAATGTGCTGGTAGCTAAAAAAGGAAAGATCATTTATGAAGGCGCATTTGGCTGGGCTAATCATCTCACACGCGACAGCCTTAAACTAGATTCGAAATTTGAACTGGCATCCGTATCCAAAACCATGACCGGCACTGCGATAATGCAGTTGTGGGAGCAAGGCAAAATAAAGCTCGACCAGGACGTTCGGGACTTTTTTCCGAACTTTCCTTATCAGGGTGTTACTATACGCCTGCTGCTTACCCACCGCTCGGGCATGATGAACTATGTTTACTTTGTGGATGGTTTGTACCGCTCACAGCACTTAAACCAGCAAAAAGGCATCACCAACAGAGAGGTTATGGACCTGATTGCACAATATAAACCTGCACCGTTTAATCAACCCAATAAGCGCTTCTTATACAACAACTCCAACTACATGGTATTGGGGTCTATTATTGAGAAAGTAACCGGCATGCCCTATGCTCAATATATGCAGCAAAACGTATTTAAACCCGCAGGCATGACCCATACGGCTGTATACTCCAAAGCTACCTATGATAAAATACCGGTTGACGTGGTTGGACATGACCGCAACAGCTGGCGCTACTCGGTTGCCCAAAACTTTTTAGATGGGCCCGTAGGTGATAAAGGCATTTACAGCACCATTGGCGATTTGTACCTGTTTGACCAGGCGCTGAAAGCCGGCCGCTTAATCAAACCAGCCACGCAGGATTCGGCCTATACAGGTCGTAATCCGGCTATTCGCGGTCATTTTAATTATGGTTACGGCTGGCGTATTTTTGAAGGGCCTAACGAGAAGGTGGTATATCATACCGGCTGGTGGCATGGTTTCAGGCACATTTTTTTACGCGATATGAAAAACGATGTGACCATTGTTTTGTTAGGTAACTTAGTAAACGGCAGCTTGCTGCACCTGGACGATTTGTATAAAATGACCGGCATGCCCGTGGTTCGCAAGGGCGCCTACCGTGGTACCGGCGAAACAGCCGATGACTAAGTGGGTTACAAGTTGCAGAGCTATTTGCTTGGTACGCTTACCTACCTACCGATACAGCCACAATTTAGCTATCATTAACGGAATAACTTAATAAGTACATTATGTTCGATAAACTATTTGAAGCACAGCAAAAAGCAGGCGAAGTTAAAAAACGCCTGGATGCTATTACTGTAACTGGCACCGCTGAGGGTGGAAAAATTACGGTGTCAGCCAATGGCAATAAGGTTTTGCAAAGCATTGCTATTGATGATGCCTTTTTAAGAGATGCTGATAAAGAAGAGTTGGAAGAACTGCTCGTAATTGCTGTAAATAAAGCGCTTGAGCAAGCCGAAAACGTAAGCCAAGCCGAAACAGCGGCCATGACCAAAGAAATGTTTGGCGATTTGGGCAGCATGTTTGGTAAGTAATATCTAACCGAAAGTTCCCTAATTTCCGGTAGCAAACATTGTATTCAAATGCATGTTTAAACAACAAGTTATACATTTGCAGCATAAATCAAATTAGCACTTATGAAACTCACCTATTACGGACACTCTACCGTTGAGATACAAACGGGTGGAAAAACCCTGTTGTTCGACCCATTTATTACACCAAATGAACTGGCTAAGCATATTGATATTAACCAGCTAAAGCCAGATTACATATTAATTTCGCACGGGCACGGCGACCACGTGGCCGATTTACTGCCCATTCAAAAAAACAGCGGCGCCAAGGTGATCTGTATTGCAGAGATAGCTGCCTGGTTAGGCAACCAGGGCGTGGCCGATGCGCATGGCATGAACATTGGTGGCAGTTTTAACTTTGATTTTGGCCGTGTTAAAATGGTATACGCTTTACATTCCAGCTCTATGCCAGATGGCAGCTACGGCGGCGTACCGGCAGGCTTTGTTATATATGCCGAGGGTAAAAAGATTTACTTTGCAGGTGATACAGCGCTTACCTATGATATGAAGCTACTGGCCGAAGAGGAGTTAAGCTGGGCAATATTGCCAATAGGCGATAACTATACCATGGGTATTGATGACGCCATTAAGGCGGCCGATTTTATTGGCTGTAAAGACGTTATAGGTGTGCATTATGATACTATGCCGGTTATTAAAATCGATAAGAATGAAGCACTGGAGAAATTTCTTAAAGCCGGCCTTAACTTAAAGCTTCCCGCTATTGGCGATAGCATGGAGCTTTAAAAACTATATGCCAACCGCTCCCTTCGTTTTGAGTCGCAGATACGAAACGCTGTTATTAGTGCGAGGTGCATGAAAAACAAGATATCTCCTATTTATTATCTGAGATAACGAAAAACCTAAAAGAAATAAAACAAGAAAGCCAGGCTGTAATGAGCCTGGCTTTCTTGTCTTAATCTTCTACCTCGGGGGAAGAATCAGGAGGTCTTACATTTTCGACATGGTGTCTTTCTTTGTAGTATCCCTTTTACCTTTCTTCTTCATTTTGCCGTCTTTCTTTTTCTTTTTAGTAGTGTCGGTCTGCATAACGCCAGCTTTTGCCGGGGTAATACCATGTGCAAAAACGGTTCCGAACGAGATTGCCGCTAAGGCAATCATACAACATACTTTTTTCATAACAGCTGCATTAATTTGATTAATAGTTAATTATTAAACAACGCGACTCTCCATATGTTGCTGCATATCAAAACTTTATATTACTGTTCCATTTGGTATGATAGCACGCTTTTTCACAACTACGATACCATCTTGCACAGTATAAGCACCATAATCGCCATCTTCCAGCTTTTCACCGCAGTTAATACACACATCGTTTCCTATATGTGCATTTTTATCGATGATCGCATTTTTAATCTTACACCGGTCGCCAATGCCCATAATAGGCGAATTGCTGGCTTTAAGCTCTTCTATTTGCTCCAGGGTTTGGTAGTTATCGCCACCCATTACATAGCAATTCTCAATATCGGTATCAAAACCTATACGGGTACGTATACCTATAATAGAGCGTTTTATACGGCTGGCGTTAATAATACACCCATCAGAAATAATGGACCTTTCTAACAAAGTGCCCGATATTTTAGATGGTGGCAGCATACGTGCGCGCGTAAAAATATGGCGCTTATCAAACAGGTTAAACTGTGGTATGTCATCCGTTAGGCCCAGGTTGGCTTCAAAGAATGATGGTATAGTACCTATATCCTCCCAATAGCCCTCATACTGATAGCTGGTTACTTTATGCGTTTTGATAGACTGCGGAATGATCTCCTTACCAAAATCAGGGTGCTCATTACCTTGCAAAAGCTCATACAGGGTTTTACGGTTAAAAATGTAGATCCCCATTGAGGCCAGGTAAAAACGCCCCTGCGCTGCCATTTCTTCGCTTACCTCTGATGCCCAGCTTTCGAAATTGCTTTTAGGCTTTTCAATAAAATCAGTGATTTCACTTTCCTCATTGGTTCTTAAGATGCCAAAACCGGGAACATCATTAGCATGCACCGGAATGGTAGCAATAGAAATATCGGCTTTGCTACGGATATGCGACTCAACCATGTCTTTAAAATCCAGTTGGTAGAGCTGGTCGCCAGACAGGATAAGCACATAATCAAATTCATGAACACTTAAATGGTGCAGACTTTGCCTCACGGCATCGGCTGTACCCTGAAACCATCCCACGTTTGAAGGTGTTTGTTCGGCCGCCAATATATCAACAAATGAATCGCTAAAGCTGCTGAAATGGTAGGTGTTCTTAATATGCTTGTTAAGCGATGCCGAGTTAAATTGTGTTAATACAAAAATACGCTCGAAACCCGAGTGTAAACAGTTAGAAATAGGAATATCAACCAAGCGATACTTACCTGCAATAGGTACTGCTGGTTTTGACCGGGTAGCTGTGAGCGGAAATAAGCGTGTTCCCTGGCCCCCGCCAAGCACTATGCTGATTACTTTGGAGTTCATATAATTGGATTTAAGCTTTCATATAATTGGTTGTACTGTTTGGCCGATTGGGTCCAGGAGAAATCAAGGGCCATCATACGTTTACGTAACAAATGCAGGTGTTCATGGTTCTTGTAAAGTTCAATTGCCCGGCGTACCGAGTGGGTAATATCATCTACACTGCTTTGGTTAAAGCAAATACCATAGCCACCTTCGTCACCAAAGTCAACAACTGTGTCAATAAGGCCGCCGGTACGGCGCACTATAGGTACTGTACCATAGCGTAAAGCATACAGCTGGTTAAGCCCGCAAGGCTCCACCCGCGACGGCATCAGCAAAAAATCACTGCCGGCATAAATGAGGTGCGCCAGGGCTTCATTATAACCTATGTAAGTTTTATAACTATCCGGAAACTGCTCATTTAATTGTACCAATGCCGCCTCGGTATCTTTATCACCTGCGCCTAAAACCAGCACATTTAAATCGCCTGCATGTTCGCGCAGGCTTTGGGTTAAGGCCTGGGGCAATAAATCTGCACCCTTTTCAATTACCAAACGGCCAATAAAAGATACCAGAGGTTTATTCACATCAAGGCCAAAGCGTTCACATAAAGCTTGCTTGTTGGCCAGTTTGCCTGCATCGGGCTCTTTAGCATCAATAGGCCCGGCAATCATAGGGTCGGCTACAGGGTTCCATACTTCAGTATCAATCCCGTTAATAATGCCCATGCCTTTTGCCCCTTCGATGTAAAACAAGTACTCCAGCCCGTTTGAGTTGATAGAAAGCTCGTGCAGGTAACTGGGCGAAACGGCAGTATACTTATCGCAACATTTAATGGCGCAGGCCAGCGGGTTGATACCGCCTCCCCAGTCCAGCAAACCGGCATAAGCCATGTCAACCTCGGGCAGATAGTCAAATTTATCGTACCCAAAAGCGCCGTGATACTGCCCGTTATGTATAGTAAATACCGTAGTGGTTTTAGCCAGGCGCTTGTAAAGGGCCGAGTGTTGTAATAAAAACGGAATAAGGCCAACGTGATGATCGTGGCAATGAATCACGTCAGGCTTTTGCTGCGACCAGTTGATCCAGTCTAAAAAGGCCAGCTGAAAGGCAATAAATTGTTCGCGTTCATCGGGATAGCTATACACCTCAGGGCGATCAAGCAGCCCGGGCATATAAATCAAAAAAAGTTCGAAACCGAGCTTATTGGTTCGTTCTTTCCAAATCTCAAACTCGTAACGTTTAGCGCCCAGCAGGTTCGACGCTTCAAATACTACATCAAACTCGCTCTCTTGCACAAACTTACGGTCGTAATAAGGCAATACTACAGCGGCTTGTAAACCAGCCTCATTTTGGTACTTAGGCAAGGCGCCCACAACATCAGCCAATCCGCCAACCTTGGCTACAGGATAGCACTCTGCCGCTAAGTGATAAACTTTCATTTTATAGGTATAATTGCCTCCAATGTAAGCAAAAGTTTGCTTACCAAAATACAACCTGTAAGTAATAAATGTGTTTTGACAAAACTGCTATTTATTGTGTGATATACCGGGCTTAGTGTACGCAGATTTAATACAGTTAGTGCGTAATCAGGCCCTTTTGCATCTTGTATCCACAGTAGCAGCATTTTATAAACAATATTAAACTTACAGGTGTTATAACCCTACATTAAATTGAAGATACTATGCAATGGATGGGCAGACGCGAAAGCAGTAACGCAGAAGAAGGCAGCGGCCGTGGTGGTGGCCTGGCCATAGGTGGCGGTATAGTTGGCATTATTGGTGCCATCATATACATGTTTACAGGCGTAAACGTGTCGCAGATAATTCCGAACACAGGCGGTGGGCAGCAACAGGAGCAAACCAACACACGCTTAACCGAGTCAAAAAGTAAAGAACAAAGTTTTGCCCGCGTGGTGCTGGCCGATACGGAAGACACCTGGAACCAGCTTTTCCGTGAAATGGGCGGCACTTATAAAGAACCCACTATACACTTTTTTGAAGAAGGTGTAAATACCGAAGGCTGCGGTGTTGCCGGATCGGCAACCGGCCCGTTCTATTGCCCCGCCGACCAAAAAGTGTATTTGGATTTATCTTTCTTTCAGGAATTGGAGCAGCGCTTTGGCGCAGCCGGTGATTTTGCCCGCGCGTATGTAATAGCGCATGAAGTTGGCCACCATGTGCAGAAATTATTGGGTGTATCAGATAAAATGGACCAGGCCAGGCAGCAGCTGAGCGAGGAACAATACAACAAGCTATCGGTAAAGCTGGAATTACAGGCCGACTTTTATGCAGGCGTGTGGGCTTATTACGAAAAAAAACGCGGGCTGCTGGAAACCGGCGACATTGAGGAGGCCCTCAATGCGGCCAATGCCATTGGCGACGACCGTCTTACTCAAGGCCGCGTATCGCCCGACTCGTTTACACACGGCACCAGCGCCCAGCGCATGTACTGGTTTAAAAAAGGTTTCGAAACAGGCGATGTAAAACAAGGCAACACCTTTGCCAGTGCAGATTTGGAGTAGGTTGATTAAGCTAAAATTCATTAATGTTACTTACCTTAGCTGTCAACACGCATTATGAATTTTAAGCCTTTATTGTACATTTTACTTTCTGTAATTGTTCTTTCTTCCTGTAAAAGCCGTAAGCCGGTTATTGTAGTTAACAATAGCCAAAAGGTTTATAAAAGCCAGATGGACAGCCTGCTGGATTTAACCAAGGCAATGGATACTGTAGCCCTGGCGGATAGCGCCGGCCATCCTATTCCATCGCAGTTTGTGGCTACCGTAAACTTTAACTTACGCAAGCCCAACTATGTAATTATACATCATACAGCCCAGGATTCTACACAGCAAACGCTCCATACCTTTACCCTGGCCCGCACCCAGGTTAGCGCACACTACGTTGTAGGGCGCGATGGCAAGGTGATTCATATGCTGAACGATTACCTGCGCTCGTGGCATGCCGGCGTGGGCAAGTGGGGTAGTATTACCGATATGAACAGCTGTTCGATAGGTATTGAACTTGATAATAATGGCCTTGAACCCTTTCAGGATGCACAGATTAAAAGCCTGCTTTCGCTGCTGACTTATTTAAAAAAGACATACAATATTCCCACTGCTAACTTTCTTGGCCATTCGGATATTGCCATTCCACGCAAAACCGACCCGAGCGCATATTTCCCATGGAAAACGCTTGCTCAAAACGGCTTTGGCTTTTGGAGTGATGACGTTTTGGAACTGGCTCCCGAAAACTTTGATTACGTAAGCGCCCTGCGTATTATTGGTTATGACACCCAAAAACTGCCAGGAGCCATTACTGCATTTAAACTCCATTTTATTCAAACCGACGTAAAGCCTCAACTTACACAGTTGGATTTAAACGTGCTTTATAATGTTTACAAAAAGTATTGAAATTATCTATGCCTTGATATTGCCATTAAGTATTTGCAGGAAGGTCCCTTGTATGGAAGTGTTTAATAACTTTTGCTCGAGTGAAAAATAAGGCTTTTAAGGCACTATATAAAACAAGAAAAGCCGCTTCACTGAAGCGGCTTTTCTTGTTTATGCTTAATACTTATTTGGCAATTTCAAACACTGCCCTTACCTGGTAATTCAATTTAATTTTCTTAAAGTCGATGTCTGATTGCACAGCGACATCTGCACTTTTAAAGGACATGTTAGAAAACACTTGTCTGCCCATAGGCTCGTTATCTATCTCCTGAATTTCAATTGCACCGCCCAGTCTTTCGCCTATGCTGGTGAGCAGGTAAGTCGCTTTTTCGCGGGCAGCCTGCAAGGCTTTAATCTTCAGGTCGCGGCGCAAGTCCGCTTGTTTCGAATACTCATAACTATCAATACCGGTCGACTGGATGCCTTTGTCATCAACCCTACTTAAGATAGTATTAATGCTGTTCAGGTCGCGCAGCTTAATGCGATACTGTTTGCTGGCCAAAAAATCGGGGTTCTTCTTTTTGTCAATGATGATATTATATGCAGCAATGTTATTTACAGTGAAATCATCCTTAGCAATGCCAGCCTCTGTAACGGCTTTTTGCAGCTGTTTTTCAAGCGTGCTGATGTCCACCTTATTTTTACCGTTCATGTATTCCTTAAGTGCTATAGATACATAAATAATATCGGGGGTAACTTCTTGTTCGGCGCTGCCCATTACCTCAATTTTGCGGCGCAGATCGGTAGTTTGTGCAAACGAAGTAATGGTAATGGTTAATAGAGCGGCTAAAATGAATAGTCTTTTCATAGTTATTATGTGTTAGTTCTGTTGATGTAGACGAAGCCTGCCAAACTAATGTAACAAGCCCGCCTATTTAAATCAATGGACAGTTGGCCGATGAAATAGTTTAGTGAGCTATTGGTCCAAATCAGAATTTTACTGAATTAACGAATAACAGTATTGAATAAGCCGGCAGGTGTGCTTTGTTTCATCTGCACATTTAAGCCTCTACAGCTTATCGATCCGCACCCAGCGCATACCAGCCGCTTCGGCAGCTTGCACACCGGCATTGCCGTCTTCAAACACCAGGCAGTGTTTGGGGGCTACACCCAGCAGTTCGGCCGCTTTCAGGAAAGGGTCGGGGTAGGGTTTGCCGTGCTCAGTTTCGCCGGCACATACTATTACCTCCACCAGGTTGCATATGCCCAATATTTGCAACGTCTTTTCAACTGCTATGCGGCTGCTGCCGCTTACTACGGCAATGCGCACTTGGCCTGCGTGGTTCTTCAAGTGGTTTACCACATAATCTATCGGTTGGGTTTGCTCAATATACTGCTCCAAAAACAGCTTATATTTTTGTTCTTTAAACTCCTGAGGGTCAAAAGAGGTTTGGTAGCGGTGGTTTATTTGTTCTACCACATTCACAATAGGCAGGCCGGCAAACTCGTCAATAATCGCACCGTCTATAGTTACGCCTTTATCAGCTGCTACTTTAATGTAAGTTTCGGTGTGGGCGCCCATGTTATCGGCCAGGGTACCATCGCAATCGTATAAGAACGCTTTGAAATTTTCCTGACTAATTTTAACCAGGGCATCGTATTTCTGTTGGCTGTTTGTTTCCATAACTATAACCACAAAGTTCTTAAAAATATGCGCCTTGTAAAGCCAGTATTAAAGCAACTTTCATAATTACAATTTTCACAATTTCGAACAAATAGCAAATTGTACTTTTAATTGCTGTAAATTCTTTATACGTTTGAAATTTTTGTTGATGTAGCTTCAACAAATTTTTGATCGGATTCCTCTATGCTACGTGTTGACAGCAGCAAACCCTGCCAGCTTATTTATGCACTTGCCCGCCATGAGTACCTCTCGTGGCTGATAGAGCCGCATATTGTTCAGCTTAATCCCAACGGCGAGTTTTCGCTTACACATCAGCGCCTGTTCTCTAACACCGCCCAGGAGTTTAGCAATTGCATAGATGAGACCGACTTGAAGCTCATTAAGCTGCTCGAAGATATGGAGCAGGGGCACATCATTAAAAAATACCATAAAAAGCCCGTGCGCCCGTACGAGTTTTTCAGCAAGGTGTTTAACGATCAGCTTTTCGACGTGATCCGCCCCAAGATTGAAAAGAAAATGGCCGAGGCGCTAAGCCTGATGACCAATAAGAAAATCTTCCTGATGAGCAAGGAGGGCTATCCTGCCGAAAAACAGCTGCACCTGGCACAAGAACCGGCCACCGTTCTTTTCCACTTTAAGCGCGATGAGAACGAGATTCGCTATTACCCTACTATTAAATACCAGGGTATGAAGATCGAGTTTATGTTTAAAGGGGCCGATATTGTATGCAACCAGCCGGGCTGGATGATGCTGGACGACACCCTCTACTACTTTGATAAGGATGTGGAAGGCAAAAAGCTACAGCCCTTTTTAAACAAGCGGTATATTGCCATTCCGCGCAGTGCCGAACAATCTTACTTCGAAAAGTTTGTGGCCCCCCTTATTGAAAAACACCATGTACATGCCGAGGGCTTTACCATTAATACCGAAAAGTATGATGCCCGGCCGGTGGTTAAACCTATTTACGTAGCGGGCGGCACTTCGCAAATACAACTTTACTTTAAATACGCCGGCTATGTATTTCCCTATGGTGATGGGCGGCAAATTTCGGTTAAGATTGACCGTAACGGCGATACATATACATTCCATCGTATTAAGCGTTCTGTTATCTGGGAAAAAAACAAGCTGCAGCAATTGGAGGATATGGGCCTTACCACCTCGTCGTCGCTGTTTCAGAACCTGGAGGTTAAGCATGAAAATGAGGAGGCCGACCGCTCATTCTCGGTGTTCGACTGGCTCAACCAGCACCATAATCAGTTGGTGGCAGCAGGGTTTGAAATTGAGCAACCCGAGGGTCAGAAACGCTACCTGTTTGGCAGCAGCAAGATTGATTTGCAGGTAAAAGAAAACAACGATTGGTTTGACATTCATGCCATTGTACACTTTGGGCCATACCAAATTCCGTTTATGTATCTGCGTAATCATATCCTTAACCGCAAAAAAGAATTTGTACTCCCTAGCGGCGAGATAGCGGTGATACCCGAAGAATGGTTTTCGCAGTATGGCAACCTGCTTAATTTCTCGGAAGGAAACAAGGACCTTAAACTACGTAAACACCATATAGGCCTCATTAATGATTTGGCCGAAGGCGAGTTGGCCAGCATTACCATTAACCGTAAACTACAAAAGCTAACCGACTTTGACGAGCTGGAAGATGTTGATCCGCCGGTAAACTTTGCAGGCAGCTTACGTCCGTATCAAAAGGCAGGCTATAACTGGTTCCACTTTTTAAAAGATTACCACTTTGGCGGCTGCCTGGCCGATGATATGGGCTTGGGTAAAACCATACAAACGCTTGCCCTGCTACAAAAAAACAAGGAGGATGCCGAGGCTATTGGCGCAACCAGTACATCGCTGCTCATTATGCCTACCTCGTTAATTTATAACTGGATAAATGAGGCTGCCAAGTTTACGCCTTCGTTACGCATGATGGTGCATACCGGCGCATTTCGCTATAAATCGCCTGATGTATTTGGCAAGTATGATGTGGTGGTTACCACGTACGGCATCAGCCGCATTGATGTGGAACTGTTCAAAGCTTTCTTTTTCGATTATGTAATATTGGATGAAAGTCAGAACATCAAAAACCCTTCGTCCAAATCATACCAGGCGGTTAAGCAGCTTAAATCACGCCACAAACTCATCCTGAGCGGCACACCCGTTGAAAATACAGTGAACGATCTGTGGACGCAAATGTCGTTCATTAACCCAGGCTTGTTGGGTAACCAGCAGTTCTTTTTAAACGAGTTTGTAACGCCTATTGAAAAAAAGAAGGATGAGGACAAAGCCCATCGTTTACAGGCGCTTATTAAACCCTTCGTATTGCGTCGCACCAAAGAGCAGGTAGCCACCGAGCTGCCGCCCAAAACCGAGCAGCTGTTTTATTGCCAAATGAGCGATGAACAGAGCGCAGTATACGAAAAGGTAAAATCTGAATACCGCAACGAATTGCTGCAAAGCCTGGAGGATGGCACCTTTGCACAAACACAAATACAGGTTTTACAAGGCTTGATTAAGCTACGCCAGATAGCCAATCACCCCTCTATGATTGATGAAACTTATGAAGGCGATTCGGGCAAGTTTGAGAACGTGGTACACACACTGGCCAATGTGCTGGATGGAAATCACAAAGTGCTTATCTTCTCGCAGTTTGTAAAGCAGCTCAACATATACAGGCAGTATTTCGATCAGCAAAATATTAAGTACACTTACCTGGATGGCAGTACGCAAAACCGGGGTGAGGTAGTTAAACGTTTTCAGCAGGATGCCAAAACGCAGGTTTTCCTCATCTCCATAAAAGCCGGTGGTGTAGGTTTAAACCTTACTGAAGCCGACTACGTGTTTATACTCGACCCGTGGTGGAACCCCGCTGTAGAACAGCAGGCCATTGACCGTACGCACCGCATTGGCCAAACCAAAAACGTGTTCATTTATAAATTCATTACTAAAGATACGGTAGAAGAAAAGATATTGGCCCTGCAGCAACGCAAACTCAGTGTGGCACGTTCGCTCATTACTACGGAGGAAAGCTTTATAAAGTCATTATCGGCTGATGATATAAGGGAGATATTAGGATAAGCAATCATCCATGTATAAACCATCCTTTTAGAATTTGTTGCAATTGCATATATTGGTATCATTAATTCGCCGTTATTTATTTAAGGCACGCAATTACCTTTTCGCTTCTACAGCATGTTAGATATCCATAAGCTACCCAAACAACCCAGTGTAGCCATTTCCTTTTGGAATGTGGGTAGCTTGCTGTATTACTCGAGCGCTCTGTTTATGCTGGAATCTTTCTTTTACTGGAGCAAGTTTAAAGAAGCTTATATTAATGAAGCCATTTTATTAAGCCTGTTTTGGCTTGGCAGCGTCCTTTTTGCCTTTAGCCATATTTTTATGGTGGTGATGGATGGATGGTCGCGCTATCAAAATTACAAGCGTATAAAAGATTACCTTTTTGTGCATGGCTTTACGCCCAAAATTGCCCGCTTGTATAAAGGCTCCAAATGCCAGCGCACCGCGTTTTTAGTAGCTGCCCGCGAGCTGGGTATGCAAGATGAAGTGTTACGCTATTACCGCAGGCTTGGTATTAAATGGTATCACTTTGTGCCGCACTTTATGATAAAAGACCCCTTCTTCCTGTTTAAAAAATATTTTTGGTCGCGCACCTTTCTCGAGAAACGTTACGAGCCTAAGTTTAACTACAGGCAGCTGAGGCCTGAAATTTCGCTATAATGCTTACCGGAAACTTGCTTAGCAAAACCTATGCTTCGGGTAAAGCTTTAGATAACGTATCCATTAAAATGGAGCCCGGGCAGATCTGCGGCTTACTCGGTAGAAACGGTGCTGGCAAAACTACATTGTTCCGTATTTTGTGCGGCCTGGTAAAGCCCGATTCTGGCAGTGTTGATATTACCTCGACCCGGCCCAAGCCCATAGGCGGCATTATTGAAAGGCCAGGCTTATATCCTTACCTCAATGCCTATGATAACGTTCGCATTTTTGCAGGTATACAAAGCGCCCCGGCTCATAAAACCGCAATCGAACAAACGTTAATCAAAGTTGGCTTACCACTTGACCGCAAAGACCCGGTACGCAATTTTTCATTAGGAATGAAACAGCGCCTGGGTATTGGCATTGCCTTGTTGAATAATCCGGAGTATCTTGTGTTAGACGAACCCTTTTCGGGGCTCGACCCAATTGGCGTTGCTTCGCTTATTCATTTGATTCATCAGTTGGCGGCCGATGACGGTATCTCTATCCTGCTTTCATCGCACTTAATGGGAGAGTTGAGCAAGTGCTGTCATTACCTGTATGTAATGGATAGGGGCAGGATGGTAAATGCCGGGCCAACCAACCAGTTAATTAATGATAATATAAAGCACTATAGCCTAACCGGCCCTAACCTTGCAGCCTCACAAGCGCTCAAAAACTACGATGTTAAAATGGGCTTAAACGATGCCCGGGTAGCCTGCAACGCCATGCAAATACCAAAACTGCTTCAGGAAATTTTGGCCGAAGGCATACAGATTACGTCATGTACGCCCGAGCTGTCACTCGAGCAATTAGTAAAACAACCGGCATAATGAGGGCACTATTATCTGCAGAATTTCTGAAGTTGGTTAAGCAAAGTAAAACCTATTATGCCCTGGTTGCTATTTTCGTAATTGAGTTGCTTATTTTCATTACCGCGTACTACCAGGGCAGCGCTATATTGGATTTGCTGCTGAACAATCTCCGGCAGTCCTTTTATTTTGAAGGCACCTTGCTAAACGGTAACCTCATCATGTACATTGTGCTCAACTCCCTCTGGTTTAACGTGCCATTGATACTGATGATCGTTACATCGGGCATTGTAACCGATGAGTACAAGGATAATTCAGTACAAACCGTAATGCTGCAGGCGGTAAAAAAATGGAAATTTATGCTGGCTAAATACATAACGGCCGCTGCCTTTACACTGTTTGTAATTGCTGTTATGATGATGAGCACCTTTGCGCTGGCTTACGCCATTTTTGGCAGCGGCGACCTGGTGGTTTACATTGGCACGCTCAACTTTTTCCCGGCTAAAGAGGCATTTCAGCGTATATGCTGGGCTTTTGCATCGGGCAGTGTGGCTATGGTGTTTTACAGCATTGTAAGTATTACCCTGGCTGTTTGCATTAAGGAAGCCGCTAAAACCTGGATTGCCGCAGCACTGTTCCTCATCATTACCAACTTGCTGCTCAAGGCCGATTTTATACCGGCTCAATTTAATCTCTTTTTTTTCCCTAAACTGATTGATACCTGGCAGCAGCTATTTAATTATGAGGCCGATTGGTTTAAAATAGGACTAAACAACCTGATACTTGTACTGTACAGTGTATTGTTTGCGGCGGTGGGTACGTTAATCTTTCAAAAAAAGGATATTGGATGATGAGGATAGTTTATTGCCTGCTGTTTTTACTAAGCGCCCAAGTTATACGGGCTCAAAAGATAGATGCCGATTTAATACGCATTAAACAACGCATGGATTCGGTTAAGCATTTTTCGGCTACGGTAACGCTCGATCTTGATGTGCCTTTTATACGCATGCCTACCAAAAAAGCGCAGATCAAGTACACCAAAGGCAGCCGCATGAAGTTTTCCTCGCAAGATTTTGTAATGCTCCCTAAAAGAGGTCTTGATTTTTCGATGAACGAGATATTCAAGCACCCTTTTATCACCGTGGACAGGGGACAGGAAAAGCGCAATGGCAAAACGCTGAAAGTAATTAACGTTATACCAACCGATGCCCAATCAGACCTTGTGTTGGTTACCTTGTATATGGATGCCCGGGCCAGCCGCATTATGGAATCGGAGATTAATACCCGTAAGGATGGCTCTTATACTTTGTTGATGCAATACGCTGCGGCCAACAACATCCTTCCTAACTATGTAGAAGCCGCATTTGCCATTGAGCGCCTCAAAATCCCTTTCAACTTTATGGGAAAAGACACCAAAATTGATCGCAAAAAAATGCGCAGCATGGATACTAAGACGGGTAAGATCAAGATGCGGTTGAGCAACTACGATATTAATTTAGGGTAACCGCTTGCGGATTCAGCATAGCATACACGTGTTCATTCCATATTTTACCGCGCTTAACTATTGAATGTTTTATAACACCCTGTTTCTCATAACCTGCTTTTTCTAACACCCGCATTGATGCTGGGTTGCCACTGAAAATAAAGGCCTGTATACATATAATGTCCAGGTGCGCAAAGGCATAATTGGTTATCAGTTTTACAGCTTCAGGCATGATGCCCTTACCCCAGTACACTTCGCCCAACCAGTAACCCAGCAAAGGTGTTTTCTGGTGCACATCCTGACGCATTTCCAAAGCTATGCCGCCAACGGCTTTCCCGTCAACAGCAATAACAAAGTTTACCAGTGGGTCCTGGTTCTGCATCAGGTTCACCCAGCTCATGGCATCATCGAGTGTATACGGGTACGGAAAACGGTCGGCCAAAAAAGCACTCACGTTAGGATTATCAGCGTGGTGCTGTATTGATAAGGCATCCTCCAGGTGCCATGGACGTAAAACAAAGCCCGAACCCATTAATTCCATCGTGTAAAAATTGCATGGTAAATTAGCATAAACTTAGCAAAATGCGCAATTTGAGGTTATATTTAGGCTGTATTTATCCTTCTCTTCAGCATGAAAAAACTGTTTACGCTTTATTTAATTCTATCTGCAACTGGTGTTAGCGCACAGAAACTTGAAACGCTAACCATCGAAAAAATAATGAGTGACCCCAAATGGATGGGCACCTCGCCCGATGGCGTAAGATGGAGCGACGATAGTAAGAAGATTTATTTTAACTGGAACCCACAAAACGCTGATCGCAGTAGCCTTTATGCCATTACGCCCGGCAATGTTAAACCGCAACCAGTTAGTTTGGAAGAACGCAAAGCACTAACCGGCAACGGTGTTTGGAATAAAAAGCACACGATAAAATTATTTGAACGTAACGGCGATATTTTCCTGTCAGACTTAAAGCAGGGCAAGGTATTACCGCTTGCCCTTACTACCGACCGCGAAAGCAACCCGGCATTTAGCAGCGATGAAACCAAGGTTTTATTTATGCGCAATGACAATCTATACGCACTCAAGCTAAACGGAGGGGAGCTGGCACAGCTAACCAATTTTACGCGCACGGGCACCGCACCTGTTGCAGCAACCGGGTTGAGTCAAAGAGGAGGCAACCGTCAGGTGGGAGGGCAACAAGGCGCTGCGATAGCAGGCAATCCGCAGGAACGCTGGCTGCGTAACCAGCAAACCGAACTTTTTGAAGTAGTGCGCGAAAAGGCCAAAAATGACCGCCTAGATGCCGCTGAGCGTCGGGAATTACAGTCCAAAGCTTTAAAATCCATACCTATTGGCGAGCAGTCACTTAGCTTTGTGCAGCTTAGCCCTAATGGCCGTTATATCACCTACCGCCTCATAAAAGCGGCTGATGGTGCCAAAATCACCCAGGTACCTGCTTATGTAAATGCTTCGGGCTTTACCGAGGATATTCCCAACCGTATAAAAGTTGGCAGCCCGCAATCCAGCTCGCAATCTTTCCTATTTGATACGCAGCGTGATACCGTTTATTCCATATCTACTAAAGAGATACCGGGCATTAAAGACTTACCCGATTATGTAAAGGATTACCCCAAGCAGTTGGATGAGCGTACCAAAAGTAACGAAGACCGTAAGGTTGTTGTACAAGGCCCTATCTGGAGCCCCAACTCACAGTATGCCATAGCTATTGTTACCGCACAGGATAACAAAGACCGCTGGGTGATGAAGCTTGACCCGGCTACAGGTAAGTTAAGCTTGCTGGATCGCCAACACGATGAAGCCTGGATTGGCGGCCCGGGCATTGGCGGCGGCGGGTTCAGTGCGGGCAGCACGGGCTGGCTGGATAATAAGCATTTCTATTTTCAAAGTGAAGCTAGCGGTTACTCTCACATTTATACAGTTGATGTAAACACCGGCGCTAAAAAGCAGCTAACCAGTGGTAAATGGGAGGTATCTGGCTTAAGTTTATCGGTCGATAAAAAGAGCTTTTACTTTACCGGCAATTTAGAGCATCCGGGCATTACGCACTATTACCGCTTGCCGGTAACAGGGGGTATACCGGTTAAACTCACCAGCCTTAAAGGTGGTAACGAGGTTGAGCTATCTCCCGATGAGAAGTGGCTGGCTATACGTTATTCTTATTCTAACAAGCCCTGGGAGCTTTATATACAGCCTAACAAGTCGGGCGCTAAGCCAATTAAGGTAACGCAGTCCATATCGGCTGAGTTTAACTCCTATGCCTGGCGCGAACCGGAAATGGTGACCTTTAAAAACCGTTACGGCATTGATGTTTACGCACGTGTGTATACGCCCAAAATAGCGCACCCAGCCAAACCGGCCGTTGTTTTTGTGCATGGCGCCGGCTATCTGCAAAACGTACATTACTGGTGGAGCTCCTATTTTAGGGAGTACATGTTTAATAATATGCTCGCCGATAACGGTTATACCGTAATTGATATTGATTACACAGGCAGTGCCGGCTACGGCCGCAACTGGCGCACCGGCATTTACCGCCACATGGGCGGTAAGGACCTGGATGACCAAGTAGATGGTGTAAAGTTTTTGGTTGAAAAATATGGCGTGAACCCCAAACACGTGGGCATGTATGGCGGCTCGTACGGCGGTTTCATGACCCTGATGGCCATGTTTACCCAACCCGATGTTATTGCCGCAGGTGCCGCCCTGCGCTCTGTAACCGATTGGGCACATTACAACCATGGCTATACCGCTAATATTTTGAATGAGCCTTACAATGACGAAAATGCTTACAAGCAAAGCTCGCCTATTTATTTTGCAAACGGCTTAAAAGGCCGCTTGCTGATGGCCCACGGTATGGTAGATGTAAACGTAAATTACCAGGACATTGTCCGCCTTTCGCAAAAGCTAATTGAGCTGCGCAAAAACAATTGGGAACTAGCTTCTTACCCGGTTGAAGACCATGGTTTTGTACAACCTAGTAGCTGGACCGATGAGTATAAGCGCATTTACAAATTGTTTGAAGAAACGCTTAAGCAGCAATAGCTCATAAACACAACTGTTAATGAATACCACAGGGAATTTCACTTGAATTGATAAGTGGTATGTTTTGCATAACACAAGGTTGTTTATTAGTATTTGTAGCCAACAATAAGTGTAATTAGCATTGGTATATCTTTCCGCTTCTAAAACTCATTTTTTACTCAATTGTAATGAAGTAGGCACTAACAAGAGATGTGATTGCTTACTTAAACAATAAGAAAATGAAATACAGAATATTAGGCAATACGGGCATACAGCTTTCGGCTATAGGTTTGGGGTGTATGAGTATGAGCCATGCTTATGGCGAACCCGATGATGAGGAATCGATAGCCACCCTGCACCGGGCGCTTGATTTAGGCGTTAACTTTTGGGACACGGCAGATGTTTACGGCAACGGCAAAAACGAAGAACTGATATCTAAGGTGCTGGTACCAAACCGCGATAAAATATTTATAGCAACTAAGTTTGGCTTCAGAGCGAATGCCGATGGCAAAGGCATGTCGTTTGATGGTTCGCCGGCCTACATGAAACAGGCCGTTGAAGCCAGTTTGAAACGGTTAGGAGTTGATGTGATAGATTTGTATTACGCCCACCGTATTGACCCCAACATACCGGTTGAAGAAATGGTTGGCGCCATGGCTGAACTGGTAAAAGAAGGAAAAGTGCGTTACCTGGGCTTATCAGAAGCATCGGCCAACTCAGTGCGCAAGGCGCATGCTGTGCATCCAATCAGCGCGCTACAAAGCGAGTACTCATTACTTACGCGCGAGCCGGAAGAAAATGTGCTTCCACTTTGCAAAGAATTAGGTATAAGCTTTGTTCCGTTTAGTCCGCTGGCGCGTGGCTTGGTTACCAACACGCTAAACACCAATGAGCTAAAGGATGGCGATTTCCGAAAAACCCTGCCACGTTACCAGGAGCAGTACCAGGAAAACAACAGCAAGCTTACCGCCGGTTTTGCCCAAATAGCTGCCGGCAAACAATGCACACCATCGCAACTGGCCCTGGCTTGGGTACTGGCGCAAGGCGAGCACATTATACCCATACCGGGCACCAAAAGGCGTAAGTACCTCGAAGAAAATGCAGGATGCACCAATGTAACCTTAACCGATACCGATTTTAAAAACATTGAGGAACTGCTGGCCAAATACCCCAATACCGGCGACCGCTACAGCGAAGCGAACTGGAAACAGGTTGACAAGAGTTAAGAATGTTTCAAGGTGTTATTACAGCAATATTAAAAAGGCTTTTAACTATAATGAATTGAATGATGACTGCATTACAAGCGACCCATTGCTGAAGATACTGTACTCCTGTTACCATACTCGCAGCATGGACGTTTTTCATACCCAACCGGCCGCAGCCTGGCTACCTTTAAGCGCGATTTTGAGAAAACGTTTTCATACCACGCCCAGCCGCTGGCTGCAACAACAACGCCTGCGGGAGGCTTACCATCTACTTGAAGAAAAAGGCCGCCGCCCGTCCGAGGCTTTCCTTGAGCACCTGTCTCACTTTTCATTCGCCTTTAAAAAGGCCTACGATATGGCGCCCTCAACGATGTAATTTTAACAGAACAACAAAAGGCTCCTGGTTGAGCCTTTTGTGTTAATCTTAAATGCTTGCTACAAATGGGGCTTTATGCACATAGGTAGCACTACTTAGTTCCAGTGCTATAAAAGCTGCCAGGTCTGCTGTACTAATTACATCGCCCGGGCAATCATGTAAATTTATGGCAAGATTTCGTCGCTGTTCCGTTTGTTCAATCCAGGGCAGGCGTATCATAGTCCATTCTAAAGTAGATTGTAATAACAATTGATAGGCTTGCTGCTTATCGTCAACCACACCAGGGTAATGTTGTCGCATCCAGTTGCTTTTGGCCTGGTTGGCTTCGCTTTTCTGATCACCTTGCACGTCAACCGTTAGTCCGGCTAAAAAAATGTATCGCTTTATATTATGCTGCTGCATAGCGTTAATGACATGCCGCGCTACCAAAGCCGATACAAGCGGCTCGCCGGGTGTTTGCCCAAGGGCGCTCACTACCGCTGTGCAACCTGCTGTCCAATCCGAAACCGTCTCAGCATCGCGCACATCGCCAGGTACAATTACCAACTTAGGGTGTCGAAAATCTAAACCATCTGGCTTGCGCAGCAGCGCTTTTACTGTGTAACCTCGATTTATTAGGTGTTTAAGAATATATCTACCAGCTTTGCCGGTAGCGCCCAAAAGCGCTATAGTTGTGTTCTTCATTTTTTTGTCTTTATAAATATTCAATAAATGCTCCGAAAATTTGAGCATAAGAAAGGAGTCCGGACTAACCTGTTAATCCGTTTTTGTAAGAAAGCTATATTTTATAAAGACAGTAGAATGCCGTAAAGATAAAGACTGTTTATAATGTTTCAGTTGTTCGAGAAAATTTATATATCGCCCTCCTGATATTTTTGATAAGTTTCAACAAAGTCATGAAGGCCCGCCTGTGCATATTTTTCAATCTCCCGGTCTAAGTGCCCATATTGCCGGGCGTAATAAGGGCCTGACGCATGAAAGCAAACCGCATTTTTAATAATGCCCGATTTTAGCCCCAATTTTTCTCTGAAAGCAGTTGCTAAAAAGCCGTCCTCGCCGGTCTTCATATTAATATCGGCGAACATAAATTTCCACCAGAGCTTGCGGTACTGTTTCTTTCTAAAACAAGTACACCAGCCGCCGGTTGGGCCATGTTGTATGGTCTTACCATCAATCGTCTCTTCTGTGTAATGCTCAGCAGGTGGTTTCGCCCCATTGGTAAATTCGTCCTGGATAACGTTGAGCGCAACAAAACCATAATTGGAAAACGTTTGCATGTAATCGGCAAAAGTGCTGTCCATATTTTTCGGAAAGGCCAGCACATCATCATCAACCACCACAATATACTCGCCCCTGGCGTAGCCAAATAGCTTTTTGTAAGAACTTAAGCCGTAGTTCTTTTTACGGCGAATAATGCGTATTAATTTATTGGCCTTATAACGGTCAAGCACTTCGCCCGTTTTATCAGTAGAGCCATTGTCCATCACAATAATTTCGCATTGTATTGGGTTAGCCAGGCTGTTAGTTAATTCTTCCAGGCATTTCTCCAAAAATTTATAACGGTTCCAGGTCAAAACAACGAAGCTGAATTTCATATTATTTATAATAAGGGGGGGCATTGCTTAAAAGTAAAAGTTATTAGGTACGAATATATCTTAAAGTGACACAGAGAGGCCTTAAAATAACGCAAAATTTAAAATACCTATCTTTGCCACATGGAGATTTTAGATCCAAACCTGCAGCTTTACCTCGAAACGCATTGCGATACCGAGCCCGAAGTGCTTAAGAAAATTAACCGCAACACTCACTTAAAGCAATTAAAGCCTCATATGTTGAGCGGGCATTACCAGGGCCGCTTACTGAGTATGCTGAGCAAATTAGTGCAACCAAAACTGGTTTTAGAAGTTGGCACATTTACCGGGTATGCTACCATTTGCCTGGCCGAAGGGCTGGCTGAGGACGGAAAAGTGCATACCATTGAAGGCAACCCCGAACTGGAAGAAACGCTGCGCAACAATTTCGAACTGGCTGACGTACAAGACCGTATAGAGCTTTACATAGGCGACGCCCGGGAGGTTATATTTGGATTTACAGAAAATATTTACGACCTTGCCTTCATCGACGCAGATAAGAAAAGCAATTTGGCTTACTTTGAGTTGATAATTGACAAATTACGACCGGGAGGTTTAATAATAATTGATAACGTTTTGTGGAAAGGTAAGGTATACGGCGATGCTAAGGATGCCGACACCGAACTTTTCAGAAAACTAAATGACACAATAGCTGTTAACACACAGGTTGAAAAAATAATTCTTCCTGTACGCGATGGCGTATTGATCATCAGAAAAAAGTAAATTATGAAGAAAATCTTACTGTTTGCATGTTTGCTAACTTCCACTTTTGCAGCTTCAGCACAAAAAAACACTTCGAAATCCTATATCGATAAGTTCAAAGATAATGCCATTCGCATTATGCACGAGAGCGGTGTGCCGGCCAGCATCATTTTAGCTATAGCCATGCACGAAAGTGCCAGCGGAAACAGCAAATTAGCACGTACGCAAAACAATCACTTTGGTGTAAAAGGCAGAAGCCCTGTATCCTATACCGGACGCAAGCCCACCAGATCATCCTACAAACAGTACGACTCTGACGCAGACTCGTTCCAGGATTTTGCCCGTATCATGACAGAGCGCAAGCAATTTAGCCACTTATCGCAATCGCTTTCGCATTATGATTACAAAAGCTGGGTAAAAGGGATACAGCGTAGTGGCTACGCCAGCAGCAAAAAGTGGGGCGCACAAGTACTGGGCTTGATTAACAAATACGAGCTGCATGCTTATGATGAGCAGCCCGACTCTGTAAAAGCTGCCGAACCAAAGAGGCACTAAGCATAAATCAATAATCTACTATAATGTCATCTCGAACAATAGTGAGAGATCTTGTTCAAATTATAAGCCACTGGCTTAAAACAAGATTTCTGATTATGAATCGAAATGACATTTTTATTTTCAGACACTTTTTTTTCCGCTACTCGCCTGTCGCATACCCAAATTTTTAAATCGTGATTAAGAACACCCTATATCTGCTGTTGATTACTGCATTGCTTTCATCCTGCTCAACCCGTAAACGTGTGCAAGGCAGTAGCAATGTAAACCGTGATGCCAAAAGTGAGGCGGCTAAACGGAACAACGAGCGGGTACGTAACGAGAATCAGAGCGCTATAAACGGTTATTCAAAGTATACTGTTACCTCCTACATTGATCGCTTTAAAGGCATTGCCATAAAAGAGATGAACTTATATGGCATACCAGCCAGTGTTACTCTGGCGCAAGGGTTGTTTGAATCGGGCTTCGGCAATGGTGAGCTGGCACGTGTAGCTAATAACCACTTTGGCATTAAATGTACCAGCGACTGGGCCGGTCGCAGCTATTATAAGGATGACGACAACCCGAATGATTGCTTTAGGGTTTACAATAATCCTGAAGACTCCTACCGCGATCATTCTGAATTTTTGAAACGCAAACGCTATGCAAGGTTGTTTGAGTTAGATAAGAATGATTATGAAGGCTGGGCTTACGGTTTAAAAGAATGTGGTTATGCAACCAACCCGCAGTACCCGCAGCTTATCATCAACGCCATTAAAAAATATGGCCTCGACCAATATGACCGGCCAGAGGGCGAACTGGCTAAAATTAAGCGCGAAGACCGCGTACTGAGCCAGATTAATCAAAACATAGGTAAATCGGTTAAAGACTCGCTCATACGAACCGCCCCTGCTAATAAACTATATACAGTAACCACCGGCGATACACTTTATTCTATCTCCAAGCGTTTTGGCCTTACTGTTGACGAACTGAAGGCGCTGAACAATATGTTAGATAACAACATTAAAATAGGCCAGCCACTTATTGTAGGTAAGTAATTTATAGCGCGGATGTGCAGCCTAATTAAACCAATGGTGTTAAAAATGGTTAAATTTAGCAGCTAAGTGTTTATAATCTGTTATCTCTGCAAATCCGTTTAAGTCTGGGTGTTTTAATGAAACTATGGTTAAGTATTATTTTTTGCCTTACGGCAATCCACGTGTTTGCACAGGATAAACCTGTTGCCGGCCTGGTGTTTGACCAAACCACCCACGAGCGTATAGCCAAAGTAAACGTACGTAACCTGCGCAACGGCCAATCGGTATATAATAATTTGAAGGCCGAGTTTAAAATAATGGCCCGGCCGGGCGATGTGCTAATCATTAGCAAGCAAAATTATTTTTCTGATACCATTACACTGAAAAGTTATGCAGACCAGATGGTGTACCTTAAAGCCAGCAGCATTATGCTGAATGAGGTGAACGTGCGCGACACTGTGCTAAGCGCGCAAAAAAAGCTGGAAAAAACCAAACGCGATTACAGCAAAATATACGGCTCGCTCAGTAACCGCGATTTACTAACCGTATCGCCCGGAGGCGGTGCTGGTATTGGTATTGATGCTATTTGGAACATGATTAGCAAAAGCGGCCGCAACGCCGAGCACTTGCGCCAGATTATTGAGCAGGATTACAAGATAAACGTAATAGACCAGCGCTTTAACAAAACCTTTGTACAACAACTAACTGGCTTGCAGGAGCCGCAACTCACCAATTTTATGGTAAAGTACCGGCCCAGCTACTATATGGCTACCACCGCGTCCGACTATGAGTTTGCCAGTTACATTAAAGCAAACCTCAAGCGTTTTTTACGTTACCCTAATGCGGCTTCCATGCCCTCGCTTAAATAAAATATGGGTTACCCTGTTGTTATCGCACCTTTTTTAAAAGTAGATGGTATGGCGCTGTTTCCTTTTATACTGGTAAAAAGCCAAAGGCTTAAACAAGATCAGGTACTCATCAGGCATGAAACTATTCACCTCAAGCAGGCATTGGAGTTGTTTATCCTTCCTTTTTACATGCTGTATCTTGTAAATTATCTCATAAACCGGTTTAAGTACCCAGGTCACCAGCAGGCGTATGAACAAATAATTTTTGAACGTGAGGCTTACCGTAACGAGCGCAACATACACTACCTTAAAAACCGCCCTTTTTGGGCCTGGTTAAGGTATATGAACAAGTAAAAGCAATCTAATTGAAATGATATTTTAATAAAAAGCGCGTTTTTGCGTTATTTGTCTAATATGTTAAGAACCGCACTCGGCTTTTTTTTTGCTTTCTTAATCACGTCATCATTGGCTATGGCTCAGCAAACCGACAGTTTGCGCCGTGCTACCGATAGTTTAGCCCGGGTGGCGGCCCAAAACCAGCAGCGTACAGCCGACAGTTTGCGCCGTGCCGACAGCCTGCGCCGCGATAGTATAAAAATTGATACCAACCTGGTTAACCGTTACCGTGTTGACCCTAGGCGCAATGCCCTGCCCCAACGTTTGCGACCCGTACAAATACTCCCCGAGCTAATACCCGTTACCATGCTCGATTATAAGGTAAGCTACTGGCACAAGGCGGTAATTTTTGGTATAAACTTTAACCAAGCGGGCTTTAGTGATAACTGGACGGGTGGTGGTGTAAACGCCTTTGCACTAGGTGGCAACCTCGATTATAAACTGGAGTATAACAAACAGCCATTCGTATATACCTCGCAGCTTATTTTGCAATACGGCAAAACCAAAAACAAGAACCAGATGAGCCGAAAAAGCAACGACCGTATTTTTTGGGATAACAAGATAGCTACACAACTTTCCAAAAGCTGGTTCTTTTTCGGATCATTAAGTTTTGAATCGCAATTTGATAAGGGCTTTAATTACGATGCCAATAATAAGCGTGCACCCATACTCATTTCACAGTTTATGGCGCCTGGTTATGTAACCGAGTCATTAGGTTTGGAGTATAAGCCAACCAACTATTTTGATTTACGTATAGGTACCGGTACCGCAAGGCAAACGTTTGTATTAACTGATAAGCTAAAATATACATTATCAAGCACAGGAGACTCTGTTGTTTACAATGTAATAAAAGGAAGAAGAGTATATAACGAGCTTGCGTTTCAGGTAGTGGCTTTGTTTGACAAGGAAATTATGCAGAACCTGCGTTTTACCAGCCGTTACCAGCTCTTTATTCCCTATGGCCGCAGCTTCGCTGATATTGATCACCGCCTCGACCTTACTCTGGCTGCCCGGGTAAACCGCTTAATTGCGGTAACCATTACCGGCGTAGCTTTGTATGACCAGGATGCCAACAAAAACTCAGGAAGAGACCCGGGCATTCAGGCTAACGAAAACCTGGCTATAGGCGTTCTGTATCGGTTCCCATAAAGTAATCACTTATTACATAACAGGGTTGCAGCTAACAATGCAAGTTTAACCCTAACTGGTCACTCTGCTTTTTCAAGAACCAAACCCAGCTTGTCAACCGCAGCAAATATATTACTCTTGTCGCACTGATCGTTAGTCATTAGTAAGGCCGGTTTCATTCACACCGGCAGCTCCAGCTCATTATACGCGGGCAGGGTTAAATTAATTTACGGCTAAGGCTTCACTGCACAGGCACCAGCTCGGCCAAGGAGCAAAGCCCGGCGCTTTTTTATTGGCAAGTGAGGCTTGTTGATAGCCTATGTAACCTGTTTTTCCTTAGCGTGTATTCGCAAACGAGTTATTTAATCTTAAATCCAACCTTGAGTAATAGCACTGGCTACCAGTTCGGGCGTTGACGCCAGACCTGTTTTTTTAAGAATATTTTTACGGTGAGTAGATACGGTTGCAGTGCTTATAAACAGCCTCATTCCAATTTCTTTACTGGTGCAACCTTCCGTTAATAAGATGACAATCTGCCTTTCGCGCCGGCTTAATGACTCGAGAAAAGATGCACAAGCTGCTTTTCCGCCAACATCTATATAAGAGGGCTCCCCCTGCATACCAATAAAAGATAACGTGGGGGTACCATCTCTTTTTAAGTAGGTAATGTCTGTATGAACGCAAAGTGTATTTACAAAAATGCCACTTTGGTCAGGGATGATATTAAGCATTTGATGTAAAATCCTGATATATTGCCCATCCGCTCTTTTTATCCTGAAATCATATCTAACCTTGTATTTTACAATCCTTTCCTCCTCCATAGGGTTGAAGAATTTAACTACCTGCTTTTCGAAAAGCATAAAATAAGGAAGATCATCAGGATGTATCAGGCTTAAAAAGAACGGTGCATTAATTTGTTCTATCCTATATCCAAGTATACCTGGCATTTCCGGACTGATAAACTCAAAGTCCATTCTTCGGATATTAAACATATAATGGTAAAAGCTGCCTACACAAAAGAGATGCAACAGGCTTTGGTGTAATTCTATTTCAGCCCCCAGGCCTTTAAGGCGTTCGTCTGATGCTATAGTGGCCCATATTTTTTGAGCTTCCTGATAAATTGCAGGATTGGTGTATTGCATATGCTTGTTTTAAAAAGAAACAATTTTGACGCAAATACAAGTGCCCTATTCTTAGAATACCCATTTGTGGGTATTGATAGCGCATTAACGGCTCAATATTTTTGTGTGATGTGATTAATGCATGAATTTAATAAATTAATTATAAAACCAAAAAATTAACACTAAACCTATCACAATTATGAAGCTTAAAAACTTACTTCTGCTTGTTTTATTAATGGCAAATATGCAGTTATACGCTCAAGAGCGTTCGGTATTTCGCAAAGGTTATTTAAGGCTAGGTCTCAATCAGTTAGGAAGCGATTTAAGCCCAAACCTTACACCCAGAGAAAATATTTTTGATGGCCGCTTTGGCGCCGGAACCGGATACGTATTGGAGCAAGGTCACATATACTATTTTAAGAAAAATGCTACCCTTATTAATTATGGTTTAGACTGGACTATAATTTCATTGAATTACAATAAAATGGATGAATGGGAAAACTATGCCATGGCAGCCGGTGCGCCAAATGCTTATGTGGATGGTACTAAAATAGCAGCAGCGGCATCTACTAAGTTAGGACCCGTTATTTCGTTTAACCCGCTTGAAAAGCTGGTGGTTGATTTACGCTTTCAGATAGCACCTACCGTGCGTTTTTTCGACTTTAATTATTCGGATGGAGATGAGAATACAGGTAACGACCGTTATTTTTCTTTCACCAATAATGCGCAGGATGACTTTGACGGAGAAAGTGTAAAAAACCGTATAGCCTTTGGTGTTGCCACCAACTTTGGTATCACCCTACGCCGCCAAGCTATTGGGCTGTCACTCGATTATGTATCGGGCAAGGTAAACAGCAATTACGAAGCTTATGACAGCAAAGCAGGCAATACCTTCGGTAAACAAAAAATACCAGCGCATAACCTGCAATTAAAACTGAGTTTTACGCTATAGTTATTATGCAAAATGCCGGTAAGCTACCGGTTAGGCTTAACCACTACCGGGGCTGATTGAGGCCGCGGCGCAAAGCCCGGCGCCTTTTTTACCAATAGGTAAGGCTGTTTATTTTTATCAAGCGTCCTGATAACCTTGTAATCGCCGGTGCGGGTTAAGTTGATCATGTCCTGGTGCTGTAGCACTTTGCCGCCTTCGTCTTTAATAGGCAAATTGATTTCTGTTTTATTACCCGTAATTGTTACTGTTTTGGGTACTGGCTGTTGCAGCATGTAACCTATAAAAGGTAGTGCAGAAACTGCTGCTACAGTATAAATTTTAATTGCAAATTGTTGAAAGGCGTTCATATTAATGCTGCTAATAAAGCAATATACTAAAAGATGCAAATAACTAATTATTTAGTTAATATAATTAACTAAATCCACGCTCAATAGATGTTACTAATTTCTTATTTATCGATTGCCGACTTCCTTTAAGGAGGGCTTCGGGCTGTGGTCCTCTCTTTTTTGTTCAAGTTTCCGCACCCACTCTACCTACACTAAACCTCATTTCCTGCAACTTACAATCCGTAACTTACAACAAAAAAACTTACCTTTGTAACCTCAAAATAAAGCACAAAGCAAGCATGTTTGAAAATCTTTCCGATAAGTTAGACAGGGCGTTTAAGGTCCTGAAAGGACAGGGAACCATTACGGAGATCAACGTGGCCGAAACCATGAAGGAAATTAGAAAAGCCTTACTGGACGCCGACGTGAACTATAAAACAGCCAAAGCCTTTACAGATGATGTAAGGCAGAAAGCACTGGGCGAAAACGTATTAACTACCATTTCGCCGGGCCAATTGCTCACCAAGATCATGAATGATGAGCTGACCACCCTAATGGGTGGCACCACGGCCGAACTGAATTTTCCGGCTACACCTACTGTTATCCTCATTGCAGGTTTGAACGGTGCAGGTAAAACCACATTTAGCGGTAAGCTGGCCAACTTTTTAAAAACGCAGAAAAACAAAAAGCCTTTATTGGTTGCTGATGACGTTTACCGCCCAGCGGCTATCACCCAGCTACAGGTTTTGGGTGAGCAGGTAGGCATACCGGTTTACGCCAACCTGGAAAGTAAAGACCCCGTGGCTATAGCCCGCGAAGGTATTGCACAGGCTAAGCAAAACGGCAACAACGTGGTTATTATTGATACCGCCGGCCGTTTAGCTATTGATGAGGCCATGATGCAGGAAATTGAGCAGATTAAAGCTGCCGTTAACCCGCACGAAATACTTTTTGTGGTAGATGCCATGACCGGTCAGGATGCGGTGAACACGGCAAAGGTATTTAACGACCGCCTGGACTTTACCGGCGCCGTATTAACCAAGCTGGATGGTGATACCCGCGGTGGTGCGGCCTTGTCTATTAAATCGGTAGTCAACAAGCCAATCAAGTTCATAGGCACGGGCGAAAAGATGGAAGCGCTTGACGTTTTCCACCCCGACCGTATGGCCTCGCGTATTTTAGGCATGGGCGACGTGGTATCGCTTGTGGAGCGTGCCCAGCAGCAGTTTGACGAAAAAGAAGCTGCCGAACTGCAAAAGAAGATCAGGAAGAACAAGTTCGACTTTAACGACTTTTACAGCCAGATACAACAGATCAAAAAAATGGGTAACATGAAAGATCTGATGGGCATGATACCGGGCGTAGGCAAAATGATGAAGGATGTAGAAATTGGTGATGATGCGTTCAAAAACATCGAAGCCATTATATCATCCATGACCCCGTTTGAGAAATCGAACCCTGATAGCATTAACCAAAGCCGCCGTGCACGTATAGCCAAAGGCTCAGGCACCGATTTGCAGGAAGTAAACCGCCTTATTAAGCAGTTTGAAGATATGCGCAAGATCATGAAACAGGTAAGCAACCCGGCAGCCATGGCCAACATGATGCGTAGGATGCCTAAAATGTAGGTTTCTGTCTCCAAAACCAGGAATAAGATTGTTATATAAAAACGCCATGCTGAATTGATCAGCATGGCGTTTCTTTTGTGCCGTAATCCGGAGCTAAGCCCGTGTTAAAACGCAGACTTAGAAAGCATGTACAGCAAGGAATTTAGTTAGCGTACATCGCCTTTTACCTTGGCGGCAGTGCTACGGCCAGGTAAATAAATTTGTAAACCAAAGCTTAAGTTCAGATTACTTTGGGCGCCTGCGTCGCCAAAACCAGCAACGCCATTGTATTTCAATAAAGTCTCTAACCCAATGTTAGGTGTAATAAAATAGGCAAAGCCCGGTCCAAAACCATAATCCAGGCCATTAGTATGGCCACCGCCATCGCTCACGTTAATACCGCCTACACCTAAATTAGCTTCACCAAAGAACCGGCCATGGCGCAGTACATTTACATCGGCACCAGAGTAGTATCGGCCTAAGCCACCTACACCGTATTTAATGGTGGTGCTGGAATTGTGCGCAGTTTGAAGGCCAAAGTTTACATAGCCACCCAGTGCAATATTATCCTGAATAAACCAAGCCGCCTTTGGCGTGATATCAAAGCTGATTACTTTAGAATCGTCCAGCCCTAAACTCAGGTTGGCAAAGTTACCTCCAACCAAAACATTACCACGTTGAATTTGAGCACGAACCAACGTGACAGATGTAATTAGAACAAGTACTGTTAAAAGAGTAAATTTTTTCATTTAGCTTATTTTTATTTAACCATTAATTAAGTGAGGGACAATTGTACATCTTATTTGTTTTAAACGATAATTATTGAAGGTTTTCTACACCGGTATGGGGGCGATTGGATTTAGTCTTTGGTGTTTAAATACAGGCACAACTTTTGCCGCAATTGAAACCTAACAATCTACAAGAACCATGAAAAGCTTTGAAGAATTAAAACCCATAGCCGAACGCTATCTGCAAGAACTGATTGCCAAGGATAAGAACCAATCTGAAATCGAATTTCCGTTTGATGAAGAAGGCGTAAGGTATGAAGCCAAGTACGTGCTTAATAAAGAAGACGGCCAATGGCAGCCCGAATTTATAAAACCGTTTACTACTAAGGTTCTGTAAACAGCGGTAGCCTTATTACTGCTCGTCGCATAATCTGCGCCGTAGCAAAATACAAAAACAGCTTTGACAACTGCTTTCAGGAGCGTTTCAAAGCTGTTTTTATTTTATAGATGTACTTCTTCGCAGAATCAAAATAGGGTTATCCATCTACGAAAAGCTTACGTGTGGTGCATAACCCAAAACAGCATACATACGCGGCTATAAGGCATCATGGTTGTTCCTCGCTTTGTTTCCCCACCTTTGGGGATGTAATTCAACAGCAACAGGGTTAAGTATACCCACCTCAAATATTGCCCTAAGCAATGTTATTGATGTTTTCTCATTGTTTCTTCTAAATTAACCATTGTTTTCTCAATAAATAACCGTTTTGGTTACCAACCCGCGCAATTACTGTGTAGCGGCATATATGTTGCCTATATTCAAGCATAATTGATTAAAAAAACTATAACCCCTAATTAAGATGACACGTAAATTCACTCAAACTGCTGCGTTACTAGTATCAGCTGCTGCTATGTTCTTCACTAGCTGCAAAAGCTATAATGTTGCTTCACGTTTCAACTCAAAATATATAAGTGCAAATAGCGGTAAGTTAAATGCAACAGTACCCGAGAACTTTGAATTGGGCTATACCATGCTGGCCTTAACCGATCTTGCTCAGAAAGACACTTCCATTATTAACCAAAACACGGCTTATTACCGTGAGTTAATGGCCTGGTTTAACAAATACAAAGATAACAAAGGCGTTAAGCAACTTAATGCCGACCTGAGCCGTAACCCTAAACTGGTAAAAAGCTACTTAGATGGTTTATATGCTTTCCAACTGAACGATGGCCGTTTTGCTTTAAAAAGCAGCTACCGTATAGATTTAAACAAGGTTGATTTTAAGCGCTACGCCATCCTGCTCGAAAAGTTCTACAAAGCAACCAACTTTCACGAGTTTTATGCACAGCATGCCGATTTGTACACTCAAATGGTACAAAAGGCTAATAGCACTTATACTTATGAAGAGGCACAAAAAACCGTAAATGGAGCTGTTAAAGGCTACCAAGTAGTATTATCGCCGTTAACAAAAGTCTATGCAGGTACAATGGAAATTAAAGGACATGCTTACAGCGAGTGCATCATTTTCCCTCGCCTGGCTGTAGAAGGCAGGAGCTATGCCATGAAAGAAGCTATCAAAGGTCCAAAATCAGAATAAATAAAAACAACTTTTAAAAAAAGCCATGCAGATAAAAATTTGCATGGCTTTTTTTGGTAAATAACACCAGATTTGCTTCTCCTAAAAATGGATGTTTTCGGTTCCTAAGCACATAAAAAATCTTTAAAAGCGGCGCATAAAGCAGCAAAAATGTAAATTTGCAATAAAAATGAACTGCACAAATTGTGGCACTCCGTAATAAGAAAACGTCATAATTTACCGTTAACATAGCAATGCCTAAAATTAAAAAAGCGCCATTACTGAAGCCCCAGGCACCTAAGCCCGAGATAAGCGTACTGCTGGCCCGTTATCAGCATGAGCTGATTGAGGCTGGTTGTGATGAGGCTGGCCGGGGTTGCCTTGCAGGGCCGGTATTTGCTGCCGCCGTTATATTACCCCACAATTTTGAGCACAACCTGCTGAACGACTCCAAACAGCTTTGTGAAGCCGACCGCTACCAGCTGCGCACCGAAATTGAGCAACAGGCCGTAGCCTATGCTGTAGCCTCGGTAAGCAATACGGAGATAGATGAGATCAACATCCTGAACGCCTCTTTTTTGGCCATGCACCGCGCTATAGATCAGTTGCACATTAAACCCGAGTTTCTGATTATTGACGGGAACCGTTTTAACAAATATCAAAGCACGCCGCACGAGTGCATTATACAGGGCGATGGCAAATACTTTAGCATTGCGGCAGCCTCTATACTCGCTAAAACCTACCGCGATGACTATATGCAGCAACTGGCACTTGAGCATCCTGAGTATGATTGGCACACCAATAAAGGCTATCCGACCATTAAGCATCGTAATATGGTTATGCAGTATGGATTTACACCGCATCACAGGCGTAGTTTTAATGTCACAAATCCGCAACTAAGTATCTTTTAATTTTGATAAGGCCATAAGGGTTAATATTTTTGTTAGCAACCAATTAGCCTTTGTGAAAATACTTATCATTACCCACCTTGCTCCGTTTCCGCAAAACAGCGGTTATCCTATTGTTGTGGGTAATACCATCAGAGGCCTGGTTAGTTCGGGACACCAGGTTTCGTTGTTCTCTCTTAACCCCCAGAAACAAAAGTTTGGTCACGATACTACCGATGACCTGATTAGCCATATCAACTACTACTGCCACAGCATCGATACCAGCATTTCACTGAAGCACGCAGTTATGAGCTTGTTTAACCGTAAGCTTTATACGATTGACAGGTTTTATAATGCAGAGTTTGAACGCCTGCTGGTGAAAGAGGTTACCGAGGGCAATTACGATATCATTCAGTTTGAAGGATTGTTTGTAACACGCTACCTGCCTGCCTTACGGAAGGTAACCAAGGCGAAGCTTATTTACCGCGCCCACCACATTGAGTATCTGGTTTGGGAGCGGCTGGCCCGGCAAAAAAACGATCCGATTAAAAAGTATTATTTGCGTTTAATTGCCAAGCGCATCAAACAGTTCGAATTAAAGCAATTTGATGAGTTTAACGCCATTGCCGTATTTACTAATCAGGATAAAGAAATGATCAAACAGCACACATCAGCAGCGGTAGCCGTTGAGATCATTCCGGTAGGCTTGAACCTGTCGCGCTATAATCCCGATTATCTTAAAACGGAGTTTCCGAGTCTGTTCTTTTTAGGCGCTATGGATTGGATGCCTAACCGCGAGGGTATAGAGTGGTTTTTGGAAAATTTTTCGAATGAGCTGGTACACGGCGATCTTAATGCCCGCTTTTACGTGGCAGGTAACGACATTCCGGAACGCTTTGATGACTATGAGGTGGTGGGCAAGATTTTTATACACGGCGAAGTTGACGACGCGCTGGAGTTTGTAAATGCCAGAGCCATCATGATCGTCCCGTTGCTATCGGGCGGTGGTATGCGGGTTAAGATTGTAGAGGGCATGGCCATGCAAAAATGTATTATTTCTACATCATTAGGGGCAGAAGGTATTAATTACAAGAACGGAGAGAACATCCTTATTGCCAATACGCCCGAGGAGTTTTACAAAGCTATTAAACGCTGCATAACCGATGAGAATTATTGCAAGCAAATAGGTTTAAACGCACGTAAGCTGGTGGAGGAAGAACACGATACGCACAAAATAAATGAGCGCCTGGTCAATTTTTACCAGCAAACGCTTTTAGCCTGATATTGAGTCTATTTTTCCGTACTTTTGCGGCCAGAATTATCCGCAATGAAGAATACTGCTTTAACCGATATACATATACGCGAAGGTGCTAAAATGGTACCTTTTGCCGGTTACAATATGCCCGTACAATATGCAGGCATTAATGCTGAACATGATACCGTACGCAAAGCCGTAGGCGTGTTTGATGTAAGCCACATGGGTGAATTTATCCTGAAAGGTGATAAAGCGCTTGATTTGATACAGCACGTAACCAGCAACGATGCATCTAAACTATATGATGGTAAAGTGCAATACTCTTGCCTGCCTAACGAGCAAGGTGGTATTGTGGATGATTTGCTGGTTTACCGCATTGACGAAAAAACGTATATGCTGGTCGTCAACGCTTCCAACATTGAAAAAGACTGGAACTGGATAAGCAAATACAACACTTACGGTGTGGAGATGAAAGACATTTCGGACCGCACCTCGTTGCTGGCTATACAGGGTCCAAAAGCTACTGAAGCTTTGCAAAGCCTCACCGAAATTGACCTTGGGTCAATGGAATATTATTCTTTTAAAAAGGGCAAATTTGCCGGCATAGATAATGTGGTAGTATCGGCCACCGGCTATACGGGTGCCGGCGGTTTTGAGATCTATTTTGACAACGAGCATGCTGAGGAAATTTGGGCAGCTGTATTTAAAGCAGGTGAGCCGTTTGGCATAAAGCCAATTGGGCTGGGTGCACGCGATACCCTGCGCCTGGAAATGGGTTTTTGCTTATATGGCAATGATATTGACGATACTACTTCGCCATTAGAGGCCGGCTTGGGCTGGATCACTAAATTTACCAAGCCCTTTACCAATTCAGAAGCTTTACAAGCACAGAAACAGCAAGGTATTACCAAAAAGTTAGTAGGCTTTGAAATGATTGAGCGCGGCATACCTCGTCATGATTATGAAATTGTGGATGCCGAAGGCAATTCACTAGGCCGGGTAACATCAGGTACACAGTCGCCATCTTTGCAAAAAGCCATTGGTATGGGTTATGTTAACATGCCTTTTTCTAAAGAAGGCGGCGAGATCTTTATTAAGATACGCGACAATAAAGTAAAAGCCCAGGTTGTTAAACTGCCGTTTGCACCAAAAGCAGGCGCATAACTTATAGACATTTATTCAGCATTTGTTGTGATTAATGAAATAGAAAACCAGTTGATGGTTACCGGAACTAAAAGCCTGGAAGTTTGCCTTACCCCTGCATTGCTGCCGCTGTACAACGTTGAAAATTACATTGTTGTTATTATCGATATTTTTCGGGCCACATCTTCCATTTGTTACGGCATAGAAAATGGTGCCGAGGCCATTATCCCGGTATCGGAAGTAGAGGAGTGTGCCGCTTACCGCGAAAAGGGCATGGGCTACCTGCTGGCCGCCGAGCGTAACGGTGAAGTGGTTTCCGGATTTGATTTTGGGAACTCCCCTTTTGCTTATACGCCCGAAAAAGTTGCCGGCAAAACGGTTGTTTTAACCACCACCAACGGTACTCATGCATTACACTTGTCTCGTAAGGCAAAAAGAATTGTAATAGGTTCTTTCCTCAACCTGACAGCGCTAAGCAACTGGCTAAAAATACAGCACGAAAGTATTCTACTGGTATGCGCCGGCTGGAAAAATAACTTTAACCTGGAGGATACCCTGTTTGCCGGTGCGGTTATTGAACATCTCAAAGGAGGCAATTACAAACTAGACGACCCCGCCCTGGCCGCAAATGATCTGTACCAATTAGGCAAACACGATATTGGCGAGTACCTGCAAAAAACCTCTCACGGCGAACGCTTAAAGAAACTGGGAATTGAAAAAGATATTGCTTTTTGCCTGCAAGTAGACTTAACTACCGCTATACCCGTGTTAGAAGGCGAGAAGCTGGTAAAGCTGTAAAACATTAACAATTAAATAAAAAAGGTCTGCCAATATACTTGACAGACCTTTTTGTTTGATAACAGCAATCACATGCCTTTGCTTTGCCGACGTTTCCTTAACACGGCTCTAAAAACAAAAAAGAGAAGGATGGATATAATTACTACCGGCCAAATAGTGATGATGCCAAAAAAGATATCTTGCAGTAACTGCCAGCTTTGATTTACTGCCGATTTAAACTTATAACCAAACCCATCACCCTCATTTTTGCCTACAGTGCTTTGGGTAAAAAAGGTGATCTCTAACGAGCTGTAAGCAATTTGTTTGTTGAGATAGTTAAGCTGGCCCTGTGTAGTTTCTATATTGGTTCTAATTTCGGTTAGCTTATTTTCCACTTCCAAAATGTCGGCCATTTTGCCGGCTTTTTGTAGCAAAGCCTTGTATCGATTCTCCAGCAGTTTTTGGTTATTTAGCCGGGTGCTTATATCTATGTATTCGGTGGTGACATCTTTTATGCGGATGCTTTTAGATTCAACACGATCAGCACTTGCCGATACGTCGCTTATAAACCGGTCGAAGTTTTGGGCTGGTATACGTATTTTAAGTATGTACTCCTTGCGTTGCACATCAGCGTTATTATTTTCGCTTTCTTCATCTATATAGCCTCCCAATTTACTTAACGTATCTGTTATTATTTTGCGAGCGGCTTTTAAATTATTAATTTCAAGGCTAATCTCTCCTTCCTTAATAACTTTTTTATCTATAGAAACCGCGTTAGCAACTACTGGTTGAGCATTCGCCGCCGGCGGTGCAAGCATTATCTCTTGAGTTCGATATTGTTCATCAGCTTTTACCATAGGTGGTGGAAATTTTACTGAGTCAACACGTGAGCGATTGCCGTTTTGGCAAGCCGTGATATACAGGCAGGCAAGTATTAAGATATAAAGCTTCATATAATTAAGGTTTAAGTTTCTCATTATTACGGTGCCTGTCGGCATCACGTATGCTTTTTTTCTCCAGGTTCTTGTTCAAGGCCTCGGTCAGATCAATACCGGTTTGATTAGCCAGGCAAATGAGCACAAACAGCACGTCGGCCATTTCATCGGCCAGGTTTACTTCCATATCCGATTTTTTGAATGATTGCTCGCCGTACTGCCGGGCCATAATGCGGGCCACTTCGCCCACTTCTTCCATCAGGATAGCGGTGTTGGTAAGCTCGTTAAAATAGCGTATACCCGTTGTATTAATCCACTTATCAACCAGTTGCTGGGCTTCTTTAATAGTCATGAGAGCTAATATGCAAAAATTAGTAAGCAAAAAAGGACATACTACTTAGCATGCCCTTTTTTTGTCAGGTTAAACCGATGGTTAATGGTCCCATTTAAAACCAGCAGTTGAAAATTCCATTTCTTTTAAACCAGCTTCGTAAAATTCAGCTTGAATAAGTAGCTTTTTTGCAGTCTTTAAGTTTTTAATAAACTTTTTCTCGTTACCAATAAAAATCAGGTCTGAACTCCCGCTTGACGGCTCGCTGCATGGAAATGTCATGGCCTTATTGTCGTCAAACCGCACTTTTACTGTACCGCCGTCTATACCCACAATAAATTGCCCTTTAGAAACGCTTAGCAAAACTTCATTGCTGTTATCTTGTTTTCTGACTAGAATGCTGGCTGTCGACCCGCCATCATACGGAAATTCAAAATCCAGTTGATTGTCTGAATCGATAGAGGCAAAGTACTTCTTCTTCGAAGTCATTTTATCAACCTCATTAGTGTAGTTCCATTTTGTACTGCTACCTTCGGATTTACCCGCCTCTTTTTTGGCTCCGTCAACCTCAGTCGTGTCAGCGCTTTTCGAGTCGGTGGCAGGGCCGCCGCATGCCAAAAGTAAACTACCAAGAATTAATAATGTAAAAATTTGTTTCATAAAGGTTTGTTGAATTTTTTTGGTAAATATAAACTTTTGTTTAGTGTTAGCAAGGTGTCCAAATAAATTTTTACTAATTATTTTAGTTAACGGCAGCGCCTCTAAAAAAATGCGGTGTAACCTTGCTTACTTATCCGTTTTTCTTAGGGCTAATCCCTAAATTTGCGCGCAACAAAAAAGCAAATTGATGAGTTTCAGAACCGAACATGACACCATGGGCGCGGTACAAGTACCGGCCGATAAATACTGGGGTGCGCAAACCGAGCGCTCACGTAACAATTTCAAAATAGGACCAGAGGCCTCTATGCCTAAGGAAATTATTGCGGCTTTTGCTTATTTAAAAAAGGCGGCTGCCTACACCAATACCGATTTGGACGTACTACCGGCCGAAAAGCGCGATCTTATTGCGCAGGTTTGTGACGAGATTTTAGCAGGCGAGTTAGCCAGCGAGTTCCCGTTAGTAATTTGGCAAACCGGTTCGGGTACCCAATCAAACATGAATGTGAATGAGGTGGTAGCCAACCGTGCACACGTGCTGCAAGGCAATCAACTGGGCGAAGGCAAAACCTTTATCCACCCCAATGATGACGTGAACAAATCACAATCATCAAACGATACTTATCCAACCGCTATGCACATTGCGGCTTATAAAATACTGATGGATGTAACCATCCCCGGTGTTGAAAAGCTGCGCGACTCGCTGAAAAGAAAGTCAGAAGCGTTTAAAGACGTTGTAAAAATTGGCCGTACTCACCTGATGGATGCTACGCCGTTAACGTTAGGTCAGGAGTTTTCGGGTTACGTATCACAACTGGACCACGGCTTGCGTGCGCTGCGCAACACTTTGGCTCACCTATCAGAACTGGCCTTGGGCGGCACTGCGGTAGGTACCGGTATTAATACCCCTAAAGGTTATGATGTAAAAGTTGCCGAGTACATTGCACAATTCACCGGCTTACCATTCATCACTGCCGAAAACAAATTTGAGGCACTGGCTGCTCATGATGCAATTGTGGAAAGCCACGGTGCACTGAAACAAATTGCCGTATCGTTAATGAAAATTGCTAATGATATCCGTATGCTGGCATCCGGCCCGCGCTCAGGCATTGGCGAAATCCATATTCCAGATAACGAGCCGGGTTCATCGATCATGCCGGGCAAAGTTAACCCTACCCAAAACGAGGCTGTTACTATGGTAGCGGCCCAGGTTATGGGTAATGATGTGGCTATATCTATAGGCGGCTCTAACGGTCATTACGAATTAAACGTATTTAAGCCGGTTATGGCAGCTAACTTCCTGCAATCGGCCCGTTTAATTGGCGATGCCTGTGTATCATTCACCGACCATTGCTCAGACGGTATTGAGCCAAACTACGAAGGCATTAAAAAGCATTTAGAAAATTCACTGATGCTGGTAACTGCCTTAAACCCCCATATTGGCTACGAAAATGCCGCTAAAATTGCTAAAACAGCCTTAAAAGAAGGCTTGTCATTACGCGAGGCGGCCCTTAAACTTGAACTGTTGACCAACGAACAGTTTGACCAATGGGTACGCCCTGAAGATATGATTGGCAGTTTAAAATAAGAAGCCCCTTCTAAATCCTCCCCTTAAAAAAGGGGAGGACTTTTTTGTTTATGCGCAAACAGCTTTTTATCCTCCGCATTTCATCCTTGAAGCTTATCCTGGCTTTTGGTTCTTGTCTCTTGGCCTTCACTTCTTGCAGTACCAATGCTAATTTACAGGGCCCCGGCCAGGTCTATTTGCAGGGCGAGTGGCGGCAAGACAAGGAACCTCTGGACGCCCAATTGCTAAATTATACTCTATACCGGTTTAAATTTAGCTGTGATTCGTTTTACGTCGTCATGCAAACTTACAGCAAGGTAAATTACGGTGCCGATACCTGTATGAACCGCGGCCAGTGGACAGAATATGCCAAAGGCAATTATGAAGAAAGGAATGATACCCTTCGTTTACGCGGTTTTTTTTGCAACGCTAATTACAGCTTAAAAGATCCGGGCGGCTGTTTTCGTTCGGGCGTGTACGAAGATCAGTTTAAAACCGTTAAGCAGTCAGACTCTGTAATTACTTTAACCAGTACATCAGGCGTTTTAACTTCTAAACTACACTTAATTAAAAGAACTACTTGCGTTCCCAAACCATTGTAATCAATGAAATTTAACTTTCTTAAAAAAATAATTATTGCGGCTGTTATTATTTATGCACCGCTACAAACGATGGCCTGGGGCGATAAAGGTCACCGTATTACGGGACAAATTGCCTCCAGCTATTTAACGCCGAAAGCCCGCGCCGCGGTCAAAGCCATCCTGGGTAACGAATCTATTGCCATGGCCAGCACCTGGGCCGACTTTATTAAATCAGACTCCACTTACAAGTACCTGTCTGCATGGCATTATGTTGATTTTGATAAACCCTATAATTATCCCGAACTGCAAAACTTTTTAAAGCAGGATACCAGTGTAGATGCCTACACTAAGCTGCAGTTTATGATCGGAGAGTTAAGAAAGAAAAACTTACCTCAAGATAAAAAGCTGTTGTACCTGCGCATGGTGATCCATATTGTAGAAGATATACACCAGCCCATGCACACCGCCCACACCGATGATGAAGGTGGTAACAAGTTCAAAGTACAGTGGTTTAATGAGAACAGCAACCTGCACTCCGTTTGGGATAGCAAACTGATAGAGTACCAAAACCTGAGCTATACCGAATATGTGGCTGCCATTAACTTTACCACGCCGGCACAACGCACTGCGTGGCAAAAGGAACCTATCAGCAAATGGTTGTTTGATAGTAAGGAAATAGCTGAAAACGTATATGCCGGAACCAAACGCGATGAAAGACTGGGTTACCAGTATAATTTCAAATATGTTGCTACCCTAAATAAACAACTGGTTAAAGCCGGCGTACACCTGGCCGGTTTACTGAACCAGATTTTTGGATAAAAGCCCTCCTAAATCCTCTCCTCCAGGAGGACATTAAAAGACTTATAAATGTTAGCGCCCGCCTTTCCGGCGGGCAACATCATCTACTTATGAAGATACTTATGGTTTGCCTAGGTAATATTTGCCGCTCGCCACTGGCGGAGGGCATTATGCAGCACCTGGTAAAAGAACAAGGACTAAACTGGACGATAGACTCTGCCGGAACAGGCAACTGGCATGTAGGCGAGGGTCCCGACCATCGTTCGGTACGCACCGCACGGCAGTTTGGTGTTAACATTAGCCAGCAGATATGCCGCCAGTTTAAGGTAAACGATTTTGATACGTTTGACCTGATATTGGTAATGGACAAAAACAACCTGGCCGATGTGCTGGCACAAGCCCGAACCGAGCAGGATGAAACCAAAGTACGACTCTTGCTTAACGACAAAGAAGTACCCGACCCCTATTACGACAACACCCAGTTTGAACCGGTATATCGCCTAATTGAGGGTGGTTGTAAAGACATCATCCGGGAGTATACCCAGGCTTAAATAAGAAAGGCTTTGCAGCTATTGCAAAGCCTTTCTTATTACTTAATTATTGTTATTTAAAGGCTGGGGCTCTGTTAATTTCTCCATACCTGATACTCCACACCTCGTACCGCCTCCACACCTCGCTCCATTTTATTACCTTTGCCGCATGGCTTCTGTTAAACCCTCGGTACCTAAAGGCATGCGCGACTTTTCGCCCGCCGAAATGGTAAAACGCAACTATATATTCGACACTATAAAATCAGTTTTCCGCAAATACGGCTATCAGCAAATTGAAACGCCCACTATGGAGAATTCAGCCACTTTGCTAGGTAAATACGGGGAAGAGGGAGATAAGCTTATTTTTAAAGTACTGAATAGCGGCGATTATTTAGCTAAAACCGATGAACAGGCATTAGCTACACGTAACTCTAATCTGGTAGCTTCTTCTATTTCCGAAAAAGCCTTACGCTATGATTTAACAGTACCCTTTGCCCGTTACGTAGTACAGCACCAAAACGATATTACCTTTCCGTTCAAGCGTTTCCAGGTGCAACCGGTATGGCGTGCCGACAGGCCGCAAAAAGGCCGCTACCGCGAGTTTTACCAGTGCGATGCTGATGTGGTTGGCTCTGATTCATTATTGAATGAGGCGGAGTTTATATTAATATACGACGAAGCACTGAGCAAGCTGGGCTTAACCGATTTTAACATCAAGATCAATAACCGCAAGATACTATCGGGCATAGCCGAAATTATTGGCAAGCCGGAGTTGATTGTGGATATGACCGTGGCTATTGATAAGCTGGATAAAATTGGGTTGGATGGCGTAGTGAACGAACTCCTGACAAAGGGCTTTACTCAAGAAGATATAAATCAGTTGGAGCCGGTAATCCTGTTGCAAGGGAACAATGCCGAAAAGATAGAAAAGCTAAAAACTATTCTGGCATCATCTGCTGTGGGCTTAAAAGGTATTGCCGAACTGGAAACCATATTTACCTACCTGCAGAGCTTTACGCTGCAAAAAGCAACGGTTGAGCTGGATATTACCCTGGCTCGCGGTCTGAATTATTATACCGGGGCTATTTTTGAGGTAAAAACCAATGAGGTGGCTATGGGCAGCATTGGCGGTGGCGGCCGTTATGATGACCTTACCGGAATGTTTGGCCTAAAAGGCTTAACCGGTGCCGGTATATCCTTTGGTGCCGACCGTATTTATGATGTGCTGGAAGAGTTGAAGCTGTTCCCCGAGGCCAGTAATCAAACCACCAAAGTGTTGATCTGCCCGTTTGATGCAGCCGGCGAGGCGTACGGGTTGCCCCTACTGCAAAAGCTGCGCAACAGCAATATCAATGCAGAATTGTACCCTGCAGGCGCAAAAATCAAAAAACAACTGGATTACGCCAATAATAAAAATATCCCTTACGTGGTTGTTATTGGCAGCGACGAAATGCAAAGCGGCTTGCTGACCTTTAAAAACATGCAAAGCGGCGAGCAACAAAAGCTGGGTGCACAGGATATATTGAAGGCGGTGATGTAAATACTATAAAGAGCACCTACTTGTCATTTTTGAGCGTATGCGAAAAATCTTTTCAAAGCAGTTGGCTAATTAACTCGAAAAGATCTCTCACTGTCGTTCGGGATGACAAGGCATTATCATGTTGCTCCTGATAAAGCTTTTAAACTATCCTTATAAATTGGCCATTAGTTCTTTTAAAAACTTATCGGGTACCTCTATATGTGGTATATGTCCGCAGTTGTCAAACTCTATAAGCTTGCAGCCGGGTATCTTTTTAGCCGTGGCAGGTCCTAATAGTTTGTACTGCCCGTGCCGGGCTTTTTCTTCATCACTAAGCAGGGCTTTACCTACTATAGTCTTATCTTCTTTGCCGGTAAATAGTACCGTTGGTACCTTAATCAGCCCAAACTCATAGCATACCGGCTGTTCGTAAATCATTTCGAAGGTAAGTGCGGCAACCTTGGCGTAGCGCGGAAAATCAGCGCTTTTACTTACACCAGCACCAATTTTTACCAGGTAGTCGTACTCCGGCTTCCATTGCGTAAAATATGATGTTTGATAGTATTTCTTAACGCTCTCAAAACTGGTTTTCAGCTCTGTGGCATAGTCCTGCTCTGCCGATTGGTAGGGTACAAAAGTGCGGTAGTCTTCAAGCCCTATCGGGTCTTCAAGCAAAAGCTTATCAACCGTGTTGGGGTACATCAACGTAAAGCGCGTGGCCAGCATACCACCCATAGAATGCCCCATAATAGTTGCTTTTTGTACACCCAGCGTATCCAATAGCTTTTTGTTGAAGGTAGCCAGCTTATGAAAACTGTAGTGAATAAATGGCTTTGACGATTTGCCAAAGCCAATCTGATCGGGTACAACAACCCGATAGCCCTTGGCTGTTAAGGCTTCAATCACGTTGCCCCAATAATAGCCGCCAAAGTTTTTGCCATGAAACAGCATCACCGTTTTACCATTGGCGCTTGTCGGCTTAACATCCATATAAGCCATCCGGATGTCCTGTCCCTCCACCTTAAGCGGCATAAAACTTAAAGGGTAAGGGTATTTCACATTTTCTAAAGTGATAGACAAAGTATCGGGCTGAGCCACTGCTGCAACTGACCCTAACCAGGCTAAAATAAAAAAGGATATTTTACGCATACACATAGATACAGAGGCGTATTTAATTTGTTTCCGTAAACTATGGTCCGGACTCTTGACTATAGCTCCTTGTTTCTAAATTCTCTCTATCTTTACCGGCTATGAAACCTGCTGAAATTAATGCCAAGTGGAGCGAGCTGCAGCAGCGCATTGCAGAAGACTTCGACACCGATTTGCCTGATATAAAAGTGATGCTTTTTTTAATTGGCGTACAAGAACTGGGGCAAGGCCCTAAAAAGTTTACCAAGCGCCAGAAAGAAGAGCTGATGCACATAGCCAATTGCAAACTGTTTAGTCAGCTTGGTTTTTATGAACTGGAAGGTGCCGATCAGGATGGCTGGCCGCACTGGAAACAAGTTAAACCCATCCCCGCTTATACGCTGCTGGAGCAGGAAATGCTCATGAAATCGCTTGTAGTTACTTATTTTGACGAGATGCAATCCTGATATGAAGAAACTGTTAGTTGTTTGCTTTTTATTAATAGCGTCTGCTGCCTGGGCAAAGCCGCCTAAAAACCAGTACGTCCGCATTAAAACCGCCTATGGGCAATGCATCATCAGGTTGTATAATCAAACACCTAAACATCGCGATAATTTTATTAAGCTGGCAAAGCAAGGCTTTTACAACGGCACGTTGTTCCATAGAGTAATACAAAACTTTATGATACAGGGCGGCGACCCAGACTCCAAAGCAGCTAAGCCTGGCCAAGAGTTGGGCAACGGTGGTTTAAAATACACCGTACCGGCCGAGTTTAATGACAGTCTTTTTCATAAACGAGGCGTGTTGGCCGCCGCCCGTGATAATAATCCTGAAAAGGCATCAAGCAGCAGCCAGTTTTATATTGTGGAGGGCAAGCGTGCTACGGATGGACGGTTGGATACACTAGAACAAACGCGGCTCAAAGGCTTTAAAGTACCTGCATGGCAACGCGACGTATACAAGTCTGTTGGTGGTACACCCCAGCTTGACCATGGCTATACCGTTTATGGCGAAGTGATAAGTGGCATTGACATGGTAGATTTGATTGCCGCCGTAGAAAAGGACAAAAAAGACCGCCCGCTTAAAGATGTGGCTATGACCGTTGAGGTGCTTAAGAAAAGGGAGTGCAAACAGCTGGATAAGCTATTACAGATCAGGTAAATATGGCTGTTAATATAAGGCGCGCCACTGCGAGCGATGTAGACAACATACGGCAGTTATTTTATGATACCGTGACCACAGTAAACCGGCAGCACTATAATGATGAGCAGGTTGCCGCATGGTCTGCCGGCTATCATAATCGCGAGAACTGGGCTGGCAAGGTAGCTGCACAGCATTTTATAGTTGCTGAAGAAGAAAGTGCGCTGGCTGGTTTTGCATCCGTAACCAGCGAAGGCTATCTCGATTATATGTTTGTTGATCGCAACAGGCAAGGACAGGGCATAGCCTCGTTGCTTTTAAGCGAGTTGGAGACAATAGCGGCACGCTTATTTCTTGAAACTTTAACTACCCATGCCAGCATAACAGCTAAACCATTTTTTGAAAAGCAGGGATTTGAGGTTGTTAAACAACAAACCGTACAGGTGCGTGGAGCCGAGCTTACCAACTTTGTAATGGAAAAGAAGCTTGCCTTTAAATCTACATCAATTTTACCGCCTGTTTAGGCACCCGATAGATATGAAGATTATTACTTATAACGTAAACGGCATACGCTCAGCCATCAGCAAAAATTGGCTGTCGTGGTTACAGGCTACCGATGCCGACGTGGTATGCCTGCAGGAAATCAAAGCATCGCCCGATGTACTGACCGACTTGCTGCTGATTGAACAGCTGGGCTACCAGCACTACTGGTACCCTGCCGAAAAGAAAGGCTACAGCGGTACCGCCATTTTTACTAAAGAAATGCCCAAGCACATAGAATATGGCTGTGGTATAGAAGATTTTGACCGTGAAGGCCGTTGTATCCGGGTTGATTTTGAAGATGTATCCGTAATGAGTGTCTATTTCCCCTCGGGCTCTAGCGGTGATGAGCGACAATCGTTTAAATTCCGTTTCCTGGATGAATTTGGTGCTTATTTAAATCAGCTGAAATGGGCTTACCCCAAGCTGGTAGTATCTGGCGATTATAACATTTGCCACAAACCTATTGATATACATAACCCCAAATCGAACGCCAACTCATCGGGCTTTTTGCCGGCCGAGCGCGAATGGATGGATGAGTTTTGCGACTCGGGTTTCATCGATTCCTTTCGTTACCTGAATAAGGAGCCCCATAATTATACCTGGTGGAGCTTCAGAGCTAACTCACGTGCTAAGAACCTGGGCTGGCGTATAGATTATAACATGGTGACCAGTGAACTGCAGAGTGCCATAAAACGGGCCGCCATTTTGCCTGAAGCAAAACACTCTGATCATTGCCCGGTTTTACTGGAATTAGCTTTGTAAAATAGAAATAAGTAGCAAGAGCCCGAAACCAAGATTTTAAGAAATGTGGATTGGCTCTTGCTATTGATATTAAACAATGGGCATTTTCCCGTTGCTCTTGGGCAGAATATATTCTGTTATTTTGCGGTCAAACTCATTCACATCGTCTATCACCTCAACAGGGTCAAAGAAAGACAATCCTATAAAACGGGTATCAGCCCGGCATTGGACCATAAAGCGGTCATAGAAGCCTTTTCCGTAACCAACGCGGTAGCCTTGTTTATCGAATGCTAATAGCGGCACCAGCATCATGTCTATCGTTAACGGGTCAATTGCATTGCCGCTTACCGGCTCGGGTATTTCAAAAGCATTAATACTTAACTCCAGTTGTTCATCATCAGCATAATTTTGCATGGTATGGTGTGCAAAATCAGCTTTAGGAAATGCAAGCAAAATATCCCGATGATTATCTTTTAACCAGTTGCGTATTAGAAAGGTATCGGGTTCTTTACGTTTATGAATAGGCAGAAAAAGGTGTATGCACTTAATGCCGGCCAGGTTAAGTTGTTGAAACTGACGCAGCAACCGATGGTTTAAATGATCGTACTCCGCTTGCGATAGCAGGTTGCGCTTAGCAATGTATAGTTTACGTATTTCGGCTTTGGTCAAAGTCAGCAAATGAAGATTTAATCATCTCATTGCAAGATACGAAGCAATATCTTTGGAAGCAAGAACCGGATATGAGTTCAAATATGCTTAATACTTGCAGTAACTTATGAATGCTAAAAAACAAAAAGGCCTCCGAATTGGAGGCCTTTTATACAATATGGTAAAAAGATTAACCTTTTACACGCTCAATATAAGCGCCTGTGGTGGTGTCAACTTTTACTTTATCGCCTTGGTTGATGAACAACGGTACGCGAATTTCGGCACCGGTTTCTACTGTAGCAGCTTTCAGGGCGTTGGTTGAGGTATCACCTTTTACAGCGGGCTCAGAATAGGTTATTTCCAACTCTACCGAGGCTGGCGCCTGGGCCATAATTGGCTCATCGCTTTCAAAAGCTATAATAACGTTCACGCCTTCTTTCAAGAATTTAACAGCATTGCCAAACAAAAATTTAGGTATGTTAAATTGCTCGTAAGTGGCATTATCCATTACTACAAGGTCGTTACCATCTTCATACAAGTATTGATAATCGCTTGTTTCTACGCGGGCAATGGTTACTTCTTCGTCGGTACGGAAACGGTACTCAACCAGCTTGCCTGATTTTACGTTGCGCATACGGGCCTGGTAAAAGGCACGTAAGTTACCGGGCGTACGGTGTATAAACTCCTCCACCTGCACTAACTCCCCATTGAAGCGGAGTATATTCCCGTTTTTTATTTCTGATGCTTTAGACATAATAATTTTTAGTGGTGCAAACTTAGGTACTTAACAGCAAACAATCAAGCAGTTAATTACCTGCGGTTGCCGGGTCGCCATCGGTATTCAGTTCAACAATCTCATAGCCTAATTTTTGCAGGCCAGGTAAAATGCGGGCTTTATCGCCTACCAGTAAAATGTTCATTTGACCGGGCAGGATGTACTGGTGTGCAACAGTCTTTAACTGATCCTGCGTCATGCTATTTAGTAGTGCAGTTTGCCTGGTAATGTAATCGGCGGGCAAATTGTATTCTTGTATCAACGAGATAAAGCGGGCTTTTTGAAAACCGGTTTCATAACGCAGTGCATTACCCTGGCTAATTGCTTTTTTCAGGAAAGTTACCTCCTCGGCTGTGGGGCCATTGGTGCTAAAGTTTTTCAACTCCGTCATTAAGGCTACTAATGCGCTATCGGTTGATGCCGCGCGGATACCTGAGCTAAAGGCAAATGAACCGGCATATTTATCGGCCGAGAACGTGCTGCGTGCACCATAGGTCCAACCTTTGGTTTCGCGCAGGTAGGTGTTGAGGCGGCTAGTGAAGTCGGTACCCAGCGGGTAGTTAGCCATATAGGCTTTATAGTAATCGCCGGTTGGGTTGTAACGCAGGTTGTTGCCATATCCCACCGAAAACTGGGTTTGGGCAGCCTTGGGCACATCTACAATGTAAATTTTGGTTTTAGCTACCGGTAAAGCTGCTGCCGGAGCTGCAAGGGTTACCTTTTTGTTGGGTAGCTTGCCTAAGAAGGCCAACTGGGTAATTACCTCTGGTTCTTTAACATCGCCTACAACTACCACTTTCGCGCCGTTAGCGGTCATAAAGTTGTCGTAATAGCTTTGTATGTCGCTAAAAGTAATGTTGGTAACTGTTTGCTCAGTACCCGATTCAGGCAAACCCAGCACGTTATTGCCGCCATAGTTCAGCTTGGCAAATACGCTGTTTGCTATAGCCGCCGGCTGTGCTTTAAGTAATTTAAAAGATTCTAAACGTTGCTTTTTCAAGCGGTCAAATGCTTCCTGGGTAAATTTAGGACTCAGCATGCGCTCCTGTAGAAGCGCCATAGTTTTAGGCAGATTAGTTTTAAGTGACTGTACCTGGAAAACCACCGCATCTACATCATTACTTACGCGTATACTGCTACCTAGTTTTTGCAACTCGGCAGCAAAGCGCTCGGCCGAATATTGACGTGTATCCTCGCCCATCATAGCTGTAAAGAAACTTGCTAAACCAGCTTTCGACAAATTAGCCGCATCGGCCAAACGGCCACCAGGGATGCTGATGTTGAGGGTAACTACAGGTACTTCGTTGTTTTCGGACCCAATAACCTGTACACCTGGAGATAAAGTTTTTTGCCAGAAAACAGGCGCTTTAGTAACCGGGGAGGCACCAATTGGCGGTACTTGGCTGCGGTCAAAGTTATCTTTAGGGCGGTTGTATTTTAAGCCGGCATAGCCGTAGTTTGGCGCTTTATACTGAGTAGTATCAACCGTAAAGTTGTCGGCTTTGGCCGGCGTAACATTTTGGCCTTTAGTAAGTACGCTTAAAACAACAGCACCCTTGTTTTTGATGTATTTGTTGTAGGCATTGATCACATCCTGCTTGGTAAGCGAGGTATAAGCTTTTAGCTGTGAGGCCGTCATGTTAGGGTTGCCGGTATAGGTTTGGTACTCGGCCAGTTGAGACACTTTACCCGATACACTTTGCAGGCCGTTAATAAACTGTGATAGCATGCTGCCTTTAAATTTTTCTATGTCCTCGTCGGTAATACCACGTTTCTCCAGCGAGTCGAGCGATGCGCGGTAAAGCTGCTCCATATCGGCCAGGGTTTTGCCGGGTAAGGGCACCAATTGCACCACAAACTCACCAGCCAGCTCATCATTACTGCTATAGGCAGATGCTTGTAAGGCCAGTTGCTTTTTCACCACAGTTTGATATAAAACAGAGTTTTTACCTTGGCCTAATATCTCAGCCAGGCAATCGATAGCCGGCATGTCTTTAGCAAAGTTAGGTACGGTTGGATACACCATAGCCAGCATAGGCAAACGTGCGTAATTATCAGTATAGGACGCATAGCGATTGGCTGTTAAGCTAACAGCCGGAACAGCAACCGGTTTAACTTCCGGACCACGAGGAATGCTGCCAAAATACTTTTCGATCATTTTGAGGGTAGAAGCTGTTTGGAAATCGCCACCAATGGTAAGCGTGGCATTGTTAGGGCCATACCACCGCATAAAGAAGTTTTTCAGATCATTCACATTGCTGCGATTCAAATCTTCGATGTAGCCTATAGTTAACCAAGAGTACGGGTGACCGTAAGGATAAAGATTTTTGCTATAGTACTGCGATACCAGGCCATAGGGGCGGTTATCATAGTTCTGGCCACGCTCGTTCTTTACCGTAGCACGCTGTACCTCAAAACGATCCTGCGTTACCTGACCCAGCAAAAACCCCATACGGTCGGCTTCGAGCCATATTGTATTTTCCAACAAGTTAGCTGGTACCGTTTCATAATAGTTAGTGCGGTCGTGGTTGGTAGAGCCATTGTTAGTACCGCCATTACCAATCGTAATTTTATCATGAACACCTTTAAGCGCATGGTCTGACCCTTCAAACATCATGTGCTCAAAAAAGTGTGCAAAGCCCGATTTGCCTATCTCTTCCCGGGCCGAACCTACATGGTACGTTACATCTACATGTACCAGCGGGTCTGAGTGGTCTTCGTGTAAAATAACGGTTAAGCCGTTAGGCAGTACATATTTCTCGTAAGGAATAACCAGTTCGGTGCCGGTTTTGGTTACTTTTTGTACCAGTTTGGCCTGCCCGTAAGTAGTAGCACTTGCAGCAAGCAGCGCAAGCATTAGGCGTAGAGATTTTTTCATGCAGTAAAATATAGCTAAGCAGCTAATTTAATGCATTGTACAGAGATTTTAGATGCGCACTTTATAAAAATTATTTTCGCTTATTTGTGTCGCCCCTGCATTTAAGGAGGTTATTAAATAACTACGGGTGACGATGGCTATTTGTAGGTAGTAATATGGAGGCGGTTACTACAAAAGCTGTACTCCTGCTCCTGGTTAGAGCCTACTATAATCAAGCGGTTGCCTGCATATTTTTCAACCAGTTGTAAATACCAGTCGGTTCCCTGCGTGTCCAGATTTGAGGTGGGTTCATCCAGCATGAGCATGGCGGTATCGGAGCAAAAAGCCAGGGCCAGCTTAAGCCGCTGTTTCATACCCGATGAGAAGTATCGAACCAATTTATTTTTACTGCTTTGCATGCCCAGCAAATCTATAAGGCCGGCTTTATCTATGTCGGCTATGTAGGGTTTAAATTGAAAATGGAAGTCGATTACCTCACTTAAACTAAAATCTTCTATTAATTCCAGGTAGGGTGCTGCAAGGCTTATGTGCTTAAAAACAACCTCTACATCAATGGCTTTATCGTTAAAGCCAAAGCTTACCGTTCCAGCCGATGGAGACAAGCTGCCATTAAGTAATTGCAGTAAAGTGGATTTTCCGGAACCGTTAGGCCCCAGTATTGCATAGCTGTTTCCCGAAGTAAAAGTGTAGTTAATCCCCTTAAAAATCCAGTCGCGGTTAAACCGGCGGCCGGCGTTGGCAAGGGTAATGTTGAGTTGATGGTTCATTGTTAATAGTTCGGGTTTGGCTATGATGTTACGGGCATGAAACGGCCAGCAACAATAACCATCAATGAACTAATTAATTATTGCCGAATCCTTTCATAATACCCCGTTGCGAGCTTTGGATGAAGTTAAGGATCTCGTCCCGCTCAGCAGTCGGACGAAAGTCGGCTTCTATGATCTCCATAGCTTTGGTTACGTTACTATTTTTTACAAACAGCGTACGGTATATATCCTGTATCTCGTTAATCTTATCCTCGCTAAAGCCGCGGCGACGTAAACCTACCGAATTGATGCCGGCGTATGATAAAGGCTCGCGGGCGGCTTTTACATAAGGAGGAACGTCCTTGCGTACCAACGAACCTCCGGTTACAAAAGCGTGCGAACCTACGCTGCAAAACTGGTGTATAGCTACCATGCCCGCCAGTACTACATAATTACCAACCGTAACATGCCCTGCAATAGTGGTGTTGTTAGAGAAGATACAATTATCGCCAATTACGCAATCGTGGGCTACGTGGCAGTAAGCCATGATAAGGCAATTGCTGCCTATTTCGGTTTTCCAATGGTCTTTAGTGCCGCGGTTAATGGTCACACATTCGCGAATGGTGGTATTATCGCCAATGGTGGCCTGGGTGTTTTCGCCTTTAAACTTTAAATCCTGCGGAATGGCTGATATAACAGCGCCCGGAAATATGCGGCAGTTTTTGCCAATACGGGCGCCGTCCATAATCGTAACGTTAGACCCGATCCACGAGCCTTCACCTATCTCCACATCTTTGTGGATGGTAACAAAAGGCTCTATCACCACGTTATCCGCAATTTTAGCTTGCGGATGTATATATGCTAATGGCTGGATCATGCTTACTTATATTTTACAATTTGCGCCATTAGTTCGGCTTCTACAACTATTTTTTCGCCAACCATACCAATGCCTTTCATCTGGGCAATGCCGCGGCGTATAGGTGCTATTAAATCGCATCTAAAGATAAGCGTATCCCCCGGTAAAACTTTATCTTTAAAACGGGCATTTTCAATTTTTAAAAACAGTGTAAGCCAGTTTTCAGGATCAGGCACGGTATTGAGTACCAATATGCCCCCTGTTTGGGCCATAGCCTCAATCTGCAATACACCCGGCATAACCGGCGCACCCGGAAAATGTCCGACAAAAAACGGCTCATTCATGGTAACGGCCTTTAAGCCTACTACGTGGGTCTTGGTTAATTCTAAGATTTTATCAACCAACAGCATAGGCGGGCGATGCGGCAAAATGTTCATGATCTGCACCGTATCATACACCGGCTTGGCGTTAGGGTTGTAAACCTTAACATGCTTGCGGCTGCGTTCTTTTTTAATTAACGCCTTAATTTTTTTGGCAAAGGCTACGTTAGCCGCATGCCCGGGGCGCGCGGCCATAATATGACCGCGTAATGGTACGCCAACTAAAGCCAAATCGCCAATCATATCAAGCAGCTTATGGCGTGCAGGCTCGTTTTGGTGGCGTAATTCAATATTATTTAGGATGCCTTGCGGGGCCACGTCAATATCCTTGCGATTAAACAGCTTGGCTAAATGTGCCAATTCTTCGGCATCTACATGCTTATCCACAACAACGATAGCATTATTGATATCGCCCCCTTTGATGAGGTTGTGCTTCATCAGCATCTCCAGCTCATGCAAAAAGCAAAACGTGCGGCTGCTGGCTACTTCTTTTTTAAACTCTGCTATAGAAGATATGGTGGCATGCTGTGTACCAAGTACCGGCGAATTATAGTCCACCATACAGGTAAAGCGATAGTCGTCATCCAAGGGCATGGCTACCATCTCTACCTTCCGGTCGGTTTCAGAGTAATGAATATTATACGGAATGTGGTAGTACTCCCGGTCGGCATCCTGCTCTTCGCTGCCTGCTTCGAGCAGGGCACTTACAAATGGCATCGAGCTGCCATCCATAATCGGCGTTTCAGGTCCGTTCAGGTCAATCAGTACGTTATCCAGCTCCAAACCTACCAATGCCGCCAGTACGTGCTCTACAGTGCTCACACTTGCGCCGTTCTGGGTAATGGTTGTACCTCTGGAGGTATCGGTCACGTTGTCTACATCGGCATCAATAATGGGGCTTCCCTCCAAGTCAACACGTCTGAATTTAAATCCGTGATTTTCAGGCGCGGGGTTAAACGTCATGGTTACGCTTTCGCCTGTGTGTAGCCCTGTGCCCGATACGGCAACCTGAGCTTTAATGGTTCTTTGCTTTACATTCATATACTTGTTCAGCTGCATCAGTGGATAATTTCCTGCTTATTGCGCAGCTCAGCAATTGTTTTTTCTAAATCCTCTATCTTTTTCTTTAACTCGGGCAACTGATGCACAATCAATTGTGAGCGCAAAAAGCCCTGGTAAGGCTGCAATATTACGCCACCCCACTTCTTTCCTTCTTCAGTAATGGTACGGTTAACGCCGGTTTGTGCCTGTATTTGCGAGCCTTTAGCAATGCTTATGTGGCCAACTATACCTGCTTGGCCGCCTATTATTACGTTCGCGCCAATTTTGGTACTGCCCGATATGCCGGTTTGAGCGGCTATAACGGTATTGCCACCCAACTCAACATTATGCGCAATTTGTATCAGGTTATCGAGCTTTACCCCATTACGTATAATGGTTGATCCCATGGTGGCGCGGTCAATAGTGGTGTTAGCCCCTATCTCCACATTATCTTCAATTACTACGTTACCAATCTGACTAACTTTGGTGTAAGATCCGCTGCCGTTAGGCGCAAAGCCAAAGCCATCGCTTCCAATTACAGCCCCCGAGTGTATAATTACGTTATTGCCTACTACACAATCGGCATATATTTTTGCACCAGCAAACAGGGTTACATCATTGCCGAGCGTTACATTATCGCCAATGTAGCAGTTTGGGTATATTTTGCAATTGTTACCCATTTTGGCACCAGCACCTATATAAGCAAATGCGCCGATGTATGGATTTTCGCCTACTGTAGCAGTAGCGTCGGTAAAGCTGGGTTGCTCTATACCTGTTTTGTTTAATTTAAGGGTATTATATTTCTCAAGCAGTATTGAAAACGCACTATAAGCGTCATTAACCCTAATCAAAGTTGCCTTAACAGGTTCTGTAACTACCAGGCTTGTGTTAACAATAACTATAGTAGCCTGGGTATGGTATAAAAACTGCTCATATTTAGGATTGGCCAAAAATGACAATGCGCCCGCTGAGGCCTCCTCAATCTTCGCCAACTTATTGATAGTCACCGTAGGGTCACCTTCAATACTTCCATTCAGCATCAAACTTATATCATGCGCAGTAAATTGCATCGGGCAAATTTAAAGGTTAAAAGTTAAGCAACAAATTATAAACACATTGTTAACAGGTTATATTAGGTCTTTCGTATAACAAAGTATGTATTTTTCTACTGTTTTGGCAAGCGCCTCTAAATTTGAGTTATCGCTTGCGGTAGTAATATCTTTAATTGCACCACCTTTCATCAGTATTTTAATGTTAGCATCGCCTACTTTATAGGCATTGTTACTTATCACATCTGTGAATACGAAATAACCGGCTTCTTCGTAACTAATATTATATTTTTTCATGGCTACTTGCCGCAGTACTTCTACGCGTTCCTCACTCGGCCTGGCATTGGTGATATCTACGTGATATAGGTTACGCTGTATAAAGTTTTTGCACAAGCGCGACAATACCTTATCAGCATGCCCAATCCAAACCTTTACTGCAGCCATTATATCAGTATCATCCAAACAGGTAAAAGTTTCAATATGATGGTCCTCATGGATGAACTGTTCTTTTGTGATACTTTTTTGCAGGAAATGGTTTAATGCCGGTGTACAAAAAAGTTGCTGCCCCTGCAAAGATAATAGCCTGGCACGCTGTAATATCTTGCCCAGCATCTGCTCGCCCGAGGTTACGGTTTTATGTAAATATACCTGCCAGTACATTAAACGGCGCGCCACCAAAAATTTTTCGATGGAATATATGCCTTTTTCCTCCACTACAATGGCATCATCAACCACATTTAGCATTTTAATAATGCGCTCAGAACTGATAACGCCCTCCGAAACACCGGTGTAAAAACTGTCGCGGTTCAGGTAGTCCAACCTGTCCATATCCAACTGGCTTGATACCAGCTGGTGCAGGAATTTTTTAGGATAAGTATCATTAAATATCTCAATAGCCATATCCAAAAATCCGCCAAAACGCTCGTTCAGCTTATTCATGAGCAGGGTTGAGATATCCTCATGATCAATTCCCTTTACAATATGTTTCTCCAATGCGTGCGAGAACGGGCCGTGGCCAATATCATGCAGTAAAATGGCAATCATTACCGCTTCTTCTTCTTCGGCTGTGATTTTCTGGCCTTTATCGCAAAGGGTTTTTACAGCCAGTTGCATGAGGTGCATTGCGCCCAGGGCATGGTGGAAACGGGTATGCAAAGCGCCGGGGTAAACCAAGTGCGTCATCCCTAGTTGCTTAATATACCTTAACCGCTGAAAGTAAGGATGCTCCATTAAGTCAAATACCAGATCGGTAGGTATGTTGATGAAGCCGTATACGGGATCATTTATAATTTTTTTCTTGTTCAAGCCTGTTATGGTATAGTTTTGCAAAAGTGTTAAATTACCCTTAGCTTGTAAACTATTGATGTGTTATTTTTTGTTAAGACTTTCGCATCATAACAACAAAACAGGTGGTTAAAAGTTATAATCCAACACATACTTAAAATATCATGCAGGAAACGACTATACTTTGGGCCGACGACGAAATAGATTTACTAAGACCGCATATCCTTTTTTTGAACGAAAAAGGGTACAAGGTTAAAACCGTGACTAATGGCAGCGACGCGCTTGAGGCTTTCCGGAATGATTATTATGACCTGGTTTTTTTGGATGAGAACATGCCGGGCCTTACGGGGCTGGAAACCCTTACGCAGATTAAAAGCATCAATGCCGATGTGCCTATTGTGCTGATTACCAAAAATGAGGAAGAGCCCATGATGGAAGATGCCATTGGCTCAAGAATAGATGATTACCTGATTAAGCCGGTTAACCCTAAGCAGGTATTACTCACCATAAAGAAACTGACAGAAAATAAACGCCTGGTTACCGAAAAAACCACCATGGCTTACCAGCAGGACTTCAGAACGCTGGGCATGACCCTCAATGATAACCTGAGCTACCAGGAATGGGTAGATGTTTATAAAAAACTGATTTACTGGGAACTGGAGCTTGAACGGCTAGAAGATGCCGGGATGCACGAAATACTGACGCTGCAAAAAGCAGAAGCCAACGTGCAGTTTTGCAAGTTTATTGAGAAGAATTATATCGACTGGGTAAAGAACCCCGATTCGGCCCCTATACTTTCGCACCAGTTATTTAAGAAAAAGGTTTTCCCCAGGTTAGATAATATACCCGTGTTTTTTATTCTAATAGATAACCTGCGGTATGACCAGTTCCGGATCATTAACCCGATCATATCCGAGTATTTCAGGCTGGAGGAAGAAGATACTTACTTCAGCATACTGCCTACCGCAACTCAATATGCACGTAACGCCATATTTGCCGGCCTGATGCCGCTGGATATGGAAAAACGCTTTCCGGGTATGTGGCAGAACGACGAAGACGAGGGCGGCAAGAACCTGCACGAAGAAGCTTTCCTGGGCGACCACATAAAACGCGTTTTGCGTAAAGAATGTAAATACTCTTACCATAAGATATTAAACATTGACGAAGGCCGCTCACTGAATGACTCGGTTAACAACTTGATGAATAATGAGTTAAACGTGGTGGTGTATAACTTTGTGGATATGTTATCGCACGCCCGTACCGATATGCAAATGATACGCGAACTGGCCAGCGACGATGCAGCTTATCGGTCCCTTACCCTTTCATGGTTTGAGCACTCGCCGCTGTTCGATTTACTGAAGTTTTTATCGACCAAGCAGGTAAAGGTTATTATTACAACCGACCACGGTACTATACGTGTTAAAAATCCAAGCAAAATCATTGGCGATAAGAATACGAATACCAACCTGCGCTATAAACAAGGTAAAAACCTGAACTTTAATGCAAAGGAAGTTTTCCATATCCGCAATCCGCACGATGCCATGCTGCCCAAATTGCACGTAAGCAGCAGCTTTGCCTTTGCTAAAGAGGACAGCTACTTTGTATACCCTAACAATTACAACCACTTTGTTAACTTTTACAATGAGACCTTCCAGCACGGCGGCATATCATTGGAGGAGATGATTATACCAGTGGCCACCTATGGCGTAAAGTAAGCTGCTTTGGTGCTTGCCAAAACCAGTCATTTATTACCGCCGATATCAAGGTTTTTAGCGTATTTCTGAATTAAATTTGTGTTTTTTATATGAACCGGACGTTGAATAGCATAGCCATTAGCGCCCTATCTGAGTTACCCATTGCGGCCGAAGCCCTCTTACAATTTGCGGGCAGCCAGAAAATATTTTTGTTTTACGGCAATATGGGCGCTGGTAAAACTACCTTCATTAAAACGCTGTGCGGGCAACTGGGCGTTATGGAGGCGGTTACCAGTCCTACTTTTTCTATTGTGAACGAGTATGCCGGGCGCGACGCACAGGTTTATCACTTTGATTTTTACAGGCTTAAGAATCAAGAAGAAGCATTAGACATGGGTTATGAAGAGTACTTCTATTCGGGTAATTACTGCCTTATTGAGTGGCCTGAAAAGATACCAGATTTACTGCCGCAACATTACATTAAAGTAAGCATTGCGGTAAGTAATGAACAAACACGGGAGTTTAGCTTTGAAAGTATTTAACGCCGTTTGTGTAAATTTGCTTACCTTCAAGCAATGGTGCCGTTAAACGCGTTAGGAATAATTTTTGCAAATAATTAGTACATGAGTTCAGGGTTATATAGTGGGTTTTCGGATGTGGCCAAGCAGGCAATGATGCAGCCGCAGGAATCGATGCTGGAAACAAAGAATAAAAAGAACACGCTTTATATCGGCATACCGCGTGAAACTTCGTTCCAGGAAAACCGCATTACCCTAACGCCATTTTCGGTTGCCTTGCTGGTTAACAACGGGCATAACGTACTGCTGGAGACCAACGCCGGCAAAGCCGCTAACTTTTTAGATAATAATTACAGCGAACAAGGTGCCGAAATAGTTTATGACACCAAAAAGGTTTACGAGGCTGATATTATTATTAAAGTAGCGCCGCCTACCATGGCCGAAATTGAACTGATGAAGCCCGGCCAGATCCTCATATCAACCCTGCAGCCCTCAACGCTTAAGCAAGAGTGTTTGCAGGCCATGATTAATAAGCGCATTACTGCGTTATCATTTGAACACCTGCGCGACGAGGGCAACGTACTGAGTGTGGTACGGGCCATGAGCGAAATTGTAGGCGCTACCTCTATTGCTATTGCATCTGAGTATTTAAGTAACGTATTTGGTGGCAAAGGTTTAATGCTGGGGGGTATTACCGGCGTACCACCAACCGAAATAGTGATATTAGGTGCCGGGACCGTAGGCGAGTATGCTGCCCGTGCGGCTATCTCACTGGGGGCGGAGGTAAAGGTTTTCGATCCGTCAATTTACAAATTGCGTCGCTTGCAAAACAACATTGGCAGCCGGGTCTTCACCTCGGTAATTCAGCCTATTGTGCTCGAAAAGGCAGTTACTACATGCGATGTAGTTATTGGCGCCCTGCGCGCGGAGGACGGCCGCAGTCCATGCATCATATCCGAGTCGACCGTTAGCCGGATGAAACCCAATTCGGTAATTATTGATGTGAGTATAGATCAGGGCGGCTGTTTTGAAACATCAGAAGTAACCAACCATACGCACCCGGTATTTCGCAAATATGATGTGATACATTATTGCGTACCTAACATAGCCTCCAGGGTTGCACGCACGGCTACTTATGCTTTAACTAACATATTTACACCTATTTTGCTGGACATTGGCGAGAACGGTGGAATAAATAATGTTATCTGGCAAAAAACCGGGATACGCAACGCTGTATACATTTACCATGGTCAGTTAACCAACAAGCATCTGAGCGAGCGGTTTAACATTCCATGTAAGGATCTTGATTTACTGATTGTAGCTAACCGTTAAGTATTAGCTAGCTATTTGACTGCCTGTAAAAACGCAGCCGGTATTTCAGTAGTATGGTGTTTATCGCCGTAGTGCTTAATGGTTAATTTTGCTTTGCCGTTATCTGCAATCACTATCCTAAACAGCATGTCATAGTGTCATCCGTCAGTGTCTCAAAAGGCACGGTAGCTTGTAAGGCTTTAGCAAGCGGTATAAGCGTATTGGAATGACCTACAATCAATATTTCTTTTCCTTTATTTTCCTCAATTAATTTAGTGGCCAGCGTGTTCGCCTCACGTGGATCATATGTAGCAGGCGTTAGCTTCAAACCGGCAGCCAGCGGCGCAACCGTTGCCAGCGTACGTTTGTAGTTGGTGCTGTAAATAGCGTTTATTTTTTTGCCTTTTAAAACACCGGCCAAATCTGCCGCACGTTTAATACCAAGTTCAGACAATTCAGGGTCCGATGCCGACATCATACTGGCGCTTGCTGCTTGTTTTTCGGCATGCCGAACCAGCCAAATGGTAGTTTGTTGTGCAAAGGCACCAAAATTGCTTAAGCATACCAGGGCAAGTGCCAGTAACCAGATCTTTTTATACATGTGCTGTTGCAGTATTACTTGGTTTAAAACAAATAAGCACAAAAAAAATTTATTAAAAAAACGTTTCGCTCATCTATGAAAATATTTAACAAGACCTATCTTAAAAGCTTATGGAAGGTACTCATGGCTACTTTTTCCGGCTTCTCGAATGATAACGGATTAAAATTAAGCGCCTCTTTAGCTTATTATACTATTTTTTCCATTGCGCCATTACTCATCCTGATACTTTCACTAGCGGGTATATTTTTAGGTCCTGATGCCGCATCGGCTAAACTATACGCACAGATTGACCAATATGTAGGCAAGGAAGCGGCGAAGCAAATACAGGATGTAGTAAAAAACCTCCAGTTTTCTGGTAAGTCGGGCGTGGCCCTAGCGTCTGGAATTGTAACTTTATTGCTGGGTGCCAGCAGTATTTTTCTCGAAATACAAGATTCGCTCAATACCATTTGGCGCGTAAAGGCCAAGCCTAAAAAAGGATGGTTAAAAATGCTCCAAAACAGGTTTCTGTCCTTTTCGCTCATTGTAAGCTTAGGCTTTTTGCTGCTAGTTTCATTAATGGTAAATGTTATTGTAAATGCAGTTAGTGACCGGGTTAGCCGGTTTTTACCTGATATTACCGAACGCCTAATTGAGATCGTAAACTTGGGAATATCTTTCTTGGTTATTGCTACGCTGTTCGGTATCATTTTCAAATTTTTACCTGATGTTAAAATTAAGTTTAAAGACGTGCGTTCGGGAGCCTTCTTTACGGCTATTTTGTTCATGATTGGTCAGTTCATTATCAGCCTGTATTTAAAGTATTCGGCACAAGGTTCGGCTTATGGTGCCGCCGGCTCCATTATCGTATTATTGGTATGGATTTACTATACCGCTGCCATTTTATACATAGGCGCCGAGTTTACGCAGGTTTATGCGGAGGCCAATTGCAGCCATATTGAGCCGGCCGATTATGCGGTGCATATTCAGCAAACAGAAACAGAGCGCGAAGTAGATAAGTTACCACCTCAAAACCCAGAGCTTAAAGGGCAGTTAAAAACCGATGGTTAGGTTATAAGGGCTCAAGGATCAAAACAACAAGGCAGATGTATACGCGTCTGCCTTTTTTTATGCCCTTATACCGGCAATTTGGCTCTTTTATGAAGCAGCTTATTTCGTTTGATTGTACAGTTAAAGGTTTCATTTTAAATAAGCTAAGTTGTAACTTTACACTACCAATTATACTTAAGTGAAAAAGGTGCTTCATATTTGCAAGTGCCTGTTTTTAGTTGTTTTTGTACTATGCCAGGCTGTTGTTGTAAAGGCGCAGTACTTTGACCTGGTCAATAACAAAAAGCAGGTAAAGCTCCGTTTTAGGATGGTGCGTGATATGATTATTGTGCCGGTTACCATCAACAGTAAAGGACCATTCAATTTTGTTTTAGATTCAGGGGTTGGTTTAATGATTATTACCGACCCCACCTTGGTTGATTCTATTAATATTTACGCCAAACGCACCATTAAACTTTATGGCAGCGGTAACGCCGATGTTTTTGAAGCTTATGCTACATCGCCTTTAGATATTATGCTGGACGGTAAAATAAAAAGCTACGATGTATCTGCAGCTATCTTAAAACAAGACCATTTTGGTTTGTCTAATTACGCAGGCATGCCCATACACGGCTTATTAGGGTATGAATTCTTTTCGCAGCTGGCTGTGAAAATTAATTTTTCAGACAGCACTATAACAGCCGGCACGAGCGGCCGGTTTAAACCGCTCCGGAAAGGCATACAGCTGCCCATAAGTATTGAGGAACGCAAACCTTACCTGAAAACTACAGTTACTTTGCCTGATGGATGCCCGGTTGAAAACAAATTTGTAGTTGATTTAGGTGCTGGTCATCCCCTATCGCTCGAAAATTTGCAAATGAACAAGGCCTACTTTCAGAAAGCCATTGTAGCCAATCTGGGTGTTGGCTTAACAGGCCCCATAAATGGCTATATAAGTAGGGTAAATGAGGTAAACTTAGGCAAATACAAGTTCAACAATGTAATTACGTCTTTCCCCGATTCAAACTTACATGTAAGCTACATTGTACCGCGCGATGGCAATATTGGATTGGGAATATTGAAGAAGTTTTTGCTGGTATTGGATTATCAGAAAGGTATAATGTACTTGAAGCCCAATTACAAGTTTAAAGAACCGTTTGAACATGATATGAGCGGCATGGAATACTATGCCACAGGTGCCGACTTCAAACGTATATTAATAAGCCGGGTGGAGCCCGGATCGGCAGCCGACGAGGCTGGCATAACTGCTAATGATGAAATTACCGCGATAAACTTCAAAGCAGTTACAAAAATGAATATGATTGATATAGACAACCTGTTCAAGTCGAGAGAAAAACGAAACATTTTAGTAGAAATCTCCCGCGACAAAAAGGTGGAAACCGTAATTCTTACCTTAAAACGGCGGATATAAGGTGGCGCGCTTACCTATCTAATAAGCACGCTAACTATAAGCCTCATACATCATTATTTAAGCTGACTGATATTTTCAAAAAATGCAGTTTGCAAGTCAAGCAGCGATCGTACTTTCAATGTTTCTCCATAGGGATCAAAACAGATATACCTGGACTTTTCAGGCTCACTGGTCTTCTTCTTTTCCAAAAAATTAAAGGTCTCAAAAAAATAGTGATTGGTTGTTACTTTACTTTTTTCATTGGTCTCTGTTGAATTAAGTGTAAAGCCCATAAGCGTTGTCCAGTCATGTACTTTAGATTGGAGGTTGGCGCGCATTGTGTTCATAGGTATACGTGTTGATTTGTTTTAAGACTAAACAGTTGATGTAACTTTTAATTAAAAACGGGTCGACTCAAGATCCCAAAACAGGTTACTTCAAACCGCGGCAAGTTCCCGCACAATTCATGCCATAAATCACAGAAGCGTTTGATTATCAATTTTATACTTAAGTCCTTAATCCAATTAATTTTAAGCATTGCTTATTGTGTACAATGAGTAGTAATATACATACAAATTGTTCTGCACAATACGCAACCTATTGATAATCAACGGCAATGATATAATCTAAAATATAGAACGTTGCTTCATATAGTGATTTTAACCGAACTATTTGGCTGTTAATTATTGGTTAATCAAAAAAGCCTTGTAATTTATAAAAAGAAGTTTACGTGAAGTCAGAAGGTCTGTTAGCAAAACATCATCATGTAACAATCCTATGATTGTTAGTTATTTAACTAAAAGAAATTGAACTTTTGTAGTCCGATACTGTAATAGGTTTAATAATTACTGATAACACAAGTCTGCAACACCTTTATGAAACGTTTTTACGCCCTACTAGCCTTATTATTAGGCTTGGCCACCTACACTTACGCCCAAACCGGACGCGAAGTACACGGTATGGTGGTTGACTCTACAAAGCAATCCTTACCGGGCAGTACTATCAAACTAACTTCCGAGCTTACTGATAATGCAACTACGATTGCCGATGCTACGGGTAAATTCTCATTCAATAACATAAAGGGTAATAAACTTACCCTAACTATAAGCTCAATAGGCTTCGAAGGTGTAATTAAACACTTCACACTGCCAGCCGACGGGAAAGCTGCTGATGTAGGCTCCATTACGCTAAAAGCAGAAGCACGCCAGTTGGGGGTGGTTACTGTAGTGGGTACCAATCCCGTTACTTTGAAAGAAGATACGGTTGAGTACCGGGCCAGCGCTTACAAGGTGCGCGCCAACTCGCCGGTTGAAGATCAGTTGAAAAGAATACCGGGTGTTGATGTTGATGCACAGGGCAACGTAAGCGCACAAGGAAAACAAATTACCAAAGTGCGTATTAACGGTAAAGACTTTTTTGGGGGCGACGTGCAAACAGCAACCAAAAACTTACCTGCCGATTTAGTGGACAGCTACCAGATTGTAGACGATTATGGCGACCAGGCTAATGTTACCGGTATTAAAACCGGCGAGCCTAACAAGATACTGAACATTACCATTCGTAAAGATAAAAACTACGGCTATTTTGGCCAGGCAACAGCAGGTGAAGGAAATGATGCATTACCTAAAAACCCGGGCGTTAGTAACGATAACCGTTATGTTGGCTTGTTAAACATATTTAAGTTTAACAATGACCAGCAAATAGCCGTTTTAGGTAACTTAAATAACACCAACGTAAACACTTTCTCTTTCGGTAGTGCTACCGGCGGCGGTGGTGGTGGTGGCGGCAACCGTGGCGGCGGTTTTGGCGGCGGCGGTGGCGGTCGTGGCAATGCGGGGCGGGGCAGCAGCGGCCAAACCAGCAACCAACCAGGCATTAATAATACCAAAACCATTGGTACCAATTTCCGGGATCAGTGGGGAAAAGTATCTGTTTATGGTAGCTATAGCTTTGAGGACAAGGATATTTACACTGTAAGCCAAAACCTTCAAACTAATACAAACTCGCGCATTAACCCTGTTACTAACGTTAGCGAGCCTCTTATTACCACTAGTAATCAAAACAGTACGCAAACAGATAATAACACTAATCATCGCCTAACCTGGAATATGGAGTATAGGCCGGATACTATAAATTATTTTAAGTTTAATCCAACATTTTCTTACTCAGATGTTGGTACTAATGCTATTGAAAATTTACAGTCGGCCATTAATAACAGACCTAACCTGGCTTATGTTACTAATACCAACAGTACCTCATCGGCCCCGAATTATGGTGCCACCTTATTATACAATCACCGCTTTAATGGTGTAGGCCGAAACCTAAGTATCAACGGAAACTTTAATTCATCGCGCAATTTTAACTTCGACAACCCGGTTTATACCTATGATCCGGTTACAGTTAACCGGTTAAATGTGCCAATTAACCAGTTGGTAAATACTTATTATCGTTCCATAAATTCTGGTGTAAGCTTATCCTACATTGAACCCTTGAGCAAAGTGTCATTTTTAGAGTTCAACTACGCTTATAACCACACCTTTAACCGTAACGACAACCGCACCGATACCGTAGTTGCCAACAATCAATTTAATAACTACCCACTGGGTACAAGCAATTATGATTATACTTTTACCACTCACCGCATAGGGTTAAATTATCGGTTTATTAAACCAAAATACAACATCACTTTAGGTGCAGGTGTATTGCCCAGCAAGTTGGATGGTTCAGGTACCGCTTATGATGTGTTAACCCGCAGGAATGTAAATCCGGTAACTGATAAAACTACGCTTAACTTTGTACCAACAGCACGTTTTAGCTATAATTTTTCGAGAAGCCAGGCTTTAAACTTTAATTACAACGGCTCTAATAATCAGCCAAGCTACAACCAGTTGGTACCTGTAATTAACTTTTCAAATGCTCTTTACCCCGTACAAGGCAATCCTAATTTAAATCCGGAGTTTACCAACAGTTTCAATTTGCGTTATAACAAGTTTAGCTTCGAAACAGGGAATATATTTTTCACCAATCTTGGCTTTACACAAACCAACAATAAAATTGTAACTACCTCTACAGTATATCCGGTTAAATTTACAAACGCTGCCCTGGCTGCTAACCCTAGCTTAAACACGTTCAAGAACACCATCTTCTCAAATTACATGAACGTTGATGGTTACTACCAGGCGTCAGGCAACGTTTTATTTGCCAAACCGTGGGCGGCAAGGAAATATACATTGTTACTGGGTGCAAATGTAAGTTACACCAACAACCTGTCATTCACTAACAGTGTTGACTCCAACAACGTAGCATCGCCTTTTCTTAAAAACACAGCTAAAAATATAGCCTTTGCACCTAACCCGCGTTTTAGAATTAACATTTTAGATAAAATTGATTTAGAAGCAGGAACGAGGTATACTATTAACAAAACAACCAACTCATTAACCAACAATCAACTGCTTAATGGTAATACTAACATCCGCACCCTTGAATTAACCTTTAATGGCAAACATTACCTTTGGAAAGACTGGACCTTGAGCTACGATTTTGCTCGCACAGTAAACTATGGTTATAGCTTTGCTGTTCCGAACCCTAACGTATTAAACGCTTACCTGGAACGCCGTTTCCTGAAGCAAAATGCAGCTACCATACGCCTGCAGGGCTTTGATTTATTTAATCAGAACACTGGTTTTTCTTTTACTAGTGCTAATAACTCAACAACTCAATCGCAGGTTAACCGTTTAGGCCGTTACTTCTTATTAACATTTACTTACCGTTTGCAAAAATTTGCAGGCCGCGCGCCATCCCAAAACGGTGATGACCGTGGTGGACGTCGTTTTGGTGGCGGCGGTGGTATGGGTGGCCCAGGCGGTGGCGGTCCGGGCGGTCCAACTATCTACTAGACTTATAGCTACTAACAATAAAAGCCCGTCTGAAAAATCAGACGGGCTTTTATTGTTAAAAAATATTTAAAGTTACGCCTTTTGCAGTACCTCGTTAATAGTTCGCTCTAACTCGTCCAAATCAAATGGCTTAGCCAGGTATGTTTCTGCACCGGCATGGCCGGCCAACAATTGGATATCACTATTGGCCGAAAAATATACCACAGGTATGTTTTTCAACTCTTCGTTATTCTTAAGCGTTTGAGTAGCTACAATTCCGCCAGCATCAGGTATCCAATTATCCATTAAAATTACGCTTGGCATTACCGAAGATACTTTCTCAGTAATGTTATTACAATCAGTAAAGGTATGTACTTCCCAGCCTTGCTCTTCCAATATGTACGCGCAAATCGAGAGAATATCTTCATCATCGTCGAAAATGACGATTTTCTTATCTTGGGTGTTATCCATAGGTAAAATAGTGTAGTATTACAAACTTACAATATATTTTGTGTTCGAAATTTTATTATTTATAAAATTTTTTTCCTGGATCGGTAAATGCAGTTTCGAGCTATCGGGCTGCCCATTCTTTAAACTTACCAAATGTTTGGTTGGCACTCTCAATCACTTCGGCAGCCTCGCCTTCAGATTTCACGCGGTTGTTTAAGGTTTGCTTAAACGTATCCCACATTAATTCAGTATTGTCTCCGTAACTGTTAAAAAAAGACAAGCCTGCACCATCTTTTATCTCCAATTGTTGTGCCATCATTTTACTAATGATTTTACCGCCCAACGTAGAGCCTTCAATTACATAAAGTGCGCCGTAAGCTTGCATGGTGTTTTGAATAGTAGGCAGCGTTGTCCCAAAAGCCTTCGCCTGAGGTGTTCCTCCCAAAGCCGTTATATCATTTGCCAGTGCCGCAGATTTACGACGTTGTTGGTAGTCGGGCAGCTCAGTGGCTGTTATATATCGGTCTATTTCTTGCTCCAAGCCACCAAAGTAAGTATAAAACAGCTGCAACAGGTCAATATAACCGTCGGTCGAACGTATGGCTTTCATACGTTGGACCAGCATTTTTTCGAGCTGCTGGTGATTGGTTAATGTATGTTCTTTTAAAAGTTCAGAAAGCATTTTTACAGGGATAGATGTTTAAACGGGTTATTTATCAATTACCGGCCCAACCTTCGCGGTCCAGGCTACGAAAATGTATCGCTTCAGCCAAATGTTCCATTTGTATTTCCGCACTTCCGGCCAAATCAGCAATCGTTCTGGCCACTTTCAAAATACGGTCGTAAGCCCTTGCAGACAGGCCCAATTTTTCCATCGCTTTCTTAAGCAGCATTTGGCCGGCCTCGCTTATCTTACATAAATCGCGCACCATTTGAGGACTCATCTGGGCGTTAGCATGCAAATCGGGTTTGATGCCAAAACGCTCTAACTGTATTTCTCGTGCTTTAATGACCCGCTCACGGATGCTCTCACTTTTTTCGGCAATACGCTCGGAGGTAAGCTCGTTAAAGTTAACAGGCGTTACCTCCACATGCAGGTCTATACGATCAAGCAAAGGGCCCGATACCTTGCTCAAATACTTTTGTACCGCGCCCGGCGGGCATACACACTCTTTCTCAGGATGATTGTAGTAGCCGCACGGACAAGGGTTCATGCTGGCTACCAGCATGAAACTTGAGGGATAATCGACCGTAAACCGTGCCCTGGAGATGGTAACGCGGCGCTCTTCTAAAGGCTGACGCATTACTTCCAGCACACTGCGTTTAAACTCGGGCAGTTCATCTAAAAACAATACGCCGTTATGTGCCAGTGAGATTTCGCCCGGTTGGGGGTTACCCCCTCCGCCCACCAAAGCTACATCGCTAATGGTATGATGCGGAGACCGGAACGGGCGCGTAGTTACCAGTGCGTCGGCAGCAGCAAGCTTGCCGGCCACCGAGTGGATTTTCGTCGTCTCGAGCGATTCTTGTAAGCTTAGCGGCGGCATAATAGACGGCATACGCTTGGCCAACATAGTTTTGCCAGCTCCCGGCGGACCAATCAATATAACATTGTGACCACCTGCAGCAGCAATTTCCAATGCGCGCTTAATATTCTCCTGACCTTTTACCTCGCTAAAATCGCTGGCGTAATTGCACAGGCTGTCATAAAATTCTTCCCTGGTATTTACAATAGTGCGTTGAAGGTCGGCATCGCCGTTAAAAAAGTCGGCTACCTGCTTAATACTTTCTACGCCGTAAACTTCAAGGTCGTTTACTATGGCCGCTTCACGTGCATTCTGCTGAGGGAGGATAAAGCCCTTAAACCCTTCTTTACGTGCTTGTATGGCAATAGGTAGTGCTCCCCTGATTGGCTGCAAACCGCCATCAAGCGAAAGTTCACCCATAATAAGATACTTTTCCAATCCTTCGGCCTGCATTTGGCCGCTGGCCGCCAGGATGCCGGTGGCTATGGTTAGATCGTATGCAGAGCCTTCTTTACGTATATCGGCAGGGGCCATGTTAACCACCACCTGCTGCCGTGGCATTTTGTAATTGCAATTCTTAAGGGCCGATTCGATGCGGAAATAGCTTTCTTTAATGGCTACATCGGGCAGGCCCACAATAAAGTATTTGGTTCCGGCAGCAATGTTCACCTCTACGGTAATAGTAGTTGCCTGTATACCATAAACGGCGCTGCCAAAGGTTTTTACTAACAAGGATGTAAGGCTAAAAAGTGAAGCAATAAATATATTAAATTTATTGCCCATACCAACCAGTATATGTGGCTAAAGATGCTGACGTTGGTTATTACAGGTGCAACACCATGCAACTTGCTAAACCGACATTATACGCGTAATACTATTTGCCGGTATTGTTTGAATAAGAAGAGTTGATGTAGTGTGCTTAAAAAATGCGCAGGGTGAGCAGGGTGATGTCATCTATGCGTTTGCCTTTGATAATGCGGCTGAGATGATCCATGAGGGTTTGATTGAATTTGTCTGGCGAGAGGTGCCCGTTTTCGGTAACAAAATTTATAAGCTTGTTTTCGTTCCAGCGTACATCTTGTTCCAGCTCGTAGTCCATTAAGCCGTCGGTATAATTAAATACCAGGCTGCCCGGCTCAATCGTAACTTCGCCCTGGTTCACAAAGGGCAGTTCATCAAAAACACCAATCATGGTGGTGCCTGTTTTGAGCAGGGTAGCCGTTTTTCCGTTTAGTAAGATAGTAGGATTGTGACCAGCGTTTACATAGCAAAGCTTACGGGTACGCTCGTTATACTTAGCTAAAAACAGGGTAATAAACCGCTCGCCTTTTGTGTTCCTTATCACAATATCATTTAGCCGCTTTACTACAGTAGCCAGGTCCCTCTCTACCGTTGCCCAAGCACGCAAACTGGCCTGAAAGTTAGCCATAAGCAAGGCAGCCGAAATTCCTTTGCCTGACACGTCGGCAATGCACCACAGAAATTCGTCTTCGTTAAGCCTGAAAAAGTCGAAATAATCGCCGCCGATGTCCTGATGAGGCAGGTATTTTGCGCTGGCTTCAACCGCGGCATCCTTGTGAATCTTAACCGGGATAAGCATGTTCTGTACCTCAACGGCCAGTTCCATTTCCCGCTGAAAACGCTCGGCCTGCAGCCGCTCTCTGAAAAGCTTCTTATTCTCTAACGCTACCACAATCACGTTAATAAGCGTTTGCATAAAGTTCAAATCGTTGCTCATCATCTCACCCGAAAGGGTAAAATCGCCGATGAGGGCATAAGCAAGCGGTTTATTTTTGTGGTATATGGGGATGAAGTAATTATAGGAATTGAGCACAGCATCCGTGTAGCCTTTAAGCGCTGTAGGTGCCTTTACTTTTTTAAGCAGTGAGCAGGCTTTGTGTAAAACCGAAACCCCCTCAAAATCACCGCCGTATTTAGATACGCATACGAAGCCGCCCTGCTTTTCAATTAAAAACCGGAGCTTCCCTACCTGAAGGTAATTTTTCAAAATAACTTCAAGCATTTGGAGCAATACAGGTGCAGCCGTATTTTTATTGATAGCCTGCGTTACTTCCAGTAACGAATTTAATTCCCACTGCCTTTTAAGCAATAGTTTAATTAACTCGTCTTCGCCTGAACCCTCGTCAATAATATGCATTCGTTGTTTTGGAAGTTTCTAAATTATGAAAAATAGACTTACAATCTTATGTTTTGTGATTTTATATCAAAAGCATCTCGCAGGCCGGTAGTAACCAGGTTAAAGGCATATACCATCAGCATAATAGCCAGTCCGGGTAAAATAGCTAAGTAGGCTGCGTTCATAATAATATAACCGTAATATTCGCGTATCATACCACCCCAGGTGGGCACCGGCGGCTGTGCGCCAAAACCTAAAAAGCTTAACCCGGCTTCAAGCAATATAGCTGATGCAAAGTTGGATGCGGCAATAACCAATACAGGTCCCGCCATATTGGGTAATATATGCCTTGCAATAATACGCCCGTTGGTATAGCCTAAAGCGCGTGCGGCCTCAATAAACTCGGCCTGCTTTAAGCTGATGACCTGCCCGCGTACCAGGCGTGCAGCCTCTACCCACATAGAAAGACCTACGGCAATAAATATTTGCCATAAGCCCTTGCCCAACGCAAACGACAGGGCAATAACCAGCAATAAGGCCGGTAATGACCATAAGATATTCATTAACCAGCTCAATGCAGCATCAATCCAGCCGCCGTAGTAGCCTGCTAACGCACCTATGGTAACACCAATAAACAAGCTGATTAAAACGGCCATTAAACCCACGGCTAATGATACACGTGCACCAAGTATAACCCGGCTTAGCATATCGCGTCCATAATGATCGCTGCCCAGCCAGAACGTTCGGGTAGTAATGTTCCCCTTTTCAAATGCACTTAACCTTTTTGCCGCATCAAGCTTTACAACGTTTGGAGGTAATGGGTATGACCGCCGCTCGGGCTTGTCTTCGTCGCTCAGGTATTGGTCAACTATTACAGAGTCTCCCTTGAGCCGGTAGTTGGTGATTGGTATTTCCTGGTATAGCGAAGGCTGCCCAGAAAGCATACGGGTAAACAAGTTAACTTCTTCTACTTTTTCGGGCTTAGGCAGCTGTAGTAGTGTAAACGTGGCTCCCGGCTTTTTCAAACTTAAAGGCAGCGACATATTGTTGGCATTGGGGCTATCATCGGGCATAATTAAATAACCCGTTAGGGCAGTGAATACAGCCACTATAATGATGGCCAAACCGGCCAACGCCCATTTATTGCGTTTAAAAATTTTCCAGGTACGTTGTGCAGGGGTAAGCGTACTCAAAGCAGATAGTTTAAATTCCGGTCAATATCGCTTTTTATACCAGTATTGAGAAATTTAAATACACTGGCACATAATCAGCACAAAAATTAACCACAAAAGTAGGCTTTGAGGGGATTTTAAAGGACACTTGAGCGTAAGACATTTGTAATAAATTTGTTTCCCAATTAAACATTTTAACTCAGGCGTGTCAAAACACTATAATGCTTTTGCTTAAAGTGCTTAAACTGTACTTTGGCATTAGCTTTGCAATATTGCAGTGACAATAAAGATACTCAAACCGTATGAAGACGTTTAAATTTAAAACAGCCGTTGTAGCAGTAGCACTAGCTACTGCCAGTTTAATTGGCTCTGGCTGTAACTCATTAACTAAAACACAAAAAGGTGCTGCGATTGGTGCAGGCGCTGGTGGTACAATAGGTGCTCTGATTGGTAAAAGTGCAGGTAACACCGCGTTAGGTGCTATTATTGGTGGTGCAGTAGGTGGTACTGCAGGTGCTTTTATTGGCCGTAAAATGGACAGGCAAGCTGCTGAAATAAAACAAACTGTACCAGGAGCTACTGTTGAGCGCCAGGGTGAAGGTATATTAGTAAAATTCGATTCAGGTATTTTATTTGATGTGGATAAGACCGCTTTAAAATCAGCTGCGAGAACAAATCTTCAAAACCTGGCTACCTCATTAACCAACAATCCGCAAACCAACATTCTTATTGTAGGTCATACCGATAATACCGGTAGCGCCAGCCATAACCAGGATTTATCGGTTCGTCGTGCAGAGGCGGTTAAAGCTTACATTGTTTCTAATGGCGTGGGTTCAGGCCGTTTGAATACACAGGGTAAAGGTTTTAACGAGCCTATTGCCGATAATTCAACAGATAGCGGTCGGGCGCAAAACCGCCGCGTGGAAGTTGTTATTGTAGCAAACGACCAACTTAAGCAAGAGGCTAAGCAAAGTGCCGGTAACTAAGAAATAAGTATTAATAGTTTTTTTTAAAGCCCTTTGCTTAAACGCAAAGGGCTTTCTTGTTTTTGTCAATTGGTTACCTGAATGTTAGGGCTCGTTGTTTTAAACGCTTACATTTACGAGCAACTTAAACCTGCACAACCATGAGCATCACTTACCAATTTGACGTTTTACCCAACACCGAAGCAATTATTGACCTGTACAATAGCTCAACTATAGTACGGCCAACCAATGATAAAGACCGCATAAGTAATATGTACGCTAACTCTAATCTGGTTGCCACTGCCTGGCATGACGACCTGCTGGTAGGTGTAGCCCGTTCGTTAACTGATTTTAGCTATAGCTGTTACCTATCTGATTTAGCCGTGCGAAAGGAATACCAGCACCAGGGGATAGGGAAGCAACTGGTCTGGCTTACCAAGCAAAAGTTGGGTGATCAGTGTATGTTGCTGCTGTTGGCCGCACCTGCTGCTATAGAGTATTATCCTAAAATAGGTATGGATAAAGTGGATAGTGGGTTTATTATTAAACGCGAGCAATAAAGAGAAATATTAAAAATCTAAAACCATAATTAACCTACGTTGTTGTTACGCTGTTTAAATGGGCTCAGCAGTAATTGAAGCAAGGATGCTTTTAATTCGACGCAAACCATACTTAAAGTGATGTGTAAATCTTTATCAAATATTTCGTAAGCTAACTCTAAACCAACACCTATAAACTTAAGTTTAAAGGGCAGGCTAATAGCTTGCCCTTTTTTAATAACATTGCACAAAAATAGTTAAGCGTATAATTTTGACCGGTACTGCAAAAAAATGGATTTCCTGGTTAGTTAAGGCCATCGTGCTGATACTGGCTTTTGTATTTATTTACCGCCGGCTAAACCATAATAACGAACTCAAACATTTTCAGGAATTAATAACGCAAGTAAACCGGGCTAAAGCCATCATAATTGTATCGCTGGTGGTATTGCTAATGCTGGTTAATTGGCTGCTGGAGGCTATGAAATGGCGCTACCTTACCGCTAAGTGGTCGCCTATTACGCTATGGCAATCTATAGAGTCGGTTTTTTGTGGACTAACCTGGGCCATATTCACACCTAATCGCCTGGGCGAATATGGCGGACGGGTAATGTTTTTACCCCCTCGCCGGCGTTTGCATGGTGTGTTTGCTATGGCGGTAGGCTCTTTTGGTCAAAACGTAGTTACCAGTGTAATGGGGGCAAGCTCCCTGCTTTGGTTTGTATATTATTTTTTAAATGTAAACAAATGGCTGTTTGTAGGTTTGCTGAGCACAGGCATTGGTTACATGCTTATGATGCTAATTTTTTACTTTAACGTACGCTGGCTGGTATTCTTGCTCAATAGTGTTCCATTCCTTAAAAAGTATCATCGCTTTTTTGATGTAATGAAAAGGTATCATTTTGCGGAGCTATTCCGTATTATGGGATATTGTGTAGCAAGGTTTGCAGTTTTTTCATTACAATATTACCTCATCATTCATTTGCTGTTACCTGAAATACCCATGGTGAAAATGATGCTGCTGGTGTTTGTATTCTTTTTTATTCAGTCGGCCTTGCCTACTATTGATGTGGTTGATATTGGCATACGTAGCGCCACGGCCGATAAATTGTTTGAGTACGTTACCCACCAGCATATAGTGGTGATTGCGGCAGTGGCATTAATTTGGTTTACTAATTTGATTGTACCGGCTATTTTAGGATCGGTGTTTGTTTTAAAAGTTAAGTTCTTTGATAATAATATATAGCTCCATAGCGCTGCTGCTTACCGGTTTGTACCTGGTAGTGCTTATTTACTTAATGAAAGGATGGGCTGCCTTACGGCACCCAACAAAAAAGATTGAGACCGCGTTATTGCGCACTAAAGTAACTTTGTTAATTGCCGCACGCAACGAGGAAGAGAACATACGCCTTACTATTGAGGACATTTTAGCGCAGGATTATCCTAAACACCTGCTAGAGGTTATCATTGTAGACGACCACTCTACCGATAGTACTGCCGATATTATACGCAGCTATGCCCCACATGGAATTAAGTTATTGCAGCTTAATGAGGCTCAAAAGCTAAACTCTTATAAAAAGAAAGCCATTGCCGAAGCCATCCGCCTGTCAACCGGTGATTTGATGGTGGCTACCGATGCCGACTGCCGCATGGGCGCCCAGTGGCTAAGCAGCGTGGTATCCTACTTTGAAACCCAGAACTGGGTAATGATCTCATCACCGGTTAATTACTTTCAGGAAAAATCATTGTTTGAACGGTTGCAAACACTCGAGTTCTCTTACCTTATTGGCATAGGAGCGGCCTTTATTGGCAACAAGCGCGCTTCAACCTGCAATGGCGCTAATTTAGCCTACCGTAAAGACGTGTTTTATGAAGTAGGCGGCTTTAAGGGAATTGACGACCTGGCCAGCGGAGATGACGAGCTACTGCTACAAAAGGTTGCGGAGCGCTATCCCGGCAGAATTGGCTTTTTGAAACAGCGCGAAGCCATTGTTTATACGCACGCAAAGCCTAACCTTACAGAGTTTTTACAGCAGCGCCGCCGCTGGGCTTCTAAATCAACAAAGTATAAAGACAAAAGCGTTGTAGCGCTGGCCGTTTGTATCTGGCTGTTCAATTTGAGCTTACTGGTTAATTCACTATTGGGTTTTTACAATGTTGCGTTCTGGAAACTGTTTGGACTGCAGATGCTGCTTAAATTTGTTTTTGAAGCCGCTTTCCTGATGCCTATCATGTCTTTTTTTAAACGCTCGGGGCTGGTTATGCTGTTAATTATTTTGTCGCCTATACATATTCTGTATTTTGTATATGTAGGATTAATCGGCAACACAAGCAAGTACTCATGGAAGGGCCGTGTTGTAAAATAGCACATAAATTTAACATAACAAACCGGGGGTTGCGCTGTCATATAAGAGGGTTACTCAACAGCCCCTACCCATGAAAAGGATTGCCTTTATAACAGACATTCACATGAACGAAGAATTGATCCCGAACGTTGATGCCGCGGTACAGTGGGAGAAGATATTGGCAGACGTAGCTTCCCAAAACATAGATGAACTGGTTTTTGGCGGCGATATTGGTCACTTTAGCGCCTATCCGTGGTTTTTTGATACGCTGAAAAATACTCCTCCCGACTTTAAGTTGCTGATAGGTAATCATGACACTTACACAGAGGCCGTTAGGCACTACAGCAATCCGTATCTGGGCAACCATCAGGAGCTGTACTATGCCTATGAAGGCGAACACCACAGGTACATTGTACTGGATTCATCGCAGGGGTGTGTAAGCGACAATCAACTGCAATGGCTTGCAGGGCGACTGCAGACCGATAAAGACGTTGTACTGTTTATTCATCACCCCGTGTTTAGTGTGAACACCCCGGTAGACCGGGAATTTCCGCTAACTAACAGGGAGCAGGTACAGGACATACTCCAACAAAGCGGTAAAACTATACACATCTTTTGCGGTCATTATCACCTGCCCGATGAGCAGCAGCACGGTCGCATTAACCAAAGCATAACACCCGCCGCCTCTTACCAAATAAAAAAAGAGGCGCAGGATATACAACCCTACGCCGATTACTTTGCTTACCGCATCATTGTCGTTCTAGAAACCAAGATCACTTCAGAACTCATCTTCCTATCTAATTAACCAATTTGATAAAGCTGTATTTGGTTTCTGCAGGTTTTGAGCGTACTCCACAATCTTCAGCAAAAAAAGTTGCGAACACCCTCAAAGAATACTAAGCGGCAATTGCCGTTTCGCCTGCGTTTGACTTGCGTTTTAAGATTAGTGCGCTAATGAGTGTTACAATGATACCTACGGGCAATATTTCCATATAAGTAAGCAGTATTACGCCGATGGGGCTACTATACATTTCTTTATAGTTGGCTAATTCTGCAACCTGTTTGCTGATTTCAGCCGGGCTGTCGCCTTCGGCTTTTGCCTGGGTAATTACATGGGCAGTGTACCTGTCCATAAAATCTGGCACGAACAAGTAATAATCAAACAGCCATACCACCACATAAAAGGTAGAGGCAATGAGCATAATTAAACCTCCGATTTTTAACGCCTGTACAAAACTTACCGCACCATTGTTAAACTTATCGCGATAGTTTTTAATGCCTACAAATACAAAGGAGAAGGCCAGCAGCATACCTGCGTAGCCCACCAGCATACTGCTTTCAAAATTGGGGTCGTTGTAGCAAAGTGCTGTAGATACCACCATAAAAATGGCTACGATTAAACCGGAGAAAAGGCCGAAGATCCAGATGTTCTTTTTCATAACATATATTTTGTTGAAGGCTCAAAATTGAAAGCTGGCCAGCTTTTTTCCCTCATACTTTAGGGTGATTTTGAAATTAGCAGCCGGTTTTCATCCTTAATTACCACTATAGTTAGGGTATTAAGCTAATACGCCTGGCTTTTTCCACAGCCTGGGTACGGCGCTTCACTTCCAGCTTTTCAAACACCCGGGCCGAATGCGTTTTAATAGTATTGAGTGATACGAATAAGCGCTCGGCAATCTCCTGGTTACTTAGCCCCCCGGCCATCAGCTCCAACACATCCAGCTCGCGGCGGCTCAGGTTAAGTTCGTTAAGGGCGTTTTGATTTAAAACAAATGGGGTAGCAGGGCTTACATAAATCTCTTTCTCTACCACCATGGTTTCTACCTTAGGCCGGGCCAGTTTTAAAGCCAGCCAGATGCCCAAACCTGTAAACAGCAGTGCAATGCCACCGGCATAAAGCTCAAAAGAGTGGTGGATGATAAGCAAACGTAATTCCAGCCATTTAAGCACAAACAGCAGCACCGCCAGCGATGCGCCGTACAGCAGTGTTTGTCTATACTTGTTCAGGAAAGTAAACGTCATGCGGTTTCGGGTTAAACAATTCGTTTAGCCGAAAATAAGAAAATATTTTGTTCGTGATAGGCTGGGGAATCCGTTATCTCTTAATGCACCAGCACGGCACCTTCACTTGCAACCACCGGCTCCTTAATGTAGCGGCGACCAGTAAAGTAAATAAGTGCGGCCAATAGCGAAGTGCCGGCCATGATAGCCGCCAGCGGTATAGCAGTTAAAGAGTGAAAAAAGCCTACGCCCATAGAGGCCAGTGCACCAAAACCTAATTGTAAAGCTCCCATTAATGCCGATGCCGTACCGGCATTTTTAGCAAACGGCGCCAGCGACAAGGCCGATGCGTTAGGACTAATCAACCCAATACAACACAAAATTACGAACAGCATAACCAGCACGCCGGTTAAACCCATCCAGCCGTTTATAGCAACTATTACAAATATAATTCCCCCAATAACCTGCCCAATTAAAGCTATGGGTACAATTTGCTGGCTGGTGTAGCGCTTAAGCAGCCAGCTATTTACCTGGCTGGAACCAATAAAACCTACCGAAAGGGCTGCAAAGATCCATCCATACGTTTTTTCGCTTACCTGGTACAATTTCATGAACACCAGCGGAGAACCAGCTACATAAGTAAACAAGCCTGCAAAAGACAGCGCGCCGGTAAACACGTAAGTAAAAAACTGCGGATGCTGCATTACCTGCCAAAAGCTGGCCAGCATAGGGCCGGGTTTTAACGACAGCGTTTTATCGGGCACGTAACTATCGGGCAGAGCAAAAATTACGGTAACAAGTATAACCACGGCTATAAGCGCCAGTATAAGAAATATTTCATGCCAGCCCCATGCTGCTGTAACATAGCCGCCTACCGTGGGTGCTATCATTGGCGAAGCGCCTACTACCAGCATAAGCAGGGCAAACACCTTGGCATTTTCTTCAACCGGAAAAAGGTCGCGTACCATGGCTACCGCAGCTACGGCTGCAGCACAGCTACCAATAGCCTGTATAAAACGCAAACCAATTAATGATTCTACCGAGCCTACCATCATACAACCAAAAGAGGCCAGCAGGTAAACGGCCAAACCAACATATAACGGCTTTTTGCGGCCAAACTTGTCCAGCAAGGGGCCGTACAATAACTGACCGGCCGATATTCCTATAAAATAACTGGACAGCGAGAGTGTAACCTGCTCAATAGTGGTATGCAGATCGGTTGCAATAGCCTGAAAGCTTGGCAAATACATATCAATGGAAAACGGCCCCAGCGCCGTTAGCGACCCCAGTATTAGTATCAGGAAAAAGTGGCGTGGTTTGGTCATACCAGTGTGCTGTGTAATTGAAGGCGCAAAGATAAGTTCTTTAGGCGGGCCGCTTATTTAAGTATTATATTATGACTGTAAGCCGACCACCAAATCTTAAAATGCCTTGCACTTTGTTAACGGTTGTAAAATTTTGAACCCGTAAGAAATTTATGTCCGTTATTATAATATTCCCCATTGGTGTAACTTTTACAACGCTTTCTGAGTATAAGTGTTCCTAATTTAAACTATTGCTAAATGACCATGCGGTGCAGCAAATGCAAAAGCAATTATGATTACCGTGTACCCCGCGGCTGGCTTTTTAAAAACGTTCTCTTCTTTTTGCCTGTAAAGCGCTACTTCTGTAACCGTTGCTTTAAAAGCAGGTATACCTGGGACGCCTAACAACCAAGCATAGATTTTTCTGATCCTACACTTATACACCTTACTACATCACCTTCACCTGTAGTTCTTTAAAACGGGGTAACAGGCGTTTATATAAGTCTGTTTTAAAGCCGGCTTCACTGTAAATATCGGTTATCCATACCAGCACTTTCAGTTCCACGGCATCCAGCAGTATGGTGTTAATTAAAATTTCGGGCGGCAGGTTCTTAACAATCTTGTCAGTTTTTTCTATTTCTTCTTCAATCACCTTGCTTAAGGCTTGTAAATCCGTATCAATACTTACTTTAAATACCAATTCGGTTTTCAAAAAGTCGTTGCTCAGAGTCCAGTTAACCAGCCTACCCGAAAGCAGGTCGCCGTTAGGTATAATTACTTCTGAACCTTGCGGCGTAAGCATTTTGCTAGACCGGATGCCAATGTCCTGCACCTTACCTTTTTTATCGGCCAGTTCTACATAATCGCCAATACGGAAAGGCTTTTCAAATATGAGGATGATGCCCGATACAAAGTTGTTCACAATGTTTTGCATACCTAAACCAATACCCACACTGAGCGCCCCCAAAACAACGGTAAGCTTATCCAGCGGAATACCAGATGCCGTTACAGCCAGCAACACGCCAATAATCAATATTACCAGCCTGATGAGGGCCAGCTTGGAACCCTTATGCTCTACTTTATCATCAAACTTAAGGCTGTTATTTTCGCCAAAAAGCACGCCTACGTGCTTTTGCAGCATATTGGCCAGGTAAACAATCACTCCAAAAAACAGCACGTTGTTCAAAGTAAATTTAACACTGCCAAACGAGC